>CAZCCJ010000016.1:2868-40414 GCA_964497235.1 uncultured Staphylococcaceae bacterium
GGAAAAACGACCGCTCATATTGCGAAACCCAAGTAAGCCTTAGTTCTCTTGAATGGGATAAGCCGATTCGCCAGGCTTCAATTGCCATTGAAGTGGCTTTTTCCGTTTCTTTGGATAACGGTGTACGTCGCCTTCTCCCCGATCCTCGCCGTTGCGCTTCGGCCATTTGCCCTGAAAATCGGCCGGATCCTTTTTCGGCGCGCCAAAAAAGCCCCGGAAAGGGGCTAAAAGAGGCAAAAAAGCGTTTCAGAAATCCCAAATGGGCAAGAACAGGCGATTGTGGCGCCGGTTTTTGTCAAACCCTTAGAAACTCATGCGTTTGTTCTGTTACGATAGATGAAACCGTTGAGTGATTTATGGCTAAGGGAAATACTTATGACTACAGTTATTCGCCGTAATGCTTTTCCCTAAAGTTTCACTTTCCTGCTTTTCGCTTTGTGATAAACTATCAAGGCCAAAGGGGAGTAGCGCTAATCCGGACTTCGACAACCCGTCAGGCGACTGACCGGAACGGATGGGCAAATGCCTCGCAAGACCTTTGCAAAGCGAATTTCGCCAAACAAAGAGGAGGTCTCCGAAATATGTTTGAGAATAAGAGCGCTCGCGCCGTTTTAGAAGAACTTGGAACGTCGAAAGAAGGCTTAAGCGAGCAAGAAGCCAAGGCTCGCCAAGAGAAATACGGGCCAAATAAGCTTAAGGAAAAAGAGAAAGACGGCCCTTTGAAGATATTCTTCGGCCAATTCAAGGATCCGATGGTCATTATTTTGGTCGTGGCCGCTTTAGTGAGCTTGGGAATGGGGATATTCGAGGTCATCAAAGCGAACAGGGCATATACATTCGGCGATGCGGCAGAGGTCATAATCATCTTCGCCGTCGTCATTCTTAACGCCGTAATCGGAACGGTTCAGGAATGCAAAGCCGAAAAAGCCTTAGAAGCCCTCAAAAAACTATCGTCTCCGACAGCGACGGTAAGAAGGGGAGGGAATCTGATCGAGGTTAAGGCGGATACTCTTGTCCCAGGTGACATCGTCATTCTCGAAGAAGGGCGAAGCGTCCCAGCCGATCTTCGTTTGATCGAGTCGTATGCCATCAAGAGCGACGAATCATCGTTGACTGGCGAATCCTTGCCGATTGAGAAGGATGCCAACGTCGTTTTGTCGGAGGAGGTCGGAGTCGGAGACCGCATAAATGAAGTGTATATGAGCACGCCTATCGTCTATGGACGAGGAGAAGGCGTTGTCGTCGCAACCGGGATGAACACGGAAATCGGAAAAATCGCCTCGATGCTTGCGACGGGCGAAGACGAAACGACGCCGTTACAAAAGAACCTTGCCAAAATATCGAAATTCTTAGGCTATTTAACGGTCGGAATCGTCGTTTTGATGCTTGCCGTATCGATGATTTGGGATGGCGTCAAGGGCAATCTGGCCGATCAATGGTCGCAAAACATTCTCGACGCCGTTGGCCTTGCCGTGGCCGCCATACCTGAAGGGCTTACGGCGGTCGTCACCATCGTCTTGGCTCTTGGAATGCAAAAGATGATCAAAGTCAATACCATCGTTCGCCGTTTGGCCTCGGTTGAGACTCTTGGCGCCGTATCGGTCATTTGCAGCGATAAAACGGGAACTTTGACGCAAAACAAGATGACGGTCGTCGCGGCTTACCAAGATGAGACGATGTATGAAGAGAAAGACTTTTCGAATGACACAGTCGGCTTTATGGCCAAGGGTTTGGCCCTGGCGAGCAACGCATCGATAGAGAATGGGGTCTATGGAGATCCGACGGAAGTCGCCCTCGTCGATATGGCACAGAAACTCGGTTTCAAGAAGAGCGATCTCGAGAAAGAATCTCCAAGGATAAACGAGCTTCCTTTCGATTCCGTCCGCAAGATGATGAGCACGCATCATATAGTGGGCGAAGGGAAAATCCTATACACCAAAGGCGCGATGGATCAAATTTTGAAACATTGCACCCACATCAGGGTCAACGGGGTGACTAAGCCGATCACTGACTCTGATATTGAGAAGATTTACGCCGCAAGCGGCAAGATGGCCGAAAATGCGCTTCGCGTTTTGGCGTTGGCCATTCATGAAGGGGAGGAACTCGTTGAAGACAATCTGACGTTCATCGGGTTAGTCGGGATGGTCGATCCTCCAAGACCTGCCGCCAAACCGGCTGTCAAAACCTTAAAAGAGGCGGGAATCACGACGATAATGATAACTGGAGACCATAAAGACACGGCGTTTGCGATAGCCAATGAACTTGGCATCGCATCTTCGCGCGAAGAGGTCATGTCCGGGGATCAGATCGACGCTTGCACCGAGAAAGAACTCCAAGAGAAAGTCAAGACGATAAGGGTGTTCGCCCGCGTTTCGCCAGAGAATAAAGTGGCGATCGTCAAAGCCATTAAGGCTAATGGCAAAATCGCTGCTATGACGGGAGACGGCGTCAACGATGCTCCATCTTTGAAAGCGGCCGATATCGGCATCGCGATGGGCATCACCGGCACCGACGTCGCCAAAGGGGCGGCCGATATGGTCTTGACCGACGATAATTTCGCTTCCATCGAAAAAGCGGTCGCCGAAGGGCGAGGGATGTACGCGAACATCAAGAAGACGATTCTCTTCTTGCTATCGAGCAACATCGGCGAAGTCGTTTGCATGTTCGTCGCCATCGCCATAGGTTTGCCAGCTCCTCTCATCGCTTCGCACTTGCTATGGGTCAATTTGATAACCGACTCTTTGCCGGCCATCGCTCTAGGGGCCGATAAGAAACCGGATGGGATAATGACCGAGAAGCCTCGCGAAGCCAATGAATCCGTTTTCGCCCATGGCGGATACGGCATCACCTTCGGATATGGCGCGATAATCGGTATCGCCACTTTAATCGCCTTCTTCATTCCCGCTTGGAGCAATGGAATGTTCGATTTGGAATCGATAAAAACGTGGCTAGAGGTCACTTCCAATTTGGAGGAATGCCAATCGATGGCCTTCACCGTCCTCTCCTTCAGTGAGCTCTTCCATATGCTCGGCATGACGGACGTGAAGCATTCTTTCGTCCGTGTCTTCAAAGACAAGAACCCGTTGCTATGGCTCGCTTTCTTCTTGGGATTAGGACTACAGTTCCTCGTCATCGAGTGCCCAGGGCTCAGCGCTTCTAACGGCGTTGAAGGCTTCTTCAAGACCTATCCGCTTCACGATAATCCGATCGACTACGCTTGGGTGTTCGCTTTAAGCGTCTTGCCGCTAGTGGCGCATGAAATCGTCGTCTTCGTCAATTTCATAATCAAGAAGTGCAAGAAGAAGTAGAACGCTAGCTGCTTTTACGGCCATTGATCATGACAAAAGGTCGATGGCCTTTTTCATTTACGGGCGGTTACTAGAACGTTTGCTCTTGCTCACTTATCGCGCTTGGTGTATATTTTCACCGCGCCGACTTAGCTCAATTGGCAGAGCAACGGTATCGTAAACCGTAGGTTGGAGGTTCGATTCCCCTAGTCGGCACCACTAGATTCAACGCCCGATCTTCAATGGTTGGGCTTTTTTTGTTGGTTTCGATAAGCCGAATTCGTCGATTGAGCGTCTTGCCGATGCTAATAAGCTGCTCATTCGTCAAAGACTAGCGCAAGACGCCACTAATATTTGCGTATAAAGAACCGGATTATATGAACATGATCATATAAATGGGGGCGGTGATTATGTTTCCCTCTCTTTTTAGGATATTTTTATTGCCAAAAACGTAGCCGAAGGGGATGTTATAGCCGAGTTTGGGATCGACCAGTTTTGGCAAAGCTCTATAATTCGCTTGGTCGTTGCCGGATTTGATTTCTATCGGAAGCACGGAAAGGCCGTTGTAATCGTTTAGCAAAAAATCGATTTCTCCCACTTTTTTGCTGTCGAAATAATATAAATCGTGGTGGTGGGCGGTTAATTCCGTTGCCGCAGCGGTTTCGTAAACCGAACCCAAATTGACGCCTGTGTCTTTGCCCAAAACCGCATCTATGTTCCTTTGATATAGAACGTTGGTTAAAATGCCTACGTCATTGTAATAAAGCTTTGTCAAATTTTTTGCTGTCGATTCCGACAAAGGGAATTTAGGATTGCTTACGGCTCGAACCGATAATGCTATGCCGGAAGATACGAGATAGTCGAATTCGTCTTCGTATTTGTCTATCGTATAGCGTTTGCCGTCTACTTTATTGGCCTGCATTCTTTTTACTTTATTTGCCATAAACGACACCATCAAATCGTATATTCTCGCTATTTTGAGCTTATGCTCCGAATCATACTTGGAGGCATCGTCTTTGTAATATGCGAAAGTGGCTGAATGCACTTTCCTCATTTCGGCGATGTTTTTGTTGATTACGAATTCTTTGACGGCATCTGGTAAGCCACCGCAAAGGAGGTATTCCTTGAATTTGTTCAACAGGAATTCGTGCGAGAAGTCATCTAAGGGTTCTAAATTCTCGAAAGAGGTTTTTGCGTGTTGGATCAATTCGTCTCCAACGTTATTGGCCCATAAGAACTCCTCGAAGTCGAGTTGATGCATATTTTCTTCTTTGATGGCGCCCATCGGGATGAATGTATGCTTAAGGGTTACGCCTAGCAAGGATCCGCTTACGATATAGGTGAATCGCCCCTCTAGATTTAAGGCCTTCAGCATTGTCAGCAAGTGCGGATAAACTTGGATTTCATCGAGGAAAACAATTGTATTTTCCTTGGTTCCCAATGAATCCCCATACAAAGCGGATAAACGATAATAAAAATGAGTCGTCGTCTTTACTTTATCGCTATCGAAATATCTATCGCCGTCATAATCGTCTTTGAGGTTGATCTCAACGTAGTTTTTAAAATATTTTTTCGACAGTTTCCGGATTATATACGATTTGCCGATTTGCCTGGCGCCTTCGATTACCAATATTTTGCTCTTGTCGCCATTGAAATAATTTTCTATGGTTGACTCGATTTTTCTCTTAAACATAGTTTAAACCTCAAAGAAATTGACTTTTCCAATAATATTTTAAGCATTTTATTATACTTTTCCAATACTTTTGCTTGGCGAAAATCATACTTTTCCAATGTTTTGGCAAGACTTTAATTGCTAGCGGTTTGCATAAATAGAGAAAAGTTTTCAGTGCAAGTGAAAAGTTTTTATCGAAATATCAAAAGTTTTCAATGTCGGTGAAAAGTTTTAATGTGATGAGTGAATCGTCACGAAATTATCGAGGTGAATGAAAATCTCGAAATGTTTGGCTTGCTATAGTAAGGTGTTTCGGGCTTTGTCGAATTGGCGGTGTAATTCTAAATTTTTGTCGATTATCGCCAATCTCGTAACGGCATAAAGCATTAAACTTAGTTCTTTTTTCGCATTTGTTGATTGGAGCGGGAATAATCCCCATCATTTGTAATTCGTCGCTCGTTTTATATAATCTTGTGCAAGCGGAAGCAATGCTATTTACCGCGTTCTGACGCACTGTACGAAAGAAGATGTCATCATGAGAGAGAAAATAAAAAACGCAACGGTTTCGAGACGCATGGAACTGCTTTCGCATTACTATCGCATAGACGAAGAAAAGAGAATTGTCTATTTGGATGTTCGCGCCGATAAGGCGACGGATCTATTAGAGAATGGATTTGGGAAAGACGATTCGTTCGCTTTCTCAAACGTAATGTTAGAGAAGATTGCCGACATATACGAAAAGATACCTCTCGAATATCGCGTGGAAATCGATTTCCATATCGACGATTACGAAGGATATGAACCGAACGATTTGCTCACTAGATTCAATGAAGCGTTGGAACTAAACAACTACTTGATCCAGAAGAGCAAAAGGAAGAAGTGGTTCCAGGCCGTCATCTTAATGCTTGCGGGTCTTGCGATCCTCGCCCTTATGGGCTTTGGGACGATGCACCATTGGTTCGGGGAAGGGGAGACCGCTTCGATATGCAATGAAGTCCTTGACATCGCCGGTTGGGTTTTCATATGGGAGGCCGTGACCGTTTTGTTCCTAGAGCCGAATCGCTTGGGGGTGCTAGGGTTACGGATATTGTCTAGAACGAGCGAGATAGCCTTTTATGGTGGCAGCGACGCGAAAATGGTTTCCGAGGAAGGGAAAGCCATCGTCTCCAAATGGGAGGACGAAGGGAAAGTCAAGAAAGCGGGCAGGATCTCACTATTGCTATCATCGGCCGCTTTCATAGCGATGGCCTTCGGTTCTTTGTTCCTCGCCGTAACGTCATTCGAATCCGCCAAGGAAAACCCCATCATGCTCGCCTCTATGATCGTGGCCACGATTTTCATAGTCGTCTTCAATTTCCTTAGCGGAGCCGCCGGAATAAGCAAATACGTCGGACGAGGGAAACTTGGCAAATTATCCCTTCCTTTCGCCATCGTGATTGCGATTGAGCTCATCTTCTATGTTGTTCTATCAATCATATATGCAAGCTGGAGTTTCACTGCTCCGATGATTTTCACCTTCGTTTCCGAAATCGCCTACATTTTCGGCGTTCTTACCAATATGGATAAGAAAAAGAAAGCGAAATGAGGCCTTTTCGCCGTCTTTTTTGTTTATTTTCGATCCTTGTCGTTATCTAGACGAGCCATTAGTTATATAGTTATTGCTTGAAAGATATGGAAAGAAAATCCGGAGTGCTAATGCCCATTGCTTCCTTGCCTTCTTCTTTTGGCGTCGGAGGTTTTGGGAAAGAAAGCTATCGATTCGTCGACATTTTGTCTGACGCCGGCTTTAAACTATGGCAAATACTTCCTTTGAACGCGTTGGGATATGGCCATTCGCCGTATCAGCCGTTATCGAGCTATGCGATCGATGAGATATATACCGATTTGAGCGATCTCAAAAGAAGGGGATTCCTTAGTGAAATCCCTTCATATCGAAATGGTTCCGAACGCATCGATTATGAAGCGGTCAGGGCATATATGGCGCCTCTCTTATTGAAGGCATTCGAGAGTGCGATTGAGAAAGAAAAAAGCAATGTGCTTGCTTTCATATACACTCATCCATGGGTCAAGGTGTGGGGCTTATATTCCTATTATAAGAAGAAGAACGGGCTCAAGGAGTGGAGCGCTTGGCCGAAAGGGGAAAGAGATAGGATCGAAGACATATCGTCCCTTAATGACGATGAGAGGAATGGCGTCTTATATGAAGCTTGGGTTCAGATGAACCTATATCGTGAATGGAAGTCGCTAAGGGCCCACGCAAATAGAAAAGGAATAAAGATAATAGGGGATTTGCCTTTCTACGTCGGCTATGATTCGGCGGATGTGTGGGGCAATCAAGAATTCTTCGATATCGATATGAATAGCAAGAAACCCATATCGGTGGCAGGGGTGCCGCCCGATTATTTCTCAAAGGACGGCCAACGCTGGGGCAACCCGATATATAAGTGGGATTTGCTCGAGAAAAACGGTTTCTCCTTTTGGATCGATAGGATCAAAGGGAACCAAGAACTATACGACATAGTCAGGAGCGACCATTTTCGGGCTTTCGACACTTATTGGAAGATAGACGCCAAAGAGAAGACGGCAAAGAATGGAGAATGGGTATTGGCCCCTGGGTATAAGTTATTCGATACATTAAAGGAAGAGATAAAGGATATCGAAATAATCGCCGAGGATTTGGGGGATCTTAGACCTGAGGTGTTGGCGCTTAGAGATCATTACGGCTTCCCAGGGATGGAAGTCATCGAATTTGATTTCTACGATTCGGAGGTAACGAAGAAAAGAGATGCTTTATCGAAGGAGAACGCCGTCTTATATACCGGCACGCACGATAACATGCCTTTTAAGGCGTTCTTCTCGTCGTTAAAAGAAAAAGAGAAGAAAGAATGGATAGCGGCGCTAGAAAACAAAGGATTCATCGGCGATATTTCTAAAAACATCATCGAATATTGCTTATCTTCTGTAGCGTCTTACGCGATATTCCCTCTAAGCGATCTTCTTAATCTGGGGGAAGAGGCGAGGCTAAATGAGCCAGGCAGTTCGAATCAATCGAACTGGAGTTGGTCGTTAAGAGATTACAAAGATGTTTTGGATAAGGTTCCGTATTGGAAGGAAGTAAACGGCAAATACAACCGTTAGACAAGAAAAAAGCCCCGCGATGCGGGGTTATTTTTCGCTTGGTGGGTAGTAAGAGGCTCGAACTCCTGACCTTCTGTACGTCAAACAGATGCTCTCCCAGCTGAGCTAACTACCCAAGCCTTGGCGCCTTAAGCGCTCGATAATTATATAGCCTCAATGGCAAAGGGCAAGAGGAAAATAAAGAAACTTCAAAATATAGGTTGATATAGAACTGTATTAACTGTATTGGTCAATGATAAAGCGGCGCTAAAAATGAAAAATGTTAGCGAAAACTAATCCGAAAATCGCTTTTTCGCATGCAATCTTAATGTATTTTCTTAAGGAATGAGGCGAAAAACGATACACATTGCCCTATTTTTCGCCCCCCCCATTTATGTAAGCGGTATCATTTGTTTTCACATATTAACAAATGGAAATTAATTAGATGCTATGCAATTGTCGTTTAAATTGTAAAAGTTCGTTTTTTCTCTTGCGGATTGCCATAGAATGTTTATTATAAGTGGCTCGGAAGGAGGACCTGCCGAAAAAAACGAAAAATCATTGGCAAAATTCGCTCGGAGTTACGGAAAAAACAAATTGAAACACGAAATAGTGTAAAGAAAGTAGTTCGTACCTGAACGAAACCGAATTCCAGGAAAAAGAGAAAAAGCACACATCAGAAACGTAGCTAGCACGCGAAACGCCAGCGGCAGATCGGTTCCATCTGCCTATATAAATAAGGAATCAAACAAAATTGCTAAAAATTGGAGGAAATAGAAAATGAAAAAATTTTTAGTGGGATTCGCTCTCCCAGCAGCTGCAGCGATCGCAGTCGTCGGATCAGGTTTCGCAGTTTGGTATTTCGGTGAAGGTCTCAATCGTGATAATGGTGAAGCCAGCGTCAATGTCACTCAAGCGGTGGCGGCTGGACACTTCAGCTTCAACTCGAAGGCCACTCTTAACTTAGATCAGACTCAAACTAATCGTGATGCCATCGCCAAGAGCACCCCGTTTGCTGATTACAACAACGGCGAATACACTGGCAAGGACTTCGAAGCCACTGGTGTTTCTTTGATTGATTTCATGGTTCCTTATGGCGTGAATTATGCTTCAATCGGTGAAGGCAGCGATATCGTCAAATATGATGGTGTTACCGATACTGAAACCGTCGATCACGTTGACGGCAAAGTCAAAACCACCAAAACCACTTATGTCTTCATCCCGAAAGCGGTTGCCGCTTACGTTGAAGTGGCCAGCGGAACTCCTTATACTATTGATACTGCCGGCTATAAGCTTAACTCCAGCACGACTCTTGCTGCTGCTGATTATACCGCTTACTCCTATACTTGGGACGATAGCGAAGACGCCATTGAATTGAAAGCCAAATTCACGTTCCAATACATCAATGGCAAAGAGCCAAGCAAGCTCGCTGCTTACAAGACCATGAAAGAGGCCGTCAATGGTTCCAAAGTCGTCATCTCCCACGAAGCTAAGCTCGTCAAAGTCGCTTAATCTTCCTTCGATCGATTAACAATCTTTCGAAAATCTTACTGCCTAGGGCGGCGATTTGTCCGCTCTAGGCAATATTCGTATCAATGGAGGTCATAGATGCCATCGGAAAAAGAATTAATCGTTTATTCTGTTTGTATCACGGTTGTAATTCTTTTTGCCATAGCATTTATCGTAATTTCCGCTCTCTATTTCAAATCGAAACAGAAACTTTACGTCAAGCAAATCGAAGATCCTCGCGTTCAAAAAGACGTTGATAAGGATCTTACCTATCTAGAGAAAAAATATGGCGACGCCAAGTCGATAGCCAAGGGCGTTTCCAAAAGGAAAAAGAGAGAAAAGAAAGCCTCGAAGATCTCTAGTGGTTTCCTAATAGCCATTTACATCCTTCTTTTGGTCGTCGTTGGATTCGCTATCACTGAGCAACAAAGCGGTGGCCAGATGTTCTTCGGCGACACCGCGATGCTTGTCGTTAGGACGAGTTCCATGGCGGAGATCAACACCATCAATAAAGCGGATCTTTCCTCTCATGATCTTAGCGATGAGTCGAATAGGCTCCCTCAATATACCTTTATCACGATCAAGAAAGTCAATTCTGCCGATGATTTGGTCCCATATAAGGTCTACGCCTTCAAGATGGCGAGTAGCGAAGAAGGCAAGACCGTCACCATCGTTCACCGTTTGATCGAAATCGAGACGAAGAACGGCGAGAAGGTCTTCACCTTTAGAGGCGACGCCAACCCATCCTCGCTTAGCGGCGAAATCATGATTCCCTACGATTCCATCGTCGGTGAATGGACGGGATTCCAAAACCTTTTCTTAGGCATGTTCACCGTCTATCTCCAAAGCGCGATCGGCATCATCACCTTATTGACCGCCTTCTTGTTGCTCATCATCTATAGTGTCCTTTATGGCCGCATGACGCAAGAATACGAAGTTCGTTATGAGGCGCTATTACAAAAGAAGGTCGGATATGATGGCGATGGCAACGAGATAGTCGAAGAGAAGAAGGAAGAGGCTCCGATTACTGAGCCTGCTCCCGCTTTGGCCGCTCCTAGCGTAACGACGGATGCGACGAAACCCATTAACGAAGCTCCGCTTGCGATTCCGTATTATCGCCCAATGCCAAAGAGGAGTTTCTTGCTTATATCCACCAAGAAAACCTCTGGCATATATTTGGAGCAAAACGGAAGGAAATATCCGATGTCCGTTTTGTCCAAGGAAGACGATGGGACGACGTATGCCTATTGCGGGCAATTGAATAACGGCGAATTCAGAATCATAAACAAAGCCGGTGACAATGTCATAAAGGCCAAAGGCTATAAAGCGTGGGTCATCGTCAAGAAAGACGAGGCTTCCTCTTTCTTCGTGACTGAGCAAAAGGCATCGTTAGAGAAAGAGAATGGCGACATTGTCTACTTCTTATCCGATAAGAGCCGCATCCATTCGAATAAAGAAGGAAAAGTCTTCTTTAGCCTCAAACTCGATTCCGTCCATGCAAAAGCGGACTATGACGACGATAAAGCGAGCGTCTTAAGCGCCAATAAGGATCTGATCCTCTCCAGGAGGCAGGGCAATGAGGCTTAAGAAGTTCTTGCTAGGCATAGCCTTGCCGATTTCTTTGGCCATCACCGTCGTTGGGACGGGCTTTGCCATCTGGTATTTTGGCGAAATGACCCGCGAAAACGCGGACGTTTCCGTTAAAGTCGCTAAGAAAGTTCCTTCGAGCATCGGTTCTTTGAAAGTCACCTTCGGAGAAGAAGGAAGCAAATACTACGCCGCCGATGGAGAAGAACCAAAGCTAATCGTCAGTCAGACGAAGGTCGTTTTCCCTTCTCCCGTAAGCGTCACTTTCACCTGGGCCACCGTGGATGAAGATAGCGATTTGTCGTTATCGTCGTTCTTATATACCTTCGAATACAAGATTACCCTTAGCGAAGTATTCTCCCAATATTTTCAGCTCTATCAGCCAGTCGAATCCGATAGCGACGTCATTAGCGGTTATTGGGACGAAACGACAGCAGAGATGACGATCACCGATTTCTCAACCCCGATGAATAGGACTTTCCCTTTTAGCGCTGGCTATAAGAGTGGCAAAGCCCCAGCCACCCATGAGGCTTATAGAGATTTAAGGCAAATGCTTATAGATGAAGCGAGGACGACGCCTCTCGTCTCCTTTGAATTCGCGATCACCGCCAAAATGAGGAGCGACTTATGAAACGTTTCCTCCGTAGTTTCTTATCGAAATCCTTATTGTTCTTGCTCGTCTTGGCGCCTGTCCTTTCGATTGGGACCGCTTTCTCGATTTTCTATTTCGGAGACGATCCATCGATTAAGAAGAACATCAATTCCGATGAATATATTGATGACGTCAAACCTAACTATAAGTTCGCTGAAGATACTTACACCGTTTATTTCTTTCCTAATCGCGGATATGCCGATCTGGTCTACACCAGCATAGTCCAAGCTGGCGTCACCGATACCGATGCGGCGGAGGACGTTTTGGATACATATACCGCTTCAGCGGCGTTGACGTATTACAACAACAATAAATCCTATTACAGCGAATCGACCAACGCGTCGAGCGCGGATGCCAGATTCTTCGGATATTGGGAAGATAGCGATGGCAACGTAAGTTACGGATATAAGAAGATGACGGTTGAGACCGCCTTGACGAAAGCACAATACACCCAAATCGGCTCGCCAAAGACGACTGCACTAGATCATAACGCTTACACGACTTCTTTTTGCGGATGGAGTTGTGATTTGGTCAATTGCCGTTCATATAGTTTTATGAGCATGGGTAACCTTGGATACACCTCTCTTTATGAACCGCTTCGTTCAGTTGATGAAGTCACGAATTCAACACTTGGCAGTTCTCGCTCTATATGTGGCATGCCAAAAGGAAGCAAAGTCGTTTTCGCTTATCCTGTCTTCTCGGCCGGTGGCAATACCTATAACAGTGTTTCGCCAAAAGCTCAAACTCACGTTCGCATCCATGGAGATGTCGCGACTTGCGTAACAGTCACTTATAGTCCTTACAAAGATTATTCATTCGACGAAGAATATGAGACGTCGATGTCGGGAACAAATGGTACAAGCAACTACTGCACGTATCATTATTACAAGAACCTAGTTGTAGACGAGACATCAATCTATTATCTGGATTTCTGTTTTAACGATGGTCGAGGAAACTGGCTAAATTACAAAGTCGGAAGTGCTTATTCTGCGACTGTAGGTAGCAAGAGCCCAATGAGCAGCGGCTCCTATTCGGTTGGAGACAAGATTACCGGGATGACTTATGATGCTTTGTTCTATGGAAGCAAGTCTGGAAAAAGCAATTCCAGTGGGGCGACCCATTATGGCGAAGGCGTATATAACGTTTATGCGCTCGCCAATTATAACAGTACTTCTACCGGTACTGGCTATACCACATTTACCGGAATAACGAGGAGCAATACGCCTCTTTCTTTATTTCAGGATCCATCGTCTAGCTCTTCAAGCGGATACGCTTATTCGGGAAATTGGAAACTATATGTAAAAATCGAGAAAGTCGCCGAATTCGGATTGGCCGGCATTTCCTCTCCATTGTCTCTAGATGATACAAACAATTCTTTGGAAACATTCCTTAGATGCGATAGCGGCACCTATAACAACGCTCCATACGTCGATTTCCAAGTCAATAACGTCTATATCGATGGCGAGAAGTCTAAAACGAAGAAATATTTCTCCTCGAGCAAAGGTAACTACGCTTTCCAAAGCAACGTGTTCACGACATTATCTGATAGTTTCGAATTCGATGACATCGATATGGTCTCCATCTCTCAAAGCGAAGTCGATACATATAACACCAAGATGTCGAGCGCCTATCCTTTGACTCATAAGGATTTCTATCCGAGCGATACCGAACGTGGCTTGTCTTCGACTTCCGACAAAAGGATGTTCGATGGCGGAAGCGATGGAACGGCCGTGCCAACGAGCTATTTCGAGAATACCGACAACCTCGATTTTACGTTTAAGCAGACCAATTTCTTCCGCATCACCGCCGATACATCTAGTTATTACGATGTCTTGATTCGCGTTTATTGCAAAGCGGCCGCCCCGACTAGCGTCACCAAGATCGGATTCGCTTTGGCGCCGCATGATACCAATAATCTCAATATCTGGATTTATGACGGGTCTGACGGCAAGATCGAAACGGCCGCCGATTTGGCGCGCGATTCCGATGGCTTTATCGATACTGACAATAGCAATTACCTAATCGGCACGATCACCGCCGAAGTGGGGGACGCTCTCGCAACCGATACCGTCGTCACCCCGGAGAATGGCTATGGCGATGGCGCCACGTCGTTAACTGTGGCCGACTACTTAGGAAGCGATAAAGTCTTCATCGATCATCTCACGAAACTATCATTAGATATCGGGGATGAGATCGACAAATCCTACGTCGTCATACTCAAAGACAAGACGAATGCGACCGTATAAGTCGCATTTTTTCTTTCTTAGCAATCTATTCACCTAGTTTTACATTCTCTTCACATTTCTTTACGGCCGTATGGTGTTTTGTTTTCCTCTTTCCTTCCATCATTTTCACCGTAAAGGAAAAAGGAAAAAAATGAAAAAGAAAATCGGACTTGTAGTCCTTCTAGGCCTAGCTGGAATTGGCCTCGCCTCTTGCCAAGAGGCAAATGCGTTTGATTCGAACGCTTCGATCAAACTCTTTTCGAGAGCGGCTGGTAGCGGCACTCGCGAATGCTTCTTCGAAAACATCGGATATGCCGACGTTGCGAAAGAAGACAAATGGAACGCTGACGTAGTGGTGGCGAATTCCGCGACTAACCCGGACATGATGAATTCCGTCGCCAATGAGCCGAATGCCATCGGATATTGCTCTTTGGATTCGTTGGCAAGCGCCTCGAATATCAAAGCTCTTAGCTATGAAGGCGTCGTCGCGAGCGTGGATACTGTGGTGAATGGAACATATAAAATCAGTCGTAACTTCAACTTCGTCATCAGAGCCTATGATGACGAAACGAGCGCAAACAGCATCGCGACTCACGCTTACGTGGATTTCTTGTTGAATAGTATTGAAGGCCATACCGCCATCCAAAGCGCGGGCGGTATCCTTTCCGAGAACGATTCGTTGACCCCTTGGAGCGAACTTGCGAGCAAGTACGTTGGATTATCGACGAATGCCGTCGAAATCAACACCTGCGGCTCGACAAGCGTCCTAAGCGTTCTTGAAAAGACCTCAAGCAAATTTAGCGAACTTACCGGTTCGAAAGTGACCTTCAAGCTCAATCAGCAATCAAGCGGCGCGGCAGTTAGCGGCATCACCGCGACAAGCGGCACCCTCTATGACATTGGCTTCTTATCGAGGGAAATCAAAGATAGTGAGTTGGCTAAATTAAGCGAAAAGAACATTCATGACGCTTTCGCGAAAGACGCCGTCGTTCCTATAGTCAACGCGAAAAACGATATGTTATCGAATATCACCGGCTCAGTCTTAACGAAGATCTATAAGGGCGAGATCACGACTTGGAAGGATGCGCTTAGCGCGATCTGATGGCTATTAGCGTTTCCGATAAAGCAGGTTCGAAACGATATATAAGGAAGGAAAGACTCGATAAGGGAATGCGGGTCTTCTTCCTTCTTTTCGCCGTTCTCTCCTCTTTGTCGATTTTCTTCATCGTCGGATTCATCCTTTTTCGCGGCATCAAACCCTTTGTCGGCGGATATTACGATGGCGCCAAACAAAGTCTCGTTTCTTTCTTTACTTCATATAATTGGACCTATAACGGAGAAGGAGGGATGTTCTTTCTCTTACTCACCACTTTATATGCGACATCCATTTCTTTGATCATCAGCGTCCCTTGTTCTGTGTTAGGCGCTTTGTTCATCAGCAGAGTTTGTCCAAAGAGGATAAGGATGCTCTTCCAAACGTCTTTGGAACTACTCTCCTCCATCCCAAGCGTCATCTATGGTCTATTTGGCTTGGCCGTCTTGTGCCCGCTTGTGAGGAATATTCCTGGTATTGGCAATTTGACTAGCGGCGGGCAAAGCATCTTCACCGCCTCCTTGGTCTTGGCCCTTATGTCGATACCGACGATGAGCCTATTATCGATCAACGCCATCAATAGCGTGAATAAGAACCTCATCGACGCTTCCTTGGCTTTAGGAGCCTCGAGAGAGGAGACGAATTACAAAGTCGTTCTTCGTAGTGCCGAAAGCGGAATCTTCGCCGGGGTAATATTAGGGATCGGTAGAGCGTTAGGCGAGGCGACCGCCATCCAAATGGTCATCGGCTCTTCCTCAAATGGTTTGGGGTTCTATAACCCATTCAATCCAGGCAACACCTTGACGAGCGCGATGCTTGGCGGCATGAGCGAGGCCGCCGTCGATAGCCTTGGCTATGACGTCCGTTTCTCGCTAGGGATCGTTTTGGTGCTTGCGATTCTTCTGATCACGATATCGCTAAACGCAATCAAGCGTTCAAGAGAAAGAAAGAGATTGGGGAATTAATATGGAAAATAACGAAAACATATGCAAATCCCCTCTCGATTCCTTTTCCAAAGGCTTGAAATCGAGAAAGAGAAAGGATATCGCAAAAGCCGTGTGCAATTGGATATTCGGCCTCGCGTCGCTTGCGATGCTAGTTTGGATAGTCGTCTATATTGTGATGGGTGGCTCGAGCTATCTATCTTGGGATTTCATAACCGGCGATTACCATTCGAAGACCATCACTTATAAGAGCGATTCCTCTTTTTCTCTTCATGATTATGGAACTTACACCGATACGTACGCCAAAGAGGGAAGCGCGTTCTCTAGCAAGTATGGCGTCTCTTTCGAGACTGGAAAGGACCTAAAGCAAAACGATGTCGTCTATCTTGTTCATATAGAGAACGGCTCGCCATTCTTGAAGCTTATCGACTTAGATGGCAATGCATTCGACAATGGCGAGAAAACATACGTTGAATCCCTCATCGTGAAGAAAGAAGATGGTTCCTATAAAAGCGTTCTCTCTAGCGCTTCCTCAGAGGATTTCGCCTCGGCGTTGGATTCCTCTATTTCGATATACGATCTCACTTTATCGACGTTAGGAGGAGGGATCAGAGGCTCATTGCTTGTAACGTTATCGCTTATCGGCTTAACGCTTCTATTTTTGTTGCCACTAGGCATTGGGGCGGCCGTTTATCTCTCGCTATACGCAAAAGGAGGGAAGACGACGACGTTGATAAGAAATTTGATTGACGTGACAAGCGGCATACCTTCGATCATCTTCGGTTTGGCTGGCGCGTTGATATTTATCCCCTTCGCTAGTGGCATCACAGGCGGCAATGGCGGCAATCTCATTAGTGGCGCATTGACTCTCACGGTTATGCTTTTGCCTGTCGTCGTCAAGACGATGGAAGAGGCTATTAGGGCGGTTCCGAAAAGCTATATGGATGCTTCGCTAGCCCTAGGGGCAAGCAAGACCGAGACGGTCTTCAAAATCGTGATACCGAATGCCATGAGCGGCATATTGACGAGCTCATTGTTATCGATTGGAAGGATCGTCGGAGAGAGTGCAGCCCTCGTCTTCGCGATGGGCGCGACGATTGGGGAAGGGGTTTCCCTCACAAGCGGATATAGCACTTTGGCCGTCCACATTTGGAATATCCTTTCCGGCGAGAAGCCGGCGTATGGCGAAGCTTGCGCGATCGCCATCATCATCATGATAACGGTCCTGATATTGAATATATCGATCAAACTCATCACTTACCGCATGGAAAAGAAGAAAGGAAGGAAATAACGTGTTTAACCTATTCAAAAAGAAGAAAGAAGAAGTCGCCGTCGAGAAAGAGGAGACCTTCCCTCTTTCTGGCGAGAGGCCAAATCCCATCTATCAGAAACCGGATGAGATATATACGAAAGACGAGCGAAAAGTCTTCTCCGCGAAGAACGTCAATCTTTATTACGCCTATGGAAAGAAACATTCGCTAAAGGATATATCGATTGATGTCTATGAGAAGAAGGTGTTGGCGTTGATTGGGCCGTCGGGATGCGGGAAAAGCACCCTCCTAAGGTGCTTCAACCGCATGAACGACTTGATCGATGGCTGCAAGATAGAAGGGAAGATCTACTATAACGATCAGGATATCAACGACATCAACACCATTTATCTAAGAACTAAAGTGGGCATGGTCTTCCAACAGCCAAATCCATTCCCAATGTCGATATGGGATAACGTCACTTATGGGCCGCGTTGCCAAGGCGTCAAAGATAAGAAAATCCTTAATGAGATTGTCATTAATTCCTTGAAGTCAGCCGCTTTATACGATGAGGTGAAGGATCGGCTCGACGCGAGTGCGTTGGCGCTTAGCGGCGGTCAGCAGCAGAGGCTTTGCATAGCTAGGGCCATCGCAATGGATCCGGAAGTGTTATTGATGGATGAGCCGACTAGCGCCCTCGATCCCATAGCGACCCTTAAAATAGAAGACTTGATAAGGGAGCTAAAAAAGAAATACACCATCGTCATCGTGACGCATAACATGCAACAGGCCTCGCGCATCAGCGATTACACGGCCTTCTTCATGCTAGGAGATTTAATCGAAATGAATAAGACCGAGGAGTTCTTCTCGCATCCGAGAGACAAAAGAAGCAATGATTATATAACTGGGAGGTTCGGATAATGCTTGACTTGAAACCGCTAGAAAAGAAACTCGAAGGGATGCTTGACATCACCCTTCATTACATGGGTGGGGCGTTTGATGCCTATGCCTCGAAAGAGAAAATCATCGAAATCGATGATGATAAGGTAAACGAATATGAATCCGACATCGAGGAGGAGTGTTTGCTTCTTATCTTGAAAGAGAGGCCTTTTGCAGGGGATTTAAGGAAAATCACCGGCATTTTCAAGGCTGTAAGCGACATCGAGCGCATCGGCGATCACGCGGAAGACGTCTCTTGGTGCGTTTCAAAATTAAGGAAGGAAGAAGGATTCCGTCCGCATCCATTGATTGAGAAGATAATCGAGAAAAGCTATAAGATGGTGGTTGATTCTTTCGCCTCTTTGGAAAGAGAGGACGCCAATAAGGCAAACGACGTTATCATCAGAGACGATGAGGTTGACGCGTTATATGCCGAGATAGTGAACGATTTGGCCAATAAGAAGGAAGTCGATGGGCATGATGATGGCGTAAGCGTCTATTCCTTGCTTCTTGCCAAATACGCCGAGCGAGTGGCGGATCACGCATCGAATGTGGCCGAATGGACGATATATATCGCTAACGGTATGTATAAAGAAAGAGTTATCCTTTAATGGTAAGAATGGAAAAATCGGAATTCGAAATCGCAATCCTTGAAGACGATGCGGACATCGCCAAATTGATGGAGCTATCCCTCAAAAGCCAAGGCTATAAGATAAGGACGTATCCAAGACCATTGGCTTTTTTGGACGAATACGCCAAGAATAAGCCGAACCTCCTTTTGCTCGATTTGAATCTTCCAGAGATGAAGGGCGAGGAAGTCCTCTCGAAAATCAGGAACGAATATCACGACGATGAGTTACAGATAATCATTGTCTCCGCGAAGAATTTGCTCGAAAACAAAATCGAAGGCTTGGAACTTGGCGCTGATGACTATATATCGAAACCTTTTGAGGTCCTTGAGCTCATATCGAGAGTCAACGCTAAGGCAAGACGCGTTCTCAATGCCGAGGCTATCCGTTTCGGCGATTATCTCTTATCGCCTTCTAGAAGAGAACTTCTATACAAGAATGAACCGGTTCGGTTGACTTACACCGAATTTGAATTGCTTCTTTATCTCGCTTCCAAGAAGGACAAAGTGATAACGAGGGAAGAACTCTTCGCGAAGCTTTGGGGAAGCGATGCCGGATATGAATCGAGGGTCCTTGACGTCCATATAAAGGACTTAAGGAAGAAGATTGGCGACAAAGACGCGAAATTGATTGAGACCGTCTATGGCGTCGGATACCGCTGGAATGGATAAGAAAAAAGTATTGATAAATTTCCTTATTTCCTTTTTTGTCGGGGTTTTGCTGTGCATTTTTTGGTTTTTATGCGTCTATTTTCTTCTTTCAAAAGAGACGTCTTTGTTGCTTTTAGGCATTTCCTTGCCGATCGTTTTGCTTCTTTCGATCGCGCTTTCCATTACGATTGAGAAACTTCGGGAAAAAGACAAGAAAGAGAATCTCTCGCTTCTAAAGGAATACATGAACAAGCATGCTTTCGGGGAATATTTCCCGACTTTGCCGAATGAGAATGAATTCAAAGAGCTATTGGAGAGGATACTCAAAAGGTATGAGTCGCTTTTGGAAGAGATGCGGGAAGAGAAGAAGAAAGATGATTTCCTTATCTCCCATATGCGCCAGGGGTATCTGCTTTTCGACGAAGAGCATAGGATACGCGATTTCAACGCCATCGCTTTGAAATATCTTTCGAAAAGAAGGGAAGAGGTCCTGGGGAAAGATTTCGAATCTTTGAAACTAGGGGAAGACGCCGATAAACATTACCGCAAGATATTAAGCGACGACCCTTCTTCGTTCGATGTGCCTCTTGGGGAGAAGACGTATCTATTCATCCCTTCCTTCAATGACAAGAAACAAAGCGAATATAGCTTCGCCCTCTTTATTCTCGACGTCTCGGAAAATAGGATGGCCACGAAGATTAGAAGGGAGTTCTTCCAAAACGCATCACATGAGCTCAAAAGCCCTTTGACCTCAATTATCGGCTATCAAGAACTCATACAGAACGGCATAGTTAGCGAGAAGGAAGATCTATTGAAAGCCAATTCCGTGACGTTATCGAGCGCTCTCCATATGAAAGCGATAGTCGATGGGATGTTCACCCTCTTTGGCATCGAATCAAACGTTCCTCAGAAGAAAGAGGAAGTTGATTTGAAGGCGATGATAGAATCTATGGTCGCTTCGTTTAGACCGCAAATGGAAAAGAGAAATATATCGCTATCAATGAATCTAAAGGAAACGAAGATCGTCGGAAGCGCCAAGGATTTGTCGATGATTTTGGAAAATCTGATATCGAACGCCATCAAATACAACAACGATGATGGACTATTAGAGATCAAATTGGATGAGAAAGGCTTTTCGGTGCGAGACACTGGAATTGGCATCCAAAAGAAGGATTTGCCACGCATTTTCGAACGTTTTTACATCGCCGACCGCTCAAGAAGCAAAGCCAACGACAGCACTGGGCTAGGTTTAGCCATCGTCAAGCATCTATGCCTTAATAACGACTACCGCGTAAGCGTCGAATCGACTTACGGCGAAGGCAGCGTTTTCTCGGTTTATTTCTGATTTCCTTCGTCTCCCAATAATTAATTATTGATTTTTCTAGATTTCCTCGGACAATTCTCTTTGTCTTTTTTTGGAGGCACACCATGAAGAAGAGAACATTATTGATTGGGACATTATTACTATCTAGCGTCGGTATATTGGCATCTTGCGGAGATGAAGCGAAGTCGAGCGAACCACTTAAATTCTCTAACTTGAACGAATTCCTCGCCGGGATAAAGACCAATTACACATTGGATGTCCTTTATTCCATCGCCAATTCATCGAGCGGATCCTATTCATACCTCGCCATCGACGACAAGAATCTATTGATTTCGGAAGGCGGAGACAAAATCGCCTATACGAACACGGATGATGGCATCGTCATCGTTCAGAAAGCGGAGAGCGACGCTTCATTCGCCCCATATCGCCTATTGACGCCGAATAAGAACCTCAACCTCTACGACGTCGTTTTCTCTGATTACGACATCATGACGGAGCTTGGCACTTCGGCGTGGGAAGATAACGGCGATGGCACATATCTCGCAAATAGCGAGAAAGCCGATGAAATCAATATGGCCGCCAATGAGATATTGGAAGTGGGACTCGAAGAGAGCGAGATACTTTCTAGCTCCTATGCTTCGCTATCGATCGAAGACAACAAACTCACTTGGGAAGGGATGCTCAATTATTCGATCTCCGTTTATGGATCCACCATCACCGGAGCCATCTCCTATAACTTCATCTATAGCAACATCGGTTCCACCTATGATGAGACGTATGCGAATTATCTCAAAAACCCGGTTAAGCCAACCGCTCCGACGTCGTATAACGAGACTTTATCCGGCGTTTTCGCTCAAGCTGATATCGCTCTTCCATGGGTCGAAGGATTTGGAAGCGCGATGTATACGACATATGACGAAAATTACAACATGTATTCGATCTATGATTGCACGGCCACCCTTGACACCGCCAAGAATCTGGCCGAAGCGTTACTAAATAACGGCTGGAGCAAATATACGCGGGCAATAGAAACAGAAACGACCGATTCGACCGCGACCGATGATGTCCTCGCCGACACCAAATACTATTTCACCGCCAGTAGCGATTCCGCCTATGCGATGGCCCTTGTTTATTTTGAGAGCGCTTCATCCTTAGACGATGACGAAAAAGAACTTTATCCGAACGGCATCCTTTCATTCGTTTTGATGATCGGTTCCGTTTCTAGCGCCGAATGATGAAAGACGACAAAGACATAGAAAAGATATCTTCAGAAGAAGAGGCCAAAGGGGCCTATGATTTCTTGTTCAAGAAAATCATGTCCGATAAGGCCAAGAACTATGGGAAACTGGCTGTCTCCTTCCGCGAATGCGTTTATCGGAATGGCTATCTTTCCTCTCCTAGCGACCAAATCGCTTTGGATTTGCTTTGTTTTTTCGCTTTCAGCAACGACAAAGAGCCATGGAATGGAAGAGAATGCGCGCTTGAGGCGATGTCGATATTGAGGAAAAATTCCTCAAGATTCACCCATCAAGAAGCTCTTTCCTGCTATGAATTATTGCTTGTGGCCTTTAGCCAATTGGAAGACATCAACAACGAGAGGGTCTGCGCCGATGAGGCCGCTTTCCATAGCTACAAATCAGGAAAGAAGGAAGACGCTGAGCTATATATGCTTAGAAACATCGAATTATGCTTCCGCTACGCCAAAGAGGATAGGGAGAAGATGCTTCCTAGCTATGAAACTCTGGCGATGATGTTTGGGGCGAATAAGGCGAAGGAATATATGCATGTCATCGAGCATCCATATTTCGATATCCACGATCCGATCGAAACAAACCCTCTTTTCATCAAAGTGCTTCCCATGATAAACAAGAAGCTCAAGGAATATTTCGTCGCCCATCCAAGTGAGTGGTCTTTGGCGACGTATAACGAGAAAAAGAAGGAATATTTGTCGTTAGAAGGATTCTCCTGGATGCCGCCTAAGAAGGCGTAGCATCATTTTCCTATCTCCTTTTTTCTAGCTTTGCTAGAATTACCGCGATGAAACTATTCAGGAACGGTTTTTGGCAGAAAGCGATCACGATATTGGTCGTTTTGCTCGAGCTTGCGCTTGTCGTTTATCTATGCGTCGCTTTCGCGGAAGGCGGCATCCAAAGCCATTACGCCATCTTCTTCTTGCTCGCCTTTTGGCTGCTTTCCTTGGTTTTTGGCATCTTCATCGTCAATAGCGGGGCTGAAAA
The DNA here is from genome assembly GCA_964497235.1 of uncultured Staphylococcaceae bacterium. GTDB lineage: Bacteria > Bacillota_I > Bacilli_A > RFN20 > CAG-826 > UBA4951. Next base: position 25,984 of record CAZCCJ010000016.1, read on the forward strand.
TGAATACAAAGTCGGCTGGCTTTTCTTAGTCGGCTCCTTTCCGCTTGTCGGCGCCGTCTTCTATTTGCTTTTCGCCCATAAGCTAACGACCAAGAAGGCGAAGGCCTATTCGAAACGTTATTACGAGCTTTTGACGGAAGAGCCTAAGCAAGAGGGGCTTCATGAGTCTTTGAGCGAATATTCGAAAGAGGGGGCGAGGATCGTCTCTTTGATAGAGAAAGAGAGAAGCGGTCGCCTCTTCTCCAATAGCGAGGTCTCTTATTACCCGTTAGGGGATGACGTATTTCCGAAGATGATCGAAGAGCTAGAGAAAGCCAAGCACTTCATCTTCATCGAATTCTTCATCATCAAACCTGGGACGATGTGGTATAGCATCCTTTCGATACTTAAGGAAAAAGCCAAACAAGGGGTTGATGTGAGACTTATATATGACGACGTCGGGAATCTAGGCGCCACGCCTCCTCATTACGACCGAACGCTTCGCAAAATGGGCATCAAAGCCCATGCCTACCGTCCCATCAAGCCTTTTTTGGATGTCAGGATGAATAACCGCAACCACCGAAAGATCATGGTGATCGATGGGCATACGGCATTCTCCGGCGGCATCAACATCGCCGATGAGTACATCAACAAAGAAGAGAGATTCGGGCATTGGAAAGATAACGCCATCATGGTCAAAGGGAAGGCGGTATATGGGTACACTCTCCTTTTCATCGCCGATTATGAGTCGAATTTCGGGAAGATCGGGAAACATATTGATTATTCTTTGTACGAACCGGAGAAATACATCGATGAGGCTGGCGGATTTCCCGCCTCCGACGGCTATATCATTCCATATGGCGATATTCCGTATGATGACACTCCGATAGGGGAAGAGGTCTATATCTCGATACTTGGCGGGGCGACCGATTACATCTATATGTCGACGCCTTATTTCTTGCCTGACGAGAAGATGAGAAGCGCGATTGTGAGGGCAAGCTTAGGCGGAGTCGACACAAGACTATTAGTGCCGAAGAAACCGGATAAAAAACTCGTTTTCGAACTCACGAGGAAGAATTATGGGGAACTATTACGAAAAGGCGTGAAGGTATATGAATACACGCCGGGGTTCGTCCATCAGAAGACTTTCGTGTCTGACGATAAAGTCGCGGCAATCGGCACGATAAACATCGACTACCGTTCTTTGTATTTGCATAGCGAGAACGCGACCGTTTTGATTGGGAATTCGTCGATTAAGTCGATTAAGCAGGATTTTCTCGACACTTTCGCCGTAAGCGAGGAGATAACGCTTGAGAAATGGAAGAAGATGCGCCGAAAGAAAATTGTCCTATGGATATTCCTAAGGCTATTCGAACCATTGTTATAGGGGGAGCGATATGAATGTGTTTTCAAAAGCCTATTGCCGCTTGGCGCAACTAGTCGTCAACAAGACGATTTTGCCGTTGCTTGGAATCAAGCCGCCAAAGACGATCGAAGGGGAAGGGGCGATCAAAGAAGTCGCCAAATACCTTAAGGAAAAGCATTTCTATCGTCCGTTCATCGTCGTCTCCAAAAGCGTTTCCCTTTCTCTCCCTTTCAAAACCCTTATGGAGACTTTAGAGGAGGAGAAATATCATCCAATCATTTTTAGCGACGTCGTTCCTAATCCCACTTTTTCTTGCGTATTAGCCGCCAAGATGGCTTTAATGAAGGGCAATTGCGATTCGATCATCGCCTTTGGCGGAGGTTCGGTAATCGACGCCGCGAAGGTGACGGGCGCCCTAGTCGCCAATAGGACGAACAAGATAGAGAAGCTCAAAGGCGTTTTGAAGGTTCGTAAACGCTACCCGATGCTGATCGCCATCCCAACGACGGCCGGAACGGGGAGCGAAACCACAATCGCAGCCGTGGTGGTGAACGAGAAGACGAAAGACAAATTCTCGATAAGTGACCCGCATCTGATCCCAAATCTCGCCGTTCTTGACCCGGATGTTCTTAAGACTTTGCCGCCTAAAATCATCTCTTCGACGGGGATGGACGCTTTGACGCACGCCGTCGAAGCCTATATAGGGCATGCCAAAACGCGAAAGACCCGTTCTTGGAGCGTCCAGGCTTCGAGAATCATTCTTGAGAATCTCGAATCGTTTTATGCCGATCCGTCAAACGCGTCGGCGCGCGAGGAGATGCTAAAGGCTTCTTATCTCGCCGGGGCGGCGTTTACGAGGAGCTATGTCGGATATGTGCATGCCTTGGCTCATGCGATTGGCGGATACTATAACGTTCCACACGGCTTGGCCAACGCGATAATCTTGCCGAAAGTCCTTAGGCATTATGGCAAGAACGTTTATAAGCCCTTGGCCCGTTTATCTGACGCCAACAACCTCCTTCCTTATAGCGCTTCGCCATCCGCTAAAGCGGAAGCCTATATCGCCCACATCGAGAAAATGAACGAGAAAATGGGGATAGGGACATCATTTCATGGTATTCTAAAAGAAGAGGACCTCGACGCCCTTAGCAAGCATGCCGCGAAGGAAGCCAATCCGTTATATCCGGTGCCGAAGGAATTCTCGAAAAAAGAACTCAAAGAGATATTGAAGGAGCTTTTATAGATGAAGTTCATGGATAAGACGATAGACGGCGTCAATTTCTTCTCGATTTCCAACGACATCGGGATGGAGTTCGTTTTCAGCGACTTAGGGGCCGCTTTGTATCAGATTTATATAGACGAGAAGCCGATGTTAATAGGCGATGAAGACTTAAGAAGCTGGATGAAGACCAAATCCTATTTCGGTAAGACAATCGGAAGGACGGCGGGGAGAATAAGAAACGGCGATCTCTTTTACGAAGGAAAGCATTACAAGCTCGAGACGAACGAAGGGACGAGCACCCTTCATGGCGGACCTAGTGGGTACGCTTTTAAGAAGTTCGGTTGCTATGTTGAGAACTTCGACGATGGGAAATATTTCGACGTGGTTTTTCATGCCGATAGCCCCGATGGCGATGGCGGATATCCAGGCAATGTATCCACGAAAGTGACTTATCGCATATATAACGGTGAATTCCGCTTCGATATTTCTTTCGATACGGAATCGGATCGCGATACGCCGATATCGTTGACGAGCCATTGCTATTTCAACCTCGGCGGATATCAAAATGTGGCCAACCATTCTCTTTACGTCCGCTCATCATCGACCACCAAATACGATGAGCATTTGATTCCGCTTGGTTTCGAAGAGATACCTGAGGACTTGGATTTTAGGAAACTGACACCGCTAGAAGGACGCTTAGACGCGCCAAAACTCATGAACCATACGGGTGGCATCGACCATGCCTTTATGCTAGACGAAAGAAAGAAAACGAAAGAGGTCGACGTCCATTTGGAAAGCCCGGAATACACCCTTGATATGTATACCGATTTCCCATCTGTCGTTGTCTATGCCGACAATTGTCCGACCTTCGGAAGAGCGATGAATACGGGATATCCGGAAGAAAGGCATAGCGGCATCGCCATTGAGCCGGAATACGTCGTCGGAGATTATGAGTCGATGACCGTCAAAAAAGACAAGCCACAACGCAATTTCATCGAATATCATTTCGGGAGGAAGATAAAATGATCGGTAAGACCTTGAAGGAATTCGTTTCCTATGCGAAAAGCCATTTGTTTTTAAACGACACCGACGCGATTTATTATTCGAATATCTTGCTTCACGAATTCGGCCTCGATGCCCCGTATGATGGGGAGGTTGACGATCAGGCCATCGCTTCCTATTCCGTGCCCGATCCCTTAATAGAAGAACTTATCGGCGACCTTAAAGCCGAAGGAAAGGATGAAATGGAAGGGGAAAGGGCCGCCGATTTCGTTTTGGGGCTCTTATCGCTTTCTCCTAGCGAAACCGAAAAGAAATTCATCGAGATAGAGAAGGAAAAGGGAGGGAAAGCCGCGCTTGATTATCTATATAAGCTCGCGATCGACAACCATTATTTCCAAAAGACGAAAGTCGACAAGAACATCGTTTGGGAAGCTTCTTTCGAAAATGAGCCGTCTCTTGTCATCTCGATAAACCTCTCGAAGCCGGAAAAGAACAACAAAGACATTGCGAAATTGCTCAAAATGAAGAGCAGCGATTATCCGAAGTGCGCTTTATGCGAGGAGAATCTGGGTTTCTATGGCGATATGAAACACGCCGCAAGGACGAATATCCGCTTCATAGACCTCAAACTCGCGGATGAGGACTGGTTCCTCCAATATTCGCCGTATGGATATTATTCGAAGCATCTTATTGCCGTTGAAAAGAAACACACTCCGATGGCGATATGCCGCAAGACATTCGTCCGTTTGTTCGATTTCGTCGACCGTTTCCCATTCTTTTTCATCGGTTCCAATAGCGATTTGCCAATCGTTGGAGGATCGATTCTCAATCATGAGCATTTCCAAGGCGGAGAGCCGGTTTTGCCATTATTAGGCGCCAAAGACAAGGAATTCGTCTATAAGAGTGAGAAAGGAAGCGTCGTGTCGATCGTTGATTTCTATATCACCGCTTTATCGATCGAGGGGAAAGATCGCGAGGATATTTGCGACATCGCCGAGAAGATTCTCAATGCTTGGCGCCCCTATAGCGACCTCGAATGCGACATCATCTCCGGACTAGGCGACGATAGGCATAACACCATTACCCCGTTCGCCGAAAAGAAAGGCGACACATACCGCCTTATAATCGGGCTAAGGAACAATAGGACGACTGAAGAATATCCTGATGGAATCTTCCATGCGCATACGGAATACCATCCGATCAAGAAAGAGGGGATCGGCTTAATCGAAGCGGCCGGCCTCTTCGTCTTGCCAGCCCGTTTGCTTAGGCAAGAAAAAGAAGTCAATGACGTCATCGCCAAGAACTTGGATCAAGACGAGGCAAAGGAGTTATATCCCGATATCGAGCAATTCTTCCCGATGATCGAGACGATGAAAAAAGAGAAAATCGACAGCAGAACCTATATAAACCGCGTTTGCCAAGGAATCCTTAAGAACGTGGCGGTCTACAAAGACGACGAAAAAGGAAGAAAAGGGCTTAAGAGATTCTTGGACGGGGTGTTTTCCAAATGAATGATTTTTCGTTGACCGATGAATTGTTTTCGAAGACCTATGGCTCAAAGCCCGAAAGGCATTTCCTTTCCTATGGGCGAATCGAAATATTAGGCAACCACACGGACCACCAGGGAGGGAAGTGTTTGGTGGCCGCGTGCGATCTTTCAATCAAAGCAAGCGTCTCTCTTTCCGACCGTATCGAAATCATAAGCAATGGCTATTCATCTTATTCCTTCGATTTATCCGATTTGGAGATGAAGGAAAAAGAGAAAGGGACGTCGTTAGGGATAACCAGAGGTGTTTTGAAATATGTAAAGGACAATGGGTATCGGATCGGCGGTTTCAAGGCCGCGCTAGATAGCGATATCTACGCCGGGGCAGGGGTATCGAGCAGCGCCGCTTTCGAAATCCTCATCGGCGAAATCGTGAATGCGTTATATAACGATGAGAAGATAAGCAGGCTCACGCTTGCGAAAGCGGGCCAATACGCCGAAAACGTCTATTATGGGAAGCCTTCTGGCCTCTTAGATCAATGCGGCTCTTCTTTTGGCGGCGTTTCCTACGTCGACTTCCACGGTGAAGCCAAAGTGGAGAAAATACTCTTCCCATCTTCTTGGGATATCTCGATTTATTTGGTGAACCCTGGGGCGAGCCATCAGGGATTCGACGGGTTATACGCTTCAATACCGAACGATATGAGAAACGCAGCGAAAAAAATCGCCGGCAAAAACCGCTTATCTGACCTTTCGAAGGGTGAATTTTTGCAAAAAGCCTATCAAAACCCCGATATTTTGCCTTTGGAACGCGACCGTGCGATTCATTATTACGAAGAAGCGGAACGCGTTGAGAGAGCTTTTTCGGCGATAGAAGGAAAGAATCTCGAATGGTTTTTGGAATGCGTCCGTGAAACGGAGCTATCGCAAGAGGCTTTATTAAGGAACGTTATGTGCGAAGGACATTATGACGGTTCTCCTCTTGAGGCCGTCAATATCGCGAGAACGGTCTTGAAGAAAGGCACGTCTAGATGCATGGGCGGAGGCTTTTTCGGCTCGATAATCTGCTTCGTTTCGAAAGACGAAGAAAAGGCCTTCTTAGACAAGATGACTTCTCGTTATGGAGAAAAAGCGATAAAGAAAGTGTCGATCCCAGACGAAGGGGCGCATGAGGTGAGAGAATGAAAACGATAGGCATAGTTTCGCTAGGATGTGCGAAGAACCTCGTAGATAGCGAGGCGATTTTGGGCATGTTCCCGGAAGATCGCTTCGCTGTGTCGCAAGACCCTTCGAAAGCTGATGTCATTATAATCAACACCTGCGGATTCATCGAAAGCGCCAAGCGCGAATCGATCGAGACGATTCTCGAGATGGCTTCCTATAAGGCCAAGATAGTGGCCGTTGGATGCTTCGTCGAAAGGAATCTTAAGGAACTCAAAGAAGAGATTCCAGAAGTCGATTTATGGGTGCCGTTAAAGGATTACCCAAGGCTTCATATCTTGATTGAGGAGCTTCTCGGAGAAAAGGGGCTCTCCCCATACGATCTTTCGAAGAGGGTCATTTCGACCTCTCCTTGGTCGAGCTATCTTAAGATAAGTGAAGGATGCGATAATATGTGCGCTTTCTGCGCTATACCTTATATACGCGGAAGGATGGTTTCGCGTCCGCTTGACGAAATAATGTCCGAAGCGAAGTCGCTACACGAAAAAGGCGTCAAGGAAATCTCTTTGGTTTCGCAAGACCCGATGCATTATGGCCTTGATTTCCCAAAGAAGAAACCGGGGATGCTCGAATTATTGAAAGAACTCGACCAAGTCGGCTTCGAATCGATTCGTTTGCTATACCTATACCCCGAAGAGATAACCGATGAAGAACTCTTGTTTATCAAGAACTCGCGTTCCATAGAGCCTTATTTCGATATCCCCATCCAAAGCGCATCCGACAAGGTTTTGAAGCTCATGAACCGCCATGGGACGGTAGAGGAGATGCGTTTATTGTTTAAAAAGATAGATTCGATGTTTCCGAAGAAAGCCCTTCGCACGACTTTGATTACCGGTTTCCCTGGCGAAACTAAGAGCGACCATATCAAGACGATGAAATTCGTTAAGGAAATCGGCTTCGATCATCTTGGCGTCTTCGCCTATTCGAGAGAAGAAGGGACGGCGGCATATAACCGCCCAAACCAAGTGTCTTTCGAAACGAAAGAAAAACGCAGGGCGGAGATCATGTCTCTTGCTAAGACCATAAGCTACGAGAAAAACAAAGCGAGGATCGGCGAGACGATGGAAGGATTCGTGGCCGCTTACGATCCCAAGCAAAAGTTATATTCGCTAAGAAGCTATTGGAACGCTCCTGATGACATCGATGGGAAGATTTATTTCAAATCGGAAAGGCCGCTAAAGAATGGCGAAAGGGTAAGAGTCAAGATTGAGCGGGCTTTCGTATATGATTTGATGGGCGTGGCCATCGAGTGATCTAACTTTTTGTTTTCCTGATTCAAAATTGCGCGCTGAATATATTTTGATTTTGGCTTTATCGATTTTGTCACAGCCCAAAATCGCTGAATGTCTAATTGCTTGGACTTGTTTTCAAGACCTCCATCCAATCGATTTTGAAAAAACTGAAAAAATTTTGAGTTTTTCAAAAAATAAAATAAAATATAAGCAGAGGTGCTTTGAATATGCTGGTGAAAAGAGAAAATTATCTTAGCAAAATAAGGCCGTTTTATGACTTGGATGTCATCAAGGTCCTAATAGGATCGAGGCGTGCTGGCAAATCGAAAATCATTGAACTCATCATTGATGAATTGAAAGAGAAAGGAGTGTCTGATTCGGACATCATCTATCTCAATTTCGAAAAGCTCGAGTACGACGAAATCGATGATTATAAGAAACTCAACGATTATGTGAATATGCATCGGGGGAAAAACAAGCAATACCTATTCTTTGATGAAATACATCACGTCAAAGGGTTTGAAAAAGCCGTGAATTCCTTTCGCGTTTCCTTTCCTTGCTCCATTTTCATCACCGGATCCAACTCCAAAATGTTATCTACTGAGATTTCCACTTTGCTCACTGGCAGAGTTATAGAGTTCCCCATATATCCATTCACTTATGAAGAATCTGAACGTTATCGCGAATTGATCGGAAATAAGAAGGCGGATTCTTTTTTCGACTTTCTCAAATTGGGCGGGTATCCTCTCCGTTTCGAACTTGCCGACGAAGATTCTGAGAGAAGGTATCTGAGAGAGCTTTATCAGAACATCTGTCAGAAAGACATATTCGCCAGAGACTCAGATATCGAAAAAACAAAATTCGGCAAAATCGCGTCTTATGTTCTTTCGAACGCCGGAACGGAGTTCAATCCAGAGAAGATCTGCAATTTCCTAAAAGAGAGCAATGGCGGCAAAGAATATTGTTCTTTGACGACTTTGTATAACTATCTGGACAAGATGGAGAAATCATTCTTGATCAAGCCGATTTATCGTTACGACATCCCTGGCAAAGCGGCTTTGAAATCGAATCCAAAATACTATGCCATTGACAATGGCATGAGGTTTGTGAATGGCAATTCCAATTCCTTTGATATGGGGAGATATTTGGAAAATCTCGTCTGCGTCGAATTGCTTAGCCGCGGATATGAAGTTTATGTGGGGAAGACTTATAAAGGCGAGGTTGATTTCATTGCCTCGAAAAACGGGAAGAAGTGTTTTTTGCAGGTTGCCTATATTTTGGAAAGCGAAGCGACGATAGAAAGGGAGTTCGGCGCTTTTTCTTGCATCAAAGACCATTCGCCGAAATATGTGCTGAGCTTAGATAAAGTCGATATGTCGAGGGATGGGATTATCCATTTGAATATCGTTGACTTCTGCTTGCATAAAGTTGATTTGATGCTTTCATAGCGGTTTAAAACATTTAATTTTATAAAAACTTAAAATTTTTTGAGTTTTTCAAAATATGTGCTGTTTTTGCTTAGCTTATGGAATGCTCGGCAATGACCGAGGCGAAAGAGACAAAGCGAATATAAATTTATCCAAAAGAAAATAAGGGTTAGAAAGTTGTTGGTCGTTATGCATAAGACACATAGCTTTGTTACGAAGAACGGCCGATTCGCCAATTGGCCGTCAGAACGCCGAAAAAGCGTTTTTTCTCTTGATACGTACTTTATAAGTCTATATAATCGATAACGCTTTCGAGAGAGAGCGATCGCCCCGCTAGTTAAACGGCATAACGGGTCCATGGTAAGGACCAATTCGTAGTTCGACTCTGCGGCGGGGCACCAAATGAACTTGGCGGCATCGACAGGCGTCGATGTTTTTTTGTTATTCGATTACTTTTATTGCGAAATCATCGACTTCGTTTATTTGGCGGACCTTATGTGTTTTGCCGTTTGCCCAGCCATAATCGTTAAACTTCAATAACCAATCTATTGGGCTGGAAGATAATAAAAAAGTCAGCGATTCAGTCCTACGGATAGATATAATGCGGAAAGCTTTAGCCTTTCTTGTCTTTCAATAGATCGCTTAGAATGCGTTTACGGGTCACTATCCCAATGAACGTTCCATTGTCGTCGACCACCGGGACGTAGTTTTGATTTATGACGGTCGAAATGATGTCGTTTTCGTCGGCCACGATGGAGACCGCTTTGATGTCGCGTCTTGAAGGAATCTTGCTTAGAGGGAGTTGCTCTAGTTCGTCGAAGTCAATCCGCATATCCAGAATGACTCTAAGAATATCGCCATCGGTTATGGAACGGATGTATTTTCCACTTTCTTTGTCGAGAATAGGAATCATGCTGTAACGATGGGCGCACATCTTCTCAAGGACTTGCCTAGCGCTCCAATCGCTATAGCAGTAGTCGACTTCTTGTTTCGGCAAAAGCAAAAATAGGATATTCATCATTTTTATTTTGAGTTAACGGTGAAGCGTTTTCAAGAATAATGCCATGCTTCTCAATGCCTATTTATGTCATAATACAAAACATGAATTCCGGGAATTATTCCTTCTTGGTGCTCGATTGGAATGGCACGCTCGTGGACGACGTCCATCTTTGCCACGATTTGCTCAATAAGATGCTAATCGAGTGCGGTCACCCATCCGTTTCCTTTGATAGCTATCGCGATATATTCACCTTTCCGATAATTGAATATTATCGACGTGCCGGATTTCATTTTAAGCCCGAAGGGAATGATGATTTTGGCGCATTGGCGAATGAGTTTCGGGCGGATTACGAATCTTCTTTCCCTGGGCTTTCGCTATATCCCGACGTAATCGACTTTTTGGAGACGGCAAAGAATGAGGTAGATTTGTATCTATTGAGTGCAACGAAAGAGGATCTTTTGCTAGTGGAAACGAAAGAAAAGAGAATCGATCATTATTTCAAGCATATGATCGGTATCGGAGATATATACGGCGCCTCAAAAGAAGCGGCCGGGAAGAAGTTCTTTTCGGATAATGACATAGACGCTTCAAAAGCGCTTTTCATCGGCGATTCGCTTCATGATGAGGAAGTGGCGACCTCCTTTGGGGCAAGATGCGCGCTGATTTCTAGCGGGCATCAATCCAAAGCCGTATTGGAACGCGGGAAAAGAAGCGAAAAGACGATGATTTTCGACTCTTTATCCTCGCTGAAGCATTTTCTTTTTTAGCATAGCTGTTACAAAACACGTAATTAGAGCGTTTTTAAGCACGACTTTTCTTTAAACACTAGAAAAATCATGCGCATGTCCTAAAATAATCGCAAAGAGGACATATTTATGGCAAAGAAAGAAGTCGCAAAAAACGAAAAGAAAGTCGTCGCTAAGAAAGAGACGAAGGCTGCTCCAGCGAAAGCGGAGCCAAAGAAAGCCGCCGCTCCGGTTAAGGAAGTCAAGGCCGCTCCGAAGAAAGAAGAAGCGGGCGCTAAAGCCTACCACGTCTCAAAGAGAGAGAAAGACAACAAGTGGCAAGTCAAATTGGCCAAAGGCGAAGCGGTCATTAAACTATTCGATACCAAGGCAGAGGCTCTCGAATACGTTAATGCGATGGCCGAAAGACAAGGCGCAACCGTGAGATTCCACGCTTCAAAAGGCGCCAACAAAGGCAAAATCCGTAAAATCTAAATAAGATAAGTCGTTTTCTCTATCGACTTATTTTTCGAATGCCGTTTCGGCTCTCAAATCATTTTGTGACCGTACATGGCATTTTTTGATATATTCGAATGATTTTTGCAATAAGGCACATTAAAAACGTTTTGCCTTTGCGTTACGTTTTCAAAATCGAAAATCGAAAAAACAACGCAAATCAAAGATATTTTTCTATCTTATCCAACAAAAGCCTATCGGTTAGGAAATCTATTTTTGAGTTAATATTTTGTAATCAAGAAATAGATCTGCATCGCAATTAAGAGGAGCATTGGTATCATCATTAGTTCTGACAATTAATATTTATGAAAGATTTTTTGACCGTATTTGAGTGTTTGTGTTTTTTAAATCCAATAGATGAGAGGGAATCATTAAACAATGGTTAAAAAATATCGAATGAAATCATAAAAGCAAAATTTAATTTGAATAACAAGAATAAATATTGAGATATGAATATAATTATGATATCCTTTTGAAGAAAGAGGGAGCCGCAATGCAAATATGTTACGATAAACTTTGGAAACTTTTGATTGATAAGAAACTTAAGAAAATAGATCTCATACGAAAGGCAAAAATCAGTTCGAACGCTTTGGCTCATTTAAGCAAAGATGAGTCGGTGTCGCTAGAATGTATTGGGAAAATCTGTATGTCATTGAGCTGCACGCCCAACGACATTGTTGACATCAAGTGATAGGAGACGTTCAATGAAGCTATTATCGTTATTTTCAGGTTGCGGTGGTATGGATTTAGGATTTGAAGGTAATTTTAAATGCCTTAAAAAATCACTAAATGTAGCAATGCATCCTGAATGGATAAAAAACATAGACGGCGAATGGGCCGAATTAGAGTCAACAAAGTTTGAGACAGTATTTGCTGATGATATAAGGCCTGATGCTAAAGCCGCTTGGGTTTCGTATTTTTCCAATAGAAAAAGTAACGCTAACCAAATATATCATCTAGATAGCATTGTTGATTTAGTTAAACGTGAAAAAAACGGAGAAAACGTTTTTCCTAGAAACGTAGATATAGTAACAGGGGGTTTTCCGTGCCAAGACTTTTCCGTTGCAGGGAAAAGATTGGGATTTAATTCGCAAAAAAGTCATTTAGGAACCAATTTGGATGCGGATGAGCCATCGGTGGAGAGCAGAGGACAATTATATATGTGGATGCGGGAAGTAATATCTTTGACCGCTCCAAAAATGTTTGTAGCGGAAAACGTCAAAGGTTTAACGAATCTAGAAGATGCAAAAGAAGTCATCGAACACGACTTTGCGCAGGCTTGTGACGGTGGTTACTTGGTTGTTCCAGCAAAAGTTTTATATGCGCCTGATTATGGAGTTCCGCAATCTAGAGAAAGAATCATTTTTTTCGGGTTTAAGAAAAAGGCGTTGAGAAAAGAGGCGTTAATGGCTCTAAGGAAAACGAAAATATCGAAGGCGTATGATCCATATCCTCAAAAGACGCATGGAAAATCGCTTATGCCAGTTGTGACGTGTGCAGATGCGTTTGTTGGCTTATTGGAACCTGAATTGGCCAGTGACATATCACAGCAAAAGTATTCTCGTGCTAAATACATGGGTAATTATTGCCAGGGACAAACGGAAGTAAGGCTAGATTCGGTTGGACCGACTGTTCGTTCAGAGCACCACGGCAACATCGAATATCGTAGATTGAGCAAAGAACATGGAGGAATGCACGATAATGAACTAGAACAGGGCTTATCCGAAAGAAGGCTTACCGTCAGGGAATGTGCGAGGCTACAAACGTTTCCGGACGACTATCAATTTATTATTCCGAAAACTAAATTAATTAAAGGCGTCAGCGTTAGCGATGCGTATAAAATAATTGGGAATGCGGTTCCGTGTGTTTTGGCGTACAACATTGCTAAAAACATTGAATCAAAATGGAATGTTTATTTCGGGAACGAAGCGGATGAAAAATCAGGAAAATAACCAGCCAAGTCTTGATGATTTCAAAAGGCTGATGGAAAAAACGAATAATTATTTGAACGAAGAGGCGCAAAAGAAACCAGAAATTTATAAAAAAAATGGCGGTAGTTCTTTGGAAGATGTCGTTATGAATGCGCTAAAGAAGTGCACGGATGATACGCAGTTCGATGATAATGATATAGAAAAAATATCTGGACAAAAATTTCCAGATATTGTAGTGGCTAAACGTTTCGGAGTAGAAGTCAAAAGCACCGAAGATGATCATTGGACTTCTACCGGGAACAGCATTCTCGAAACGACGAGGGTAGACGGTGTTGAATGTATATATATTACGTTTGGAAAATTGGGAGGTGAGCAAGTTTCATTCATTTCAAGACTATATGAAGAATGCTTGTGCGAGATAGCGGTTACGCATATGCCAAGATATTTGATTGATATGAAGTTGGAAAAAGGCAAATCGATCTTTGATAAGATGGGAATTGGATACGACATTTTAAGAAAGGATAAAAATCCTATTTCACATGTTGCATCGTATTACCGGGAGCACCTCAAAAAAGGAAAAGAACGTCTTTGGTGGACTGGAGATGCGGTGGACGAAACCGCACCTGTGAAGATGAGACTATGGGGAACCCTGACTCCTGAGGAAAAAAGGAAGTGTATTGTGTATGGATACGTGCATTATCCCAAAGTATTTGGCGGTGAGTATGGCGAATATGCTATGTGGTTGGTTTCTCAAGGCATCGTTGATACGCATGTAAGAGATCAATTTTCGGCTGGTGGCCAAGAAGATATGGAATTGTCGAACGGAACCACTAAAAAATTTCCTGCTGTATATAGGAAAATTAAAAAGTATATTAACGACTTCATTGCTATGTTGAAACGATCGGATATGCCTTCGAAAGCCGACAATCAGATTAAGAGCGATTCAAAGCGACTTGAAGAAAGGATTTTAAATTGGTGCAAGAATGTGTCGAAAGAGTCAAAAGTGGATTATGAAACTTCTATGGATGCATTAAATAAACTGTTTCAAAATCATTTGAAATAGGGTTAGTAACCTTTGATTAGTTTTTGTTTATTGTCGCACAAAAGAGATAGTTTTATCGCCGAGAAAAAAAGATTCGCTACTCGTTATGAAAGCATTCGCCAACGCTTTCCTTTTAACGTTTTATGCAGCATATGAGATTTGCTGCATATAAAATCGCATTTTTTATGCAAAAAGTCCGACGAAGCGTCGGACTCAATGTTATTGGAATGGAGCACCTGGCGGGAATCGAACCCGTGTAACCAGCTTGGGAAGCTGGTGTTC
>CAZCCJ010000017.1:0-21281 GCA_964497235.1 uncultured Staphylococcaceae bacterium
AAAACAGCGCGCCGCCGGGCTTTTTCTTTTATAGCCCCCGAAAGGGGGATTTTTTTATGCCCCAATACACGAAACAAAAATATATACAACTTTTTACAAAACACGGCATTTTGTAGTGATTGTATATATCTTGGCACTAAATCTATACGATTTGAAAAATAGCATTATAAGTAGGATAATTAGTAGGCTCTTTTTTAGAGCCATCTATGACAATCAATCAGAAAACGCAATATGGGAACATCGCCATCACGGATGAGGCCGTCGCCTCTCTTTCTGGCGAAGCCGCATCCGAATGCTATGGCGTCGTCGGTTTAGTCGAGCCAAACGCATCGACGGCTTATATTCGCGAGCTTTTGAAAAAAGAAGATTACGTGAAGGGCGTTCACACCAGGAAAACAAAATCCGGCTATGCGGTTGATGTCTATTTGGTCGTTGCCTATGGCGTTAAGATCACCGAAGTCATCCAAGAGGTGCAAAAACGCGTGTCTTATGTCCTTAAGAAAACTTTCGGGCTCAAAAAAATCGAAGTTAACGTCCTTTTGCAACAAATAAAAGAAATCCAATGAAAAAGCAAACTATGAAAACTATCAACGGCCAAGAGCTTAAGCAGCTTTTCCTTTCCGGGGCCAACAATCTGTATAACCACTATCCAGAGATCGATCAATTGAATGTCTTCCCGGTTCCCGATGGCGATACCGGCATGAACATGAATCTTACCTTAACGAGCGGCGCCAAAGAGATTCAAAACAGAAACGATAACGACGTTGCGACGATTTCCGCGAGTTTTAGCCGCGGATTGTTGATGGGCGCCAGAGGCAATAGCGGCGTCATCGCTTCGCAGATATTCAAAGGCTTCTCAATCGCTTGCGAAGGGAAAGAGACGCTTAACGTCCAAGATTTGGCCGCCGCTTTCGCACAAGCGAAAACCACAGCCTACAAAGCGGTCATGCGTCCTGTCGAAGGGACGATACTGACGGTCATTAGGGAATCGAGCGAAGCGCTTAAGGAAGAAGTCAAAAAGAAGCAGATGTCGATAGAATCCGCTTTTTCATTCTTGCTAAAGGAAGCAAAGAAATCCCTTGAACATACGCCGGATCTATTGCCGGTTTTGAAGGAAGTCGGCGTCGTTGATTCGGGAGGCGCTGGGCTATGCGTCGTAATCGAAGGAATGGCGCTTGCGCTAAATGGCAAATTCGTCGAAAGAAATGAGAATATGGCGGAAGGGGAATCCTCTTCCTCCGTCTTGTCTTCTCCATATGCCGGAGCAAAGCTATCGGAAGGCGAAGAAGGATATGGCTATTGCACGCAATTCATTTTGCGTATCGGCAAGCCAGAAGATGGTAAGAAGCCTTTTGTCGAGAAGAAATTCTCGAATTTCCTAAATTCCCACGGCAATAGCGTAGTCCTCGTCCGCGATGAGGACATCGTTAAGGTCCATGTTCATACGTTGCAACCCGGTTCGATGCTGAATTATGCCCAGAACTACGGAGAATTCCTGACGATAACAATCGAAAACATGAGTGAAGAACACGAGAATATCTCTCATGGCGACGTTGCGACCGATATGGAAAGCAACATCAAGCGGGCCAAAGAAACGAAGAAAGACGACGGGCCTAAGAAAGAGTTCGGCCTTATCGCCGTAAGCTCCGGCGACGGCCTCGATGAAATGTTCAAAGAACTCGGTGTTGATGAGATAGTCTCGGGCGGCCAAACGATGAACCCTTCGACGGAGGATTTCGTCAAGGCCATCGAAAAAGTGAACGCCAAGAACATCTTCATCCTTCCGAATAACGGAAACATAATAATGGCCGCGAAACAGGCGGCAGAAGTGCCTCTTTCATCAGATGACACGACAATCGCCGTGATCCCAAGCAAAACGATACCGCAAGGGATATCCGCATTGACGCAATTCGCCGAGGATATGTCGAAGGATGAGAATGTCGAAATGATGACAGAAGCCTTAGGAAACGTCCTTTCCGGCTCGATAACCTACGCCATAAAAGACACCGATATCGATGGCGTCCATATCACCAAAGATTACTATATGGCGATGAGGGACGACAAAGAGATACTGGCCTGCGTCAAAAATAAGAAAGAGGCATTGCTTGTATTGCTTGACGACTTCGCTTCAAACGGCGAGAAGGCAATGTTCACCGTGTTGCTTGGGAAAGACATAACCAAAGAGGAAGAGGAATCCCTTTCGGAAGAATTGCCGAAGAGATATCCTTCCGTCGACTTCTTGATAAGGCGCGGCGATCAAAATGTCTATAGTTTCCTAGTCGGCGCCGAGTAATCGGCGTCTTTTTGTTATAGAATATATCCGATATCCATGGTCCTTTCTCGTTCCAAAAACGTCATTGAATCGCTCTCCCTTCTTGGTATCGAAACGCCACTAGACGTCTTAGAGCACTTGCCTAGGCGCTTCGAATCCTTTTTCTATACGCCAAGCAAGCGTGGCAATTATCAAGACAAAGAGAGGATAGTGGCTTTAGGAAAACTCAGAGGAATGCCGAAAACGCTTCGCTTTTCCAACAAATCCATTTCCCGTTTCTATTTTGAAACGGTATTAGGAGAAACGTTCATCGTCGAAGCCTGGAATAGGCCTTATCTCTCCAAAAGCGTATCCGAAGGCGAGTTATACACAATCAGCGGCTCTTTCGATTTGAAAAGACACAGCTTGTCTTTGTTGAACATCTATAAAGGGGAGATAAAGAAAGATGAGGCTTTACGCCCTATCTATCGCCTTCCGGAATCCATTTCGAACGCGACATTTCGTAGCATCGTCTTGAAATGCTTGAAGGAACTAGAAGGGAAAATAGACAATGTGATCCCTTCTTATTTGAGGGCAAAATACCGCTTGATAGATAGGGAAACGGCCTTCAAATACGCCCATTTCCCGAAAAACGACGAAGAGCTCAGGCAAGCGATGCGGCTATTCAAATACGAAGAGGCTTTGACTTTCGAGCTTAGGACGGAAATGGTTCGCTTGGCCAATAAGAACTTGGTCAAAAAGAAAAGGAACGCCGTGCCAAGAGATAAATTCGAAGCCTTCGTCTCCTCTTTGCCTTATAAACTGACCGACGATCAAAGACGAGCAATCGACGAAGCCCTTTCGGATATGGATGGCGAGCATCTCATGTATCGACTATTGGAAGGCGATGTCGGAAGCGGAAAAACATTGGTGGCTAGCTTGCTATGCTATGCTTCTTATCTAAGAGGAGAGCAAGCGGCCCTTATGGCTCCGACGGATGCGTTAGCAAGGCAACACTACGCCACTTTGAAGAAACTTTTTGCTGGCACCAAAGCGAACATAGTCTTGCTTCTTGGAGCGATGAGCGGAGTCGATAAGAGACTTGCGATGAATGATGCGGAAGATGGGAGTGGCGACATTTTCGTTGGCACCCATTCCTTATTCTCCAAAAACGTCAGATATTCGAATCTTGGTTTGGCGATAATCGACGAACAGCATAAATTCGGCGTGAACCAAAGGACGATGCTTCTCGATAAAGGGGAGCATACGGATTTGCTTATGATGAGCGCCACGCCGATCCCTAGGACTCTGACGATGACGATTTACGGAGATATGGACGTTTCCATCCTTCATTCATTCCCATTTGGAAAAAGAAGCGTAAAGGTCATAAAGGCCAAGACGCCAAAGGAATTAAGCGAAAGCATCGATCGAAGCGTGCTTAATGATAAACGCGTATATGTGGTGGTGCCGGAAATCGAACCGAAGGAAGAAAAGAAAAACGCTTCCGTGAAGGAAGTCTATGCGCAATATAAGAGGGTATATGGCGAGCGCGTCACGATGATGCATGGCGCGATGGATGAAGAGTCAAAAAATGTCGCGATGGCCGCTTTCGTAAGCGGCTTATGCCCGATATTGGTGGCCACTTCCTTAATCGAAGTCGGAGTCGATGTCCCAAGCGCCAATCTGATGATAATTTACCGTCCGTCGAATTTCTCATTATCGAGTCTCCATCAGCTTAGGGGAAGAATCGGACGCGATGGAAGCGAGGCGGTTTGCTATTTGGTGCCGGAAAAGGGCCTTAGCGAAGAGGCGAAGAGGAAACTAGAGGTTTTCACCAAGGAAGAAGACGGCTTTAAGATCGCGGAAGAGGATTTGAAATTACGCGGCCCAGGGGAGATCGGCGGTACAAGGCAAAGCGGCCTCCCTGAATTCAATTATGCGAACATCATCGACGATTTCCGCGTTTTCGAAGCGGCCAGGGACGATGCCAAAGAGATGCTTAACGACAAAAGCAAGAAAGAGGTTGCGCTTAAGTTAGCCGATATGTCGCAAAAATACCGTTCTTAGTCCTATGTTCCTAGTAAATAGGCGGCACTTTGTTTAAAATAGCGTCGAGGTTTTTCTATGAAAAAAATCGTGATTGACATGTTAGGCGGCGATAAGGGCTTGGATAGCTCCATCCCAGCCGTCAGAGAATTTCATTCCGAATATCCAGATACCGAACTCGTTCTTTCTGGCCCACTCGAAAAACTAAATGAATTCGATTATGCGACGATAATCGATGCGAAAGAGGCCGTGCCGATGGAGTGCGGCGCGCTTGAAGTGCTTAGGCATAAAGAAAGCTCGCTTATGAAGGCGTTAGCCTACATGAAGGAAAACAAGACGGACGGCATCGTCAGCGCAGGCTCGACCGGCGCTTTCTTGTCGGCCGCCACAATCACCCTTAAAAAGCTTCCTGGGATACTTAGGCCGGCTTTGGTGACCGCTTTCCCACGTTTAAGCGAGAATGGCGGACATATCACGATGCTTGACGTCGGAGCGAGCAATGAGAATACATCCGAAGAATTGGCTCAATTCGCTTTGATGGGCTCGCTATATAGCCAAATCGTCTTCGGCGTGAAGGAGCCGAAGGTCCGTTTGCTTAGCAATGGCTCGGAAGAGGGGAAAGGTTCGCCGACGGGCAAAGAAGCCTATAAATTATTGAAAGACGACAAAAAGATAAACTTTGTCGGCAACGTCGAGGGAAACGCCATCCTCACCGGCGATTCCGATGTCATCGTAAGCGATGGCTATTCCGGAAACATCATGCTCAAAACGACGGAAGGCACTGCGAAAGGAATGGGAACATTGCTCAAAAAAGCCTTCAAACGCAGTCTTCTTAGCAAGATTGGTTATCTATTCTCGAAAAAAGGAATCGACGAGATGAAGGACACCATGAATCCCAAAAAGGTTGGCGGAGCACTGTTGATTGGCATTAACGGCCTGGCCGTAAAAGCCCATGGCAATAGCGATGCGACGGCTTTTTTCCATGCGCTTGAGTTAATGGAAAAATTGGCGGAAGGCGATATTTTGTCGAAGCTTGAAAATGGGCTAAAGAAAGACGAATGAAATGAAAAACATCGAGGAATTGCTTAAAAAACTCAATATTTCGGCCAAGGATATTCCTTTATACGAGGAAGCTCTCACTCATAGTTCCTATAATGCGACGGCCGGGACCAAGCATAAGGATTATGAGAGACTCGAGTTTTTGGGCGACTCTTTAGTCGGATTCGTCACGAGCGAACTGTGCTTTTGCTATCATCCGGAGATGCAACAAGGCGATTTGTCGCAATTGAAATCTCAATTCATCCGCACCGAAAGCGAAGCCTCTTTGGCTCTTTCCCTAGGACTAGGCGATTATGTGCGGGTTGGGAATTCCTTCTCTGGCGAAGTCAATGGATCGGATAGGATCCTCGAGGATGTCTTTGAGTCGTTTATCGGCGCTTTGATCCTTGATCAAGGGCGGGAATTCGCCTATAAGTTCGTTAGAAATCTCTTCGAAGAGGCGATAAAGAACGGACGCGTGTTGTCTAGCGAGAATCCCAAAAGTGAGCTTCAAGAAGCCGTTCAAGCGGAATATAAGGAAGCCGTCGATTACCGTCTTCTTCGCGACGACGGATACAAAAGCGGCGATAAGCGCTACACCGTCGGCGTATATTTCGAAGGCCTTGAGTTAGGTAGGGGCGTTGGACGAAGCAAGAAAGCGGCCGAAACCGAAGCGGCTCGCGATGCCTTGATGAAAAATGCCACGAGCGCGCTTAGCGAGAAACTAAAGAAATGAGGTAATTATGGGTCTATTTGCCTTCCTAAAAGATAAGTTCTCGAAGAAAGAGAACGACGAGAAATCGAAAAAATACGAAGCGGGCTTGAAAAAGTCCCGTGAGGCTTTTGCAAACAAGCTAGAAGCCTTGTCCAAGAAATATGCGAAGGTGAATGAAGAATATTTCGAAAATCTCGAGCAAATCTTGATCGAAGCGGACGTCGGCGTCTCTTTGACGATAAGAATCGTCGAGGAATTGCTTGAGAAATCGAAAAAAGAGCATCTTGAGGATCCTAAGAAAATAAACGAAGAATTGGTCGACATGATGTTCGTCGATTACGTTTCGCATGGCGAAGGGATAACGAACGAGATCTCTTTTTCAGGAAGTGGGCCGACGGTTTTGCTTGTCGAAGGGGTGAATGGCGTTGGGAAAACCACATCGATCGCGAAAATCGCTTACCGCTACATCAAACAAGGGAAGAAAGTATTGCTTGTGGCCGCTGATACCTTTAGGGCAGGGGCGACGGAGCAGCTATCCATTTGGGCAAAAAGGCTAAATTGCCCAATCGTGACGGGGAAAGAAGGCGCCGATCCGGCCAGCGTTTGCTATGACGGCGTCAAATATGCGACTTCGAATCCCGTCGACTTAATGATTGTCGACACGGCCGGAAGGCTTCAAAACAAAGCCAATTTGATGGATGAATTGTCCAAAATGAAGAGGATTCTTTCAAAGGGGATCGAAGGTGCGCCGCATGAGACTTTCTTAATAATCGATGCGACGACTGGGCAAAACGGCGTTTCCCAAGCCAAAGCCTTTAAAGATGTGAGCGATATAACAGGAATCGTCATCACCAAGATGGATGGCACTTCAAAAGGCGGGATAATTCTCTCGATCCGCGATGAACTAGGAGTTCCAGTCCGTTTCATAGGGTTAGGCGAGAAAATGGAAGACCTCGAGGAATTCGATCTCGACGAATATTTGAACGGGTTGCTTCTCGGAGATAAGAAGAATGAAGGATAAGGATCTTTTGTCGTCGAGAGAAGAAGCCCTTAAGCTATATGATGCTTATAAGCCTCTTTTAAGCGATGAAGCGGTGGATCGATTCGAAGAATATTATTGTGACGACTTATCGCTAAGCGAAATCGCGGAATCGCGCGGCGTCTCAAGAAGCGCCGTCTATGACGGCCTCCATAAGACCTTAAGGAAAATGTTCGACTACGAAAAGAAGCTTGGGCTTGTGGCGAAACGCGAAAGGATCGACGCAATCGTTGAAATCTGCCAGAACGAAAAAGGCGAAAAAAGGGAAGAAGCCCTTAAGAAACTATGGGAGGTGCTAAAAGATGCCATTTGAGTCTCTTAGCGACAAATTCAGCGCTTTATTTAAGAAAATGAGGCGCGAAGACAAGCTCACCGAAAGCAATATGGCGGAAGCCCTTCGCGAAATCCGCATCGCCCTTTTGGAAAGCGACGTAAATTACAAAGTCGTCAAAGCCTTCACGGACGACGTTAAAGCGAAAGCCCTTGGACAAGATGTCCTTTTAAGCGTCAATCCTGGCGAACAGCTAACGAAGATATGCCACGATGAGATGGTTTCGCTATTGGGAAGCGAGGAAACAAGCGTCGATCTTCCGAAAAACCAGCTTGGAATCATAATGTTGGTTGGTTTGCAAGGCACAGGCAAGACGACCAGCGCAGGCAAACTCGCCTCTTTATTCAAAGAAAAGGAACATAAGAAGGTGATGCTCGCCGGTTTAGACGTCTATCGTCCGGCCGCTATAGAACAGCTTGGCACTATCGCCAAGCAAATAGACGTTCCTCTTTTCGAAATGGGAACCGACGTCGATCCCGTCGAAGTGGCGAAAAAAGCCAAGGAACGCGCTTTAGCGGAAGGTTACGACGTTCTTATCCTCGATACGGCAGGACGACTACAGATCGACTCCGCTTTAATGGAAGAGCTAAAGAGCATCAACCACGAAGTCCATCCCAATGAAGTCCTTTTGTTAGTCGATTCGATGTCGGGCCAAGAGGCTGTGAATGTCGCAAATACCTTCAATCAGGATCTTCGCCTCACCGGGATCATCCTTTCCAAACTCGACGGCGATGCCAAAGGCGGCGCCGCATTATCGATCAAATACATGACAGGATTACCGATAAAATACGCTGGCGTTGGCGAAAAAATCAGCGATTTGACGGCTTTCCATCCGGATCGCATGGCCGATCGCATCTTAGGTATGGGCGATATCGTCTCATTAGTCGAGAAAGCCCAAGAGGTGATGGATGAGAAAGAGGCGAAAAAAGACGCTAAGAAGCTTATGGAAGGCGAGTTCACCCTTGAAGATCTTCTTAAGCAAATGAAGATGGTTCAGAAAATGGGGAATTTAGGCGCCATCGCTTCTTTGATCCCGGGAATGCCGAAGCTTACCGATGAGCAAAAGGAGAGGGCCAGCAAGGAAATGACTTCTTTCGAAGCGATCATCAATTCGATGACGCCATATGAGAGAAGACATCCTGAAACGCTTAAATTCTCGCACAAAAACAGAATCGCGAAGGGAAGCGGCAAAACCAACGCCGATATCAATAGGGTCATTCGCAAATGGGAGCAATCCAAAGAGATGATGAAACAGATGAGACAGTATTCGAAAGGCGGCAAGATTCCGCCTGGATTCGGCGGATTGCGCTGACGTTTAACGATGAAAAAAAGTCGTCTATCGTTGAGATAGGCGACTATTTGTTTTTTACGAACTTCTTTCCTTTTTCTATCGCTTTCTTTTCCCACTCAGGATGTTCGCCTTCGATAAGCAATTTCTTGTCTTGCTTTGTCAACTCGATTTTCGAGAATAGGTCGGGGCGGTGTTCTTTCGTCAAAAGAAGAGATTGTTTCCTCCGCCATTTCCTTATGGCTTCATGATTGCCGGAATAGAGGATATCCGGAACGCGCTTGCCGTCGAATTCGTATGGCTCGGTGTATTGGGGGTATTCCAATAATGGCTCGCTGAACGATTCGTCGGTCAATGAATCGCTTGATATGGCGCCGTCCAATAGTCTGGTCACGGAATCGGCGACCGCCATCGCCGGTATCTCGCCGCCCGTCAGCACGTAATCGCCGATGGATAGCAGTTCGTCGACATAATCGTTGACTCGTTCGTCAATACCTTCATAATGCCCGCAAATAAGGATCAAATGATCGAGCTTTGCATAGGTTTTCGCGATTTCTTGCGTATATGTTTTGCCTCTCGGAGAGAATAGCGCCACGTGGCAGCCATCCGTTTTGATTCCTTTTAGAGCGTCCACGATTGGCTGACATTTTTGGATGAGTCCGGCGCCTCCGCCGATTGGCGGGGTGTCGGTTCGACCGTATTTGTCGGTCGTGAAATCCCTTATTTGGATGGGTTTGATTTCGACGATCCCTTTTCCGATGGCGCGCTTGATGATCGAGGTGCTTAAAAAACCATCGAACATCTCAGGAAAAAGGGTGAGTATCGTTATCTTCATAGCAAACCGTCCATTAAATGGATGCGCATTTCTTTTTTGGCTGGGTCCACGCTTACGACGAATTTGTCGTAAAGAAAGGGGAAGGTGAAGGGCTTGCCATTGGGCCTTTTAGCTTTGATTGTGCTTATTGAACTATAGTCCAAAACGTCGACGATGCTTCCTAAGATCTCATCGGTTTCATTATCGACGACGTTCATTCCGATTAGCTCCGACAAACGGAAATAACCATCGGGTAGTGGCGCTTCGCTTAAAAGCATCATTACCTCGTTCGCATAATATTTTGCCGCCTCGTCGATGTCGTCGATCCCCTCGAATTTGACGAAGAAATAGTCTCCCGACGGACGGAAAGAAGACAAAATGACTTCCTTTTCCTCTTTCGTTTTTGGATTGACCAAGAAATAATGACGGCCCTTTTTGAAGCGAAGGGAAGGAAAGGAAGTAAGGCTTTTTCCTCTTATCTCACCCTTAAGCCCAAAAGGCTTTTGAAGCGTTCCTATCTTGATTTTCTCTTCCATAAAAAAGAACGCCGAGATTACTCGGCGGCCTCTTTCTTCGAATCTTCGAAGCTTTCAAATTTAAGATGGATGCGGATGTTGGAATTGTCCGCTTTGCCAGCGATGCCGATGGCTTCGCGAAGGGCATTGGCAACGGATCCGTGCTTGCCGATTAAGCGAGCGGTGTCCTTGTCTTCGGCGACGATGAGGATTGTGACGTCACGATCGGTGCTTCCTGGGAGCTCTCTGATCATGACGGATTCAGGATGTTCGATGAGGGGGTCGATGAGGCCGTGGACGGCTTTCTCATAGTCGACCATTACTTGCTCTCCTTTTTGCCCTTGCTCGCCGCGTATTTGGCCATGATTCCTTTGCGGTTGAACATCGCGCGGACGGAATCGCTTGGGGTGGCGCCTTGATTGAGCCATTTGAGGGCCAATTCTTCATTGATGGTGGCGTTCTCTTCGCCGAATTCTGGGTCGAAGGTGCCGATTTGCTCGATATAGCGGCCATCGCGTGGCATACGGGAATCGGCGGCGACGATACGATAGAAGGCATCTTTATGGCGACCGATGCGGGTCATGCGGATTTTAACAGACATTTTTCTCTCCTTTTGTTTGTTACGCGGAAACTATATAGGCCTTTTTTGGGTCTGTCAAGCAAAAATGCTTTACAGCATGAAATGGCCAATCTATCCAAGAAAATAGTGATTGATTTCGCATCGTTATATAGGTATCATACTAGACGCGTTTTGATGCGCCCTGAGCTCCGCCATCCATGCTGATGTGAACTTAGCGAAATAACATTAGGAGGAAACAGCATGAACATGAATCTTGTCGAAGAAGTCACCGCTCGCCAAATCCGCGATGATGTGCCAGACTTCTCAAGCGGCGACACCGTCAAAGTCTACGTCCGTATCGTCGAAAACAAAAAGGAACGTATCCAGGTCTACGAAGGCGTCGTTATCCAACGCCGCGGCCATGGCGTGAGCGAAACGTTCACCGTCAGGAAGATGTCTTATGGCATCGGCGTCGAGCGTGTCTTCCCAGTCAATAGCCCCGCTATTGCGAAGATTGAGCTCGTCAAAGTTGGCCACGTCCGTCGCGCTCGCATTCACTATATGCGTAAGCTCTCCGGCAAAGCCGCCCGTATCAAGGGCACCGATTACAAGGCTCCTGCCGCTCAAGCTGCCGCGCCTGCGCCAGAAAGCAAGTAAGAGATACGAAAAATCTAGGAGGCCATGCGCCTCCTTTTTGTTTTATTGCCTATTCACCGCGAGAAATCTATAATTTTTCCTATGTCAAACGACAATTCATCTCTAAAGATGACGAGCGAGCTCACGCCGCTAAAGAAGGCCAAAAAAGAAAAGAGGAAGCTACCTAAGCCTCTCTCGATTCTTTTCAAGATAACGGCCGCTTTGCTTTTTAGCGTCGTGATGGGGATCAATGGTCAGATAATCTACGACTATTCTCGTTATGAGAAGTTTTATGTGAATGGCGAATCGATGTATCCGACTTTGAACCGCAATGTCACGGTTACCGATAAAAACGGCAATGTGGTCACCCCCTCTTCATTAGGAGATTTCGCCCATAGCGGTTGGTCGTACACTTGCGATTATGGCCTTATGGACACTGATAAAACGACCTTGGAGAATCTTTCCCGTTTCGATATCGTCGTCACTTATTATGGCGACGATATGGTACTTGACGAAGCAAGTGGCACCTATTCGGCGAAACCGACGGCCGCGCTAAAAATCAAAAGGATCATCGGCCTTCCTGGCGAGGAACTATACTTCGATTCGAATGGCGACTTGCATATCGCCGATGGCTCTGGGGAATTCCCGATCGTCGAGCAGCCTTTCCTCACCCCTCAAAGCGATTGGAGCGATGAATTGATCGAATGGACGAACAAAACGAAGAAGCAAACGGCCGTGAATGTGAAATACGGGACCGAAAGCAATCATGCGAAACTCGGGGAAGGGGAGTATTTCGTCGTCGGAGATAATCGCGAATATAGAGCGTCCAACGATTCGAGGGAAGAAGGTGCGCTTTCATTTCGCTGCTTTATCGGCAAGGCCATCGCCATCACCGCGAAATGCCGTTACACCGTCTCGTCTTCCTCTGGCGAAGGCACTCAGTCGTTATTATGGAATACCATCAGGATGCCGTGGGACATCTATTACCTATGAGCGAGTTAAGGCAACAGAAAAACGTTCATTATTTCCCAGGGCACATGAAAAAGGCCTTGGCTTCTTTGGAACCGCTTATAAAGGTTTCCGATGTGGTGATAGAGGTATGCGACGCGAGAATTCCTCTTTCTTCTAGGAACCCTCTTCTAAGCCAAGCTTTTTTGGCCAACAAACCGCGTCTGATTCTTTTATCCAAAGAAGATAGAGCCGACTTATCGGTCACGAAGGAGTGGGTCTCTTTTTTCGAAACGAAAGGCATCTCTTCGATGTCCGCCGATCTTAAGAGCGTCAAAATGCTCTCCATTCTAAACAAAGAGCTTTCACCTCTAATCGCCAAAAAGAGGGAGAAAGAGAAAAAATATGGCATGAAAAAGCAGCCAATAAGACTTTTGGTTCTTGGCATACCGAACGTCGGGAAAAGCACATTGATAAATAATTTGGCTGGAAAGAAAGTCGCAATAGCCGCTAATCGCCCAGGCGTCACGAGGGCTGAGCAATGGATCCGCTTATCGGAAGATTATGTGCTCTTAGACACGCCTGGTATTCTTCCGATGAATTACGAAGACAAGAAAGTCGCCGTCAAATTGGCGATGATCGGATCGATTAAGGAAGAAGTGCTTCCGATTGATGAATTAAGCGATGAATTGTTGGCCTTTTTGCTTACGAATTATCGTGAATCGCTACAAAAAAGATACGGCATTTGCGTAGATGATTCGGATACTCCATTCTCGGTATATTCGAAAATCGCCGCAAATCGCGGATATCTTCTTTCGGGTGGCAAATTGGATATGGCGAAATCCTCTTTGGCTTTGCTAAAGGATTTCCAAAACGGCGAGCTCGGGAGAATTTCTTTGGAGAAGCCGAATGCTTGAGGAAGAGAAGAAATATCGAGAGGAAGGCTTTTCGCTCATAGTTGGTGTCGATGAAGCGGGTAGAGGCCCTTTGGCGGGCCCGGTATGTGCGGCCGCCTGCGTCCTTCCTATCGACTTTTTTAGCGATGACATCAATGATTCAAAGCAACTCACGGAGAAGAAAAGGGAGGCATTGTTCCCTCTTATCAAGGATAAGGCTTTGGCCTATGGCATCGCCTATGCCTCGGCCGATGAGATAGATGAGCTTAATATCTATGAAGCCACGAAGGTGGCGATGAGACGTGCGATTGAGCAAATAAATGTCCATTATGATTTGATTTTGACCGATGCCATGCCATTAAAAGGCTTCCAGGTCCCTCTTGTTCCGATAATCAAGGGCGATGCCAAAGCCATTAACATCGCCGCCGCATCGATTTTGGCCAAGGTGAGCCGTGATCACTATATGCTTGAACTGGATAAGAAATACCCCGAATACGGTTTCGCCAAACACAAGGGATACGGTACCAAAGCCCATTTGGAGGCTTTGGACAAATACGGCCCAATAGAAGGTGTGCACCGCAAATCCTTCTCTCCCGTGAGCAAGTTCTATCGATCTCAATTGCATCTTTTTTAATTAAGCGAAACGTTTTTCGTTTTTCGCCTCTATTTATGAGTGGAGGCATTTTTATTTATGATGAGCGGACGAGACATTATTCTGGAGCTAGTGCTCAAACACGAAGGGAGGTGGGACGACATTTATTCGGCCATCAAGAACAAGAATAGGCCCGGAGGAGATCTCGTCAAAGAATATAAGGAGAAGGGCGGGACGGATTTCGTGACGATTTTAGACAAGAATTATCCGAACGAATTCAAGTACGCAAACAAACCGCCGTTTCTTTTCTTCTATCGCGGCGATCTTTCTTTGCTAGGAGAAGAAAAAAGAACCATTTCATTCGTCGGCAGCAGGGAAGCTTCGAAATACGGTCTCGATATGACGAAGAAAATAGTCAAGGGCTTAGTAGAATCGGGGATAACGATATGCACGGGTTTGGCGAGAGGCATCGACGCCATGGCCGCAAAGACCGCTTTGGACATGGGAGGGAAAGTCATTTGCGTGCTCGGGAACGGCATCGATTTCTGTTATCCGTCTTCCAGCTCCGATTTATACGAAAGGGCTTCTAAACTTGGGCTCGTGATCAGCGAATATCCATTCAATACGCCGCCAAACAAAGAGAATTTCCCAGCCCGGAACAGAATGGTGGCCGCGCTCGGTTCGGGAGTGGTGGTTGGCGAAGCCTCCAAAAGAAGCGGGACTTTGATAACCACGGCATTCGCTTTGTCGCTAAATAAGGAGGTTGGCTGCGTCCCATATCCGGCCGACGCTAACAGCGGTTGCAATATGCTCATCAAAGAAGGCGCTTATATGGTCGAAAACGCCGATGACGTTTTGCTCATGATCGGAGCGACGAAGAAAAACGAAATCGCAAAAAATATTTCGAATTCCTTATAAATAATAAGGTAATTATTTATATAAAGCCGGCAACGTTTTCAATGCGTTGACAAGCCTATTTTTCATCCATAGACTTACTAACGCGAAAGGCGGTCGTTTATGAAATTAGTTATCGTTGAGTCTCCAAAAAAATGCGACACAATCGGAAAAATCCTTGGATCTGACTACAAAGTCATGGCTTCGCAAGGGCATATATGCGATTTGAGCATGCGCGGGAAAGGCGGCTTGGGGATCGACGTCGATAACGGCTTCAAACCGGATTACGTGATAAACGACGACAAAAAAGCCATAGTCTCCTCGCTTCGCCAGGCCGCGAAGAAAGCCGAGCAAGTCATTTTGGCCACCGACCCTGATAGAGAAGGGGAAGCCATTTCCTGGCATCTCGCGACAACGCTAGGGCTGCCGCTAGACACAACGAAGCGTTTGCGCTTCCATGAAATCACCAAGCCCGCCATTTTAGAGGCGATGGGGAAAGATGAGCATATCGATATGAATCTCGTGAGCGCTCAGCAAGTCCGCCGCATGTATGACAGGATAATCGGTTTCAAGCTTTCCTATTTGCTTCAGAGAACGATCCATTCCAGAAGCGCCGGTCGCGTTCAAAGCGCAACCCTCAAGATGATCGTCGATAACGATCAAGAGATAAAGGAATTCAAGCCGGAAGAATATTGGACTCTTGAGATAACTCTCGATATAAACGGAACTAAATTGATTGCGGCTTTGGATAAAGTCGATGGCAAAAACGTCTCCATCCATAATGAAGAGGACGCCAAAAAGATATTGGAGCGACTGGCCGATTCGTATCCATTGACGAAATTAGAAGTGACGAAAAAGAAAATCCCAAGCAAACTTCCCTTCACGACGAGCACGATGCAGCAAGAGGCTTTCAACCGTTATCGCTTTTCCACGAGCAAAACGCAGTCTTTGGCTCAGCAACTATACGAAGGCTTGGATGTGAATGGCGAGCATGTCGGTTTGATAACCTACATGCGTACCGACAGCACCCGCATCAGCAAAGAGTTCTATGAAAGACATGCAAAACCATTTATTTTGGAGCAATTTGGGCCTAAGTATCTCGGATACATCAAGTCCGCTAAGACAAAAGGCAAAATCCAAGACGCCCACGAGGCCATTAGGCCAACTGGCACGCATAGGACTCCGGAAGTGGTGGCCAAATACGTCGAACCGGATGCCGCGAAACTCTATCGTTTGATCTACGACCGCGCGATGGCGTCCATGATGACCGATAAAATCGATGAGGTTTCTACCGCGTATTTTGAGAAAAACGGTCTCACATTCAAAGTCACGGGAAGCCGCACGTTGTTCGATGGCTACCAAATCATCTATGGCGAATTCGAAGATGACGAAACGAAGATCCTCCCGCCTTTGAAGGAAGGCGACGAATATCATCTCCTCGATAAAGACATGGAGAAGAAATTCACCAAAGCGCCGGCTCGATACACGGAGGCCAAAGTCGTCAAGATGATGGAAGAGAAAGGCATCGGAAGGCCTAGCACTTATGCCGGCACGATCAAGCTTTTGACGAGCAGGAAATATGTCGTCTCGAAAGGCGGCGTATTGACTCCGACCGATGAAGGCACCAGAACCACTTTGGTTCTCAACAAATATTTCCCAGAGGTCATCGCTTCGCAATATACCGCTAAGATGGAAAGCGAGCTCGATCACGTCGAAACCGGCGAAGTTTCTTTCCTTGAGGCGATGAATGCTTTCTATCCGCCTTTCATGACCTCATTCGAGAATGTTTGCAAAGTCGCATATAAGGATGCAGCCGTCGAAACCGGAGACATATGCCCGAAATGTGGGTCTCCTCTCGTCATAAGAAAAGGAAAATACGGCAATTTCATCGCTTGTTCGAATTACCCGAAATGCAATTACATCCAAAAGAACGCGAAACCCGAACCGGTTGAAACCGGCGAGAATTGTCCACTATGTGGCAAACCATTGGTCATAAGGACCGACAAAAAGGGAAAGGAATTCGAAGCGTGCAGCGGCTTCCCTCATTGCACCTATATCAAAGGCGACAATAAAGCTCCCAAAGAGAAGGTCTCATATACCGAGAAAGATTTCGTCAAGCCGTGTCCCAAATGCAAAAACGGCCATCTTGTCGTCAAACACGGAAAGAAAGTCGATTTCTTGGGTTGCACGAATTATCCTCGCTGCCATTACCATGAGTGGATAAAGGACGATAAGAAGAAGTAGATGGAAGAAATTATCGTAATCGGTGGCGGTTTGGCCGGCAGTGAAGCGACTTACTATCTTCTGAAGAAGGGCTTTTCGGTTGCTTTATACGAAAGAAGGCCGTCGAAAAGCGATGGAGCGCATGAAACGCCGTATTTGGGCGAACTCGTTTGCTCCAATTCACTAAAGAGTAAGAAATTAGACAACGCCTGCGGATTATTGAAGGAAGAGATGAAGGCGCTAGGATCGATAATGATGGAAAGCGCCGCCATAAGCGAGGTGCCTTCCGGAAACGCTTTGTCGGTCGATAGGGAAGTCTTCGCCAAAACGATAACAGAAAAACTTGAAGCCTTCCCATCCTTTCGCCGCATCGAGATGGAATGCGACAAATTGCCGGAAGATAAGCCGACGATCTTGGCTACTGGGCCCTTGACGTCCGAATCATTGCTTAGCGAGATATCGTCGCTAGTCGGAGCGAAGAACCTTTCTTTTTTCGACGCTTCGGCTCCGATCGTCAAAAAGAGCAGCATCGATTTTTCTAAAGCGTACTATAAATCGCGTTTCGAACAAGGGGATGACGCCTATATAAACTGCCCTTTCTCAAAAGACGAATATTATCGTTTCATCACTGAATTAGTTGCCGCGAAACGAGCGGAAATACACGAATTCGACACCCATTATTTCGAAGGCTGCATGCCAATTGAGGTGATGGCTTCTAGAGGCGTAGAGACTTTGCGACACGGACCTTTGAAGCCATTTGGCCTCGAAAAAGAAGGCTCGCCTCGGCCATATGCCGTCGTTCAACTCCGCCAGGACAACCTTCTTGGTGATTTATATAACATCGTCGGTTTCCAAACAAATCTCACTTATCCTGAGCAAAGGCGCGTTTTCTCGTTTATCCCAGGACTTGAAAACGCCGAATTCGTCCGTTATGGGCTGATGCATCGCAATTCCTACATCAATTCGCCTTTCTCCTTGAACGAAGATCTTTCACTCGCTAACAGAAACAATGTCATGGTGGCGGGCCAGCTCGCCGGCGTTGAAGGATACGTCGAAAGCGCAGCCCTTGGCATCGCCGCGGCGATATATATGGCTAGAAGGATCGAAGGGAAAGTGTTCGCCAAAGTGCCAGAGGAAACGGTCTTGGGTTCCCTTTTGAATTACGTTCTTCACGCCAAAGGGTCTTATTTTGCCCCGATGAACGCCAATTGGTCGCTTTTCCCGACTTCCAAAAAAGAAACGAGGAATTTGACAATCGACGCTTCCTTGGAGGCGATAAAGGATTATTCTAAATACATAAATGAATAAGCCCGAAGCCGAATACATCAATTCTCTGAAAGTTAAAAAGTATAGTCCCAAAACGATAGAGGGCTACACTCGAGACATCGACGCTTTTTTCGAATTTCTCTTGCAAAACGGCCTTCTTTTCGATTCCCTAAGCAAGAATGACCTGCGGGCTTACGTGGCTCATATGCAGAAAAACGGCCTAAGCAAACGCTCCATACAAAGGGTGATGAGCTCTTTGCGGGGTTTTTATCGCTATCTTTTGACGAATGATTACGAAGTGAAGAATCCGTTTTTGAGTTACTCGAGCCCCAAACCCTCGATTTCTCTTCCTGATGTTTTAAGCGAACAAGAAACCCTTTTGGTTTTGGCTTCGAATAAGGAAAGGGATGATCCCTTGGCGAAAAGAGATCAGGCGATACTCGAGCTTCTTTTCGCCTCAGGCATGCGAGCCAGTGAACTCGTCTCTTTCAGATATCGCCAAGTCGATTGGAAGAAAAGGATGATCAGGATATATGGGAAGGGTTCGAAGGAAAGGCTCGTTCCATTTGGAAAAGAGGCTTTGTCGTCCATGCAAGAATATTGGAACGAAACGAGGCCGGCGCTCATAAAGCGAGCAAAAAACAAAAAACCCGGCGAAGCCTTTTTCTTAAATGCGAATGGCGGAGATCTTACGGTTCGTGGGCTCGAGCATATCCTTTCGGAAGTTGAGAAGAAGTGCTGCCTTCATTTGTCCATGCACCCGCATGAATTGCGCCATACCTTTGCGACGAGATTGCTCGATAACGGCGCCGATTTGCGCCTCATCCAGACTTTGTTAGGACACGAATCGCTAGACACGACGACGATTTACACGCATGTCTCCAAGAAAAAACTGAAAGAGGAATACGACCGTTGCTTTCCTCGGAAAGGCGATAAAAAGGACTGATTGCCGCTTTTTTTGCCGCATTCGCCATCAAAGCCAAGCCTATCGATATATTTTTCTTTTTTGGCCTCTACTTTAGTAGTATAATCACGCTCGGCCCCAAAAAGGGGTTAATACGCACCTCATGGATCAAACGCCGTGTTCCTTAACGGGCGAAGCAGCTTAAAAAGCGTTAAGGTGGTCAGTTTCTAGAAGTGAGGGAGGCACAAACAAATGGAGGTCACCAAATGAGTGACGAAATCAAAGTCGAAGAGGCCGTAGCAACAGAAGCGGCCCCAGCCGAGCCAACGATGGCCGAAATCCTTCGTGATCCGAACGCTCCGATCATGACGATGAAGAAACTTCTTGGAGCGGGAGTCCATTTCGGACATCAAACACGCCGTTGGAACCCAAAGATGAGCAAATTCATCTATGGCGCGAGAAATGGCATTTACATCATCGATTTGACGAAAACCTGCGCTCAAGTCACCTTGGCCTATGCCAAACTCAAGAGCATCGTCGATGAAGGCGGAAAAGTCTTGTTCGTCGGAACCAAAGACGTCGCCAAGCAAGTTGTCCAAGACGAAGCCATCCGTAGCGGCTCCTTCTATATCAGCAATCGCTGGTTAGGCGGCACCTTGACGAACTTCCGCACCATCCAATCCCGTATCAAACGCTTGAAGGAACTCGAGACGATGCGCGATGACGGAACCTTCGACAACCTTCCAAAGAAAGAGCTCGCCATCTATAAGAAAGAGCTCGAGAAGCTTTCCCGCAACCTCGAAGGCATCAAAGAAATGCGCCGCCTTCCACAAGCGATCGTCGTTGCCGACCCAACCGTCGAGCATAACGCCATCGCCGAAGCCCGCAAGCTTCACATCCTCACCTTTGGCATCTGCGATACGAGCGATGATCCAGATTTGGTCGATTTCGCCATTCCTTCGAATAACGACGCCGCCGCGGCCGTCAAGCTCCTTATCGGGACTTTGGCCGATGCTGTGAGCGAATCGAAGGGTGGAATCACCGAATTCGCCTATGTCGTCGATCAAGGCGAAGAGGCGACCATGAAAGACGCCATCCGCAACGCCGACGCCGCCAACGAACAACGCAAAGCCGCTCTCCGCGCCGCCCGTCAAGAACGCGAAGAACGTCAAAAGAAAATCCAAGCTGAACGCGCCGCTGCCCGTGCCGCTTATCGCGAGCAACACGCCGCTAGTGCCGCCCCAGCTGCCGTCGAAACCCCAGCTGAGAAAAAAGAAGACTAATTTAGGAGAATAAAATGGCTGATAAAAACGTTATTGAAGCCATCAAGGCCCTCCGTGAACGCACGGGTGCTGGCATGATGGATTGCAAACACGCTCTCGAAGAAAACGGTTTCGATATTGAGAAATCGGTCGATTGGCTCCGTGAAAAAGGCATCGCGAAAGCGGCCAAAAGAGCCAACAGAACCGCCGCCGAAGGCTTAGCCGCCGTCATGACCTGCGATAAATGCGGCCATGGCGCCATAGTCGAAGTCAATTGCGAAACCGACTTCGTCTCGGGCAGCGATAAATTCCACGAATTCGCCAATGGGGCCGTCGAATACGTTCTCAAGAACGATCCGAAGACCTTCGAAGAAGCCGAAGCCGGAATCAAACAACTTAAGGATGACACCGCTTTGGCGACCGGCGAGAAGCTCGTCTTCCGCCGTTATGCCGTCTTAACCAAGACCGAAGAGCAAGGATTCGGCAGCTACATCCATATGGGTGGTAAGATCGGCGTCCTTCTCGTTTTGGCTAAGAAAGACGACGAATTCGCCGGACAACTCGCCATGCATATCGCCGCGAATGCTCCTGAATTCATCACTTTGGCCGATGTTCCAGCTTCGATTAGAGAGCGTGAGAAAGGCGTTGCGACCGCTGAAGTCGCCGCCGATCCGAAACTCATCAATAAGCCAGAGCAAGTCAAAGCCCAAATCATCGAACGCAAAGTCGACAAAGTGCTCTCGCAAAGCTGCCTCGACTTCCAAAAGTGGCTTCTCGACGATCAAAAGACCGTTGGGCAAGTTCTCAAGGAAAAAGGCAATGGCGTCGTCTCCTTCATCCGTTATCAAGTCGGAGAAGGCATTGCTGCCGCTTAATCGATTGTATGTTCATAAGCGCTCCGAAAGGGGCGCTTTTTCTTATATAAATAAGGCGAAAGCACATACTTTTCGTCTTATATACGAAATGACATCGATTTACTAAACTTGCCAATACTGGTCTTTTTTTTGTTTTTTTTGATAAAAATGTCGTAACCGAATTTTATCTTTTCGCTCATCTGTTCTTTG
>CAZCCJ010000017.1:21381-35823 GCA_964497235.1 uncultured Staphylococcaceae bacterium
ACACTTTTCCTATAGAAATCAATGTGAAAAAATACACTTTTCCAAAAATGAAAACATTAAAAGACTAAGCCTCTTATTAGATAATCATTCGTTGCGACACTTTTGAAATATGGTTCAAATCTTCTGCGGACATTCCGAGCAATCTTTCGTCTTCGAAATTTATATATAGAATTTGTTCTAGCGGGATTCCGCTTTCGCATAGATTTTTGATTTTTGGAACATCATGTATGATTTTCCGGTTTTTCTTATGCCAAAAAAACAATGGTTTACTTCATTCTCCAAAGAATAACTCCTCACGACCAATGGATTGTTCAAATAGTTTTCTTTGCGGTCGCTGATAGTTGATCTTAAATATTCTCTATTCATGTTCTTATCTTTTTGTCTTATGTGCAAGACAATAACAGTTGTTTTTTGTCTTATGCACAAGACAATAATGCAATTTTTTGATTTTGAATTCAGGCCGAAAAGAATCTAACAAATGCGTTTTGATTGAAGAAGATGGGAATCGATCTCTCCAAAACGTTCTTTTTAAACGCACTTAATTGTTTTGTTTCTATCGTCTTTCAATCGAATTGACTTATAATAGCCGCATGAAATCAATTTATAAGCGTATCGTCGTCAAGGTGTCTGGCGAAGCACTAGGAAACGACAAAGAAAAATCGATTCTCGATAAGAAGAAACTCGCCGAAGTCGCTTCCTCCATTAAAGCGATCCACGACCTTGGAACGGAAGTTTCGGTGGTGGTGGGCGCTGGCAACATTTGGCGCGGTCGCTTGGCCGAAAGCGTGGGCATTGACCATTCGACCGGCGATTATATGGGAATGCTAGGGAC
The DNA here is from genome assembly GCA_964497235.1 of uncultured Staphylococcaceae bacterium. GTDB lineage: Bacteria > Bacillota_I > Bacilli_A > RFN20 > CAG-826 > UBA4951. The sequence goes on from CAZCCJ010000017.1 coordinate 22,214, forward strand.
GATCATGAACGCTTTAGCCCTTCAAAGCGCATTCGAAGAGAAAGGCCTTGAGGTCCGCGTCATGAGCGCGATTAACGTCCCGCAGGTTTGCGAACCTTATATACGCCGAAAGGCCATCCACCATCTAGAAGAAGGACGCATCGTCATCTTCGCCGGAGGAACTGGGAATCCATTCTTCACGACCGATACGACTGCCACCCTTAGGGCACTCGATATTGGCGCCGATTCGATCATCATGGGCAAAAACGGCGTCGATGGCGTTTATGATTCGGATCCTAGAAAGAACAAAGAGGCTAAGTTACTCAAAAAACTCACTTATCAAGAGGTCATCGAGAAGAAACTTGCTGTCATGGACCTTACGGCCGTCGCCATGCTTAGCGACACCTCGATTGCAATCCACGTGTTCAACATGGATTCGCCTGAATCGCTCGTCAACGTCGTTTCCGGGGAAGATATCGGAAGCGTTATATCAAAGGAATAGAAAAGGAGAAATAAAATGGACGCATTAGTTTTGGAAATGAAGGATAAGATGGGAAAATCCATCCAATCCTTCCAAGGAGCTCTTTCAAGGCTCCGCTCAGGAAGGGCGAATCCTGCGATGCTTAATGGCATCAAGTGCGATTATTATGGAGAGAAGATGGACATTTCTTCCCTTTCGAGCATTTCGATGCCGGAGCCAAGGCAACTACTTGTAAGGCCTTATAGCCGCGATGATCTGAAATCGATCGCCGCCGCCATATCAGCTGCCAATCTTGGGATCAATCCGCAAGTCGAGGCCGATGCCATCCGTCTAATCGTGCCGCCTTTGACCGAAGACATCCGTAAGGATATCGCCAAACAAGCCAAGAGCCTTGCCGAGGAAGCGAAAGTCTCGATTCGAAACGTCCGCCGCGATATCTTAGATTTATTGAAAGAAGACGACACGATGTCCGATGATTATAAGGACAGAGTCGAAGAGGACATTCAAAAGGTTGTCGACGAAACCAACAAGCAAATCGAAAGCATCTTAGCCGAAAAGCAAAAAGAAATAATGACGATCTGATCGCCAATAGAAAACGAGGCCGGTTTTGCCGGCCTTTTTTAGATATCTATAACTTTATCGGCGCATTTTATCGACGTGACGCTTGAGCTATGGAAGGCGTTTTCGTCGATTGAAATGGCGGAAAACTGAGATGATGTCCCAGAGTATTCGATAGAGGTCAAAGGACTGTTCGATAGGAAATCGGCGCCGATATAAGTAATGGTCGAAGGCAACGAAAGAGAAGAGAGGGAAAGACAATTTTCGAAAGCCGACTCACCGATTTTCGTCAAAGACGTCTTTGAGAAATCGAGCGTCTTGATGGCTGAGTCGTTATAGAGGACGCCTTTGCCTAGTTCGCCTAAAGAGGAAGCGAATTCTATCTTTTCTAGCAAAGGGTTATCGGCTAATGAATAATCGGCTAAAGATTGTCTATACGAAAGATCGGTCGCAAAAGATATTTTCGTAAGCGAAGGCAAATATCGGAAGCTTCCTTCGCCGATAGAGCTATAGAAACCCTTAAAATATATTTCTTTGATGCTCTTCGATGAGTCATCGTTAGTGAAAATGTTTTTCGCTTCGCTTTTTTTGGATGTCGCCTTTATGGTTATGTCGGAATAGGAAGAGGGCATTACGAGGTATACGCCGTTTTCCGGCGCTTCAATCGATTCGATCGAATAATATTTGTTGCCATCGACGTCTTTTTCGTCGCTAAGGGCGAACGTTCCAGCCAATGTTTTGTCGTCTTTCAAAAGCAGTTTCTTGCTTTCGTCATAGAATCCGGGGCTCGTCGTCGTCCAATTTAGATAGGTCTTGCTGCTTTTGTTGGAGCTAGCGATATCCACGGCGAAAGCGCCGACAACCGATACGGAGATCAATAAAGCGGCAACGAACGCGAACGAACCGATCACGATCCAGCCTTTTTTGTCGATTCCCTTTTTCTTTTCCTCGATTGGCGTTTCTTCTGATTTCTCTTTTTCGTCCATGCTTGCTATTTTAGATGGAAATCGCCTTAAAAACATCAAGAGTTTATGAATGTGCCAATATCTTCAATTCGTTTGGTTATTTTCTTTTGCCCCTGGGTTATAATCTACGAGAAATGGCAAGCACCTTTGTATTAACAAAGAAACTCGATCACGTGGCGTTCATCATGGATGGGAACGGCCGCTGGGCTTCTTTGCGCGGTCTTCCTCGCCATTTGGGACATAAGGAAGCCTGCAATCGCATTATTGAAATATTCGAGGTTTGCCGAGAATTCCACATCAAATACATGTCTTTTTTCGCTTTCAGCACCGAGAATTGGAACCGCCCAAAGGAAGAAATCGACCATTTGATGGATTATTTGGAGGAATTCTTCGCTAAGGAAATAGATTATTTGGATTCGGTCGGCGCCAAGATCGTCGTATCCGGAGATTTGACGAAAATCAGAGAAAGAACCCGCAAAGTCTGTTTGGAAGCGATCGAAAGAACGAAAGATAATGACAACAATGTATTGAATATTTGTCTCAATTACGGTGGCAGGGACGAAATCGTCAGAGCCGCCAAAAAGATTGCGATGGAGGCAAAGGATGGAATTTTAGATCCTATGTCCATAGACGAAGCGAAATTCCGCGAATATCTATGGCATCCAGCCTTGCCCGATATTGATTTGCTGATACGCACATCAGGCGAAGAGAGGATCTCGAACTTCATGCTTTATGAGCTTGCCTATAGTGAATTCGTCTTCACGAAAACCAAGTGGCCGGATTTCAAGAGGAAAGCGTTCATAGAATGCTTAGAGGAATATCAAAATCGCAATCGTCGCTATGGAGGGCTCAAGAATGAATAAGAATAAAGAGAGAAAAATCGATTTGAGCGTCAATACCCCGCCGGAAGGGTACAAAGCTTCTTTGAAGAGCCGCGTCATCGTCGCCATCATATTGCTCGCGTTATTCGTTCCTGCCTTCTTTTTGGGCGGATATGTGTTCTTCGGAGTCCTTTTGGTTTTCGTTTGCCTGGCGATTAACGAAGTCATCTTCGCCCCTCATCGTCGCTATGGCTGGTACGTTTATGTCATCACCTTCGCAATCACCCTTTCGTATATCTATTGGTCAACCATCAAAGCGAACCTTCAATCCTATTTCGAAAATCCCGAATCTTTCGTCTTTTCGCTGGAAAGCGAATATTTCAGCTTCGGCATCTCCGTTTTTGGGATCGGTGTCTCGCTCGCCTTATATTTCTTGGTCGCCGTGCTGGATAAGAACTTCGACTTCTCTGACGTCGCCTATTTCTTCACCTTCACCCTTTTGATTGGCTTGGGGTTCCAGGCGATATATGCGCTTAGATACTATCCCGCTTATTTGGCACTTGGCCCGTGCAAGGAGTTCGTTTGGTATGACGGTTTGTCAGGAGAAGCCGTCACCACCTCGGTTTTCTTTAAATATTTCCTTTCCGCTTGCCCGTTGATTTTGATGGTTGGCGGAGCCATCTTTAACGACACTTGCGCCTATTTTGGCGGCATTTATTTTGGAAAACACAAGCTTAACGAAAGGGTTTCCCCGCACAAAACATGGGAAGGATTTGCCTTTGGATTAGCCGGAGGAATCGCCTTCTCCTTGATATTCTCGTTCTCAATGGCCGCCATTGGATATCCGATTCTTCCGTTTTTGACGCTCGATAAGTGGTATTGGATCGTTTTATGCTCCATCGTCATTCCTCTTTTCGGCGATTTGGGCGATCTCTCGCTCAGTTTGATTAAGAGGGCGCTTCACGTCAAAGACTATGGGAATATCCTAAAAGGCCATGGAGGGATCCTTGATCGCGCCGACAGCATACTCTTCGCTTCCGCCGGCCTTATGATGATCTTCGTCATGATTGAGCACGGCTGGAATTTCCTCTTATGAAGAATGTCCTTCTTTTGGGGGCCAGTGGCAGCATTGGCTCGCAAACGCTTGATATATTGGAGAAAGACCCATCCTCTTTTCGGCTCATTTCTTTTAGCGTGGGCCATCAAATTTCGAAAATACCCGCAATTCTAAGCCGTTTTCCATCCGTTAAGTCGATATGCGTATTGGAAAAAGGGGATATAGAACCCTTAAAGAGAAGATATCCGAATATTGATTTCCATTGCGGCGACGAAGGCGTTTTGGAACTAATAAGCGAAAAAGCGGTGAATATGGTCGTCAATGCCATCGTCGGCTTTGCCGGATTGTTTCCGACCTTGAAGGCGCTAGAACTCGATAAGACCCTTTGCTTAGCGAACAAGGAATCATTGGTCGTCGGCGGGAGATTCGTAAATGACTTATTGGAAAAAGGGCGCGGAACTCTTTATCCCATCGATAGCGAGCACGTGGCCATCGCCAAGTGCTTGAGCAAGGTCGATAGAAGCGATGTGAAACGTCTTATTCTTACTGGCAGCGGCGGCGCTTTCCGCTCATTGCCGTTATCGGCTCTCAAAGACGTCACTCCGGAAATGGCGTTGAAGCATCCGACTTGGAAGATGGGGGCAAGGATCACGATCGACTGCGCAACCATGATGAACAAGGGGTTTGAGGTGATTGAGGCCAAAGAGCTTTTTGGCTTCCCATTCTCTCAAATCTCGATTGTTTTGCATGATGAAAGCCAAGTCCATTCGCTTATTGAGCTAAAGGATGGAACGTATTTGGCGGATATCGGCGCCCCGGATATGCATGGGCCGATAGAATATGCCCTAAGAGAAGGGAAAAACGATTTCGAAGTCGTCTCATTTCGTTCCTTCGAAGAGCTTGAAGGGCTTCATTTTCACGAATTCGATCCCAAACGCTATCCAGCCGTTCCTTTGGCTTTGAAGGCGGCTTCCCTTCCTCTTGGCGCCACATGCGTCCTTAACGCCGCCGACGAAGAGGCCGTGCGTCTTTTCTTAGAAAAGAAAATATCCTTCCTCGACATCGGCAAAATCGTTGCCGAGTCCATAGAAAAGATTGAAATGGGAGTCAAGAAACCGGATGATTTAAAGAGGCTCGACAATTTGGCTAGAGAGTTCGTCAAGGGAGGGGAATGGAGATGAATATTGTTATAACCATCCTTATCCTCATCCTTATGATCGGGATTTTGATCTCGACCCATGAACTCGGACATTTGTTGGTCGCCAAAGCCTTTGGCGTTTATTGTTTCGAATATTCAATTGGATTTGGGCCGAAATTATTCCATTTTAAGAAAAAAGGGGCGGAGACGATGGTATCGCTTCGCGCTTTCCCGCTAGGCGGCTTCGTCAGCATGTATGGCGAAGGAGCGGAAGTGCCTGAAGGCCTTAACATCCCATTTTCGAGGTCGATCGAAGGGGTTTCGACGTGGAAAAGGGTCTCGATAATGCTTGCCGGCGTTGCCGTGAACCTCTTCACCGCCGTTCTTTTCGCGATGATTTACGCGACCTGCATCCCGACTTATGTCCAAGCCGAGGCTTTTGACACTGGGATAACGATCGATGGCGCGAAGGCCACTAGCGAAGAAGAAAGCACCGCCCGCGCCTATTCCTTCAGACTCGTCGGGGAAAGCGCCACTTTCGAAATCGATGAAAGCGACGAACGCTTATTTGTCCCGATGCGTTTGACATCATTAACGCCAAGCGACATCGACTATCCGTATTTGCTCGATTCAGAAGCAAACATCGTCCGAAATGGGGAAACGATCCCCGCCGTCATGACTTTCTCCTTCTCAACGATAAATGGGGCGAACGATTTCCTTGGCGGGCTTTCCTTCTATTCCGTCAAAAACGGTTCCTTCATCACCCTAACCCAAAATGCCTTGGGCGTTAAGAATCTCCCAGACGCCAAAATAGAGCTCAAAGACGGGGACACGATCAACGCCAAATTAAGGACGATGCCAGTCGATGGGTATGAATCGTCTCCGACATCGGATTCTTATGCAAGCGCCAAAGAAAACGCGATAAGCCTTAATGTCGTCTCGACGGTGGACGGTTTGGCGTACAAAGAAAAAGAAGCGACGTCGTTGTCGGTCAATATCCACACAAGATGGCTTCCTTTCGGAACGAGGCTCCTTAACGGCTGCTATTACATCGCGAATTTCTTCTCGATGATAGGTCAGGCTTTCGCGATGATCTTCACCGGCAATTTCGGCGCCGTTGGCTCTATCGTCGCGGCTGGCGCGCAAATTAGCACCTTGACCCACGAGATAGGGGTGGCTAGGACCTTCTTCTTCTATGGTGGATTCCTAAGCCTAAATCTAGCGATATTCAACCTCCTTCCTTTCCCTGGGCTAGATGGCTATCAGGTATTGGTGGCCTTAGTCGAGAAGATATTCCATAAGAAGATACCGCCGAAGGTAAAGAACATAATCAGCCTTGTGGGCTTAGGCATTCTCCTTCTCTTCTCTTTCTTCATCATCGTCCGTGACATCCTAAGGTTATTCTGATATGAGCAAAATTGTCCCATCCAACAAAATGATTCGTTTTCTTTCCTCGATCGGCATTGAGGATTATTCGCGTTTCGACATGGATTTTTCCTCGATCAGACATGACAAAGACGATTATGGGAAAATCGTTATGTCGGTCAAAAAAGGAAGCGCGTGGCATGAAAGGGATTTGCATGATTTCTTGGAAGCTCTCTCAAGCATCCGTTATCCCTACGAAATAGAATTCGCATATGACGAAGAGGTAAAATTCGAGGACGTCAATTCGCTATTTGGCGATTGGCTTATGCATAGCTATTTCAACTTCGGATTGCTTTCGCCATTCGCCCTAACTTCTGGAAATGGGAAAGAGATCTATGCGGCTCGAAATGGTGACAACGACGAAAACGCGATGCAAGAGACGCTTAACGAATTTTCTTCTTTGCTCACCTTCATCGGTTACGACTTCCATTTATCGCTCGCCAAAGACGAGGAAAAGGCGGTGAAAGAGGAAGAAAAGCCGCTTTCTGAAGCGAAAGAAGAAAAAAACGAAGCGATAAGCGCACTTTCTTCCGAAAACGAGGATGAAAACGAAATGGAAGACCAACCAGACGAAGAGCCTTCCGAAGACGATATCGAGGAAGAAGCGAGAAGGCAACAACTCGAAGAGGCGGAGAAACGCTACATCGAGGCTTTGCAATATCAGCAGAAGGAAATCGAAAGGAAAGAGGTCTACCGCAAAGGCAATTATCAGAAATTCGATACCTTCAAAGAACTTCTCAAAGAGAAGAAAGGCAACATCGAAATCACCGGGGAAGTTGTCGCCGTCGATTCGAAAACAACGAAAAACGGCAAATCCTTCTCGATTTTCGTGATTGGAAGATTAGGGGATGGAGCCGTGAAGGTACGCGCTTTCGCGGCAAGGGGCATTACGCCTGAGACCTTGAATTCCTTGGCGCGTGGCAAATACATAAACGTTCGCGGCGCCATGACGATAGACGATAGGACGGCCGAACCTTGCGTCGTCGCCCATTATCTTGACGACGCTTTGCCACCTTCTTTGCGGGAGGATCATGCCGAAAAGAAGAGGGTCGAGCTCCATTTGCACACCAAGATGAGCGCGATGGACGGCTTAGGCGACATCGCCGACTATATGAACCTCGCGATCAATATGGGGATGCGTGCCATCGCCATAACCGACCATGGCAATGTTCAGTGCTATACCATCGCCGAGAATACGTTGAACAAAATCAAGGCCAAGAAGCCGGATTTGGATTTCAGGATTATATATGGAATCGAATTCTATGCCTTCAAGAAGCCGGTCTACGTCTATAATCCGGCCGATATCCCTTTGAAGAAGGCCCGTTATTGCGTATTCGACTTTGAAACGACGGGCTTAAGCTGCCGTTACGATAGGGCGACGGAATTTGGCGCCGTTTTGGTAGAAAACGGCATGATAGTCGATAGATTTGATACTTTCATCAATGCCGGAGTCCATATCCCTGAGGCCATTCAAAAGAAGACCAAGATAACCGATGAGACGATCAAAGACGCTCCAAACGAAATGGAAGCCCTTAAGAAGATCATGGACTTCATCGGATCGGATGACGTCATCATGGTGAGCCACAACGCGCGATTCGACATCGGCTTCCTCAACGCCATGCGTAAGAGAGCCGGGCTAGGCCCATTGCCGAATCCTGTCGTCGACACTTTGGCTCTTTCCTATTATCTTTTCCCAGAAGCTGGCAAGCATAACCTAGGCGCTTTGTCACGCAACCTAAAACTCGATGTCTATAACAGCGATGAAGCCCATAGGGCGGACTATGACGCCGAAGTCCTCAATACTGTTTGGCAATCGATCATCCCGATTTTGGAGAAGAACGAGAACAACCCGTTATTGACCCACGCCGATTTGATGAAGCTCAAGATCACGAACCGCAATCTCTATAAGCATCTAAGGACGTTCCATGTGACCGCTCTGGCGAAGAATCAAGATGGTTTGAAGACCCTATATCGCCTCGTCAGCAAAAGCGAGACCGTCTACATGGCTTCGGGCTCGACTCCAAAAATCGACATCGAGGATTTGGAGCAAAACCGCGACAACATCATCTATGGATCCGCTTGTTTCAATGGCGAGGTCTTCAAAGACGCCGCGGAAAGAAGCCAAGAGGACATGGAGAAGGACATGGCCTTCTACGATTACATAGAAGTCCAGCCGAAAGAAAACTATTCCTACTTGGTGGATACGGAAGAGTTCCCGGAAGATAGGCTTATCCCAATACTTCGTTCCATCGTCGAAACCGGAAAGAAATTAGGAAAGAAGGTCGTGGCTACCGGCGATTGCCATTACGTCAATCCTGAGGAGAAGATTCTCCGTGAGCTATATATCAACGCAAAAGCGCTCGGCGGTGGCTTCCATCCGCTTAGGTATAGGAACCGCGAAAAGCTTAAGAACCCGAATTTCGAATCGCCTGATCAATATTTTAGAAGCACCGAGGAGATGCTCGCTTCATTTAACAGTTGGCTATCTCCAGAACTAAGCCAAGAACTCGTCGTCGATGCATCCAATGAAATCGCCGATATATGTGACGGCCCTATTAAAATACTTCAAACTGGCGGCCTTCATGCGCCAAATGCCAATTTGCCTGGATCGGCTGAGAAAATACGCGCGATTTGCTATGAAAATCTCAAAAAAACATATGGCGACAACCCCGATCCCGAAATTAAAGCGAGACTTGATAAGGAACTCGAAGGTATCATCAATAACGGCTATTCCGTAACGTATTACATCGCCCATTTGCTGATTAAGTGGGCCAATTCGAAGGATTTCTTCGTCGGTTCTCGTGGTTCGGTCGGTTCTTCTTTCGCCGCCACAATGGCCGGAATTACCGAAGTAAATCCGTTAAAGCCACATTATCTATGCCCAAAATGCAAGCATTTCGAGTGGAGCGACGATCCGAATATCCGAAGCGGATTCGATTTGCCAAGCAAAAAATGCCCAGAATGCGGCGAGGAGATGATTAGAAACGGCCAATCCATTCCTTTTGAGACCTTCTTAGGCTTCCACGCCGAAAAAGTCCCTGATATCGACCTTAACTTCCCGCAAGACCGTTTAGGCTTGGCGCACGATGAAACCCGTTTGTTATTAAGCACCCCAGAAGAAAATGAGAAATACGCGAAAGGGGAGCCGGTCGAATCTCCGCACGTCATCCGCGCCGGCACCATCGCTAAAGCAGAATCCAAAAACTGCTATGGCTACGTCAAGAAATATTACGAAGAAGTCCTTAAGAAGATGATAGAGCCGGAGGATAACGCCTATGTGAGTTATCTATCTGAGAAAGCGGCGGGCGTCAAACGTACGACCGGCCAGCATCCTGGTGGCATCGTCGTTATCCCAGCCGATATGGAGATTTTCGACTTCACGCCTTATCAATTCCCGGCCGACGATCCGGATGCCGGATGGCTTACGACGCATTTCGATTTCGCCTCGATGCACGACTGCGTCCTCAAACTCGACGAATTGGGCCACGTCGACCCGATGGCGTTAAGAATAATGCATGAGCTTACGGGCATCAATTTCCGTAACCTCCCTTTAAGCGATCCGAAGGTCCTTTCCTTATTCACCTCGCCTAAGGCCCTTAATCTCAAAGACAATCCGTTGAATTTCAAAACGGGAGCCGTCGCCTTGCCGGAATTCGGCACCGATTTCGTCCAAGGGATTTTGGAAGAGGCGAAACCTAAGACATTCAACGATCTGTTAATCATCTCTGGCATCTCGCACGGAACCAACGTTTGGAACGGCAACGCCGAGGATTTGGTCCTTGGCGGCAAAGCCCTAGATCAGGTCATCGGATGCCGTGACGATATCATGAATTATCTTATCCAAATGGGCGTCGATAGTTCCGTGGCCTTCAAAATCATGGAATACGTTCGTAAGAATAAGCCCGGCAATCCTTTGAAGCCTGAGTTCGAAGAGGCGATGAGGAAGGCCGATGTCCCAGAATGGTATATCGACAGCTGCCGAAAGATCAGATATCTGTTCCCGAGGGCGCATGCGACCGCTTACGTAATGGCGGCTGTGCGCGTCGCGTGGTATAAGGTCTATTGCCCGCTAGAATTCTACGCGACCTATTTCTTCACTCGCTGCGAATCCTTCGATATCAACGTTATGGCAGGAGGAATCGACAAGCTTTTGCCAGCCATCAAGGAAATCAATTCGAATCCAAACGCCAGCAAGACGGATTTAAGCAAATTGAAATCTTTCATCGCCGCGCTAGAGATGTTCGAAAGGGGATATAGCATCGAAAACGTCAATCTCATGGAGTCCGACAGCGTCATGTGGAAAGTCTCGAAGGAAAGGAATTCCGTCATCCCTCCTTTCACTTGCATTCCGAACTTCAGCCAACGCGCCGCCGAAGGAATATTAGAGGCCAGAAAGGATGGCGAGTTCCTTTCGAAAGAGGATTTGCTCGACCGCGTCAAAAAACTCAAAGACAAGGATGGGCAGCAATATGCGATCGGGAATTCCATCATTGAAGCGTTAGATGAGGTAGGGGCGTTAAAAGGTTTGGGCGAAACCAACCAAATGTCTCTCTTTGATTTCAATTTTTGAGGTGATATAGTTTTATTCGCGATTTTTCGCGAGAGACATCGGGACGTAGCACAGCTTGGTAGTGCGCCTGGTTCGGGACCAGGAGGTCACGGGTTCGAACCCCGTCGTTCCGACCAAATTGGACGCAATGGGCCTGAGATGAAATCAGGCCTTTTTGTTTTTGCCAAGATGATCTATCTCGCGAATTTTCATCATTTTTTCAAACTCTCGGCCGACATTGCTCAAATATCAATCGACGAAAAGTGCAAGAACTTGCAAAAAAAGTAAATTGAATTGTGGAAAGCAAGAGAAAATAGGCGCTTAATTTGGCTCATCGAAAGAAAAAACAATCAATGGCGATCGATGCCATCGTTGAAACAATGCGTGATATAACGTTTATTTTCTATCATTCGTTCGATTATTGATATAAACTAAACGAGCTGCGCCCGTAGCTCAGCTGGACAGAGCACTTCCCTCCTAAGGAAGGGGTCAGGCGTTCGAATCGCCTCGGGCGCGCCATGTTTCTTGAACTCTATGCGATACCTCGATTTCGAGGTATTTTTCGTTATTTAGGGCCTTTTTTGATTATTTTCCTTATCTCTTTCAAAATTCGAGACGCTTTGGCTCTCTCCCGCGAAATCGGGCGAGTTCGTGTACCCCCTTCATGCTCTGTAGTTCGAACACCTCGGGCGTTACCTTTGGAAACGTACCGCAAGGTGTTATGAAAAGTTAAGAAATTTTGCATTAGGTGCCCGCGGTGCGGGTCGTCCAACGTCATCTCCTACGTGAAGACGAAGAGGAAGCAACCGCTACGCCGGGTCGCCGGGAAAGGGCGCATAAGCTCGCTCCAATGCCTGAGGACATATGGGAAGCACATAGCCAAGCGCTCGGCCATCGTCCACGACGAGGGAGGCGCATGAGAAGCTCTAGCCGGTCAATTCGTTTATGGCCGAGATCGAGAGATACCTCGTTGTCCGCCCCGGCCCGCGGACGGAATACCTCGACCTATACTGCGCATGGGTGACGTTTAAGGCCTCGATAACTGCCGAGAAAATGAAGGATAAAATTGACGAACTTCTCCGAATCTGCGAAGAAACGCCTGCCGAATTCTACCGAAAGGACTGGCAGCATCGGGATTAATTCGCCAACACTTTGTAGAGACATCAATTATTTAATGGGAGAATTTGTTCCCAAAACATTGATCTTTTTCTTCATTGCGTCTTTTAGGAGAAAGAAAGAAACGACTGAGGTTAAGACCTCGGCAATAGGGAAACTCCACCAAACAAGGTCCGTCACATCGGGGGACAAAGTGAAAAGATAGGCGACGGGGAAGACGAAGACGACGAGCCTTAGCGTGGCCGTAAGGAATGGCCTAAAAGCGTAACGCAAGGCTTGAAGGACGCCCTGGACCGCGACGTTAAAGCCCATGAAAACATAGCCAATAGAGGCGATTCTCACCGCTTTCTCGCATACGGGGATTAGTTCGGCCGTGCTTCCTCCCGATAAGGCGAAGAGTTTAGACAAAGGATTGGCAAACGCCTCGAAGAGGAGCGTGATGACGGCAATGACGATGAACGTATCCAAAATCCCGTACTTCACGCATTGCAAGGACCGCTCTTTGTCCTTCATCCCGTAATTGAAGGAGAGGATGGTGATGATCGTGTTCGATAAGCCAAAGCAAGAGAAAAGCGCGACCTGTTGGATCTTATAATAGATCCCAAAACTGCCCACTAGGATTACGCTTTCCGCACTGGAATAACCCAAGATCACGTTCATCCCAGCCATCATGATGGAGAGCAAGCCCTGCATGATCATCGCTGAGAATCCGATTGCGTAAATCCCTTTAATCAAAACCCAGCTTGGGCGGATGTATTTCAAGCTTCCACAGATTTCCTTGTTGGCGAAGTAGTGGAAAAGCATCGCGATCGCCAAAGAGACAAGCTGGCCAAAGATGGTCGCCCACGCAGCGCCTTCTACGCCCATGTTGAGGGGGAAAATGAAAACGTAGTCGAAGACGATGTTGATGAGCGCCCCGGAAATCTGGGCGATCGTGCTATGCATCGTTTTCCCCGTGGATTGGAGGAACCTCTCGTAGATGGCGAAACCGATTGAGCCTAAGGAGAGGCTGGAGCATATCGTCAAATAATTCCCGCCCATCTTGATGATTTCTTCGTCTTTGCTGAATAAGGAGATGAACCAACGGGAGCCAAAGAGGCCGAAGATCAGGAAGATGAGATAAATAAGAAGCCCGAGGAATATGCCGTTCCCGGCGACTCTGCTCACCTTTTCCTTATCCCCCTCGCCTAGGCTTTTTGAAAGCAAGGTGTTTAGCCCGACCCCTGTCCCGACTCCGACGGCGATGATGAGAATCTGGATGGGGAAAGCGTAGGTTAAAGCCTCGTTCGCCAAAGCGCCCGTCCCCTCGATGTTTGCGACGAAGATGCTGTCGACGACGTTATAAAGGGCCTGCAGCACCATCGAGACGATCATGGGGAGCCCCATCTTCCAGAATAGTTTCCTTAAAGGAGCCACTCCCATTCTGTTTTGCGTCGAATCGTCCATAGAGAAATCCTTTCCCTGGCCGAAACAAACAAAAAGCGCAAGGCCAGTGATCAACCGGACTTACGCATGGATGCT
>CAZCCJ010000018.1:0-29614 GCA_964497235.1 uncultured Staphylococcaceae bacterium
GATTCGTCGCCGGCAAAACGTTCACCGTCTACAGGGGCATGCATTTCGAGCCCGGCGACCCGTTCCTCGGCAAACTGGACGCCGTGATCGAAGCGATGAAGGAGACGAGAACGCCCGCCGAATTGATCGACGAAGGCTTCATGAGCTCGACGAGAAGCATCGAGACCATGGAAATATATGCGGATAAGCAGAATCGCGGCGTCTGCCACGTCTACATGTCGGTAACGATAGAGCCGGGGGTCGCGGCGATGCCCCTATCCGTGAGGCGATGCACGGCCGCGAACAACGAAGACAAGGAGATCCTGCTCCGCTCTGGACAGCCATGCTATATAATCGGAATCAGAAAGATATATGCAAGCGAAGGAACGTTTGATTACCATGTGAATCTGCTCGTCACCGACAGGAGGTTGAAATAATATGCTCATAGACCCAGCCGAACTCCAATCCGTCGCCGTCCAAAAAGGCAACTGCATCCCGATGAGGATGAGCCTAGACGACCCGACCCTCACGTATGAGGAGGTCATGCTTTATTGGATGTGTCGTTGCAGCAACGGCTATGATTTCATAGATCCTGATCGCAATTTTGCGGGGTGGAAGAAAGAAGGCCACCTCGACCGCATATGGTTGAAACTCAGCGCCAGCAAGACCCACCCGATGGAGATAGTCCACCCATGGGACGAGATATTCCCCGAATACAAGAGGAGGATGGAGGGGAGGGAGATCCCCGAATCTATTGAATCCACCAAGAAATAGTGATGATTTTCGAAAACGCGGATCGTTTTATCTGTGTTTCTCGGAATGTCGCTAAACTGCAAAACTAATTTCGTTTCGCCGACCAAGAAGGAATATTTCATATTTCTTAAGCGTACATCTTGTCTTTGGTGTATTTTTCCTTCAAGCCATTTATAATGGCTAGGAAAAGCGAGAGGTTTGTTTATGAGCAAAAAATTCTATATTACGACGCCGATATATTATCCAAGTGCATCTCCGCATCTTGGACACGCTTATTGCACGACTCTTACTGATATCATCGCGAGAGGAAAGAGATTGAGGGGATACGATACTTTCTTTCTGACTGGGCTAGATGAGCACGGAGAAAAAATCCAAGACAACGCCGAAGCCAAAGGCGTATCTCCGCAAGAATTCGTCGACGAAATATCGAAAAAGTTCATCTCATTGTGGGATACGATGAAGATATCATATGACGGCTTTATCAGAACCACCGATAAAAGACACGTCGAAACCGTTTCGAAGATATTCTCTAAATTCCTAGAGAATGATGACGTTTATCTTGGCTCCTATAGTGGTTGGTATTGTGTCCACGAAGAAACATTCTATACCGACACACAAGTTGGGGAAGACCATCTTTGCCCCGAATGCCATAGGCCGGTGGAGAAAAAAGAAGAAAGCGCGTATTTCTTCCGTTGCAAAAAATACGTCGACGATTTGCTGGGAATTTTTGAAAATAATCCCAAATTCATTACTCCTGAAAACCGCAAGACCGAGATGGTGAACAACTTCATTAAACCTGGGTTAAATGACTTATGCGTCACTAGGACGTCTTTCGATTGGGGCATACCGGTGAAAGAGGCGCCAGGACATGTTATATACGTGTGGTTGGATGCTCTTACGAACTACATATCCGCACTTGGATATCTGCAAGAAGACGACGCCAATTTCCAAAAGTTCTGGAACGATCCCGAAACAGAGATCGTTCATGTTATCGGTGCCGATATCACTAGATTCCACACCATTTATTGGCCGATGTTCTTGGATGCCTTGAAACTAAGGCAACCAAATCGCGTGTTCGTTCATGGCTTGATGATGATGAAAGATGGGAAGATGAGCAAGAGCAAGGGAAACGTTATACCGGTTCCTCCGCTTGTCGAGCATTTCGGAGTCGACGCCGTGAGATATTATTTGGCAAGGGAAATCACGTTTGGGCAAAACGGCGAATTCACGCCAGAACAATTCGTTGAACGCCTCAACATGGATTTGGCCAATAACTTTGGGAATCTTTTAAATCGCACACTTGGGATGATCGGCAAGTATTTCGACGGCGTCATTCCGACTTTTGAAGGCGACGTTACGCAATTAGACAAAGATTTGACGACCTTAGCCAAGAAAACGGTCATCATGTACGAACAGCTTAACGATGATCTTAAAGTGACTGAGGCTTATGCGGCGGTCATGGATTTGGTCGATGCTGCGAATAAGTACATCCAATCGAGCGAACCATGGAATATGGCCAAGGATGAGAACAAGAAGAAAGAACTTGCCTCTTGCATGTCACACTTAGCCAACGTCTTATTCTTAACCGGCACATTGCTATCCCCGATTCTGGTTACCAAGAGCGAATCTCTTTTGGATCAACTTAATGTCCCGTCGGAACTACGCAATTACGAATCGGCTGTCGCTTTCGGGAAGCTCGGTGGTGTTGCCATTCAAAAGGCTACGCCGTTATTCCCACGCTTGGACGCCGCAAAGGAAGTCGAATTCATCAAAGAGCTCATGGCTGCGCCGAAAGAAAAAGCGGCCGCCTAACGCATAATTAAATTTCATAGTGAGGTGATAACATGAATAAAAAAGAACGCTTCTTCGGTCTTCATTTCGATTATCACGCATGTAAAGAGACGAAAAACATCGGAAAGAATTTCGATCCTTCGATTCTTAAAGAGATCATCGAGAAAGTCAAACCCGATTTCATCCAGTGCGATACGAAAGGCCATCCGGGTTACGCTTCCTATATGACAGACGTTGCCGATCCTGCGCCTGGTCTTGTGAATGATCTTTTGGCCAATTGGAGGAAAGTCACTGAGGAATATGGCGTTCCTTTGTATTCTCACTATTCCGGCGTTTGGGATATGAAGGCGGCCTTAGACCATCCTGAATGGGCGATTGTCTCGGAAGAGGGGAAGACAACCGATCGTATGTCCGTCTTTGGGCCATACGTCGATAAGAAACTCATACCGCAGTTAAGGGAATTGATTGAGAAGTATCATATCGATGGCGCTTGGGTTGACGGTGAATGCTGGGCTGTGCTCGTTGATTATTCTAAGAACGCCATCGAAGAATACGAAAAGAAATATCACAAAAAGCCTGCAAAACACGGAGATAATGATTATAGAAGCTATTTGGATTACAACCGCAAAGGCTTCTTGGATTACGTCAAAAAATATATTCGAGCGGTCCATGAAACGAATCCCGATTTCATGATAACAAGCAATTGGATGAGCACCGCATGGGTTCCTCAGAAAATCGACTTCACCGATTATGTTTCTGGCGATTTGTCTCCTACCAACAGCGTTGACAGCGCTCGTTTTGACGGCCGTATCATGGCGATGTCTGGCAAGATGTGGGACATCATGAGCTGGGGAATAAATTTCCCTGTGCACCACACAAAGGGCGTCATCCAACTTGAGCAAGAGGCTGCTTGTGTGCTTGCGCTAGGCGGTGGATTCCAAATTTATAACATGCAGGATCCGACCAATGTGTGCTTGAATCCTGGCGGCATCGACGGTTGGGCGGAAGTCTCCAAATTCTGTCACGATAGAAAAGAATTCTGCTACGGCGGAGATTTTATCCCTGACATGGGAATTCTCTATTCAATCGATTCTTATTACGACTGTTTGGCTATTCCTTTTTTCCGTGATTGTTCATACAACATGGAATTATATGGCACGATGCTAGGGCTTCTTGATCAAGGAACGTCGTTGAATGTCGTTTCTAGCGAAGGCTTAACGCTTGAGACGCTCAAGAAATATCCTAGATTCGCGGTGAGCGATTCGACCGTTTTGTCCTCCGACTTGATTGAGATGTTATTGCAGTACGCCAAAGATGGTGGCGAATTGCTTTTGATGGGCGCCCATACTGCAAGAATATTCGCCGACGCTTTAGGTCTAAAAGCCTCATATAAAGAAGAAAAGCACCCAATATTCTTTATTGGAAATGAGCAAACGTCTTTGGAGGTTCGCGATGAATATACCCTTATAGAAGAGGGACCATTAAGCGAGATTTGTTATCTATATCCAGCCGATGTCGCTGGGGATGTCGAATGCACGAATCCTCCTCCGACGATACTTCGTGGAAACGTCCGTTACCCTGGCTTAGGAAGCATTTCCATCGGCAAAGGGAAGATTCTCCTCGCTCCGCATAATGTCGGTCAGGCCTATTTGAAAGAAAAGACGTGTGAGCTCGAGAATTTCTTCTCTGGGATTTGTTTGTCGTTCTCATCTAGGACGATTATGCATAACCACAAAGGGGAGCTTGAAGTCGTTTATCGAGAAAAGGAAAGCAAGAAGTATCTCCATTTGATTAACCTTCTTGGGCCACATCGTGTGCCTTGTATATCCTCCTTCAATAAGATTCCTCCTTTGATGGACGTCACGGTGTCGGTCAAGATGATTGAGGCACCGAAACACATTTATTTAGAGCCGGAGCATAAAGAAATCGAATTCGCTTATGACGTCGAAAACGGATCCGTCCTCATCCATTTTGATGAGATAGACCTATATAACATAGTTTATTTCGAATTTTGAACACGATGAGAAAGGCCGAGGATTCCAACAACTACATTTTGTTCGGCGTTGATTTTAGAGACAATGCCGAACAGCGCGAATTGATCCGTCTGATAAATGAGGATCCAAGCAGGAAACCGGTTGTTTTCTGCGTTGGAGCGGCCGGCACTGGAAAGACCTTCGCCACTTTGGCAGCTTCTCTTGCTTTAGTAAGAGGGAAGGGTCAAAAGAAAAAATACAAAAACATCTTCTATGTCAGAGAACCGGTGGAAATCGGTCATCGCCTCGGATATCTAAAAGGCACCGAGGAAGATAAATACGGCCCTTATCTTGGACCTCTCTTGGATAACTATAACCATCTAATGGCTTTTTCCAAAAAAGACGGAGAAACATTGCTTGAAAAACAACCGAAAAGAAAAAATCCGGTTGATTCGGATGAAACATTGCCTCCGGTTTATCGCAAGCTTCCTAGCGATATCGTTCCTTTGGCGCCTGAGTTTCTACGCGGACGTTCGTTTGATGATTGCATCATCATAGTCGATGAAGCTCAGAATATGGATATAAACGAATTACAGACCTTGGTGACGAGAATAGGGGCGTTCA
This sequence comes from uncultured Staphylococcaceae bacterium, assembly GCA_964497235.1. Lineage (GTDB taxonomy): Bacteria > Bacillota_I > Bacilli_A > RFN20 > CAG-826 > UBA4951. The sequence goes on from CAZCCJ010000018.1 coordinate 5,121, forward strand.
CGAAGATGGTGATCTTGGGATCTCCGAATCAAATAGACGTTCCGAATCAATCGGAGGAAAGAAACGATTTCATGACCGCTTACGAGATTCTGGAACCGAGTGGGCTAGTTGGATTCGTCAAACTCGAAAAGCCGATGAGAAGTTCATTCGTCAAAGAGTTCGACGAAAGGTTCGTCGCATATAAAAGAACGCTCAAAAAATGAAAAATGGCGAGGGAATAAAGATAGGAAACAGATATTCCGTCAAATGCGTTGACTCCTCTTTCGAAGGCAAAGGGGTGGCTTTTGCCATGGATAATGCGATTTTCGTCTCATCTATGTTGCCTTTGGATGAGGGAGAGATAGAGATCACGTATAAACGAAACGGCTCATATTTTGGGAAGCTTACGTCCTTAACGAAACCGTCGCCCTTTAGAATAGAGCCGTTATGTCCCATCCATAGCGCTTGTGGTGGATGTGCCTTTCAAGCCTTATCTTACGAAAAGGAAAAAGAGTGGAAGCGGGACTTCGTCACCAAACAGCTAAGAAGAGCAGGCATAGATGCACCCGTTTTGGACACGATCGGAATGAATGTCCCGTATGGCTATAGAAACAAGACGCAAGTTCCGTTTGGTAGCGACAAGCACGGTAATCTGATATATGGTTTCTACCGCGAAAAGAGCCATGATGTCGTTCCTTTCTCCGATTGCCCAATTAGCGACAAAAGAGCGATGGTGGTGCTCGAGAAACTCCTTCCGATTCTTAGAAGGCATGGAGTTGCCGCTTACGAGGAGAGTAAAGGGAAAGGGGGGCTAAGGCACGCTTTAATAAGAACCGCCGAATACTTCGACAACATAATGTTGGTCCTCGTCGTCCATAAAGATGTTTTTAATGACATGCCTATAATCGAGGAGATTAAAAAAGAGATACCGGAAGTCACAAGTCTTTTTATCAACGTAAATGACAGAGACACCAACGTCATTTTGGGACCGAAGTTCATCCATGTATATGGCCCAGAACGCTTAAAAGAAAAGCTTTGCGGCATAACCTTTGAAATATCTCCCAATTCTTTTTTCCAAGTGAATAGCAAAATGGCGGAAATCGTCTATAAAACCGCCATGGATTTTGCGGAGATAACGGGAAACGACGTCGTTTTGGATGCCTATTCTGGGACTGGGTCAATCGGTCTAATCGCCGCCAAAACGGGAGCCAAAGCCGTTAAAGCGGTTGAGGTCGTTCCTGAAGCGGTCGCGAACGCTTTAGAGAACGCGAGAGCGAACGGGATCAAAAACTATGACGCAATCGTTGATGATGCGTCTTTATATATGACCCAAGCCGCCAAAGAAAAGACCAACTTCGATATTTTGTTCGTCGATCCGCCAAGAAAAGGGTGCAGCGAAGAGTTCATCGAATCGACGTTATCGTTAAGGCCAAGGAGAATCGTATATGTGTCTTGTAATCCGATCTCTTTGGCAAAAGACCTTAAGACGCTTGGAAGAAACTACACGATAGAAAGGGTGCAGCCGATTGATCAATTTCCTCGTACGCCACACGTTGAGACGGTTGTCGGTTTAGAAATTAGAAAGCAGCTTGATAAATAGGACGTTGAACTATTGAATGAATTAAAAGCGTGCTTTAGATTGAACTTTAAACTGGGCTTTGGTAGTAAAAAGAGAAACGAATCCGCTACGAATCGCTTTTATCGACATAAAGACCTTTTTTGTAAATTTCTGGGAAAAGGACCTCATTTACACGTTTGTCCAGAAATGATATTTCGTAGGTAAACCATAACAGCAAATAAATAGGCAAAAACACGACAATCATAAGTGCATGAACTAAGAACCATATGCCGATATAACCGATAAGGCCGATCAAATATATTGAAATCAATGGAAGAACAGCAAAGAGAATCGTTAGGAATGGAGTTTTGAAGTACATCATAAACGAATTCATGATGGTTTTGCCGATTGGCTGTGAATAAATATTCATCAAGACCATGAAATGTAAAAAGAAAGGCAAGATGATGATGGCGAATACGCCATAAGGCATATATTCCAAAAACCAAGGAAGATTACTTATCGTCTTCAATGAATATAAGCCATAGATTGAAGCGGCTAAAATAACAGAAAATACCAAAGTTTTGAGAATGTTTTCCATTATTCCGGTGAAGAAATCGCTAAGGAAAAAAACCTGCTCCGACCAAATGAATCTTCGCATTATCTTTGAGATGCCGGCAACCGGGACGGATAAGAAAATATAACAACAAGAAATGACGATGTTCATGGTTTTTAAGAGACTGCGAGTCAAAGACGTAAGCTGCTCCGCCGTTATCTCTTCTTTTTGATAAGCGGAAAGGTAAGCGGCGAAATAGAAATCCCTTACGAAAACCGAGACCAATATCGGCAAACAGAACAAAAGAAAGATGAAACCTATTAACAATAAGGTCGGTATGTTGTGTTTCAAAGTGTCGAAAAATTGCTCCTTTCGGTTAGTTGGCAATTTTTCTGGCTTATATTCTGAGTAATCCTTTTTGAACCACATAATCGTCTGTGCTTTGTTTTTTCTTTCGGGGGGGGCTTTCAAATGGAAACAAGGAAGAATGTAATGTTTTTTTCTTGTAGAATCATCGTTTTTAAGGCGGTTTTCGTTTGAATTTGTCCCTTCAGCCGATTAGAATTTTCCTAATATGAATATGATACACAAAAAACTGGCCGTTGCTCTATTGATACTTTCTGGTACCGTGGGCAGTTGCAGCCAAGGCCAAGACCGCCTTTCTTATTACTTATCATCTAATCAAAAGACGATTCAGACGGTTGATGAATTTCCGTCGAAGTTAGACAATTATGAACAAATAGATTGGAAGTTCATTGGCGAGGAAACGGATCGCGTTCTTTTCGATTTTGCTAGGAATCCCAACTATCAAGCCGTAGACGAAGAAACCGGCTATCCAATTGGCTTTTGGAACGATACGCAGGCGAATTTCCCCGAGAGATCGTTTGGTATTCCATCGTATTTTGGGCATTACAACAAAGACACCGGTGAAGGCACCATTTTCCCCGGCAAAAGCGAAGGCATCACCGCATTAGCGGCGGTTTTATCGGCTTCGTATATGGGAATCGACAAATCAAACCAGACTTTTACCGACGACCAAGGCAATCAATACACATATGATTTCGTGAGGATGATGAACGCTTTCTATAATCCGAGCAAAGGATTCGTGTTGAATAGTCAAAGCACAAGCACCGGGAATACTTTCTGGTACGAAATCATGCCATTGCTATACTTCTGCAGGTTATATAACCTCTATCCCAATGAAGTGTGGATGAGGCCGATCATCATCGAGATGGCCGACAAGTGGTTGTCTGGCATGGATTATTATGTGGATGAAAATGGCGATTTCTGCTTGGATTTCACATCGTTTAATTTCGATACGATGAAGCCTTATATTGGAAGTTGGAAAGAATCACCCGTCGGCGGAATCTCTTATCTTTTCTACACAGCCTACATGCTCACTAATGAGAAGAAATATCTCGACGCGACCATCAAATTTATTGACTATGTCGCCGAAAGATCGACCAACCCATTCTATGAGGTTCTTGAGAGTTACATTCCAATCGTCGCGGCCGTTTTGAATGCCAGGCATGGGAAAAATTATGATATCCAACGTTTCATTAATTTCAGCTTTGGCGGCGATGGAGATTTCAGACCGAATTGCCAAGCCGGCGTTAGTGAGTGGGGCGATTATCCAATCTATGGCTTGATGGCGCTTGAATACGATAAGAGCGGCGGAGCGGGCTACACATTCTCCATGAACACCTTCAATCTCGCATCTAACTTGGCTCAAACGCTTCGTTATGACAGCAGATTCGCGAACGATTTGGGCAAATATTTCTATAACGTGGCCAATAATGCCAAGATTTTCTACGGTCGTTATTTGCCGGACGCCAACCATAGTTGTTCCAAAGTCAATAACCCGACTTGGTATGAGAATTGGACCAAAGCCGATCCGAACCATGTTTTGGCTTATGAAGGCGTCTACGTTAACAACAGAAAATACGATGTCTATGCGGAAAATGTCGTGACGCCGTACGCTTTAGGAGATGCCACCGCGCAAAAATGGGGACAGACAGATTTGGGCATTTATGGTTCCGCTTGCGTTGGTTTCTTAGCCGGTATGTTGAGGCAAACAAACGTCAAGGAGATTTGGGAAGTTGATTTGTGCAAAAACGATCAGCTGGCCTTAAAAGGCGATTATCAAAAATATCTCTATTACAATCCTTATTCTTCTGAACAAACGGTTACGATCGATTTGGATGATCATTACCAGGTTTATGATTGCGTTTCGATGAAGACGTTATCCTCGGACGCTTCTGGCAAGTTCTCATTCAAAATTCCTTCTACTCAAAGCGTGCTATTGACTTTGGTCCCAACGGACGTTGAGATCTCTATGAATTCGAAAGGTATCGTTTCCGCTGGCGGTTACTATATCTGCAGGCAGACGCCGATTGTTGAGATAACCTCTCCGACTGAGGTGCTCACCAAAGTCAAGAAAATCACGAAGATCGAATTTGACTATTCGATTCCGTCGAATGACGAGCTTGATTCGCTTTCACTATATGTCGGAGATGAGCTTGTGGCCGAATCGACGGTTCCGGTTAAATCTTTCGAATTCGACGCCAGGAAATTCAAAAACGGAAAATATTCAGTTAGTGTTCACGTCAAAACAAAAAAAGGAATTGTAGACAAGTCGTCTATACGCGTGAGACTAATGAATTTATGAGGGTATTGCAGAGATTTTTGTTTTTATTGGTCTCGTTACCGAGCCTAGTTTCTTGCGGTGTTCTTGGCGCATCTTCAAGCCCCATCGTTGTTGACCCCAATAGCGGCGATAGCGATAGCAGCGAGGATTCTTACAAGGATCCCGAAGCGATGACGTTCAAGCAAAAGAACCTTCGCTTGGTAGACAAGATGCCTTTCGTATCCACGAATTACGTTTATGAGGATTGGAACGCAAGGGCGAAGAAACTCGACGCTCTTCTTTTCGACTTCGCTAAAAGCCCAGAATATGTCGAGCCAAGTTACGATCCGCCATACGGACCGATCGGTTATTGGGACAAGAACAACTCCACTTTCGGTTTACCAAGTTATTTAGGACATATAAACGATGAAAAAACCGATGGCACGATGAGGCCGGGAAGGCAAGAATCCCTGCCGGTCGTGAATTCCGTATTCGGGGCTTCGCTATGTGGTATCGATAAGTCTAATCAGACCTTTGTTAGCGATTCCGGGCAAAGCTGTACCTATGACTTTGTGTCGATGTTAAAACCTTATTACAATGCGAAATATCAGGTGTTTTCTAACAATATCGGCGGGGCCCCCGGAGATTCCTTTTGGTACGATCTTTATCCAAACATCTTAATCTCCCGCATCGCTGAACTATATCCGGAAATCAGAGACGATGAATATGATGGACTAAGCCTAAGACAGATGCTGCTAAATTCTGCCGACAAGTGGATGACGGTGTCCAAGAAGATGCTTCAAACGGACAAAATCACTTATAGTGGCTATGATTTTGACGCTGGAACCTTTTCCACGGTCAGCACTCATATCGAACCGCCCGTCGGAGGCTTTCTTTATATCTTCTATAATGCGTATCAATTGAGCGGGGACACGCAATATCTGACGGATGGAATCATGCCATTATTGGATTGGCTTGAGACCCATAATATCAATCCGAATTTCGAGATCATGAGCGATTATATTCCTTACGTCGCATCCATCATGAATTTCAAATTCAAAAAAAGCTACAACGTCGAGCGTTACATAAATTTCCTTGTAGAAAACGACAGCAATTGCCGTTCTGGGATGGGACTTTCTTGCAATACGTGGGGCGATTATGATGCCTATGGATTGGTGACTTTCGCGATGAAAAATACCGAAAACGAATCCGGATATGCGTTTTTGATGAACACGTTCCATCTTCTTTCCACGCTTGCGCCGATGCTTAACTATGCGCCGTCTTATGCGAATATCGTAGGGAAGTGGGTACTTAACGTCACCAATAGCGCACGCATCTTCTTTGGCGAGTATCTCGATGCATCTAATCAATCTAGTGAAATATATTCTATCGACCCAGATCAAACGATAGGTTACGAAGGGTGTCGAACCACTAAAAAAGGCAAGACCCCTTACGCATGCGGTGATCCGATTGCTAACGGTTGGGGACAAACCGATTATGGAATTTATGGTTCCACGCTTGTTGGGGTGTTCGGCGGCTTGGTTACGAAAACGGACGATGAGAGGATTCTAAGGACCGATTTGACTAAAGCGGATTCCCTTTCGGAAAGTAGTTATCAGTCCTATCTCTATTACAATCCTTATGATGAAACCAAAGAGACGAGCGTTAAAGCTGATGAAGCTTGTGATGTTTTCGATATAACTAATAATAGGTATATAGCGAAGAACGTTTGCGGAGACGTCAGTTTCTCATTGCCTCCACGCGACTCGGTCATTATCAAACTTTTACCGGTAGATTCGAAAGTTATTAGACAGGAGAAAGGAACGGGAGCCAATTCTTCGAACAACGGTTATTATGTGTGCGGCAAAGAAAAAATCAGTATGTTTAGCAGGCCTTGTTTGAATTTAGATTCCAAAATAACCCCGAAGACCTCTTATAGTGGCTCCTTTGATTTATCTTTCGCTTCGCAGGTCTCTTCTGGCGACTCCATTAATAAATTCGAGGTTTATGCGAATGGCGTCTTAATCGAAACTAAGCTATATAGCGGGAAATATTCGCTCCCCGTGGATAAAATCAAGGAGCAAGGGATTACTGGCGATACATTAATCGTCTTCAAGGCGTATAGCACGAAATATTCTTTAAGCGACAGCACGTCGATTCATATAAACATTGAATAGGAGCGAATATGAAAAAAACACATTCCATTTTATGTCTAGCTTCATTGGCCTTCGTTCTGGCCTCTTGTTCCAACTCACAAACGGAGCAATCGCGAGTCGGAGGGGTGGACCAAACTTACACCATCGACGAAAATTTTGAGGATCTTGATTTCGGTGCTTCGGAACTTTCTTATTGGCTTTCCTATAACAAAGGGAAAGCGGAACTCGACAACTCTAAAGTTAAGATTTCGACAACTACCGAATATTATGGCGGCATTCGTTCGCTATATAAGACGAAAATCGATTTCACTAAGCAGGTTTACCTCAATTTCAAAGCTTTTGAATCTGCGAACGCCAACGTCAGCATGATGATAAAAATGGTATTTCACGATTATTCATCAAGCGATTCCGCGTATATCCTAAGCAACGACGTCATTGGTCTTAATGGCGATTTCAGCATCAACATCGAAAACGCGCTTCTTCGTTACGGCGCAAGCGTCTCGAATATGGAACTATTCGACAGCAGGGGAGAGTTGATTTTCAAAGACGACAAGAAGGTCTATGTGTCCTTCTATATTTCTGCATTCAATAACACCAATTCCGGATTAAGCAACGATTCAGCTTGGATCAAGTTCGAATCGTTTGATGTTTCGTATAAAGACGAAAAAGCCGGTGGCGAACTTGGCTGCTTCACCGTTTCGCATGATGGCATCAATGCCGATAACAACGACTCATCAAGGGTGATGACCAAAACCAAAAACGATCCATCTTTTCAAATCAAACCATCACTCAATTCCGAATCTTTGGATTCTAGCGAAGTTATTTATGCCTCTTCAAACCCAAATAAAGTGAAGGTCTCGTCCACCGGCAGCGTTTCTTTTGACGGAGTCACAAAAGACTCAGCCAGAGTCGTCGCTTATCCAAGAATCGATGTGACTCTTGGCGGATTCTACGAATTCTCTGGTGCGAAATTAAGCAAAAACAGCGGTTTTTATGTCAATGTATTAGGTCTTTGGCAAGGTGATGATATCTACGACAACGTCGTAAATCTTTTTGCCTCCGACGATTCGGTTGAACTAAACGAGGATCTGCTCGATTTATTTGAAGGAAATGTGCTCGAAAAACAAAAAATCTCCGTCAAAAACGCCATCGATTCGCTTAATCTCGTTGCATCTTCTGGCACTTTGCATGTCCTTAACAACTATTTAGGAAGCGATGAAGAAAAGAAGCAGGCTGATGACAACGACAAATCATATTCGGTGAATCTGGCCTTTGATAACGACGCATACACTTCTTCCACCAGCGGAAAAGTGACGATCGTGAATTGCGGAGAAAACGCCCTAACGGTTGTGTCAAAGGACTGCGCTTATGCTGCTGACGACACTTTTTCTATCAAAATCCGTTATCTGAATGACGATTATACGAGATACAGCGAAAATGATAGATATTTGGTCCTTTGGGATAATGGAACGAGCAAAAAATATGCTTATTTCGATACAAACGTCATCGATTCTCAAGAGGTCATGCGTTTGTCTCCGGCCGATATCGCTAAGAGCGTGGGCACAGATAGGTCTTGGGACGCCTTATCCACTGAAATAACGCAAGTCGACGGGGTTGATGTGTTCCGTATGAACCTCAATCTTCGCGATTTGACCTCTTTCTATGCTGCTCCATTCCTAAAGTTATATGCCGATATGAGCTCGACGAGCGAAACCGAATACATCAAAATCGACTTTTCCAGAAACGTCAAAATGGTCATTGATTTCGGTGAATGCGACAACATCTCCTATAATCTTAGGTTTTATAGGATAGCTGGGCGTTATGTTGACGAATATTGGAGGGATGAAGGCGCATACTACACCGATTTGACGGTTGGTGATGAATTTATGCTCGTCGATTTGTATCATTATGCCAGCAAAGGAACAATTCCTGGCATGATAAGTCTTACGAAAACAAAATCGCTGCCCGTTGAATTCGGCTTTGATATTTCTCTCCGTGAGCGTGGCACAATTGGCAATAAAGGCCACTTGGATATTAAAAACATATATTTTCTATACGAATAAAAGGAGGCAAAAACATGAAACGCAATTATTCGTTAGCTAGAAAAACGCTTATTCTTGCCGGAGCGCTGCTATTAAGCGGGTGTGGCGATTCTTCGCTTGGAGGCAAGAGCGGAACCGACATCAAAACTGTGACTTTCGATATGAATGGCGCCTCAGGGCAAAACATCGTCGTCAATGTCCAAAGTGGATCCGTTATCGCTTCCAAAAACGTCAATAAGGAATATGACGGGTATTATTTCGATGCTTGGTGCACCGACAAAGAGGGCGAGCATCCGTATGATTTCACCAAGACCGTCACCGACAATATCACTTTATATGCTTCCTGGAATTTCCATGTATATTTCATGGACGAAATCGGTGAGGAATCCGCGATCGATTCCGAATATATCGTCGTCAAAAAGGACCACACCTTAGATGAAGAGCCGGAGTGTACCGATGCTTCCAAAGGCAAGAAATTCGCGTATTGGGCTCGTTATGCCGCCGATGACATTGAACGTGTAAATCCAATCAAATTTGACATTACCGAAAAAATCAGTGTGCCAGACCTCACTTATTATGCGAACTTCGAATCCTTCGACAGGACTTTCAACTTCTACATCGGCGGATCTTGTGTGAAAACTTCGGTGGCCAATAACGAAAACGAATATGTCGACCTGCCGACCTATTCCGAATCCTTTGGCGACAATGAAGGCTTCAAAGGGTGGTATTCAAGCGAGACGGACGGTGAAAGATTTGATTTCGTCGATTTCAGCGTCGTTTCGGAAAATTATACCGAGAGCACCACGAACGTATATGCCAGATATGAGACCATCATTGGCGATAAATCGCTCGCCGACATGGCTGATTCTTATAAATACAAATCATATGGCGCCAAAATCAGCAGGGGCGTTGGCGTTGCTAGCGGAACCTATTCAATCTCTTTAGGCAAAGGCTATACGGCAGATGACAATTGCAAATATGGCTTTGCTCTATATCCAACCATTTTCAAAGGCAATCTTTATTCAAAGAAATATACGATGGATTTGAAACTTGGCGAGATGACAAGCGATAACTTATCCATCCAGCCTAGAATCTATATCCTCGACGACAACGGCAATAGAATCAACGACGGCGAGCTCTATACGAAGAATGGCGAAGCTAAGACATCGGGCAATAAGAGCTACGCTTTATACGATTTGGTTGCCAGCGGCGGCGTAGACTTCGAATGGAATGAAGACCATTATTTCCAATTGGGCTTTGAGTTCAAGCAGCTCAATTCTGTTGCCGACATGGGCTCTATCCAAATCGAGTCATTCGGAATCTATAATTCGAGCGTCGAACTCACTTCCGATTACACATTCGATTTGTCTAAGCTTGGCGAATCGAACTGTGACCGCTGCTCCGTTACGTATAAAGAGGACACTGGCATCGCCAAAATCGTGAATACCAGCACAACGTCCAACATCAACGACGGTCACTATTCCTCTCTCACGCATAAGAGCACGTTCTTCGCAAAAGCGGGCGGTACTTACAAGGTTTCCGTCAACATCGCTTCCTTCTCGAGCAAATGCATTGAAGGGGAGAAAAACATTGGCTTCTTTATTCAAAGCAGCGCTTTAAGCCAAAACCCAATTCCGCTTGGAAATGTATCGACTGTCGGCGAGGACGTTATCGTCGATTTCTCTGACAAGATCACTGCTGATTGCGATTTCACCTTCCGCATCAACTTCGTCTGCGGGGAATCGTGGCAAGACAAGGATCCTGGGTATTTCTCTGGCGAATACGTCGAAATCTCAAGCCTCAAATTCTTGACCAAGTAAGCGAAAGAACGCATATCCAATGAAGAAACAAATCATCACCATCAAAGACGTCAAACCCAGCCAAGACAACTTGGCGGTTTTAGGCGTCTTCAATCCTGGCGCCGCCTTTTACAAAGGGAAGACAGTTTTACTTCTTAGGGTCGCCGAGGTGCCGTGTCAGCATAAGGATGGCGTCGTTATCGCACCGCTAATCGAAAACGGGAAAGTTGTCTTCAAGGAATTCGACAAATTCGATAAAGCGTACGATTTCTCTGATTCGAGGGTGATCAAATGCTTGGATGGCGGTGATAGAAACTATCTGACGTCGCTATCTCACTTAAGGCTTGCCTTCTCAGACGATGGAATCAATTTTGAAGTTTCTCCAACGCCGACCATTTTCCCCGAAGGCCCGTATGAGGAATACGGTATCGAGGATCCACGTATTAATAAAGTCGGCAATAAATACTTGATAACGTGCTCTTGCGTGTCTAGATTAGGCATCGTTGTTGGTTTGATAGAAACGAAAGATTTCTGTCATTTCGAAAGAAAGGGTTATATCTTCCATCCGGATAACAAAGACGTTGTTATCTTCCCGAAAAAGATAGATGGTTATTATTATGCAATGCATAGGCCATCGACTTCAGAATTCGGCGATTTGTCCATTTGGCTTGCCTCTTCGAAGGACCTTCTTAGGTTTGGGAATCATTCGCATTTGCTTTCTCCCTCTTTTGGGACGGATAGATTTGATAATTATCGGATCGGCTCAAGCTGCCCGCCGATAGAAATCGATGAAGGATTCCTTGAGATCTATCATGGCGCGAATAAGCAAAATCAATACAAAGTCGGCGCTTTTATCGTCGACAAGAAAAATCCGACCAAAATACTTAAAATAAGCAAAAATCCGATTTTGGAAGCGACCATGGACTTCGAAAGAGGCGGATTTATGAAAGACGTGGTCTTTGCTTGCGGGGCCACGCTGGAGAAAGACGAATTGAAGGTTTATTATGGAGCGTCCGATGATTCGGTTGGCGTAGCCACCTTGTCGCTCCAAAAAATAATTCAGGATATGGAGGAATATCAAAAATGAAAAAGAAGAATTTGTTGAGACTCGCTTTGTTGGCTTGCTCCGTTGGTGGGCTTGCTTCGTTAACCTCTTGCGGAGCCGATGAAGACGTTCTTCGCCTTGTGGCTAATGCCAACGCTGAGGATTACATGGAAGAGGTCATAGAACTCTTCAATGAGAAATATCCCGACATCAAGGTTGATTGCATGTATGGAACCAACTACATGACGATGTTAGACACGAAAAAGCCTGCGGATTTGATTTATGAAGGAAACGTCAGGCTCAGCCTTGTTAAGCATTTGTTCTCCGATTTGAATGAGGTTTTGCGCGAAGAATTCGAAACTGACACAGAATACAATGACTTCGTTTCCAAGTTCGCCACAGCCAGCATCGACTCGATGAGAAGAGACGATAAACTCTTGATGCTTCCAGTGACTTGCAACGTCTCCTTGTTCTATTACAACAAAACCATTTTTGATAACAACAAAACTAAGGTCATAAACGCCCTGAATTCCGATCCAGATAGGAAAACGAAGCTGAGTTATAACGATTCTTGCTACCCTAATGACACTTGGACTTGGGACGATTATCGTAATGTCGGGAAGGCTTTGACGGTATACGAAAATAACGCGCCCAAACAGTGGGGCTCCTCTTTGATCAGCAATTGGTGGGGCGAGTATTTGATTTACATCCGTCAAGCCGGCGGCGACTTCTTCAAGGAAGACGGCGTTACGCCCGCATTCGATACGGAAGCCTTCAAAAAAGGCATGGAATTCATGAAATCGAAAGTTTCGGGTGAATATAAATTTGCTCCTAATACGTTCTCTAGCGCTGGCGGAAACAACGCTCTCGGCGCCTTTACCGGCGGCAAGACGGCGATGGAAATGGGCGGTCACACCGGTAACTGGTATACGTATAACGAACTCAATTTCGATTGGGATGCCGCGCCTCTTCCAAGACCGAAGAAAGCGGATGGCACGATCGATACCGATGCCCGTGGCGGCGAGCTCGCTTCCGAAGGGTACGGTATATATAAGAACTCGAAACACAAATCCGAAGCGGCCAAATTCCTTAAATTCATGTATAGCGATGAAGCACTAGAAGTGAATGCCAGATATGGGAAGCTTACTCCAACCAGTTCATATAGAAGCATATTGGAAAGCACTGGCGCCGAAGGAATTCCTAATTTGGATGCCGTCTACACCGAAATGGGCAGGGCTCTCGCTCTTCCAGAAAACGAATCTTTCAGCACTGTCGCTCAAGCCCCGTTCACTGAGCCAATGGGAAAATATTTCAATGACGAATACAGCAGTTTCGATGAATACGTGAAAGCCGCCACCGATTCGGTCAATATAAAATTAAGCACCTTATAGAAGAAAGGCACAATATGCGCAGAAGTCGGTTTCAAAAAATAAAGAAATCCAATAACTTCAAATTCCTGACGTTTGGTTGGTTGACGATTGTTGGGTATTTGCTTTTCTATCTTTATCCGTTGATTAAAACGTTGATCATGTCTTTTACGGATGAGCAAACCGGGGTTTCCGAGACGTCGTTTGTCGGGTTTGATAACTATATCAAAATCCTGACGGCGGACCCTGATTTCCTCCCAGCCCTTGGCAATAGTTTCATTCTCGCGATCGGTTCTGGCGCTTTAGCTTTGGTTTTGGGGCTTATCACCGCGTTATTGTTAAACACCAAGGTTAAAGGCGTCGGCGTTTTCCGCGTCATTTATTTCTTGCCGTTCGTCATTCCGTCTTTTGCTTGTGCCTCGATTTTTAAGGGCTTGCTCGATCCTAACGTTGGCCTCGTTAACGCCTTTTTAAGAAACATCGGGGTGGAGAACCCGCCTGGATGGCTATCAGATCCGAATTTGGCGCTATTTTCGATGATCATCATGTCCGTGTGGGGCTTCGGCATGCAGATGCTCATTTTCTTAGCCGCTTTGCAAAATGTCCCAAGAGAGCTTTATGAGGCCGCAAGGGTTGACGGATGCAACGCTTGGCACCGCTTTTGGCATATCACGATGCCGGCAATCGCCCCAATGTTGTATCTAAACATCTTGTTAACCACGATTAATGGCATGAAGACTTTCTCTACCGGTTACTTGATTGGCGGCTTGGAAGGAAAGCCGTTCGGCTCTACGTTAACGGTCGCCGTTTTGATATATCGCACGGCCTTTGATTCGTTGGGCGAATATAAAATTGGCTACGCTTCGGCGATGGCGTGGGTCTTCGGCGCCATTATTCTCATCGTCACCGTCATTGAGAATTTCTTATCCAAGCTTTACGTTAAAGAGAATTGAGGGCAAACGACATGTCAGCTTCAAAACATAGAAAACATAGAAAGTCGTTCAAAAGCACAGTTATCATCTATCTTTTGTTGTGCTTTTTTGCCATGCTCGTCATCATTCCGTTCTTTTATCTGATTTCGACTTCTTTCAAAACGTTGGAAGAGGTTGCTTCCGGGGAAGTCAATATCATTCCGACCACCAACGGGTTCATCGAGAACTTCCAATTCGTTTTCAATTATGAGGACTTTAAGTTCTTCCGTTCTTTCTTGAACACGGCATTCATATTCTTGATGAAGATCGTCGGCATCACTCTTACGTGTTCTTTCGTGGGGTACGCTTTCGCGAAATTCCCATGCAAACTTTCTAAGATAACTTTTGCTGCCTTGCTCTTCGTTATGCTTATTCCAGGTGAATTAATGAGCATCCCTTTTTATCAGGCGATGGTCCAATTGGATTTGGCGGATAGCCCGATTTACGTTCCGATATGGATTGCCGCTTGGTTTGGCATCGACATCACATCGATTTTCTTATTCAAACAGAATTTCGCCTCCTTGCCAAATGAGCTCATCGATGCGGCGAAAATCGATGGCTGCAATGAATTCAAGGCCTTCTTCCGTATCGCCTTGCCGCAGGCGGTTCCAGTCATCACGACGGTGGCGATTCTTAATTTCGTCGGTACTTATAACGACGTTTATAGCCCGACTCTCTATATACGTTCCAGAGACAGGAATTTATGGGTTATTGCTCAAAGCGTCGGCATATTTGAGGGATTATTCAACAAAGGAAGCCCTGATTATCTCGTTCCTTATAACTATGTCGCCGCCGCAACAATCGTATCGATTATTCCAGTTTTGATTTTCTTCTTTGTCGCTCAGAAGTCTTTCGTCGAAAGCTTCGTCGGATCAAGCATAAAAATGTAAGGGGTAAAGCCATGAAACAAGCAACAAAAATCGAAGGGTACGTCATTGAACCGAAAAGCGATGGTTTTTCCGAAGAGTGGGAAAGTTTCCACGCAACCAATCCATCCAGCATGAGGTTGCCAGGTTTCCCTGGTGTCTTCCTGGCGTATCGAGCCGGCGGAAGCAAAGACCGTTTCTTCTTGTTCGACAAATATGTTTGGAATTCGAACATGGGCCTTGCGATTTTAGATGAGAGAGGAGAAACGGTTCGTTATCGTTTTCCGTTGCCGATCTTCAAAAAAGATAGATTAGTCGAGTTTCCTCAATCGTTAGAGGAGTTCAACCGTTATCAGGCCTCGCCTCATAAAGACGATGTTGTTGTCTTTCATGACTTCCGCTTCTTTAACCATAAGAACTATGTTTATGTTTTGACCCATGAAGGCGCGCTTACGTGGTGCGTGGATACTATCTTTAGGGTTAAAAAATCAACTTTCCTCAAAAAGGTCAAAGAGTCAATTGCCCTTATCGATAGTGATTCGGTTACGAAAGAAAGCTGGGGTAAGATTTGGTACGACAAACCTGTTTTCATGCCTTGCGGATATGAAGGAACGAACAAAGTTTATGCCTCAAGAGTCAACAAAAACGATATCGTCGTGCTCAATTTGTTAAGCGGAAAGACGCAGATTTGTCATAGAATTTGCCCGGATTACGGCGTTTATGAAACCAAAAAACAATTCTTCTTCGATTCGACGCCAGACGGCATTACTGAATATGGATGTCTTGAAAACTGCGCAAGACCCGGCTATTTCGATAATTCCCATGTGGGAAACAATGGCAATCCGATTTTGGTGAACATTGGCAAGAACAAGTTTTTCATGGACATCGTTCATGGCGTCCATAATGAAAGCCTTAGCGTCCCAAATGCCAAGAAGAATTGGGATATGACGTATCTTCCGTTCTTTAGGCTTAAAGATGCATATACTGGACAAACCGTTTTCTATGGTGAAGAGCCGATTCTTGAACTGGATGAAACCTGGAAAGAATACGTGGAGAACGGCCCTTGGGTGTCCAAACTCGATCATCTACGCGGCGTCATGTTCCCGGGTGGTCAAGTTGCTAAAGACCCATCCAAGACTGATGAGAACAGCGAATTCACTTTCTATACGGGGGTTGGCGATTCGGCGGTTGCGAGAGCGGATTTCAAAATGATCGACCTATTGCCGGAAGACGCTTACGAGAATTTGCTTAATTACGACAAAATAATCGAGATTCGCAAGGGAATTCGACATAATCCGGTTTCGGCATATCTTGGTTCTTGCGGGGAATTCCAATTCTATCTTGAGAATTCAGGCGGCCAGGTTGCGATCCATCGCGAATTCGAAGACAAAAACGAAAACAAGGAAGCGGCGACGAGGATCATTCAATCGTCGGCTGGCTATTTCGATTTCCTTGGCGCCGAAACGGACGGCACCTTCTATATGACGGAATACGGATATGTTGTTCCGGTCAAAGGATACGCTTATCATGACGGCCAAGTTTCTTTGGGATATGGGTTGTATATTCTCAAATACGACAATCCGGAAAAGATCTATTATCGAAGCACGAAAGCCATCAGAGAATGCACCGACGATTCGGTCCCTCCGACGTTAGACGAGTTATTGGTGTCGGTTCCGGAAAAAGTTAAATTCGAGATTCTCAAGACTGAGGAGTTCATTAAAGAAGGCAAGACTTTCGAAAGCGATCTCACCCGCTGGATGAAGCAAAAGACCGAGCAAAAGCAAAGCGATTTGATCGAACTTCGCAACGTCAACAAAATCTATGACAACAAAGTCCAGGCCGTTCATGATTTCAATTTGAAGATTGAAAACGGCGAATTTGTTGTTTTCGTCGGTCCTTCTGGCTGTGGAAAATCAACGACTTTAAGAATGATTGCCGGTTTGGAGGAAATCACGAGTGGTGATCTATTGATTGATGGCGTGTGGATGAATGATTTCGAGCCGAAGGATCGCAATATCGCCATGGTTTTCCAAAGTTATGCGTTGTATCCGCATATGACGGTTTTCAATAATATGGCGTTTGGCCTCAAGATGATGAAACATCCGGTCACTTATACCGATAAATCGGGGAAAGAAATGACGAAATACGTTCATTACAAGCGCTCGGAAATTGTTGAGAGGGTCAATAATGCCGCACAAATGCTTGATTTGACTGACTATCTAGGAAGGAAGCCAAGGGCGCTATCCGGTGGTCAAAGACAAAGGGTTGCGCTTGGAAGAGCCATCGTCAGGGATGCGAAAGTCTTCTTGATGGACGAGCCGTTATCGAACCTAGACGCCAAATTAAGGGTTCAGATGAGGGCAGAGCTTATTAATCTCCATAGCAAATTGAAGAATACTATAATCTATGTTACCCATGACCAGATCGAAGCCATGACGATGGCAGATAGGATTGTCGTCATGAAAGACGGATATATTCAACAAGTCGGCACGCCGAAATACGTTTATAACAACCCGGCGAATGAATTCGTTGCAACCTTTATCGGAACTCCAGCGATGAACTTAATCACCGGGACGATCGATGACGAAGGCAATTTCCATTGCGACGGCGGACCCGTTATCAAGCTTCCGAAGAAGAGATTCGAATCGGTCAAGAAGATGGGCCTTATAAACAAACCTGCGAAACTCGGTATCAGAGCGGAGGATTTCTCTGATGAGAAAGCGAAATTAAGGGAATACAAAACCCATATCTCCGTGACGATAGATATGGCTGAACTCATCGGCTCGACGACAAATGCGCATTTCTATATCGGTGACTCTGGCGCGGTCGCTTCTCTGTCCTCGATGTCTCATGCTATGAGAGGCGAACAGGTCGAACTTGCGATCAATATTGACAAGTGCCGTATATTCGACGCTGAGACGACGATGTCGGTGACCGTCGGCGAAGAGCTCGATATTAAAAGAAAAGACTGATATCCCCATTTACATAAATGGGAATTGAGAATTAATTTGTTATAATGACAAAAGGAAAGGGGTTTCATATATGAAATCTAAAAGCAAAACGCTGTTTGGCGCTACATGTCTTATGGGCGCATTCACGGCATTCGTCGCGATAGGCGCCGTTTCTTCGGGAAGTGGTTCTCGTCTCTTGGCGGAAGTCAATCACGTCCATGACGGCTATCATTATGCGGAAGCGGTGGCCACGTCCACGGCTACTGGCAACGCCGAGTTCTATACTTGCTGCGGTTGTCATGAAACGTGGCTTGCGAAGGATAAGCCAACGAGCGGCAATTACGTCGATCGTTCGATCGATGGCGCGGTTGGCGGCTATGATAATTTCAAATATTATTACGTGAATTTGGACGCCAACGGCGGAAATGGCGGAACGACTTTCATCAATAATGCCATGTCGACCGATGTTTTGCCCTCCGTCACTGTTCCAACCAAAGATTCTTCCTCTTTCCAAGGCTATTTCTCCGAACAAGATGGCGGAACGCAATATATCGATGCATCAGGTGCAGGCGTTAAAGCGTGGGACCTAGGCAATGCCGCCACTTTATATGCCCATTGGGCGCACGTTCATTCATATTCGAAGGTGGCTGAAGTGCCGGCCACGACGGTTTCCGACGGCGTTGCAGAGCATTACGTTTGCTCTTCATGCGGTAAGTTGTTTAAGTATGCAGACGGCGCTTATACGGAAGTGAGTGATTCTGATTTGGTTCTTTCCAAGATTCCCGCCGAATGGAATGGCGACATTGATTTTGCGACCTATTGCACGAACGGCAGCTCGCAAGAACGCGTCAGCGCCTCGGTCGTTAACAATAAATTGAGGTTCACCATGATCGACAATAGCCATTATGGCGAATATCGCTCCGCGCTTTATTACAAGATAAAGAAGAGCGACACCAAAAAATATTTGCTGAGCATTAGCGACGTAAGTTGGTCTAGTGGATGCGATCTCAATGTCTCTGGCGGATATCCTGGTAATCTCGTTATTTTCGTTGTCAATAACGGCACAAGAACTACCGTGAGCAATTACTATTATCCAGATAGCAATTACAAATACATGGATTTGACTGATTACGTCAAGAAGAACGAAGACAATGAAGTCCAAGTGATTATTCAGTGCGTCTATGGCAATAACGGCGATAAGAAGGACGAATACGTCGAAATCGGCAAAATCAGCATGATCTCACTTGACACGGAAGAGCAATTCGAAACGCGCACATATGACGTCGCTTCGATGATGACGGCGACTGAGACAGAACACATCAATTATTCTACGGATGGTGGTAAGTTGACCCTAACCACTTCCGGGGTCGGCGACACTTGGGGAACCGTTTATCCAATCAGCGTTTGGACGACCGAATCGATAGAGAATGCATATATAAAATTCACGATTTCCGAGATTACTTCCGGAGCCAGCGTCGTTTTGCAACTCGATTATCTCGATAGGGCGACGACGGATGCTCGTAAATATATTAACTGTGGACAAAGCACGGTTGGCACTTATACTGTCCCTCTCGCTTCAAATGAATGCGCCTCGCTTACCGGTGAACATTCCTTCAGATTCCGTTTCGGCGTTCAAGGTGGCACCGATGTTTCGGTCGTCATTTCCTCGATTGAACTATGCCAAGTCGATGAGACGTCATGGAGCGGCAATGTTGATTTCGCGAATTTCGCTGCTGCAGGCTTTGAAGAACGCGTCAGCGCTTCTTATGAAGGAAACGGCCTTAGATTAACGAAGTATGGCCAATATCATTACGGTCATTTCTGGTCATATAACCGCTTCAACGTCAACAAAGAAGACAACAAAACGTACAAGATGTTCTTCTCGGACATATCTTTCAGTTCAGATGCCTTCACTTTGAAGCAAATCAACGTTTGCTATGCGCTTAATGGCGCCACGAGTTTCACGCATCTAAAAGCATATGTCTATGATTCTGCGAAGGCTTTCGAGGTTGACTTCACCGATGTGTTGAATTCGGGCAGCAATTCGTTGCAGCTTATCCTGCAAATCTGCTTAGGAAACGACGGTGAAACCGTGACTGGTTACGTCGATATCGGGAACATTTCCTTAGTGACTATGTAATTATTTCGACAAAGGCCGTCGATGCCACAATCGGCGGCCTCTTGTTTAAATCGACTCAACAAAAGACCGAGGCAAAAACATGAAAAGAAAAAAACTTCTCGCGGCGGTACCTTTGACCTTCCTTTTCGGGTTGTCTTCTTGCGGCACGAACTCGCCAAAAGTCGTCATCGTCGATAAAACGTGTCTTGATACGCCGACTATTTCAGTCAATGAAAGTGGTCAAATTGAATGCTCTGACGTCGCTAACGCCGAATCGTATATTCTTGAATATCTTAATGAAGAAACAAACAAAGCGAAGAGGGTTGATGTCGAGGCGTTCCCTTACACGATTGAGTTCACCGAAAGCGGAGTCTATTCCGTGAGGGTGGCCGCGCTTCCTTCTTCGGACAGCATCTATTCTCAATCGAAATTTAGTGACTATGTCCAATTGATTTCGCCGATAAAAAGCAAGTTGAGCGCGCCTAAGAATCTTAAAGTTATCAATAACGGAAAGATCACGTTTGATAAGGTCATGCATGCGGCTAAATATCAAATCGGGGTTGATGACAGAGTCTTTGAGACAAAAGAGACTTATTTCGATTATTCTTTTTTGCCTGGCACTTCTTACAAAATAAAAGTCAAAGCATGCATCGATGAGAATGTTTTCTTATATGATTCCGACTGGTCGAATGAAGAAAGCTTCAAATATTATGTTAATTTCTCAAAACCGACGGGGCTCGCGGTTTCTGGCATCGGCGCATTGACTTGGAGCTGCGGCACCTATTGTGCGCAAACCGGATTCACCGTCAAAGCGGTCAACCAATCGACCAAAGAAGTCACGACTTTCCAAGCCATGACTCTCAAAGCTCATATCACATCTTTATCCGCCGGTTCATATGATCTCTCCGTCATGGCCAATGGCGTTGGCGATAACGTTGGGTCCGCTTATTCGAGCCCAATCAGTGTAAAAATAGAAGATGTTGCCAATTGGACGCCTTCAGATATTGCTTCTTCATTCACGAGTTGCAATTACACAACGGCTGTTAATTTAAGCTCCGAAGGCGTCGCTTCGATGCGTTGTGGGCTTGGATGGGGCGGCCTATACACACCGGCCATATCCGTCAATTTCGATAAGAATCCGATTTTGGCGATCGACTATAAGGAAGTCGGATTCGGATACATGGGTTTCTATTATTACGATGGCACTTCAAACGCCACGTTCGCATATCAAAACGACTGCATATTGCAAGAGAAAGCTTACGATGTCGAGCTTGCTTACGATATGAAGAAGAACGCTATAGGTGTTGCTGAATCGAGGGCTACTGGTAATGTTACTGGTTTGAATATTTTGATTGGGTTCACCGGCGCTCCGGCCGCGTATAAGAGCGACAACACGATCAATCAAAATAGAGAAGTGGCCAAATTAAGATCTGTCAGGGTTATGTACATAACCGTTTTATAGGAGGATTGGACATGAAAAACTTAATAGCGTTAATATCCAGTTCCATTCTTGCGCTAGGTGGCGTCATGGCTCCGAAAGAGGCCAATGTGGGAGCAGGGAATGAGATTGATGTCTATTTCATCGCCGGCCAGTCAAACGCGGCCGGAACGTCTAAGCTATCGACTTTAGACGACAAATACAAAATAAACTATCCAAATGTCCTCTTCTATAATGGTGGGGATGGGGTCATTTCGGAGCAAAATAAGTGGACGTATGTCCGTCCGGGGCTAGGGACCCAATCGTTAAAGGATAGTGAAGGCAATATCATAACGGCGTTTGGGCCAGAACTTGGAATGGCTAGAGCCCTCTCAAACAAAGATAAGAAGATCGCTTTCATCAAATACGCTTACGGAGGGACGGCCATTTTCCAAAACGATTCGCTAAACAACACCGCGACCAATAAAGACAATTGGCATGGCCCGTGGGACGATGCCACAAGCGGGCGTCTCTATAATGGTTTTGTCTCCACCGCGAAAGAAGGATTGGCGAAATTAAAGGAAAACGGGTATTCGCCAGTGATCAAAGGCCTCACTTGGATGCAAGGCGAAACGGATGGGGAAATCCAATTCAATACCGGCAAATATGATGCCGCTGACAAATATGAGCACAATTTGACGGAGCTTTTCAATCATTTCCGTTCGGAATTAACGACCATTTCCGGAGTCGATCAAAGCAAAATGCCTATAGTCTTCGGCGAGATCTATGAATATTCGACGGCCGTGGTGCAAGTTAGAAAAATCGTCGAGGCGCAGAAGAACGTCGGGGAATTGCCAAACAATTATTTGATTAACACCGGCGATTTGATAATCGATGTGAATAATGATGGCTGGCATTGGCCAGGCAATCAGGAATTGGAGCTTGGCGTTCGCTTCGGTGAGAAACTCTATGAGCTATATCATTCCACGACCTATACGCCGTATAGCGACGGATACGAGGAGTAACTTATGAAAAAGAAAGTAATTTTATTCGCTTCCTTACTCGCCGCAGTTTCTCTTTGCCCTTCTTGCTCAGAAACGGAGAATTCTAGCGGTAGCATCACTTACGTCTATAATGATGTGGTGGTGGATGAAACCGACGAAAAAGGCATTATTTCCGGCATTGTGACGTGCCATCAGAATCCTGTGAGCGGCGTGAGCATTACCTATGGCGACAAAACCGCTTACTCAATGGTGGATGGCACTTTCAAGCTCCGCAGCGTTGATCTTGCCGACGGCAAGGTGACTTTCTCCAAAACCGGTTATTTTGATTTCAGAGCCAAACTTAATGTTTCCGAAATCGTCGAAAAGAAGGTGACGATCAACTGCGAGCTTTCCACAATCGCCTTAGTGAAAGGCTCAGTAAAGGATACCTGGGGAAATTATTTGGCGGATGCTTCCATAACCGTAGAAGGCACGGATATTTCCGTGAAATCAGATAGCAACGGCAATTACGTTTTGACGGGTCTTGTGGAATCCGATTTCGTGGCTGTCGCATCCAAAGACGGTTATGAAACGATAAGGAAATTAGTTAGGAAAGAATGGTTCTCCGATGGAGTCGTCGATTCCTTTGATTTTGCTTGTCATAGATTAGGAAAACTTTCTGGCCTCGTCACTGATGCTTCTACCAATCAGCCTCTAAGCGGCGTCAAGGTCATGTGTGGCAGCGATATCACTTACAGCGACGCCTCAGGGAGATATGAGCTAAATAAGATTTATCCGGAAAACAAGAGCACTCGCGGCGAAAGCGGATACGAAGTCGAATATTCTCTTTCGGGATACACGAGCGTTGTTAAAATCATCGATTTCTATGCCGCAAACAACTACGAAGTGACGAATTATAACGTCGCATTGAGCAAGTAGTAGAACCAATATGTCTGCCTTTAGTGTTTTAGACGATAGAATCCATATTCTAGGGAGATATGCGATAGAATCCGACTCTTCTTCATCTTTTGATAACGTCGCATCAGGCATCGAATTCGAATTCGTGGGAACTTCTTTTTCTCTTGTTTGCAAAAGTCTTCCTAAACCTAGAATCAACAAGAATTATCCGATGTTCACCATATTGTCGGTGATGATCGATAACCAAAACCCCTGCGAAATGATGGTAGAGGTCCATAATGAGGAATTCAGCGAAATAAAGATTGCCGAGGGGCTGAGCGATTCTAAGCACCACGTCATCATCATGAAGACGGATGACCCTCTTATATCGACGTTTGTGTTGAGCAAGGTTATTGCAGATGATCTCGTATCCTTCCAAAGCAGCAAAAAGAAGCTCCTCGTTTATGGTGATTCGATAACCGCTGGTGGAGATAATACGGTCATCGCCGGACCGAGCCTTGATGTCGTTCCTGGAATGGGGATAGGAACATACACATATGCGACTTTGTTTTCATTTATGGCCGATATGGAGATCAGCGTTTTCGCTCAATGCGGAATGCCCCTTGCGAACTTCACCGAATGCGAGAACGCGATAAATATGTTAGACATTTACACTCATATTTCCCCGCAAAACACGGACGAATGGGAAATGAAACGCTTCATACCGGACTTGATAATGATTAACCTGGGGACAAATGACGAATTAGGAAAATTCTTTGATTTCGATTCGTTTGTCGAAAAATACAAAACGTTCATAAAAAGTCTTGACCACCTATATCCAAACAATAAATTCTTGCTCGTCTGCGGCCAAATGAATAAAAGCGATAGGCTCGTGTCTTCGATTTTCAAAGTGGCCAATGATTTAAGAGAAGAAGGGATCGAAACGTTTGCGTATGAAGCAAAAAAAGCGAGGCGCGGCCATCCAAACGTTTTTGAGCATAAAGAGTTGGCGGAAGAACTGTATCAATTCGTCAAGAAGACGAAACTCATTTGATTTTCGAAGCCGTTGTTAGACGATAAGCGGGGTTGATCCGCTTTTTGCTGAATAGAATTGAATGAAAAAACCATTTAAACGCTACAGTAAATCCAATATAATTGTATTTAT
>CAZCCJ010000019.1:0-29280 GCA_964497235.1 uncultured Staphylococcaceae bacterium
AATGGTGGAGCTAACGGGGTTCGAACCCGCGACCTCATCGTTGCGAACGACGCGCTCTCCCAGCTGAGCTACAGCCCCAACGTTGAACAATTATAGTGATGGAATGCCTTGATATCAAGAACGGCATTCACATATAACGAGCCTACTAAAAACCGAGAAAACGCACAATAAATCATATATTTCGTTGTTTACTATCGAAAAACAAGAACTACAATATACGCTCGAAAAGAGGAACTATTATGAAAGAAAAGAAAGAAAACAAGCTCCTATCCTTCGAAAAGGGCGGAATCATCTGGTCAATCTGGAATTTTTTGGAAGCAGCCTTATTCTTGGTTCTTGGGATACTGTCAATTGTATTCGTTTGCCAAGCCAATGGCGACAGCGCGAAACTGAACGATTTGATGAGCACTTTGCTTAACGTCGTCGGCATATTCTTGATCATCGGCGGAGCGCTTAAGATATTGGCCAATTTCATGCCGATATTCGCATCCAATCATTTGGAGGCCATGGCCAAAGCCAAAATCAAAGACAGCCTCTCATATGATATGGTCATCGGCGGAAGCGTGGAGCTCGCCGGAGGCATTGCCCTCGTCACCATGTATAGCGAAGGCCTATTGACTGAAGTCATCATCTTCATCTCCCGTTTCTTAGGCTTATTCATCGGCGTCTTATTGCTTGTCGCCGCCGCATCGCTGATAGTGATGGGTATCGCCATCATCGTAAGCAAGCTATATAAGCTCTATTTGCCGATTATCGAATTTGTCTTCGCCGCCATCCTTATTGCCTTAGGCGTCGTCGCAATCATCTTCTTGCAAGATGAGAAAGTCATGGCCATCACCGTGATGATCATTCTTGCCATCGTCTTGATCATAGCGGCCATCGCCTTAACGGTCGTCACCATCTCCGCCATTAAAGCGGCTCACGCCGTAAAGACCGTCGTCGAAGATATAAAGAAAGAAGAAGCTCCGGCGATTGAAGAGAAAAAAGAAGAAAAGCCAGTCGAAGAAAACAATGGCGAAGCTTCTGAAAAATCGGAAAATCAATAACAAAACCCACGTATCTTAAGAAACGTTCCTCAAAAATCGAGGAACGTTTTTCTTTTCGCCATAACGAAAAACCGCCTCTTTCCGAAGCGGTCATCGCAAGCAATTATTTATCATCCTTGACGCCGGTCAATTCTAGGAAGCGTGGGAGCCCTTCGCACCAATCACAGAAAACGTGCCATTCTTTTAGTTTATGATTCCTTCGCTGGCGATACATGGTTTTGAGTTGTTGATAATTGGTCGTCATCGTTGCGCCTAAGCAAAATCCGGAAGGAAGAGAGGCGACAAGAACCCTCCACTTCTCTTTCTTAGCCGCCCGATTCTCATCGTCATCAGGAATGAGGTTATATTCGTCAACCAAGGTTTGGAGCCTATCGAGAACGATTGAGTCGGTTTCTTCAACGCACTGATCGGAGATCTTGAATTTGAGAAGACAGTGCATCGTCGATTGGGAAGATATGAAATCGAACCAGTGATAACGCTGAGCTTCCTTCCACCAATATAAGGGAGCGACCACATCGAGTTGGACCAATATGCCTTTCAAGAAATTATCATGGCCTTCGCCGCCTTTGGTTGAGCCAAGCTTTTCGGCACGAGCGAAGTCTTTTTCGTTAGGATCGGAAGTATCGATGACGATGCGCATCGGATTACCCGATGCCTTGACCGCCCTTTCTAAGCCATAGACATAAGTGTTCGAAACCGAGAATTTCATTTTTTCATAGCCTCCAGCAAATTCGATATCAGAGCGAACCTCGTCAATAATCCAACCCCACCCGGAACCGGCGTTTGCATAGCGACGGGAAGATTTGGCTCGCAATCGCCATGAAGGTGATTGTTCTCGTCACGATTGATTCCGACATCCACCACATAGCAAGACGGTTTGAATTTATAAGAGGAATCCACTATCCCTCTTTTGCCAGTGGCAACGACGAGAAGATCGGCGTGTTCGATATAGAATCTTTTATCCTCTTCCGCCGTTTTGCTATGAAGAACCGTGACATTCATATTCTTCGCAAGTAGCATCTTTGCCATCGGCTTGCCAACGATGTTGCTTCTTCCTATCACGACGGCATTTTTGCCCGAGAATGAGAAGCCTATATACGAGAGGTAATCCACTATTCCTTTTGGGGTACATGGCTGGAACTTCGATGATAGAGTGAACCCATCCACGTCCTTAGATGGGGATATCGTCATGTTTATCTTTTCTTCCGAGATATGTTTTGGAACAGGAAGCTGAACCAAAATGCCGTCGATTGAAGGATCTGCATTTTGCTTTTCAATAAGAGAAAGAACCTCTTTTTCAGAAATATCCTCGGCAAAAACCGTATGGATTACGTTTATGCCAACTTCAGCCGCGTCTTTTTTCTTGCCGCGCACATACGCTTGGCTGGCCGGATCCTCTCCGACCGTTATTATCGAAAGCATCGGCGCACGTGAAAGGGCGGCTATTTCTTTTTTGACGTTCTCTTTGGCTAAACGAACATATTCTTTTATATCCATAAAAGCCTCCAAGAAAATATAAATAGCGAAAATTAGTGAATTAGATTAGCAATCGCGAATGCGGCTTGCGTGGCCGAATCCGTTGAATCGCTGCTAGAAGACGACGAACGTGAATTGATAACCATGATAAGAAGAGCCAAGAAAAGGAAGACGATGGCAAAGCCAAAGGTAAGCCAGCTCACGACTTTCTCGCTGCCACGCTCTTTCGTTTTCGCGAAAACGTTCAATCCGCCGCCAGTGATGGCGCCAGACGCACCTTCCGATTTGCCGCCTTGCAAAAGAGAAAGGACGATAACTATGAGCGCAACGATGATAAAGATTATGTCGTACCAATTCATGAATAGACTCCGCGCGAAAATGCGCTTATTAACTTTAGACTATGTAGACGGCCTTCGCAACGCTAATTTATCGCACGTCATATATTGTTATATATGCCAACAAGCAGCTTTCGCATCTTTTTAGAAGACGAATAACCGAAGACGAACCAAGGCGAATCAATGATGGAAACGTTTATTTATTGATGCCTGCCTTTAACTCGAAAATGGCATCCCTTATTTCAGCGGCCCGTTCGAAATCATACGCTTTCGCGGCTTCTCGCATCTCTTTTTCCATCTTCTTTATGAGATTCTCCGTTTCGGTTCTGGATAATTTCTTTTCGCCCGTGACGACCTTCTCATCAATCGTTCCTTTATTCGATAATGGAGGTTTTATGTCTTTGATTATCGTCGTCGGGATGATTCCGTTTTCCTCATTATAGGCCATTTGGATATTGCGGCGTCTTCCCGTCTCATCGATGCATTCTTTCATCGATTTTGTGACGTTATCCGCATACATGATGACTTTGCCATTCGCATTTCTAGCCGCTCTGCCGACTATCTGTATCAATGACGTCGTGCTTCTTAAGAAACCTTCCTTATCGGCATCGAGGATGCATATCAAAGAGACTTCTGGGATATCTAGTCCCTCACGAAGCAAATTGATGCCGATCAAAACGTCATATTTGCCTTTCCTTAACTGATAGATTATCTCCGTTCTCTCTAATGTCTTCGTCTCATTTTGCAAGTATGTGACCTTGAGGCCCTCTCCTTTTAGATAAGCCGTCAGATCCTCGGCCATTCTTATGGTTAATGTGACGATCATCACCCTTTCATTTTTCTTCGTTCTCTCTTTTATCTCATAAAGGATGTCGTCGATTTGACCTAGTGGCGAACGAACCTCTATCACCGGATCTAGAAGCCCTGTAGGACGGATGATTTGTTCTGCTACTTCATTATTAGCTTTCGTAAGTTCGTAGGAGGCAGGCGTCGCGCTGGTGCAGATGACGTTAGGTGCAAGCAAACCCTCGAATTCATCGAAATTCAACGGTCTATTGTCTAGCGCGCTAGGGAGTCTAAAACCATATTCGACCAAGGTCTCCTTCCTTGAACGATCGCCGAAATACATCCCTCTAACCTGAGGGAAGGTGACATGCGATTCGTCGACTAACAAGAGATAGTCTTTGGGAAAATAATCCATCAAACACCACGGTCTTTGGCCTGCTTTTCTTTTGTCAATGTGTCGTGAATAATTCTCAATCCCAGGACAACGCCCAAATTCCAAAAGGCTTTCGATGTCTTGCCTCGTCCGCATCTCTAGGCGTTCCGCTTCAAGGAGTTTCCCTTCTCTTTTAAAATATTCAAGCCTTTCCGCGAGTTCTTCTTTGATTGTCACGCAGGCATCTTGGATTCTTTTCTTGCTGCTTGCGTGGTCATAGGCTGGATAAATCGGGAAGGTTTTGTAGCTTGCTTTAACCTCGCCCGTGAGTTTATCGACTGTTTCGATCTTCTCAACATCATCGCCAAAGCAATCGATTCGAACGTAATAATCTGTGTTCATCATCGGACAAATGTCGATGATATCGCCATGCACCCTGAAATTGCCCGGCGACAAGTCGAAGTTGTTGCGGCGATATTGGGCCTCGACCAAACGAGAAAAGAATCTGTCCCTATCGATCGTCTCGCCCACTCGAACGTCAAAAACAAGGCTGCTATATTCCTCAGGATCCGCTAAGCCATATATGGCCGCCACCGAAGCGACGACGATCGTGTCCCTTCTTTCTAATATCGAATTTACAGCGCTCGTGCGAAGTTGTTCTATCTCATCATTCATCATCGCGTCTTTAGCGATATATGTATCTGTTTTCGGGATATAAGCCTCAGGCTGATAGAAGTCAAAGTTAGAGACGAAATATTCCACTCTGTTCTCTGGGAATAGGCTTTTGAATTCGGCATATAGTTGCGAAGCCAGCGTCTTATTATGAACCAACACCAATGTCGGGCGATTCAGCGCGGCGACGATATTGGCATCCGTGAAGGTTTTACCAGTGCCAGTCGCTCCCAATATGACCTGGAACTTTTTACCCTCTTTCACACCGGAAAGTATTTTTTTGATGGCTTCCGGCTGATCGCCCGTCGGTTTGAAGGGAGAAACCAATTTAAAGGGATGAGATTCGTCCATCAGCTCGCTTTCCCTTCGCGTGAGAGCATTTCCAAATAGCTATACAAAAGATCGTCAAGCTCGCCATCCATCACGCCATTTACGTCGCTTGTCTCATAGCCGCTTCGATTGTCTTTGACTAAGGTATATGGGCAAAAGACATAGGAACGGATTTGGCTCCCCCATTCGATATTCTTTTGCTCGCCGACGATCGATTTCATCTTGGCGTCACGTTCCTCGAGTTTCCGTTGCATTAGCTTATCGGCCAACATTTCCATGCATGTCGCCTTATTCATAAGTTGCGAACGCTCGATTTCGCATTGAACCACTATCCCGGTCGGAATATGGGTGATGCGGACAGCGCTAGAAACCTTGTTGACGTTTTGTCCTCCTGCGCCACCGCTTCGGAAAGTATCGACCCTAAGGTCTTTGGGATCGATTTCAACATCGCTTACCTTCCCGAATTCTGGAACGACGTTAATCGAAGAGAAGCTGGTGTGTCTTCTCGCATTGGCGTCAAAAGGAGATATGCGAACCAAACGATGGACGCCTTTTTCCCCTTTCAAGAGGCCATAAGCGTGAGTGCCGCTGATGCGGACGGTCGCGCTTTTGCAACCTGCCTCCTCCCCCGGCTCATAAGAAAGCACTTGCCAGCCAAAGCCATGGCGTTCGGCATAGCGGCCATACATTCTCAAGAGCATATCGGCCCAATCCATCGCCTCGGTCCCGCCAGCGCCAGGATGGAACTCCATCATGACGTTCAAATCATCGTACTCGCCTTTGAAAAGAAGCGTGTTTCGCAGGGATTTTATGTTTTTATTGAGCGAATTTTCGGTTTCTTCAAGCAACAAACGCATGTCTTCGCTTGTAGCATCCGGATCATCCAAAAGGCCTTCCAAATCGTGATAAGAGGAAATGATTTCCTCAAATGATTCCAAGGTATTTTTGGCTTCTTTCAACTTATTGACGACAACCAACGCTCCCCTTTGGTCATTCCAAAAAGAAGGATCGTCTTGTTCTTTTTCGCATTCGGAGATGGTCGCTTTGATTTTATCGAGGTCAAAGAGAATCACCGAGCTGCGAAACAAGGCGCCCGATGCTTTGGGCCTCTTGCTTTAATTCGACTAGCTCTTTCATTCTATTCCTCTTTTTTGTTTGTTTCCGCTTTCGGAGCCATCTCTTCGACGACTTCCGCCTTCTTCTCTTCCGGTTCTCTCTTGACCAAGCGGACGTTCAAAAGGTTAAAGGTTGTGTCGACCGCCACTTTCTCATTCATCTCTTTGAATAAGTCATAGCCTTCATTGACATAGTCTTGAAGAGGGTTCGTTTGAGCGTAGCTACGAAGCGATATGCCTTCACGAAGATGCGACATCGTGTCGATGTGCCCTTGCCAATTGTGGTCGATGGTATGGAGCGAGATTTGGCGTTCCGCCATATCGGCGTCGGCATTCGGCCAAGTCTTTCTCTTCTGGAGATAGGAGGCATATAGAAGCTCGCCTAAATCCTCACCCGCTTCTTCGAATGGGGCGCCGTCATATGCGGCCGCATTGATCGAACCTTCCGGCAAGAAACGCGGCTCGACTATCTTCTTAAGCGCTTCACCGTTGATTATGCCTTCGGCATTGGTTTCATCGATGGCTTTCTTAGAAAGATATAGGCCGGTCGTTTTGAAGAAATCGTGAATCAAATCGACGATGTCTTCGGCCATGAGGATAGCGTCTCTCTTCTTATAGATGATGTCACGCTGCTTGGCCAAAACATCGTCGTAATCCTTTAGGTTCTTACGGATATCGAAGTTGCGTCCTTCGATTTGTTTCTGCGCATTCGTCACGGCGTTTGTGAGCATTCTATTCTCATATGCTTCGCCTTGAAGCGATTCCGTGAACATTTTGCGGAGATTCTCCGGAGCGAAACGACGCATCAAGTCATCGTCGAAAGAGATGAAGAAACGAGAATAACCTGGATCGCCTTGACGTCCGCTACGACCGCGGAGCTGATTGTCGATACGACGGGATTCATGACGCTCAGTGCCAAAGACGCATAGACCGCCTAATTCACGAACGCCATCGGATAATTTGATGTCGGTTCCACGGCCAGCCATGTTGGTGGCTAGAGTAACCGCTCCCCTTTCGCCGGCATGAGAGATGATTTCCGCTTCACGCGCTTGGT
Source organism: uncultured Staphylococcaceae bacterium (assembly GCA_964497235.1). GTDB lineage: Bacteria > Bacillota_I > Bacilli_A > RFN20 > CAG-826 > UBA4951. Next base: position 7,188 of record CAZCCJ010000019.1, read on the forward strand.
TTTTGGCATTCAAGACTTCGTGTGGAACTCCGGCTTTTGTTAATAAGGAGCTAATTTCTTCGTTCGATTCGACGCTCACGGTGCCAATAAGGATAGGTTGCCCCTTCTCATGGCGTTCTTTGACGGCATTGACGAGCGCGTTCAATTTGTCTTGATGGGTGCCGAAGATCAAATCGGTGTCATCGATACGTTGAATCGGGCGGTTGGTCGGAATGCAGACGACCTTCATGTTGTAGATCGTTCCGAATTCCTCTTCCTCGGTCTTGGCGGTGCCAGTCATACCGGACAATTTGGTATATAGACGGAAGAAGTTCTGATAGGTAATGGTGGCCAAAACGACGGTTTCTTGTTTGATTTCAACGCCTTCCTTGGCTTGGATGGCTTGTTGAAGTCCGTCATTGTATTCCCTTCCCGGCATGATACGGCCGGTGAATTGGTCGATCAATTGAATCTGATGGTCTTTATCGACCATGTATTCGACGTCGCGGGTCATGATGTAGTTGGCTTTCAAAGCCTGGTGGATTCGGTGCACCAAATCCTCATTCTCTGGAGCGTATAGATTCGGGATTCCGAACATTTGCTCCGCTTTGTTATTGCCTTCATCGGTAAGGGAGGCCGCTTTATCTTTGATGTCGATCTTGAAATCGACGTCCTTCTTGAGGTATTTGACGAATCGGTCAGCGACCAAATATTGCGAAGCAAGGCTTCTTTGGCCACCGGAAATGATTAAAGGAGTGCGTGATTCATCGATCAAAATGGAGTCGGCTTCGTCAACGATGGCGAAATTGAGCCCACGGAGAACGCGACCGTCAAGATTAGGAGCCATGTTGTCGCGGAGATAGTCGAAACCAAGTTCCGAATTGGTGGTGTAAGTGATGTCGCAAGCGTACGCCTCTCTCTTTTCGTGAGCGCCTTTTGCCGCGAGGTTGACTCCGACCGTCAAGCCGAGCCAGCGATAGATTTGGCCCATCCAATCCGCGTCACGGGAAGCCAAATATTCGTTGACGGTGACGACGTGGACGCCTTTGCCGCCTAAAGCGTTCAAATAAACGGCCATTGTGGCGGTAAGCGTTTTTCCTTCGCCCGTCTTCATTTCGGCGACGTCGCCGTTATTCAAGACCAAAGATCCGACGATCTGGACTTTGAATGGCTTTTGATGAAGGACACGCCAGGCAGCCTCTCTAGCAACGGCGAAAGCCTCATATTTGATGTTTTCTAGCGTCTCGCCATCGGCAAGTCTCTTTCTGAATTCAGCCGTCTTGGCTTTGAGTTCCTCGTCAGTGAGTTTGCTCATCGCCTCGTCATAGGCCATGACCTGATCGGCTTCTCTTTCGTAACGGTTTAGTTCCCGTCGTTCAAGATGGAAAATCTTTTCAATGATGTTTGACACGGTTTTCTCCTAAAAATACGCTTAAGAATGATAGCATTACCATAAATGGTAAGCAATGAACGATATTTTCTATGAAGACTTCTTTTTCGTTTTCGTTTTTATTTTTTCTAAAAATAAGCGCATTTTGCATATGATTTTATTGTTTTTGGATTTACCATCTTTTCTTTCTTTGGGCATCGTTTTCGCCAAAACCAGGAAACGAATTCTCTTCGGCTTCTCTTTTTCGATGAGAGATAAGCAAGCCCTCGCGGTGCTGCCGCTAGTCAAAATATCATCAACGAACAACACCTTTTTCCCTTTTAAGCTCTCTCCGTTTTTCATCTCTAGCGCCGAGCCTATTTTCTTTCTGTCATCAAAATGCTGATCGCTTTGTTTGACGTCCTTCGTCTTTTTTATGAGTGGCAATATCGGAAGTTTTAGTTCCTTATAAATCTCGATTACGTGATTGAATCCTCTCTTTTCGTCATGGCTTTCATGGCTTGGCGCCGGAACTAAGACATAGCCACGAAAAAGCATCTTCAAATATTCCTTTTGCCGAGAGAGAAAAACGTCTCTAAGTTCATAGTCGTAACACCCTTTGAAGTCGTAGATCATCTTCCGAAGCGTCTCGTTGTATGGATAGAGATAATACCCAATCCATCGATCTAGCCTGATCTTCCTCATCCCAGGTTCCATAGCCTCGAAGCATGAGGCGCAGATATTGTTGTTGGCGTAAATAGACGACAAACAATCGAAGTTCATCTCTTTGAAGCAGACTTTACAAAAAGGAATTGCATCGCTTGATTTCATCTATCGCTCCTTTCATCGCCTCACTTATATAGGTTGACAAGAAAAAGACATCGCCATCTGGCGCCTCTTTCTTTCTTCCAGCCCTCCCGGCTATTTGAATCAAAGTCGCTTGGTCATATATCTCTTCGTGATCGGAATGGAAGATGCATACCTGAAGGTTTTTGACGGTCACGCCTCTTTCTAAAACGCTTGTGGCAACAAGATATGAAAATTTCCCTTCTTTTAAGCTTTTTATCTTCTCATTTCTCTTTTCGGCTTTTGAATGCAACAACGCTCCACTTTTCACGAACTTCGACAGCCAATAGAAAAGGGATTCGGCCTCCCCTATCGTCGGGGCAAATACGAATGTTGGCTTTCCCTCCCTTTTATACCTCCTTAAAAGAGTGACGACGAAAAAGAATTGAATAATTTTTGGGAGCACTTTAATTTTCGGTACCGGTATTGGTTTCTTATGGAACCTTGTCCGAAGTTCCAAAATCATATGTCCATCCTTCCTATATTCATTCAAAACCTCTTGACTCGGAGTGGCGCTCATCAAAAGACAATGCCCGATCAATGATTTTTTGAAAAATCCCTGCAAAACGTCATTGCCTTTGTATGGAAAGGCATCTATTTCGTCCATGACAATCAAATCAAAATAGGATTGATAACGGTATAGTTGGTGCGTCGTCAAAACGACAACGTCGCCCTCAAGCTCGTCGTGATGGCCGCCGAAAACGGCGACGACTTTATTCTCTTTGAAGGACTCGGATAAACGGTTATAGAGCTCAACCACCACATCTCTTCTTGGAAGTGCGAAAGCGACTCTATGCCCATGGCTAACGGCATAGGCAATGACGCCATAAGAGATCTCCGTTTTGCCAGATCCGCAGACGGCATATACCAAAGTGTCAATCCCATTCTTATAATTCTCGATTATCTTCCTGGATAATTCCTTTTGTTCTTTCGATAGCTTAAAAGGCAAGAAGAGATGCGCTTTCTTCTTATGGCGCTCCGTCTTCTTTGCCTCTATCCCCTTAAACCCTATGCAGGCGCGGCAATAAAAACTTCCGTCAATCCTTTTCCCGACGTACCTCGGGTCTTTGTTCCCGCATCTATCGCAAACGAATTCCAAAAAATAAAACCCCCACACTCTCATATAGGGGTGCTTTACGAATTTTATTCTTACTTTTAACTTCTTATTTTATGCAACTTAGAATTCTGATTTCAAAAATTGGAGGTGTCTCTGCTTGGTTACATAAAAAAGGCCAAATTTAATCTGATTGCGTTCATGCGTTCCTGCGATAGACAACGTTATTGGTGTTGCCTTGCTTTGAAACGAGGCTTTTGCTTATCAATGAATTAAGAACCCTCACAAGAGTGTCTTTCTTCAATCTAGTCAAACTTTCAAGTTCGTTTCTGGTATATTCACGTTTATTATCAAGGGCTTGAAGGACATTTTTTTCATTGTCCGTGAGTTCAATTTCCTTTTTTATTGGCAGGGTGATTGAAATATAAGAATCCGTCACATCAAAAGAAGGTTTAACTTCAAAATCTTTGTATGATTCATTTATGCGCTTAATTCCGGTCGCGAAAATCTCAACTATATTCAACCTATGGAAAACATTGCCAATGATTGGATTTCTCAAATAGGAATATCTGCCATTAATGAACGCGTCAAAACTGATTTCAGGTGTCAATCCACCAGGCGAAGAAACGACAATCTTATCCATATACATCTCAACTTTTGTGTTAGATAAAATATCATACGTTCTATGGATGATCGCATTTGCGATTACCTCTCTAAACGCCTCAAACGGGATGAGTTCATATCTCTTTCTAAACCCGCCTTCGATCTTATCGATGATATATTCGTCCTCAAATATCTTAATCGACTCATAATATTGTTTTAGAAGCGAAATGCCAGATAATGTAAATCTTTTTCTTATTTGATTTATGTTCGATCCGAAGATAACGATATCAATTCCAGAAAAGTTATTTGTATCAGATAACAGGCTGGCGGCGTTGTTATAACCATTTTTGCTAAAAAGATTGAGGCTTTTGAGCGTGTCTTCATTAAAGACTTCTAAACCAATGGTTTCTTTTAGACTTTGGCTTAAGATGGAAAATGAGCAATTTTGATCTTTTGCAAGAAGCTCCTCAAAGGACACATTCGTCCCTTGCAAAACTAATCTATTTTCAGTAATAGAGTCAACCTCAACCGTTGCTGAATCGTTTCTCTTATAACACTTGCCATTGTATCTATAAGGAGTCGCAGGCCCTTTATAAACTTTCAAAGTGATTGTATTGTCTTCGTTAATCCTTAAGGTATAGTCGGGCTTCGGCTTGATCGAGTCATTGATTTGATTTTCTATATTCAAACATTCTTCATTTGGGTTTTTTATGCCCACAACATTTCCATCATCGGTAATCCCAAATATGATTGTTCCATCGTTGAAGTTAGAAAAAGCACTGACAGTTTTTAAATAGCTTTTCGATATCGCTTCTTTGTATTCAAGGTCTTTTGTCTCTCTTTTGATCATCGCTTTCCCCTAACTCAGTTATACATCGTCGTGAAATATTTTGCAACAAGTTCAAACTCGTTGCAGCAATAATTGCGACAAGTTTAAACTCGTTGCAGCAATAATCGAAACAAGTTATGTGTTGTCTATAGACCGGTTTTGCTCAAGTGGTTGAGAGCAGTCTCCTCATCAATCACCTGAATCCCTAGTTCGGTAGCTTTTTGAAGCTTGGATCCGGCTCCTGGACCGGCAATGACCAAATCCGTTTTCTTCGAGACGCTTCCGGCGCATTTGGCGCCGATGCCTTCGAGTATATCGGTCATTTCTTCCCTTGAATACTTAACCAACGTCCCCGTCAAGACGATTGTTTTCCCATAGAAGAAACTATTGACGTCGATAGTGTCCTTCCCTAAATAAGACATATTGACGCCAAGATTCTTAAGTTCATCTATCTCCGCGATCTTTTTGGGATCCAAGAAGAAAGAATGAATAGAAGAGGCGGCGACAGGTCCGACATCCTCTATCTTAAGGAGCTCTTCTTCGCTCGCCTTAGCCAATTCGTCGATATGCTTATAACGTTTGGCTAAGATCTTGGCCATCTTCTCGCCGACTTCTTTGATGCCTAATCCAAATAGCAACCTCTCTAGCGATTGCTTTTTGCTTGCTTCTATGCCATCGAGCAAGAGATTCATCGACTTATCGCTCCAACCATCCAACGCTTTAATCTCGTCGACGTGCTCCGACAAACGATAGATGTCAGGAATGTCATGTAAGAACCCTTCGGCGAAGAACTCTTCGACGACATTGCAGCCCATAGTATCGATATCCATCGCATTTCTTGAGGCGAAATGGACCATTCCTTCGATTTTCCTCGAATCGCATTCCTGATTAAGGCAATAATGAAGCCCCTTCACTTTCGTCAAAGGCTCGCCGCAAACCGGGCAAACTTGAGGCATGATCCAAGGGGTTTGGCTGCCATCGCGGCGCGATAACACGGGGCCCGTCACTTCAGGAATGACATCAGCGGCTTTATGGAGCGATATGATATCGCCGATCATAAGGCCTTTTTCCTTCACGAAATCCTCATTGTTCAAAGTGGCCCTTTGCACGGTGCTTCCTGCGACCCTCACAGGTTCGAGTATGGCGTTTGGCGTGACTCTTCCCGTCCTTCCGATCGTCAAAACTATGTCAAGAAGCTTCGTCGTGACCTCCTCGGGCGGAAATTTATAGGCGATGGCCCATTTCGGCTCTTTGGCCGTGTAGCCCAAAACATCGTAATCGTCGATGTTGTTCACCTTGACGACAAGGCCATCGATATCGTAATCAAGCGAAGGCCTCTTCTCGGCATATTCATCCATATAGGAAATAATTTCGTTGGCATTCGTAAGCAAACGTCTTTCGTGATTCGTGCGGAATCCGAGATTGTCTAGAAAATCCAGGGCCTCGCTATGACTATGGATGCCAAGCTCCCTGGCATTCACCAAATAATACCAGAAGGCATCGAGTTTCCTTGAAGCGGCTACTTTCGGGTCGAGGTTCCTTATGGCGCCAGCGGCTGCGTTACGGCAATTGGCAAATTCAGGTTCTCCAGCCAAACGCCGCTCGATGTTTGAATTCTCTAGAGACGCTTTCGGCATATAGACTTCGCCACGCACTTCAAAGGGCCTTCTTTCGGAAACGCGTAACGGTATCGAACCAATCGTTTTGACATTTGCAGTCACGTCTTCCCCCATCACGCCATCGCCACGGGTGACGGCGTATTGGAGTTCACCGCCTTCATATATAAGCGACATCCCAAGACCATCGATTTTGACCTCGCCCATATAGTCGACTTGCTGTTTCTTCAAAGACGTTCTTATTTTTCTTTCCCATTCTCGCATTTCGTCTTCGTTATAGACGTTCGCAAGCGAAAGCATGAGCCTTTTGTGGGGGATTTTCTTAAATTCGCTTTGAACTTCGCCACCGACTCTGACGGTTGGGGAGTTCTTGCTTTTGAGCTTTGGAAACTCATTCTCAAGCATCCTAAGCTCATTCATGAGGCGATCGAATTCGGCATCGCTCACGCTGCTTTGATTTAAAACGTAGTATTCGTAATTGTATCGATCAAGCAATTTGGTCAGCTCTTCGACGCGTTTGCCAGCTTCAATGACGTTCATGCTTCTCCTCCTTTGCTATGGATTCTCGATAATGACGGATGGGTCGACAAAAGGGTTTTCTTCCCCGATTCGTCGAAATCGACTACCATGATGTTTTTGTCGGGGATAGCGACGACGTTGCCGTCTCCGAATTTGTCATGATGGACCCTATCGCCGACTTTCCAATCGGTGATGCCGTTTGTCATCGGCTTAGTGTAATTCTCTTTTTTCTTTGGAGCGACATAGTCATTAGATGGCTCATCAGGATAATATCCATCGTCGTTTCTTCTATCGTTCGAAACGTTCCGCCAAGATGGGAAGTTGAAATAGCCTTGGCCGCCTGGAACGGACAAACCGGCCTCTTTTATGAATTGCGATGGGGTGGCGCTGCTATCGGTGGCGAAACTATAGCCGTTGTTGCAAGAGACGAATAGCCTCTTTTTGGCTCTGGTGAAGGCCACATAGGCCAAACGCCTTTCCTCTTCTTCGCCATCACGACCGCTGTCGGCGATGCTTCTATTGCTTGGGAAAGATCCTTCGTTGAGGCAAATCAAGAAAACGTTATCGAATTCAAGCCCTTTGGCGACATGGATCGTCATCAAGGAAACGTAATTGCCGTCGTTTATGTCGTCTTGCGATGAGAGCAATGAAACGTTTTGGAGATAATCCGCGAAGGTAGATTCCGGATTATCGCTTATGAAATGAGTTATGTCGTCGAATAAGGCGTTGACGTTAGAAACGCGGTCTTCCTCGAATTCCTCGTCTTCGCTGATATAGTCGTAATAACCAAGCCTTTCAGCCATCTTTTTGAGCGTAGTGCTATATAATTCGAAATTCTCTTCGAGCTGTTTCTTCGTTTCTTCCAATATCCCGACGAATTCTTTCGCCGCCTTCATCGCTTTCGGAGAGAAAACCTCTTCCCTCTCACCATTGACCATCCCCGATAGATAAGCGTACTCGCTTTCGCCGTATTCCTTAGCGGCTTGGCGAAGAGCGTCAATGCTCTTGCCGCCAATCCCTCTAGTCGGAACGTTTATCACCCTTTCGAAAGCAATATTATCTAGCGGATTCACGAGCAACGTGAAATAAGCAAGCATGTCCTTGACTTCCATGCGCTCATAGAATCTAAGCCCGCCGAAAATGCGGTATGGTATCCCGCGGTTCTTTAGCGCCATTTCGAAAGGCCTCGTCATATAAGACGAACGATACAAAATCGCAATGTTCTTATAGTCGGGATCGCCATTGGGCAACATCTGTTTGCTCGCTATATCCGAGATTCTTTTGGCCACCCATTTAGCTTCATCTTCACCCGTAGGCTGGCAGTCGACCGTGATTTTGTCTCCGGCATCGCCATTGGTGAAAAGATCTTTTTTGACGCGTTTCTTATTCACGGAGATAAGCTTGTTGGCGGCATCGAGTATCGTTTTGGTTGAACGATAATTCTCATTCAAGATTATCGTCTCCGCGTTCGGATAGGTCTTATCGAAATTGAGAATGATGGTTTGGTTAGCCCCTCGCCAAGTGTAGATGGTTTGATCTGGGTCGCCAACCACATAAATGGATGTGAGAGGTGTGGCTAATAGCTTCATCAAACGGAATTGGACATCGTTCGTATCCTGAAATTCGTCGATAAGGATATGCTCATATCTGGAAGCCCATTTGGCGCGAATATCCTTGCGTTTCTCAAGTATTTTGATCGTATAGAGCAATAAATCGTCGAAATCCAAGGCATTGTATGAGGCCTTATCAGCTTCGTATCTGAGATAGAATTCGACGAATTTTTTCTCATCGGAAAAACTACCCTCTCCTACTGTTATGTCTTCCGGATAAATGCCTTTGGTTTTGTTGCGACTTATATATAGACCAACTTCCTTGACGAAAGGATCTTTCTTCTTGTAGCCGAGCTCAGCGGCGATGTTGCCGATCAATTGTTTTTGATCGTCTTCGTCGAAAATCGTGAATCCGGGCGGATAGCCAAACGCGGAATGCTCCTCCCTAAGGAATCTGGCACAAAATGAATGGAATGTGGAAATCGATAGACGAGGTAAGGAACCGAGAATATCAAAAACCAACTTTGATGCTCTTTGCTTCATTTCATTGGCGACTTTATTGGTGAATGCGATAGCCAATATCTTGGATGGATCAACATGCATATCACTGATCAAATAGGATATGCGATAAGTGAGGACACGGGTTTTGCCACTGCCCGCGCCAGCGATGATGCGAACATATTGGGATGAAGTTTCGACGGCTTCAAGTTGCTTGGGATTTAATAATGATGAATAGTTTGGCATAGCCTATTTAGGATACCGCTAAAAGGGTTGTCCTTCTATACAAGATAGAAGAAAACAAGCGGCAGCCGAAAGAAAAACGTCTAACCAACATGGCGATCATATACACTCCAGTCACTAAAGGAATACGAGATTGACAAAAGTATGAAAGAGTATGAAAATATTTTTGAAGTATGAAAGAGTATGAAAGGAAATAAAAAGTATGAAAGAGCATGAAAATGACGTTGCCTCTAATCCGTTCACACTGTCATTTGGAAATAAACCATATGAATATGTAAGTCGCGAAAGCGATAAAAACGAATTGATAGAAAAAATTAGCGCGCCGACGCCAATCTCCCATTGCTTTATGATCTCTGGCGTCAGAGGATCGGGAAAAACGGTGATGCTAACCACAATAGCAAAACATTTTTCCGATGAGAAGGAATGGATAGTCATAGATTTGAACCCCGAAGACGACATGCGCGAGGCCTTGGCTGCGAAGCTCTATAGCGCGGCTCATATCAAACGATTCTTCGTGGAAAAGAATTTCAGTTTTTCATTCCAAGGCGCTTCTTTTTCTTTAAAAGGGAAGAATCCAATTCTCAATATCGATGATTTGCTGGACAAAATGTTCAAGGAGCTGTCCAAGCAAGGAAAGAAAATACTGGTGACGATCGATGAGGCATCGAACAATAAATTCATGCGTCAATTCGCGTTGTCATTTCAAATGCTGATCAGGGAAGGCTATCCCTTATTCGTTTTGGCGACCGGCTTATTCGAGAATATCTCGGCGCTAGAAAACGAGAACAACATGACCTTTTTGATTCGTGCTCCGAAAATATATCTTTCATCTTTGAATCTTTTGTCCATTAAAGCGTCATATCAAACAACCTTGGGGCTTTCTGAAGAAGATGCCGCCCAATGCGCAAAGCTCACCAAGGGATATGCGTTCGCATTCCAATTACTCGGCTATTTGATGTTTGAAAGCAAGAGCAAGTCGATAAACCGAAAGCTTTTGGCTTTATTCGACCAATATTTAGATGAATACGCCTATTCTAAAATATGGGTATCGCTATCGGACGTAGAGAGACGCATTTTATCTTCGTTTGGAGGCGATTCTCCGGTTCAAACAGCGAAAATATTAGAAGCAAACAAGATGACGAAGGGATATTTTTCGCGTTATCGCGACCGACTCATAAAAAAAGGATTATTGATCGCGGAAGCGAGAGGAAAACTGATGTTCGCGCTCCCCAGATTCAACGCATTCATCGAACACAAAAACATATTTGACTATTGAAACGGATGAAGAACGGCCAATACGACGATAAGCGCGATAACATAGCAAACCGAGACAAAGATGACGGAATGTATTGCTCCACGCCTAACATCCGGTCGATCGTTGAAGCAGCAGCAAGCGACAATGAATCCAACATAACTAAATGGGATGACCAAGGTTATGCCAAGTATATAATCCAACACATCTAACTTATGCTTGTATCTATGCCTGCTTCTCGCCTCGACGTCGATGGGCGTCAATAAGAGATTGCCACAAACGGGGCAGGTATCTTGATTTTCGGAAACAACAGCACCACACCTACTGCATTTAAATGTTTCCTTCTCTTTATTTCGGCTCATAGGCTTATTTTAGAACCTCCCAATATCCGAAGCGATTGCTACCGATTCTGATTAAATAACCAGAAGCTACAAGTTTGTTGGTTATCCTTTGAATGGTTCTGACGGTTTTCCCAGTCTTATTGGCGAGCTCTTCTCTGGTAATTTTTCTATCTTCCTTGATCAAAAGATATATTGTCTTTTCGTTTGGAAGCAAAACAACATTCTGCTCTTCATTCGGGACCACAAAAGTCTTTTCTCGATTTCTATGGAAAGTGAACAAAAAACCATACGCCGTTAAAGTCGCATCCCATTTAACGCCTGCGCTCAAACACGATGCATTCATCCTCTTAAAGCCTGTGCCAGATTTTTCAACGTTTTTGCACCTATACAAAACATCAACAATTATCGGATTTCTTTTCACAGACGGTATATTCTTGTTAACGAAATCCATAGGCGTCAATCCATCCGGAAACGAACCGGGATTAAACACAGTAACCATGCTGGGATGTACATTTATCTCGATTTCAGGAATTGGTTCATATATTGCGTGAGCGAAAGCATTTATGACAATTTCTCTTACGGCGTCAACTGGAATCTCAGGAATCGTTTCTCCTTTCATCCCGATTTCCATCCTCCAATTGATGTGATCAAGAATGTATTTGACTCCTATTTCATAAAGATTATAGATGTTTCCTTTTAACGCTTTTAAATCGATGAACGTCAACTTCTCGTCGGTGGCGAATGTTGCGAGTTTCAAACCTATATTGGCCTTTGCCCCAAATAAAGCGAACGCGGCGTTATTGAAATGCCCATTATTCAGCAAACATAGGCTCGAAAGCAATGCATCTTTATCGTATGTGGCCATCGTCAACCTGCCACAATCGATAGCTTCTTTGTAATATTCCTTCAATGCTGTTTCATCTACGTCTTCCTCTCGCATGGAATTCGGCTCGTTTTCCCATGGATAAGAATAATCTTCGTCTTTGATCAGTCTTCTCAATTCGTCTCTCGTCATAATGCGATTTTGAGTTCCAACCCTGATTAGGAATTTCCCGAAAGCAGAATAGGGCTTTTGCATGCCAGAGAACGAAACCTTTACGCACTCGTTCCCATCAAGAGTTATTTTTTCTATTGTCGGCGTAATTCTTGGCTCTATATCTCTGGAAATAGAATCGGAAATCGCATGCAACGTGCTATCTTTCACCATTTGTCCTTTGACTGTCCCGTCATCCCTTACGCCAAAGTACAACTCACCATTTGAGTGCTTGTTTAAGATAGAAGCGATGCTTTCTATTGCTTGATGCAATTCCGAAGTCGTTTCTTTAAATTCTATTGTTTCCGTTTCTTCGCCAAAATTCATAACGTATGCCTCTGCCTGACACCATTGTAACACCAAATGTCACTCTATGTCACTCTATGTGTCACTCTATGTCACTCTATGTCACTCTATGTGTCACTCTATGTCACTCTATGATGCTCAAGGCACCGCGAATAAAACGCACATCCGATTGTTTGTCACAACCTACAAAAAGATAATTAAATGGCGGATAATTTAGCCAATGCGGATATTCGAAGAGAAAATTAAACCAATTCAAAACATATCCTTTATGGCGATTATGGCGGCCATCACCGCCGTGTTCTCTTTGCTTATCGCCTTTTGGCCAGAATTAAGCATCGGGTTGGTTTTCTTTCTACCAATTTTGAGCGCTTTAGTGGGATATGTATGTCTAAAGAGGTATTTGTCAGCCTACATAATCGCATCCAGCGCCCTTTCGCTGGCCGTGGCTTCTTTCAACATAGGCGAATCATTGTTCGTCATCATTCCATCGATACTCATAGGAACATTGCTCGGGCTGGCTTTGAAGATGGGCTTTGGAAATGGCATCACCGTTTTTGCGTTAGGGCTACTCCAAATGGGAATTAATTACCTGATTATAGCCATTTTGAAGGCAACCATTTCTTTAGATCCAATAACCACTTTCTATTCCATATTCGGAATCAAGGTCAACGAAAGGACGAACGCTTTGACGCCTTCTTTGATTTTTGTCGTCGCCCTTGCGCAATGCGCAATCACGAATTTCATTTTCTCAGTCTTATTTTTAAACAAAAAAGCCAAGAAAGAACTTCCGGTTGCTATGAAGAAATTCTTAGAACCATCGCTCGGCTTGCTTTTCGGCACTCTAGCGATAGGGCTCGGAACGATAGACCTGATGTCTGGCTCGCTCTTTCTTGTCGCCTCGCTTTTCTTTTCGATAACAAGCGTCTCGCTGTTATTCGGCGAAAGAAGAGTCTGGGTTTTTATAGCGGTAGGCGGATCGCTATTGGCCGCTTTCTTTATTAGGGCGGCTATATCCAATGTTTATAAAGAAGGACTAATTCTCTATTCTCTTTTCGGAATGGCGCTTGATTTTGTCGTCCTCTTCTCTAACCTATTAAAGGGAAAGGCAAAAGATGAAATTTCTTAAGAGCTTCGGCTTAGGCTTAGTGACGATAATCCTCTTGCCGTTTTTCTTGTTGCTCCTCATCGTTGCCGCCGTTTATTTGGCCTTTGTCTATATCATCGAAACAGCGATAAACATCGTCCGTTTCTTCAAAGGCGAAAAAGGGCTCAAAAAACTTCCTGAGGATATCAAAGTAGAGGCCATCAAAGCAGAATCGCTCCGCCGCTCCATGGGAAGCGAATCGCCAAAGAAAGAAGAGGTTCCGCCACCTCAGCCAACACACGTTTACATCCAACAAAACTATTATCAAAAAGATCCTAACCAAAGCATGGATGACTTTGCTAGGCAAATTGCGAACAATCAGCAAAATCCATACATCAATCAAGCATCTCAATATCAAAATAACCCTGCAATTCCCCAATATATCGATCAAAGCGCACCAATAAATCAGGCTCAACAAATACCGCTTAACGAAAATAACAGCGTTCCTTTCGACGAACGAATCGATCAAAGCGAAAACGAATCCAATGCATACGACGAAAACAGCAACGGAGGTGAGGAACTATGACGACGTTAGTTGGCATAACTCTCAACGATTCCGATAGGAGGTTATTGATCGCCCTTTTGGTGGTCGCCTTAATCGTTTTCTTGCTTCTAGGCTGCATAGGCATGCTAATCCGTTATGTAAGCGGACGTATGTCTCGCCGCATGGATTACGAGATTCATGACGCCGTCGTTTACCGCGTCATCCAAACCCCTGAACAGCTATCTAAATATGGCAGAGTAAAAAATAGGCAGCTATTCTGGAAGCAATCTTCCCCAGCCGTCTTAATCGCATTGGCCAGTCTTCTTTTCTTCCTCATTTATAGCGCTAGCACTTCAGGGTGGGGCGTCAACCATTGGAAGAACTTCTCTTCCCTCTTCTACCAATTCGATTGGGATAACCAAGATAACTATGCGACGGTGTTCGGGGTAACCCTTTTGGCAAAATGGCCAGACACGATTGCGACTCCGACCTGGGTGAGTTCCTATTGGGCATCCTATGTGCTCGTTCCTTTGTGGCTCATCTCAATCGTCTATTATCTCGTTTGCGTCCAAGGCTATATCGCTAGAGCCTTCCTTCTAAACAAACGCACCCATAGCATCTTTGAAAAGAATCTCGACGATTTCAATTTCTTCGACGACATCAAAAAAGGCGAAGCATCTAATAGTGCCTCGCCCACGCAAAATAACGACCAGAATCGCTAGATGGCCATGTCGGTTATCTCTTCGAATTCACCATCATTATAAACGACCGTTTTTACTTCGAATTTCCCAAAATCCAAGCAAATCTTCGACGAATCTATCGAAAGATACGTATTTTGCGGATTGCATGAGCAATTCTGCAAGCGAACGACATATCCGTCTTTTTGCTTCGCTTTCTTTATCGTCACGACGTTAATCGAATCATTGGAAGTGGAGATTTTGACCTCCTTCCCGTCCCTGCTATCGACCGTCGGGAAAATATTCCAGGCAAACGGACGTTCGGCAAACAAATCGGCGTTCCTCTTTAATTCGTTCTCCGAGGCTAGGCAAAGTCTATAGCGGAAATGCCTTTGTCCCTGATCGATCTTCGGAATGAATATGTTCGGACGCACAAGAGGTCTTTCCCAAGAGATTGGATGCGCGCAATAAGTGGCCATCCTCAATAACGTCAGATGAATCGTTCCATCGCTATAAGAAGAGCCGAACGAATCTGGCGTCATAATCTCGATATAGTTTCCATCTTGCTGCTCCAGGGCCACGAAATCATGGGCCACGCATTCATCACGATTGTCGAACAGTTCCTCATATCCGAATATCTGCTCGCCGATATAGCGGTTCCCAATCAGCGGCAAATCGAGCTTATAGGCTTTATTGATCTCATTCGGGAATACATCGACGTCGACATCGATTCCAAGACCTTTCTTCTCGATTTTGTAACCAAGCCTCAGCCTCGTGTTCCCATCGGCGAAGAAAGCCTCAGCCTCAAGATAAATGTCACCATCTTCGATCATTTGAAGCCCATGCATTCCTTGGAAAACGCCGTCTGGCTTTTTCATGAATTCGAAAGGATGCGGAGCGATGCCGACATGGTGATAATTCATGCCCCACGGGTCCTCATAATCCTCATAGCACATTGGTTGGAACAGCGGACCTTCCGCGTATTCCTTGCCATTTATCTTGTAGCTTTCTATAAGCCCGGTCTTTGAGCTGATGCGGACGTATTTGACGCCGTTATCGAAAACGATATCTTCATCAAGGGTAAGCTTCTTTTTCTCATTCGGAGCAGCTATCGCGGTGAATCTGGTGATTCCTAGCGGCTTTAGCTTGGCTTTGAAAACGACCTTCTTACGCCAATCTAATGAGAGATTGCTCGATTCCTTGACATTTTGCGATGCGATAAGGTCACCATTTTCATCATATATCAATAGCCTTGTCGCATCGGGATCGTTGGCGTCGGCCCGCAATATCGACATATCGCATTCCACAAGCTGCTCGGCATCATACGTTTTCGGGTTATATGCGAAAATCGGAAAGGTTCCTTCCTTTGCTACTTCTTCACCTTTGATAAGGGAGAAGAACGCTTTCGCGCGAACTTTGTTTAGGATATGCATCGCGTGATTAACGTAATTAAGTCCGTTTTTCTCGCCAGCTTGAATCATTGACCCCGGCAAAATATCGTGGAACTCAACGTTAAGCATGTCCTCTTCCGCTTCATCCAAAAGCTTGACTGGATACTTCATCTTCCCTTCGAGCGCGACTAGCGAAGCCATCTTCTCCGTGGAGAATAATTCTCTTTCGAGATTGCGGTAGGCTTGTTTCATACCAGTCATCGAAGTGTAGCAACCGACCATCGACGGAACCAAACTTCCCTTGAAGGTCACGGTTGGATTCACTTCATCAAAGAAAGCGTCAGGCGTGCTATGGACAATTTCGACGTCTTTTCTTTCTTTTTGCAGGTTTTCTATGTCTGTGAGGTCTTTGTCGCTTGGGCCACCGCCATGGTTGCCAACGCCCCAGCAAGAGAAGGATATCTCCTCATCTTTCCTCTTTTCGATATCGCCTTCGATTTTGGCTCTAGCCTCTCCCAAATTGCTGGAATAGGAGGTTGTCCTGGCCGCTTTGATGACCGAGCCATCATAGCCTTCCCAAAGAAATATCTCAGCTGGAAGCTTTAATTCGAATTGGAATGGCCTCATGAACATATAGTTCTCTTGACCACACTTTTTGACGATTTGGACAATCCCGCGAGAATGTCCGAATGGATCGAAATTTATAGCTGTCTTTGACCATTTTCCGAAATTCTCATTGAAGTAGATTTTCCCCGTTTGCAATTGCCTTACTATCCCTTCGCCTGAAGGCAAAACACAATCTGGTTGCAAATACCAGCCACCCATGATGTTCCAATCGCTCTCTTTGGTCTTTTTTTGAATTTCTTTGTAAAGAGCCGGTGAATACTCATTGGTGTACTTATAAAGAAGCACTTCGTTGTGGTTGAAAACGTATTTGTGCTTGGACATCAGATTAACTGCGCTTTGGAAAGTCGATAAGGCAGCGCTGGCGCCTTCTTCCCACTCCCATTGCCAAATCGGATCGATGTGCGAATTGCATATAAGATGGCATTTCTTCATAGAACACTCCTTGATGGATATCAACATTATCTAAAAGATTGCGGACGAAAACATCAAGAAAAACGGCGTTTCTGCACGCTTTTTGAAAAACAACAATGGATTGATAGCGATTTGAGAAAAACGCAACTATTCGCAATCGAGAAGTTACGTCTATTTTTCCCTTCGCTAAAGCGACACAATATAATGGAAAGGTAATGCGAACGCACCTAGTATGAGAAAAAGAAATAATTTATTCGTCGGAATTTATTGCAATCCGACGACTGCCAAAAGAGACTTTCCAAACCGAATAAACGAAGAATGCTATACCCTCTTAAAGAAAGGAGGAGTCAACGCGATTTTCGGCAATTGGGAACTCTATGATGACCCGTCGTTATTGAAAGACGAGATTGCTTTGGCTGAGAAAGTCGGAATCGCTTTCTACCCGAGATTGCCTATTTTCCAAAATTTCTGGACGATGGAGAATTGCAAATCGAATCGCGATTTAAAGCCATTCTCCTCTTTAAGCGATGAGGAAAAAGAAAAACTCGGAGCCCAATTCGTAAAAGAAGTCAAAGAATGTTTCAAAAGCCCTGCCGTCCCTGGCATTTTCTTTAGCGATGAAGTCGGCATAAACGGCCAAAAGGGCATCGCCTATGCCAAATCGCTATTCGATAAAAACTTCCCAAACAAAGAATTCCGTCTGAACACCCTCAACTATCTTTTTAACGACGCCATGCTCTATTATGCAAACGGCGGATCGATCAACGTGGATCCGCAATATATACCGACTCTTACCGGAAATTTAGCTGATGGCGACCCGAACAATCATCTCAGCCGTTATGAATATCTATGGTCCGAGACGAGGAAACTCTATCGCCAAGAAATCTGCAGCTGTGACGGCTACCCCTATCTATCCTATTGGAAAGAACTCCCGTCT
The DNA here is from genome assembly GCA_964497235.1 of uncultured Staphylococcaceae bacterium. Lineage (GTDB taxonomy): Bacteria > Bacillota_I > Bacilli_A > RFN20 > CAG-826 > UBA4951. Next base: position 24,897 of record CAZCCJ010000019.1, read on the forward strand.
TCGATCCATAAAATGCTATTCGAATTAAACGCCTATTATGCAGAGAAAAGACCGGAATGGGGCTACGATGAGTACGATCATTATATTCAGACGGGAACATGGGATAGCCCTTTGCGGCCATTAAGCGAAGGCGAATTCGCCCTTCAAATAAGCGTCACCTTGGCCTATGGGCATGAAGGAATCGTTTTCTTCCCTGGCGTTTTCCCACCCGAATGGCTAGACGAATTCCCTAGTTGCATAGGCGGTCAAGTCGCCCTTATCGACATGATGGGAAGACCGACGATTTACTATCACTACGCCAAGAATTATTTGGAATTCTTGCAGCCTTTATACACGAATTGCCTTTCGAAACTCGATTTCAAAGGCGTCTATGGATATGGCAAATTCAAGATGGATTATGATGCCGAATCGATAAAAGACCTCAAGGACAATGATGCGATATTCGCTGGCGAAATTCCGAATATGGTGATCTATGAACCTAATGGAATCGAAAAAATAGACACATCGAGCCAACTTCTCATCTCGACTTTCTTAGACGAAAACGGCAAGGAAAAGTATTTATTCACGAATACAAGCACGCAAAACAAAGCGATCGCGAACATCACTTTCAAAAACGGCATGGACGTTATCTATGGCGAAGACGGGCAAAGAAAACTATTGGGCGTTAAAGAGGTGTCATTCTCTCTTCGCCCTGGAAAATTAATCTATATAGGCTAAGAAAGGAAAAAAACCATGAAGAAAATCAAAAGGATCGCACTTCTTTCATCTCTTCCCTTGTTGCTAGGGGTTGCCGGATGCGGAAAGGTCGTAACCGACAATGTCGACGGCGGAGGACAATCGTTGGACTCAAATAAAGAGACGATTTATTTGACGGCATTCGACGGCGGATTCCATTATGGATGGATCATCAACCTTTTGAATGAATATAACGCCGCCAATCGCGCTGGCAAATATCAAATAGCAATCACGGCCAGCAACACCGACGTCGCCGGAAAACATCTAAACAATTTGGAAGCCGATTTCAATTCAGCGCCAGATATCTATTTCGGCGGAGAGCTCGGATATCAAAAAGGCTTCGCGAAAGACTATTTCGAAGATTTGACTGATATTTGGGAAGGCACGGCGCCAAACGAAACCACCAAAATAAAGGACAAAGTCATAAATAAGGAACTTTGGGAAAAAGCCTGCAAGTTCACAGACGGGAAATATTACATGGTCCCTCATACAAGCACGATCCAAGGCTTGGTCTTCGATTATGATCTCTATGTCGAAAACGATTGGCTCATCAAAGCGGACATCAGCGAGAAAGACGCTTTAGCGGAGAGTGGCATCGAAACCGAGATTAAGGAAGACGCTTTCAAGAATAAATATCTTACTTTCAAAAGCTTCACCAAAACGACCGGATCTCCAACCGATTACGACGCCTATCGTTGCCTATACGAAGTCGGAGACACAGTGCTAAGCGCCGGAAAGAACGGAATATACGGCGATTATGACGATGGTCAACCGACGACTTGGGACGGCTTCGACGATATGCTAAGCAAAGTCAAAGGCAGCGGATTCACTCCTTTCGGATACGCCGGAATGATTTCCCATAACTACCTAGACGTCATGGTAAACAACTATCTTGCGCAATATTGGGGACCGGAAAAATACAAAGAGTTCGTCTATTGCGACACAGATGGAAAGGAAATCGACTTGGTCGACAAAAACGGAACTTCCATCGGCAAAAAAGCTATCACAATCGACAACGGCTATGAAATCTACCAAGCAGACGGCGTTCCTCAGGCAATCGATTTCGTCAAAAAATATTTCTATACGACCAACTACACCTCCAATACCCCGATGCAAGGAACGACCGAAAACGTCAACAGCGTTCAGATGAATCTAATCCAAAACGTCGACTTATCGACTTCTGGATCAAGCGATCGCGCCTATAGTGCCATAATCGAAGGAAACTATTGGGAGAACGAAGCCGAAAGCGGCTTCGAAAGCGCGGCGAAACGCGATCCGAATAGAGCCAAAGGCAAACGAGAATACCGCTACTTGGTCCTTCCGAACATCGACGGCGGATATAGCGAAAAAACCGCGATGACATCGCTTGAAATGGGCGGCATCGTGGTCAAGAAACAATCCGACAGCGGGCGCCTCGACTATATTAAGAACTTCATTAAGTATACCTTAAGTGATGCGTCGCTAAGAAAAACGCTTAAAACCTGCTCTTTGGTCCGCCCATACAAATTTAATGTCGAAGAGAGCGACTTAGAAACCCTCACGCCGTTCCAAAAGAGTTATTACTACATGACGCAAGACACCGACCACTTGGTCGTCGTCCAAGAACGTCTTCTCAAAGCGGGCTCTCCGATCACTTACACGTCTTCTTTGAAGAATATCTCCCTGACCTTGCCAACTTCGATATTAACCGACCTTCGCGCCTCTAGCGGCAACGTCGACACAATCAAAGACAAAGTGATGAAGCCTTATAGCAAGGCCGATTGGGAAAGAGAAGTCGCGACAGCTCGCCAATCCGGCTTCTATTCCGAAGAATAAGCGATAGACAAACATGACAAAGAGAAAGAAGAAGAAACTGACATACAAGACGACCAGCTACATTTTCGTGGCGGCCATTCTTGCTTTTCCTCTTGCTCTTTTCTTCATTTTCTGGGTAGGCGGCAATTTCTATAGCATTCTCTACGCCTTCCAAAAAGTAAACTACAAAGGCGAAGTAACCGGCTGGGCTGGATTCGATAACTTCGTCGATTTCTGGAATAGAATGACTTCCGAAGGCGATAACCTTTGGTGGTCTTTCTATAACAGCTTCAGGATGTATTTCATCAGTCTGTTGATTTGCATGCCGTTATACATCATCTTCTCGTATCTCATATACAAGAAATGCATCTTTCATAACGGCTTCCGTGCCATTTCGATGATCCCCCAGATAATATCGGGGTTTGTCATCTCGATGGTCTTCGCTTTCTTCGTCTCCCCTAGCGGCGCTTGGTCAAAGATCGGTCCTCTGTTAGGGATGGATGGTAGCAGTTCTCCTCTTTTCACGATGGAAAACGATACCGCCTTCTTCACTTGCATTCTCTATTCGGTTTGGCTTTCCTTCGGCACGAACTTGATTGTCTATCCGAATGCGATGAACGGAATAAGTCCTGAGATCATCGATTCTTCGAGGATCGATGGTGTGTCGACTATGTGGCAGGACCTTAGATATATCATTCTGCCGTTGATTTTCCCGACCATCGAAACGTTCTTAATAACTGGGTTGGCTGGCATATTTACCAACGCTGGGCCGCTTGTTGAATTCTATTACACGTCCGCGCCGACGGAAGTCTACAACATGGGTTATTTTTATACGGTGCCGCTTATCAACGACTCCGCCAATCCGAGCATATATCCAATGTTATCGGCCGGCGGCCTTATGATGACGGCCATCGTCGCACCTCTAACGATTTTGCTTAGATACCTGTTAGAGAAATTCGGCCCGAATACTGGAGACGAGAAGGTGAGGTAATTATGGGAATCAGGAAACTTGCCTTGCGTGAAGGCGCCGTCAAAGGCCATCCATTCTTAGAGGGGTTCGAAAAAGTAGTATCCCTAAAGAGAAAAAGAAAAGCCGTGTTTTCGTATTTAGCAAGCGGCCAAGACATATATCAACCGCTCATCGAAAAGGCCAAAGACAAAAAGCATTCTTGGAAACGCGCCACGAAAAAGGCAATTTTGACGAAGGAACACGATGAATTATTCTATTCCAATGCAATTTCGCAGGGATTTTGCAATTTTTTGAAGGAAAAAGGCAATGAATCACTACATCGTTTTGCCGAAATGCACAAAGAAGAAAACCTCTTTGAAATCAAGAAAGCACTAGACGATTGCGAATTGGCTGGAGAAGAGAAGATCAAATTCGCAAAACTCCTCGCGAAAGCCTATACCGATAACCTTAGGTACTCAATAAGGGACTTCGCCGCGATTTCCTTTGACGTTTTCTTCAAAACCATCATATGGCTAATCATAATCGCCTATTGCGTTAGCTTAATCTATCTTCCTTTCTGGATGGTGATCACATCCTTCCGCGATTATTATGACTACAACCTCGACCCTATGGGCTTTAAAGGGCAATATACATTCGAGAACTACGCAGACGCATTGAAATCGCTTTACGTTGACGTAAATGGAACGAACGGGCAAATCATCCGTTATGATTTCTTTAGCCTAGCCGGTTTCTCCATCATCTTCTCGGTTTTCAATTCATTCTGGGCGAATTTCTTAACGACTTGCGTCGCTTATGTGATCGCCAAGTACAAGTTCCCAGGAAGAAATTTATTGTTCAATTTGGGCATCGTCATCATGATCGTCCCAATCATCGGAAGCGGCGCGG
>CAZCCJ010000020.1:0-5468 GCA_964497235.1 uncultured Staphylococcaceae bacterium
ATGGAGCACCTGGCGGGAATCGAACCCGTGTAACCAGCTTGGGAAGCTGGTGTTCTACCATTGAACTACAGATGCAACGCCAAGATTATAGGAAGCGAGACTCCTTTTGTCTAGTTTTTGCGCAATAATCGTCTGATTTGTGCGATTTTCGAAAAAAGTTTTGACGAAAGTTTTGCCGAAAACGGCCGCGATTTGCAGGGGTTTTCATTCCAAAAACGAAAAAAACGTTGCATATCGCCGTCTTAATCTTCGACAACGCTCTTTAATTTCGACGTTTTTTTGTTTAAGATTTCTTTTATAAAGAAAATCGAGTTTGTTCTCCCTTTTCTTGGCTAGAAGAGATAAAGGATGGTGTGACGATGGTGCTAAATACGATGGTTGCGGCGTTTGGATGGGCTGATTACGGTTCCCCTGAGTGGATCGTAAGCTTCGTTTTGAGCGTTCTTTTCTTCGCTTTATTCGATCTCTTTTTGTTCAAAGCCGTCAAAAGGATCACCGTTTACGTCATCGTCAGCGTTTTGGAAGTCGCCCTTTTGGTTTCGTCTTGTTTTGCCGGCATGGAGTTATTAGTCATTTCCTCTGGCGTGTTGCTCGTCATTTCCATTATGGCTGCGCTATTCTCGAATGTCGCCGAATACCGTTTCTTGCTGAGCAATGCTTATAAGGGGAAATCTGGTCTTTTCAACATTCACACCAAAAAGACGGTCGCGCCGGAAAAGCTGTTCGATAGGGAAGCCCTGTATGAGAAAGTCTATCAAGCGTGCATCAATATGTCGCATCTAAAGAGAGGCGCTTTGATAACGTTCATGAAGAAAGACAATCTTCTCGATGACACCAAGATTGGCACCGTCATCAAGCAAAGGGGCGTGGATGTCGACGCTCCGGTTTCGCCAGAGCTCCTTGAAACCATATTCTACGAAGGCACGAGGCTCCATGATGGCGCCGTTGTCATAAAAGACGACAAGATAGCGAGGGCGGCTGTCTTCTTCCAGTCGACCGCAAAGCCTCTTACTGGCAAATACGGATCCCGTCACCAGGCGGCGCTAGGAATCAGCGAGAACAGCGATTCCGTCACCATCGTAGTGAGCGAGGAAACAGGCCGTATATCGATTGCTTTCCAAGGCGAGTTAACGCCGGTCACACCCGATAATTTCTTAAGGATATTCGAAGACGATATGGCTTATGAGCCGGAATCGGTCGCCGTGCCTTCCGACAAAGAATAATCAATCTCTTTCGGTTACGATTAAATTGATGAGCTCGACTCCGCATCTTTTGTAGGCGTTTTCGACTTTTGATCGTATTTCCATATTGTTTTTGGCTTTATTGACCTCGTCTTTAAGGAGTTTTTTGAGATTTTTCTTTGATGCGAATAACCTTTTTGGATCGCGAATCATAAGCGAAGCGGTGAGATAACGGCTTCCATGCATCTTCCAAGATATTTCGAACGGCCCCTTGCTATAGGATTTCGATATCTTGTATCGCCAAGGGAAGGAGTAGTGCCAGCCTTCATCCCAAATCATTTTGAGCTTACCCCCTTTGGAGACGAAGGCGAAACGGTTCTTTTTGATATAGGTGAAGCCGGTCAGCAAAAAGATGATGACGGCTGCAAGAAATGCCGCTGATATCCTAATGATGAACAGGGTGGTCGGATTTATGTAAAGCAAAGTGAATGGGTGCATGGGTATATGATAACTATTTGCCTCCCTCTTATTCTAGTAGGCCAGCTGTTTTTCGTGCTTAAATAATAGGATGGCTATAAAATAGCCTTATATCGGAGGACATATCATGCCAACACCACATATCGAAGCAAAAGAAGGCGAATTCGCCAAAGTCGTTTTGATGCCAGGGGACCCAAAGAGGGCCGAATGGATCGCGAAAACGTTTTTGAAAGACGCCAAACTCATCTCCGCCGTAAGGGGCATTTTAGCCTATACCGGCAAAGCGCCGGACGGTTCTCTTGTCTCGGTTATGGCGAGTGGCATGGGAATGCCATCGATTGGCATATATTGCCATGAGCTATATACCTCATATGGAGTCGAGGCGATTATCCGCATCGGCACCATGGGGACATACCAAAAGAACATCAAGCTGAAGGACATAATCTTGGCGGAAGGCGCATGCACCGATAGCAATTGGATGGGCCAACATAACCTCTATGGCGGCACATATAGTGCGATCGCCGACTTCTCTCTCCTCTCAAGCGCCGCATATATGGCGGATCAAGCGAAGATCCCATATCACGTCGGCAACATCCTAAGCGCTGATGTTTTCTACGATTATCGACCCGACGCCTGGAAGAAATGGGCCAATCTTGGGGTGCTTGGCGTCGAGATGGAGACGTACGCTTTATATGCGGAGGCGGCGCTACTTAAGAAACGCGCTTTAGGAATCTGCACCGTCAGCGATTCCTTCGTCGATTCCTCGAAGCAGCTAACCAGCAAAGAGAGGCAAGAAGGCCTTGTCCAGATGGTGGAGCTCGCCTTGCTCGTCGCCGAGAGATATAACGGATGCCTTTCGAAGTAAGAGTAACCATATACATCGTTCTGGCCGTATTGCTGGCTATTCTTTTCTTCATCCTTTTCTTCTATAAGCCGCTTAGGAAAGCCTATTATCGGCACGCTCCGAAGGAATTCTTTTATCGGAAGATAATGAAAGTCGTTAAAAACGGTGACTACTACTTGATAAACAATTTGAAGATCGAGTTGGGCCAAAAACAGGTGGCGATCGTCGACCATTTGGTTGGTGGCGATAAATTCATCTATGTCATAACCGATTTTTATTGCGAAGGCGCTTTAAACGCTTCCCCAAACGATTCGAATTGGAACTATTACCGAAAAGACGGCAAGAAAGCGATGATTCCAAATCCTTTGGTGGCGGCTAGGAACGTCATGGTGAGACTCACGATGCAAACTGGCATCAATAGCTCATATTTGATCGGAATAGTCTTGATCAACGACGATTGCTTCGTTAACGCTTTCCATAACATCGAAGGCGATGTCCAACTCGTTCCACTAAGCAAACTACAGAAATTCGTCGATTCATGCGAATCTCGTCCTTTAGGGCAATTCGCGCCGAAAGAGCTTCATCAGGTGATTTGGGATTTGAACGAATTAAATGAGAAAATCGAAAGCAAGGAGCACGATTAAATAAGAAAAAACCCTCGATGAACGAGGGTGATTTTCGATTGGAGCAAGTGACGGGAATCGAACCCGCGTGTTAACCTTGGCAAGGTTACGTTCTACCATTGAACTACACCTGCGTCGCTTGACGCGTTGCCTATTATAGGAGTTAGATTTTTTTCTTGCAAGAGCCAATATCTAGTTTTCTGGGCCGAGTTCGCCACTTGGAAGGTCGATCCATTAGTTACTAATGGAAATATTTTGCCGTGGCTTTATAATTCTAGGCGACTAACAAGGAGTTTATTATGGCAAGCACAATTGATCTGGCGGAGCGCTTATTCCCCGAAATCACCAAGACCGTCGATGATTTGGAGAAGGAATTCCCCGAAAGAAATCTTCCAGAAGGGGCGGAAGTGACGCGTTTTGCGCCGTCTCCTACCGGATTCTTGCACACCGGTTCCTTGTTCACCGCGTATTTGGCATATCGTTTGGCCAAGCAATCGGGTGGCGTTTACATGTTCCGTTTGGAGGATACCGACACCAAAAGGACGATCGCTGGAGCGGCCGATGATTTGATTGTGCAGCTAAAGAAATTTGACATCGTTGCCGACGAAGGCTATTTTCCGGATGGCGATAAAGGAAATTACGGCCCTTATCAACAAAGCAAGCGCGCCGATATATATAAGGTCGTCATTAAGAAGCTCGTCGCCGAAGGTAAAGCGTACCCCGATTTTTGCTCTGCCGAGGATCTAGCGAAGATCCGCGCCTTCCAAGAGGCCAATAAGATTCTTCCTGGCTATTATGGGAAGTACGCTCGCGACCGCAATCTCACCGTCGATGAGCAGATGAAGAAATTGAATGAGGGCACGCCTTGGGTCATTCGCTTCAAATCGATGGGCGACCATGACAAAAAGACATCCTTCGTCGATGCGATACGCGGCAAAATCGAGCTTCAGGATAATGACGTCGATGTCGTCATCTATAAGTCGGATGGCTTGCCTACGTATCACTTCGCCCATGTCGTCGACGATCATTTCATGCGCACGACCGTTGTGACGAGGGGTGAGGAATGGATTCCATCGACCCCTGTTCATTTGGAGCTTTTTAAGGCGTTAGGATGGGAACATCCGACATACGCCCATTTGCCAGTCATCATGAAACTTGACCATGGCAATAAGAGGAAGCTTTCGAAACGCAAGGATCCGGAAGCGGCCGTTTCCTATTTCCTTAAAGCCGGTTACCCACAAGAAGGAGTTCTCGTTTACTTGATGTCCATCGCCAATAGCAACTTCGAAGAATGGGCGATTGAGAACAAATCGCTTAACGTCAAAGATTTCAAATTCACTTTCGAGAAGATGTCTTTGGACGGCGCTTTATTCGATGAGAACAAGCTCAATTATTTCTCAAAAGAAGTCATCGCTTCCGAAAAGGCCGATACCCTTCTCCCTAAGGTTCTCTTCTGGGCCAAGGAATATGAGCCGGAGTTAGCCAAGAAAATCGAAAGGGATACAGGGTATTTCGCCAAGATCCTCAATATCGAGAAAGATAGGCCGAATCCCCGCAAAGACTATTGCAAATATAGCGATATCGAACCCCTGAGTTCATTCTTCTTCGACGAGGATTTCGCGAAAATCTCCGCAAATCCTCTTCCATTCAACGAAAAATACGATAAAGATTTCTTGAAGTCTTTCTTGTCTTCCTTAGCGGACGGAATGCTATTCGACGTTGATGAGCCATCGTGGTGGAATAGCGTCAAAGAAGTTGCTGCGAAGAATGGATTCGCCATAGTCAATAAAGAATACAAAGCCAATCCGACGGCGTATAAAGGCAACGTTTCTGATGCCGCTGAGATCCTTCGCATCGCCATCACCGGTTCCAAGCAATCGCCGAACCTTCACGAAGTGATTGATATCTTGGGCAGGGAGCGCGTCATTTCCAGAATCAAGAACGCAGTGAAGTAACTGCTTTCATGTTAAAAAGTTCGTATTCTTTGCATTTTCGTGTGTTAAACGTTTTTGATTTTCGCACACGTTTTTGAATTAGCGTCGCATTGTTCGACGATACGAAAAATGGAAAAGCGGATGGAATTGATTCTTTGAATGCACCATGAAAGCTCCGAAATGTCTAAAAATGATACTTATACAGATGAATGCATAATAACCGCAAATCGGAATTTTGCCGCAAGTTTCCATATTTGATTGAAAAGCTTTGCCGATGGTGCTTAAATACGTGAGCGGCCCTGTGGTCAAGCGGCTAAGACGCAACCCTCTCAAGGTTGAATCCCGGGTTCGATTCCCGGCTGGGTCACCACTCGCTAACGAAGTCCGATGGATTGCATCGGATTTTTTT
>CAZCCJ010000020.1:5568-28553 GCA_964497235.1 uncultured Staphylococcaceae bacterium
CCCGGCTGGGTCACCACTCGCTAACGAAGTCCGATGGATTGCATCGGATTTTTTTTGTATCTTTTTCGGAGATGGACAAAAGAATCTATTTGATGGCAAAAGCCGGGTTTTAGCTTCTTTTTCTTGCTTTCGATGATGTCATTCCTTTGATTGGCTTAAAGACTTTATGGGAAAAAACGAAAGAAAGCGGCCCCAATCATGATTTAATTGGCTCGCTTCGCTATATACTTGCGAAGGCCTTTTTGCGCTGACGATTGAACCGCAGTTTTCGATTTTTGGAATATGCAGTTTCGATTAAAAAAATCCAATTGCATATTTTTGATGTATTTTTATGCAATTGGAATTGTGATGTGCCGCGAATCAGTCAACGATCTTGATGCCGACTTTGTTTAGGAAAGCGAATGCGGCTCCAACCCATTTCTTATTATCGGGCGGGAAGGCGAAATCCTTCATTTGCTGCTCGCTATAGCATAGATAGTCCCAAACGGAGCCGCCATGAGGGCCGCTTTCGAGAATCATGCATTCGTTTTCGATGCCTTTTGCGGATAAAATTTCGCTAAGAACTACGGAATTCATATACGGAACCACATTGTCGTTCTTCGTAGCCCAGATGAAACTTGGCGGGAAATAGGAGAAATCGCGGTTTTCGATCGATAGCGATTCGGTGAGTTTCTCATCTCCTCCAGTAAGGTTCCTAAACGATTGGGCGTGCCCCAAGTTAACTTTGCTGCTAAGGACGGAATAGGAGAAGACGGCGCCGTATAGCCTAGTCTCGTCTCTCGACAAAGAAACGTTTTTGAGCTCTTCATCGCTTGCGGTGACAAGTAACCCCAAAAGGTTTCCGCCGGCGGAGAAACCGATTCCGGAAACAAGTTCCTTGGACGTATTGAGCTTTTCGGCGTTTCTATTTATATAGGCAACGGCCATCAAGGCTTCATTTAACGGCGTTGGGTATTTGTCGTCGGGGGCGATGGAATAATCTAGCACGAAGGCGTTATATCCCTCGGCCAAGAACTTGAGCGCGATCGGCTCTGCTTCGCGGAAAGAGACGAACATGTATGCGCCGCCAGGGATGATTAGAATCGACGGGTGTTTCCTGTTTGGGTTTATTTCCCTACTGTTGTCTGGAAGATAGCAAGTGAGATAACCTTTTTGGCTTTCTTTTCTTTCTAGGCCGAATTCCTCATACAAATCAATTTTCTCCAATTTCATGTTTTTTCTCCTTTTTGGTTTATTGAGATGTTATTTATCGAAGTTATTTTTTGATGCGAATATGGATTTTATCGCCTTCCATCTCGATGTGGCTAGAAAAGTAGCGGGCGACGAACTTCGACATGTAATCGAGGTCCTTCGCACCCATCGTTTCGTTTGAGCTATGCATGGCAAGCTCTGATAAGCCGATGTCGCATGAAATCACGGATAGCTCGCTATTGGAGATGTTGCCAAGGGTCGAGCCGCCTTTCAAGTCGCTTCGGTTGGTGAATTCCTGATAGGGAATGTCGTTATCCATGGCAATCTTTTTGACAATCGCGCTTGAAGGGGCATCGGAAGTGTAGGATTGGTTGGCGTTATATTTTATGACGATCCCGCCGTTTAGCTTCACGTTGGTCGTCTCATCACTTATGGAACGGTGACATGGATGATTGGCGTGCGCGTTATCGATCGATAGGAGGATGCTGTTCGCTATCGATTTAGCCTTCTTGTCATCGCTTAATCCAAAGGAAGAAACGATGCGGTTATAAACGTCCTTAAAGAAGGTGCCGTTTGCGCCTTGCCTCGTCAAGCTTCCGACCTCTTCGTTGTCGAAAGAGAGGAAGAGGCTAAGCCTATTGCTATTTCTAGAGGCGAGGAAACCAAGCAAAGTTGAATAAACGGATGATAAATCGTCTAGGCGCGGCGCGGAGAGAAATTCGTTTTGATAACCGAATAAACGGGCTTCGTCTCGATTGTATAGGAAGAGGTCGTGGCTTAGTATTTTGACGTCTTCCGTCCCCATTTCTTCTAATAAGAAATCGTTGAACGTTTTTTCGATTGGGAAAGAGGAAGAGAACAAAGGAAGCAAGTCCTCTGCGGGGTTATATTCGTATCCTTTGTTGATCGACCTGTTCATATGTATGGCCAGATTCGGAATCGATAATAGAGGGCGATCACAATCGAATAGTCTTTCTTCGATATGGCCGTCTTTCTCCACCATCAATCGCCCGGCGATGGAAAGAGGCCTATCTAGCCAGGTGCTATAGATCATCCCGCCATAAGGCTCGACGTCTAGCAATGTGAGATCCCCTCTTTTGATGAGGGGGTTTGGCTTGAGCTTAAAGGTTGGCGAGTCATTATGCGTCGCGGTGGCCGAAAACGAAAAATCATTGCAGTTTTCAGGTATTTTGAAGGCGATTATCGAAGAATTGTTTCTCGTCACGAAATAATTTCCGCCACGCTTGATGTCCCAATCGGCTTTTTCATCGAGCTCCACGAAGCCTTTTTTCGATAGCTCGTTTTTGATGTTTTTAACGACGTGAAATTGGCTGTGTGAGGAGTTTAGAAGGGCGATTATTTTTTCGACATTGGAAGAATTCATGTTTTTGCCTCGGCGATATTATAGACGAATCGCTTAAACGCGGTTACTTCAAATCCAATACCCTTCTTTCCCACACCTCCTCAAACATCGGTGAGCAATAAGGGTAATGTCTCCATAACGTCCTCGCGTAGGAGCTGTTTGAGATATCGGAAGCGGCAAATACGTTTGAGAGAGATTTGAAGCTTTTGAGTTTCCTTTTGCATAGATACGATAAGGCAAGAGACGGCAAAAGCGAAAGAACTAACGATGGGCTTGGACCAAAGGAAATTGTGAGGGCGAAAACCGAGAGGCGTTTATTGCTCGTGGCGCTAAAAAAGGAAAGCATGAAGCAAAATGAAATGAGTGTCAGTTCCTCTTCGCTAAGCGGCAAAGCAAGCTTTAAGAGGCCACCTAAAATCGTCCCTAGCAGCATCCCTATCGCAAGCGAGGGGATGATGTTTCCGCCCGAGAAATGGGAAGTCAACGAGAAAGCGGTCATTCCAAGCCTTATGGCGAACAAAATCGCGACACCGGCAAGCCCATTTGCCAGCAACGACGCATTCTCTTCGATTATTTTTGCGCCGCCTCCTAGCGATAAAGGCGAATAATAACGGCATAAGGGGATCAAGACGATTGCTCCAAGAACGGAGAAAACATAGGTTATGCCTTTTTCTTTCCATAACAATCGGCGTAAGAACCCTAGGCCATGCACATATAGATAACCGCAGAGCATCGATAACGGGGCGATAAGGAAAGGAATCCAGAATCTTTTTAGCGAAGCGATGCTTAGATTCAAGACGCTACTTTGGAAATCGGAGAAAAGGAAGGCCTCATAGAAAGCGCCTCCATAGTCGCCATAGAATATCAGCCCCTTAAGCGCCCCATATAGGAAATAAGAGACGAGCGCGCAAACGACGCCTTCGATGATGGGCTTATATTCCTTCTTGAAGTATCCTTTCTCGAATTTGTCTGGCACGAAGGAATAGAGGATTCCGGCGATGGGGTTCATGAAGGCTAAGGAAAAACCGACGCAAGAGCCAACTTTTATGGCTCTTAAGAGCCTTTCCTCGCTTTCCTCGCTAAAGGAGAAGACGTAAGCGAAGATGACGGCGCTCATGAAGACGCTCGGCGCCTCTCCCCCTAAGGATAGTCCCATAAGGAAAGAGATCATGCATGTCAAAAAGCAGAATATGACGGCTTTCAAGAAGCGAAAGTGGACGCCTTTCTTCATGAAATAGCATAGAACCGGCACGCTGCAATTCCTGATTCTGACCATCGAAACCATGCTTATTTGGAGGATGGCCAATACGGCGATGACGGCGATTAAGAAACCTATCCCAAGGGTTGAATCGCCGCTAAAGAAATCGAGCGCCAAGAAAGAAGGGGCGATTTTCGTATATATATGAAAAGCGAGAAGAACGGCCACGCTTACGAAAGAAGAGAGGGCCAAGAGGAAAATCAACCGCACTTTGCCTAGACGCACGAAAAAATTATATCCTTTTCATCAAAGAAACGCTTAATGAACGAAGGGAAAATCAATATTCGCTGGCAGGGGACAAGAAGCCCTTGATTGTTCCGCTCGCGTTTTTGACGATTCCCTGCTCATTTGAGTAGAAAGCCATGGTGAAAGCGTCGTCATTCGCTTCGAATGAGAGAGTCGCGCTCATCTCATCGAAAGAGATGTTGCTCATCGCCTTTTCGACGTATTGCCACGATCCGTCGACTCTTTCCTGAACGTAAAACTTACTATTTTCCAAAGTCGTGGATATTTTGATTTTGTATCCTATTTCCTCATCGTCTTCGAAAGTCCAACCGTTCGATATGGCGACTTCCGATAATGTCGGTTTGTTTTCGCCTTTCTTGGCTAAGTTCAAATAGAACGAGGTTACACCTTTCGAGAATGAGGAGAAGGAATCGCTATCGGCCTCTTTCACCGTATAGCCATAACGCGAGCTTACGCTTATTTGGACATAGCGGCTATCGTCCCATACGGCGTTAAAGCATCCGTCATAAGGGCCTTTGGAATGGAAGACCATCTTCTTGCCGTCCAACGCCATGTTATCGATATCGGTTATGGACATGGAATGGAGGGAGTTATCGCTATAAGAAACGACGTTATAGCCTTCGAAATTTCCGACGAATTGCGTTATGTCGAAAGCCGGCTCTTCTTTCTTTTCCTCGGTTTTGAACTCATATTCGATTTTCGTGGTTCCGACGTTATCGATGCTGACTTCGTTCTTTTCTTTGTAGGAGGAGCCGCTTTCGGTGGAGCGCGTCACATAATATTCGAAGCCTTTGAGCGTTTTGTTTTCGACTTCGAACGTCAGGCTGTCGCAACCGTTATCACCGAATATCGAGCCGTCGACTAAGATGGCGTCCCCGAGTTTTTCCATCAAGAAACCGGCCACTTTTTTGGCGATGTCGGCGGTTCTGGCCTTGAAATGGGTGTCATCGACTTTTTCGAAGACTTCCATTTTGACCGTCCCGACGTTGAAGGGGATGTTCGTTGAGTCGCTATCTCCCTTGACGGCTTTGCCGTCTGAAATCGTGAATTTGTAATCGTTTCCATCATCGTATCTCGCGACTCCGTTTTGATCGATGCCATCGTAAACGAAAACTACGGCACGCGGGTCTTTTTTGCTGATTTTGGCATCGTAAACCTCTTCTTCGACGTCCACCGATTCGTCAACCGGTTTCCTCTTGCGGTGATAAGTGAAGTTATTGGCTTTTATCAAGGCGTCGTAAGCGGCTTGCAAATCCGCATGGTAGCTTTCGGTCTTATAAGGCGAAGGCGTATCAATATCTTCCTTCTTTGACAGCGATATCGTTCCGCTTATTTCTGAGATATAAGTGACACCGCTGTCGCGGCTTTTCGCTTCGATATCCATCGTTCCATCGCTATATGGCGTGAGCGAGATTTCCGTCACTATTTCGTTATAGAAGGAAAACGGTTTCCAAAAAGCGTCCTCTTTCTCTTCGTTCACGTGATATTTTCCATCTTCTAGGATGAAGTCTGACAACGTAAGGTCCTTGAATGGATTGTAATAGACTTCGTCGAATACGAGTTTTCCGCCTTCGACCATCGTCTCCGACACTTTGTTTAGATAATCGATTTCATAGGTGATCACTTTCCCGTCGCCATCTTTGAAATACGTCACATCGGTCACGGTGCTTTCGGTGGTGTTGGAATATTCATTGAATGAATAGGAGCTTTTCCCGATGAAAACCTTTTCCGTTCCTTCTTCGACGACGTCGCTTATCGAAGTGTAAGTCGTTTTCCTGTTTCCTTCGAAATTGATTGATCCTTGTTTCAATGAGGCGAGCATCGTCTCGCTCATATCGACGGCCGTGCGCTCGATTTTCGACGCGTCGCCGCCATCTTCTCCGCAAGAAGATAGAATCGCCAGAGGCGCGAGTAACATAAGGAACTTGAATGTCTTTTTCATAAGGTTTCTCCAAATCGTGAGGTATTGTAGCAAAAGATGCGCTCGCTGTTTCCAATATTTTTCGGTTATGAACTACAAAATGCCTTGTTTGTTGTATCATTTATGCATCGTTATTCGCATCAAGGGGAAATGAATATGGAAAAAATGACTTTGATCACCGGCGCTGGAGGAGGACTCGGGAAGGAGTTCGCTTATCTATACGCAAAGGATGGGAATTCCTTATGCCTTGTCGATATAGATGAGGCGGGAATGGATGAGACCATTGAATACGTCCATACCGGTGCTCCGGAGACAAAAATCGAGAAGATAGTAGCTGATTTATCGAATAAAGATGATTTGAAAAAGGTGTATGAAACAACCAAAAGCAAAGGCTATTTCGTCAATAACCTCGTCAATGCGGCCGGTTTTGGAGATTGCACCGATTTCAAAGACATGAATATCGATAAGCAACTCAAGATGACGGACGTCAATTGCAACGCCTTGCTATACTTCACGCGAGTTTACTTAGATGACATGATCGCCAATAAAGAAGGCCACATCATCAATATATCGTCGATTGCCGGATTCGCTCCGGGCCCATATATGTGCACCTATCACGCGACCAAAGGATTCGTTTTGCTATTCGGCGAGTCGATCGCTTATGAGCTTAGGAAGACGGGCGTCAAGGTTTTGACTTTGGCTCCTGGTCCATTCAACTCGAAATTCGTCTCGAAAGCGCATAACGACTACACCTTCTCGAAGATGAAGCCACATAGCGCGCTTCGCGTCGCTTCTTATGGATACAAAATGTCTAAGAAAGGAAAGACGTTGGCAATTGTTGGGTTCAAGAATAAACTCACTTGCTTCGCGCCGCGCTTCTTCTCGAGGAAATTTGTCACGAAGTGCAGCGCCAAAACGCTTAAGAAAGGCGCATAGTCACGTAAATATAGGCTTATTGCTGTGATTTTTGAGGAAAAACACATGAGAAAGAATTTAGGAATCAAAGGCGCGCTATATCCGGAACCGGTCTTGATGATCGCCACATATGATGAAAACGGCATTCCCGATATCATGAACGCCGCTTGGGGATGCATCGTCGATTACGACAAAATCGGCATCGTTTTAAGCAAAGACCATAAGACGACAAAAAACATCATGGCGCGGAAGGCCATGACGATATCGATGGGAACGAAAAAGACGCTCGCTTCGTGCGATTACGTCGGGATCGTGAGCGCAAACGACGTTCCAGATAAGTTCCTTCGAAGCGGATTCACCTCTTCCAAGTCGGAATTCGTCGACGCTCCGATCGTCAATGAGCTTCCTTTAGTCTTCGAATGCGTTCTCGACCATTACGAAGAGGATAAGGAATTGATGATCGCCAAAATTTTGAATGTCTCTGTCGACGAATCGATATTGACGGATGGGAAAGTCGATCCGAAAAAACTCGAAGCCATTTCTTTCGATGGTTTCAACAATGGTTATTTAGTTCTTGGCGAGAGGGTTGGGTCCGCTTTCAAGGACGGCTCGGCGTTAAAGAAATAATCTTCGATGGTTTATTTTTTACTGGTTTTATTGGCTCTTGCGTTCGGTCTAATCGAAGGGGTCACTGAATGGCTCCCCATTTCTTCGACCGGACATATGGTCCTTTTCGAGGAGATCTTGAAACTTGGCGGTTTCGATATGTCTTCTTATTTCGGATTTACGCATGGCGAGGACTTTATCTCGCTTTTCCTCGTCGTTATCCAACTTGGCGCAATCCTGGCCGTCCTCGTTTATTTCTTTCCTAAGCTTTGGCCGTTTTGGCATATCAAAAGGAAAGAAGAAGATGAAAGAAGCCAAGAGGAAATCGACATCGAAAACAAGAAAAACAGGCGACTTGTATGGATTAGATGGGGGAAAACGGTATTGGGGGTTTTGCCCGTCGCAGTCGTTGGATTGCTTTTCGAATATTTCGACGTCGAAGAGAAACTGTCGAATTGGATATGCATCGCGACGACTCTCATCGTTTATGGCGTCGCCTTCCTTCTTGTCGAATATCTTTTCGTCGGAAAGAAGGAACCGAAATACAAAAATATTGATGAATTGCCGTGGAAAATCGCTTTTCTCATCGGTTTATCGCAGATTCTCGCCTTAATGCCAGGCACCTCAAGAAGCGGGGTTACGATAATAGCGGCCATGCTCCTTCTTTCCTCTAGGGAAGCGGCTGCCGAATATTCCTTTTATCTCTCCATTCCCGTTATGTTTGGCGCTTCTCTTTTAAAGATAATAAGTTTCTTCCGAAAATCCGGGGTTCTTTGTTTGAACGAATGGCTGTTTTTGGGTGTTGGGATGGTAGTGGCATTCGTGATTTCATTGCTCGTCGTCCGTTGGCTTATGGCGTTCCTAAAAAAGCATACGTTCAAAGGCTTCGGCTATTATCGAATCGCTTTGGGAATCGTCATCGTCATCGTGTTTGCGATAGGCTTAGCCGCGAAATAAATGGTGACAATCATGGAAGGGGCTTTTATTTTATCCGTGTAGCGGTATGGAGAAAATCGTAGGCAAAACATATTCGGGCGAGCGATCTTTGTTTAAGGCCAAGGATCTCGAAATCCATGATGCCGTTTTTTTAGAAGGCGAATCGCCTTTGAAGGAAGCTCATAACGTATCCGTTTTTTCTTCGACCTTCACCTGGAAATATCCTCTTTGGTACTCGAAGAACGCCAAAGTCGTCGATTCGGTGTTCGAAAACGAGTCGCATGCCGGATTCTGGTATATCGAAGGCGCTTCTTTTGCCCGATGTCTCTTCAAGGAAAGAAAGAATTTCCGTCATGCATCACGCGTTTCGCTCAAGGATTCCAAATTCATGGACGCCGATGAAACATTATGGTGGTGTGACGATATTTCTGGCGAAGGGCTTTATTTTCACGGCAATTATGTTGGCATGCAGTCGAAAAGGATGAGTTTCGACAATATTGCGATAGACGGCAATTATCCATTCGACGGCGCAAGCGAGGTCATCATAAAGAATTCCGTTTTGAATTCCAAAGACGCTTTTTGGAATGCGCATGGGATCACGCTCGAGAATTGTGAGATCAACGGGGAATATTTCGGATGGAATTCGTCAAACGTCGTTTTGAAACGTTGTAAAATCAGATCCCATCAAGGCTTTTGCTATATGGACGACGTCACGCTCATAGATTGTGAAATAAGCGATAGCGACCTCACCTTCGAATATGTTTCGAATGCGAAAGTAAGAATTATCAAAGGCGAACTCGACGTCAAGAATCCGATATCCGGCTCTTTCGTTGCTCCAAAATATAAAAATATAGAATTGAGCGATGACACGCGTGTTCAAAAGGAAAATCTTTCATTTAGAGGATTAGACGATGGGAAAATATGATTTCGACTCGCTTCCGAATCGGAAAGACACGTCATCGCTAAAATGGGACGTCAAAGAGAATGAGCTCCCCATGTGGGTGGCGGATATGGATTTTTTTGTCGCGCCGGAGATTCGTTATTTCTTGATGAAGAAAGTAAATGAAGGGGTTTACGGCTATAGCGATTTGCCCGCTTCTTGGGCGAAAGCGTATTCCGCTTATTATGGTGAAAAATACGGTTTGATGTTCGATGAATCAAATCTCACCTTCAGCCTTGGCGTCATTCCAAGCGTTTCCTCAGCTGTGCGCACTTTCACGGAAAAAGGCGAGAAAGTAGCTGTTTTCACACCGAATTACCATGTTTTTTATCACTCGATAACGAATAACGAAAGAATCATCGCGCCGATAGAACTCTTGGATTCGGGGAATTCCTATTCCATTGATTGGGAAGCGCTCGAAAACGTTTTCAAAGAAAAAGACGTGACTATGTTCATAATGAGCAACCCCCATAATCCGAGTGGGAAAATATTCTCCAAAGAAGAATTAGAAAAGATCGCCATCCTCGCCGATCGATATGGCGTTTTCGTATTAAGCGATGAGATTCATGGGGAGATAACGGAGCCCGGCTATTCCTACGTTCCATATTTCCTTTCGTCTCCGCTTGCCAAAAAGAATTCTTTGACTTGCCTATCTCCCACTAAAGCGTGGAACATGGCTGGGATCCAAACGAGCGCCGTCCTTTCTTTCGACCGCGAAGTCACGAAGAAGATACGTTTCTCTCTTAACAAAGACGAAGTCATGGAAGGCAATTTCTTTAGTTACGGCGCCGCCATCACGGCTTATAGCGAAGGCAAAGGGTGGCTTAAGGAAATGAATGAATACATTGCCGAAAATAGAAGGATCGTCCTTAAGGCGATGGAAGAGAAAATGCCTCTATTGAAGCCGTATCCGTCTCATAGCACTTATTTGCTTTGGGTGAATTTCGGCGCTTTGAAAGGCGATGGAAAGGGATTTGTGCGCTTTTTAAGAGAGAAAACCGGATTGTTCCTTAGCGATGGAGCCGAGTTCTCGCCTTCGACATCGAATTTCTTCCGCATGAATCTCGCCACATCGAAAAGCAATATTGAAGATGCGATGAGGCGACTTGCCGTAGGCATCGATTTATTTGAGACGAAATAAATTTTTATTTCGATAAAGGCTACATTTTTAATAATTTTTCTTGAGTTTTATCTTGGTCTAGAGATATCCTATGCGACGTGTTTTTTAATTTTGGAGGAACACAACAATGTCTTCAAAATTCGTCTTCGTCACCGGTGGTGTCGTATCTAGTTTGGGGAAGGGCATTTTCGCTTCTTCTTTGGCTCTTTTGCTCAAAAGCAGAGGGCTAAAAGTCTTCATGATGAAATTCGATCCTTATTTGAATGTCGATCCTGGGACGATGAGCCCGTATCAGCATGGCGAGGTCTATGTCACGGACGATGGGGCCGAGACCGATTTGGATTTAGGACATTATGAGAGATGGACGGGGCTTCACCTCACGAAGGAAAGCTCCGTTACTTCTGGAAAGATCTATAGTTCGGTCATCGAAAAGGAGAGACGCGGCGATTATTTGGGCGCTTGTATCCAAGTAATACCGCACGTTACCAATGAGATAAGGAATAGATTATTGGCTGCGGCTAGGGCCTCGGAAGCCGATATCGTCATCGCCGAAATCGGCGGAACGGTCGGGGACATCGAATCACTTCCGTTTTTGGAGGCCATGAGGCAAGCACGCTTGGAACTCGGCTATTCGAATACGATGTTCTTTCATAACACTTTGGTTCCGTATTTGCGCTGCGCCGACGAAACGAAGACCAAACCGACTCAGCATAGCGTCAAAGAGCTTCTTAGCCTAGGTATTCAACCTGATGGCGTCGTCTTGCGCTCCGAAGTGCCGGTAAGCGATGGTCAGAAGTCAAAAATATCGTTATTTTGCAACGTTCCTCCGTCCGGAGTCTTCGAAGCCGATGATTTGAAAGTCGTCTATGACTTGCCTTTCCAACTCGAAAAGCAAGGCTTGAGCGATTATGTTTTGGAACATTTCGGGATGACGGCCCCCAAAGCCGATTTAAGCGATTGGCAAAGGTGGGTAGACTCGGTCAATAACGCAAAAGGCAGCGTCAAAATCGCCTTGGTTGGCAAATACGTCGAACTGCATGATGCTTATTTGAGCGTCGCAAGCGCTTTAAAACATGCTGGTTATTATCTCGGCACAAAAGTAGAGATAGGCTGGTTCAAAAGCATGGACATCACCAGAGAAAATGTGGCGGAGACGCTTAAGGGATATGATGGGATTTTGGTTCCTGGCGGATTCGGCGAGCGTGGAGCATCCGGTAAAATGGAAGCCATCCGATACGCTCGTGAAAACAACATACCGTTCTTGGGCATTTGCTTTGGCTTGCAGCTTGCGGCTATCGAGTTCGCCCGTAATGTCTTAGGGATAGAGGATGCGAACACCAGCGAATTCGATCCGGCTTCTAAAAATCCCGTAATCGACCTTTTGCGCGATCAATATAGCGGAATCAAAATGGGCGGCACGTTGCGCCTTGGGCTATATTCCTGCCGCATAGCTCCTGGTACCAAAGCGTTCGAAGCATATCGAGAGTCGTTAGTCAAGGAAAGGCACAGGCATCGTTACGAGTTCAATAATGCCTACAAGGCACGATTCGAAGAAGCCGGCATGGTCTTTAGCGGGATAAATCCCGAGCAGAATCTTTGCGAAATTTTGGAACTTCCGCAAAATGATTTCTTTGTGGCCTCGCAATTCCATCCGGAATTTACTTCGAGACCATTGACGCCGAACCCATTGTTCCGCGAATTCGTCTCTCATTCCATCAAACATTCGAAATGAAAATAGAAGTCCTAACCTTTATTATTTTGATAGGCGTTTTGCTCTATATTTATCGTTTTCGTTTTCTTAGGAATAAATGATGAAAGGGCTACGAAAGCGCTATCAAGAATCATATTGTTAATCTTTTTTGCTACAAAAGTGCCTGAAAATCTCAAAAATTAAAAAATCCTTGCAAAAGTGCCATTTTTCTCTTTAATTCCGTTTTTGCTTTGCTAGAATTATGCCCGTGAGGTAAAAAAACTATGAACAGACAAAAACACAGAGTCATTGGTACTACCATCGTCTTTGCCGTCTCATTCATTTTGGCGGCTGTAATGCTCTTCCTTATGATGTGGCAAGGCATTGGCATGGATTTCCAAGGCATTCTCGAGGCATTTAAAGGCCTTATTGAGCCGGTGAAGAGCATGTTCAATTTCGCTGCTCTTTCCGCCGTCACTTGGAATGGCTTTCCATATTTGATGGTTGAGTATATCGTCGCTATGGTGCTAGCCGCCTTGTTGATCATCTTCTGGATTATTCATCTTATCGTTTTGTGTGCTAAGCGCCGCCCAGGAGCCTTATTCAACAACATCCTTTGGCTCATTTTCGGTGCCGCGACCGTCATTATGTATTTCGGCGTGTTCGCCAAGACCGGTGATTTGAGCAATCCAGACACCTTGCAAGGCGCTTTGCTCAATAAACCGGATGTCCAAGTTTGCGATTTAATCTCCTTCATCCGCGCTGCATTCAATGTTGGTGATGTTGCCAAGGGAAGGAATATTGCGCAATGCATATTTAGCATCCTTTTCTGCATCGGCGTCGTTGTTGCTTACCTCTTAGGATTCATAAGCGTCATCGCTTCTATCAAAGAAGTCGTTCGCAATCCTGGCAAAAAGAAAGTCAAAGAATCCAAGATCCGCAAAGAAAATGAAGAAACCATGCTCGAAAACGAGAATGATTTCAATGCCAGTGCTGAACCTGCCGCCAATGAAGGCGACGATATCCGTTCCTATCAATATGCCGAATTAGACGATAACAAGAATTCGAATGACAAAGTGATTAAGGACGAAAAAGGCACACCGATGATCGTCCAACATATTTCTTATGGCGCGGCCCCTGAAGCCGACAAACATCCAGCCCCGGCCCCATATCCATATCCGCCATATCCATATTATGGCTACCCATATCCATTCCCTCCTTTCCCTGCACCGCAAGAAAAGAAAGAAGAACCGAAGGCCGAAGAAGTTAAACCAGCCGTTTCCGAAGATCGTCCTTTGACCGCGAAAGAGCTCCGCGCCATCGTTCGCGAGGAACTTAACGACCACGACCATCCAGAAGAGATTGAGCCTCTTACGGACGAGCAGGCGCGTAACCTAATTAAAGAAGAACTCGCCAATTACTACGCCGGAATTGCGCCAAAGGCCGAAGAAGAGCCCGTCGTCGAAACTCCTGCTCCAGAAGTTGAAGAGACCAAACCTGAAGAGGTCGAAGAAGACGAACTTATGACGAGCGACGATCTCCGCGATTTGATCAAAGAGACCGTTCAAAGCACATTGGCTGAACAGCCAAAAGAGGAACCGGCTCCTGCCGTCGAAGCTTTGAGCGCTGATGAAGTCCGTCAAGTCATCTCCGAAGAACTTGGCAAGCAACCGAAACCGGAAGTCGGCTTGAAATCCGATGAAGTCCGTCAAGTCGTCGCTGATGAGCTCGAAAAGCAGCCAAAGCCGGAAGAAGGCTTAAAGGCTGACGACGTTCGTTCCATCGTTCGCGAAGAAATCGAAGCCGCAAAAGTTCAACCGGAAGATTCCGAAGTCGTCAAGAACACCAATGATGTTGTTGTCGCCAACAACGCTAGCATCAAAGAAGTTGCCGAAAAGCAACTCACCAGCGATGAAATTCGTAATTTGATTGCTGAAGAATTGGCCAAATATTTCGAAGCCAACAAGGTTCTTGTCAAAGAAGAACCCGCTCCTGAACCAGAGCCGGAACCAGTCATCGAGGAACCAGCCCCCGAACCAGTCGTCGAGGAATCCGCTCCTGAACCAGAACCCGCTCCTGAAGAACCAGTTGCCACGAAGGCTCCTGTAGTTCGTGTTCCATTCGCCGAAAGGGTCCTTAACATGGATGAAGACACGAGGGACAGCTATAACGAAATCAAGGCTGAAGCCCTTGCTTACGGACTTAAGAGCCGTATCTCGAATAGCGGCGATACCTTCCGTCTCCATACCAAGACGTATTTGAAACTCACCGTTGCCGGCAAGGGACTTAAGTTATACTTTGCCCTTGATCCTAACGATTATCGCGATACTCCAATCCCAGTTAAAGACGTCGGTGCGAAGAACATTTACAAGGAAATTCCTCTTTGCTTCAAAGTTAAGAGCGCTCTCTCCTTGAAACGTGCTAAGCAACTTATCGCCGATGCCGCTGCAAAAGATCATCTCGAAAAAGGCGAAATAACCCCCTATGATTACGTCGCCCAATTGCGCGATTATCACGAAAGTAAGGCTGATGAAGCTGAGGAAGCCGTGTCTGAAGACGACGAAGATTAATCTCTTCTGAAGTCTTGTCTAAAAGCACAAAAAGCCACGAGTGATCGTGGCTTTTATTGTTTTGATAAACAATTATTGAATGAGAACGTTAGGTTTAATGTTGCGTTCTTTTAGCTTGTCGAGATATTTGGAATAAACCTCTTCGCCGATAGATTCCATCGTGCGTTTATCGGTCTTGATGACATAGTCGTAGCCGACTACCTTGTCGGTCGCGAACGCGGTTTTGTCCGATTCTATTCTGGAACGTATATTGGAAGGAGAGTCACCACGTTTTTTCATTCTTTCGATCCGTGTTTTCTGCGTCGCCGTTAAGAAGAAAACGACGATGTGATCATCATGCAGCTTCAAATAAGCGTCCATGCCCACTGGATCGACGACTATAACTTTGTCGTCGTCTATCTCCTTTTTTGAACTCCCGTAATGATGCCCATTATAAAAAGTGGTCTCGACGAAAGAGTCATGTGAGAGAAGAGAGGAGAACTCTTCCTCGGTCACGAAATAATAATCGACGCCATCCTTTTCGCCCTTTCGCGGCGCTCTGGTGGTGTGGGTAATGGCTTTGATGAGACAATACTCCTTGCAAAGGTGTTTTCCCAAATCGGTTTTGCCGCTTGCGGATGGTCCAACTAAAACAATCATGCAAGCATTTTAATTCATTTGACGCTCCTATTGGAAGAGAAAAGGAATGGATGGGCGATAATGAACTTTTTGATTGACGAATAAATGATGAGAAAAATAAATCGTTTTTGAGAGAAGCCAAACTAAAATGGTAAAACATCATTAATGGCAAACAAACATTGATGAAAAACATAAGAAAAAGGAAGCGTTTTATTGAATATTTCCAAAACACATCAAATTTACAATAAAATTTAGCTGAGAATTTGTTTTTTATATAATAAGTCTCGATAAAGACTAAGCTTATTATTGTTTAAAAAATTCCGTAAAAATGTGCAATATATTCAGTTTGAGTGATTTTTCATTTTCATTTCCGTTTACAGCACTTAAAAAATGAAATAAAATGTGTAACGAACAAAAAAATGGAAAACAAACTCAAAATGATGATGAATAGAGATAAATTGCTTAATAAGATAATTGAAAAAAGAAACAATGGCTTCGTTAAGCTTTTATATGGCGTGAGACGAGCAGGAAAAACGGTATTGATGTCCGAATTATTGACCGAAAAAATTAAACAAATTGACGCTGATGCACGAATCATTTATTTCTCTTTTGAAGACATGAATAACGCCGATTTGAGGGATTCACATTCCTTCCTATCGTTTTTGAATGATCAAAAAACGGTATCTGAAAGAACCGTTGTTTTGCTATTAGATGAGGTCTTTTTGTTGGATGATCCTTTTGCGTTGATCGATTTTTTCCTTAAGGAGAAACGATTTGATGTATTTTTGTCTACGAGTTTCGAACCGGATTGCCGCACTTTGAAGGAATCGAGAATTTATAATCGTTTGGATAAGATCTACATTTCTCCGCTTGCGCCACAGGAAATATATCCTGATGGCAACGCTTTCGATTTAGGTGCTTACGCCGAATATGGCGGCTTGCCTATGGCCGTCACAAAGAGCGATGATTCGGAGCGCAGAAACTATTTGGATAAATTGATTGATGCCGTTTATTTGCCGGACATTATCAGAAGAAATCCGTCTTGTAAGAAATGGACGGCGATGAGATTACTCAAACTTTTGTCCGAAAACGTCGGCGAATTCTTAAATTCGACGATTTTATCGTCTTTGTATGAGGATAAATTCGAACAGCGAATCGACCCTAAGACGGTTGAGACCTATTTGGGATATTTATCAAAAGGTTATTTGATAAGAAAAGTTTCAAAGATTGATTTGAAGAATTCAAAAGAGGTGGGCGGCAAATTCAAATTTTATTTCTCTGATCTCGGCATAAAGAACGCCGTTTCTCGTTTTGAATCTCATTTCGACTCGTCTCTTTATGAAAATTTATTGGAGATAGCACTAGAAAACTCTGGTTTTGATGTCAATGTCGGCTACGGCTATACCTTTTACACTAATGAATTTGGAAAGAGGTCGCGCTTACCGATTTATGTCGACTTCGTTGCGATGAGGGAAGGAGTTTCATATTATCTCCAATCTTGTTTTTCGTGGTTCGATAAAAAAGATAATCAAACAAAAAAGAACGCCCTTACGAAAACGCCGAATAGCTTCAAAAAAATCCTTGTTTATAACGAGCGAATCGCCTCTTCCTACGATTCCGACGGAGTATTATCCATTTCCGTTACCGATTTTATCGAAAATCTAGATAAAATTCTTTCATAAATTTTACATTCGTAATTTTTATTAGTGAATAACGATATTTTCGTTGTATTAAATGTACATATTTTTTTGATTCGTTCTTTTTGCGGAACATAAAACGATATTTGCCCCTATTTATTGGTGAGAGGTATCGATATGAAGAAGAACGAGAACGAAAAAGAATTCTGCGATTTCGCCAAAAAATTTCGCCTTACTCTTTTGGAAGCCGGATACAGCCCAGATTCGCATTTGCATGCTTTGACACCGCTATATCTTTTTACGCGGGCTAAGGAAGAAGCGGTGCGAAAGCTAATAAAAATGCGACTTCTTTTCGAAGGGCTTAGCGACAAGGAAAGGAAGGTATTCGTCAATGATATTTTAGAAAGAGACAGAAGCTATCCGTTTTGGTATTACGGATCGCTCGGGGCCAAGGAAAGAGATGAAATGAGGCGTTCTTTGCTAAAGAGGGCATCATTGGCCATGGGTGGAGCAGCATGATGAACAGAGGGCTGCTTTTATTCAAAAAAGTTTCCGTTTTGTCGATTTTAGCCATCTTTTGCGGCAGCAGTGACTGGATTGTTCTTAGACCCGGAAGTTCAACGAAGGCCCAAAACTGTGGCTATTATATGGAGGAGTTCGTGGTGCCTCCGCATGGGAAAAACGATTTGGAATACAACTACACTTTTGTGGCCACGCAATTATGGCATTTTCAATTGGATGTCAAATTCAAATATTACCGTGATAGCGAAACGATTACTTTCCCAGGCGAAGGGAATTATCGCGACGAGGTCATTCTTCCTCGTACAAAATGGAATCCCGAAAAAATCGGCGAGAAATTTACGGTGGCTGGAGTTTTCGAGCTGAAATATGCGTGGGAGGAATACCATTTCATGATCGCTTACGTGTATATAAGCGCTGAGGAAACGGCAAACGACCAAGATATACAGAAAACACGAAACTTCATATATCCAAAAAGCGTGCAGGAGACGATCGTTCCATCTGATTTTCCATGGAAAAGGAAATTTTGCCAAGAGATAAACCTTCAATTTGGCGGCACATATCATTATTTAGGGAATATACGCGGTGGGGAACAGGGACGCGTGTGTCTGCCGAAATACGGCATCGACGGTTCTGGATTCAAAAGCGAATACACAGATCCGGAATTCGGAATATTTCCAATGAAATATTACTTTCTTGGGTATGGATATTGGGGCGAGGAGATGAAGGTCGATTGGAAGAAGGGGGAATTGCGAATCTATTCCCACGTCGCCGATTTCAACGTTGGAAAGATCAGATATGACAAGGAACTCAAGGAATATTATGTGACCATTGATGTGGTGCCGCATTATACGAACGGAAGAACGTACATTGCTTTCAAAAACAAAATGTATGTTTCGGCGGATGGCAGGGAATGCACCGATAAATCGTATAGGAAACCGAATAATTCCTACGAGACGAACAAATTGTTTTTGCCACCTAATCCAACTTCGGCTTCTAGGACGTATGATTGCGTATTCAAACTTGAGGATTTTGGGCAGAACCTTTCTGATCGCTTTGAATATTCCTTTACCGTCACTAAAAACCATAACTTGTTAGGTCCATCCAGCTATAGCGATTTTGAATTGATGGAGGTTTATTGATGGGAAATCTTATCCTCATGGCCGTTCTCGCCGTTTTTTCCACCAATCTGTTTTATTTTTCTTATTGCGGCGGTGGAATATCGGAGGTTTTTCTCGCCTTCGACGCTTCCATTCTCAAAAGTGCTGTAACGATACGCAATACAAATGTCAATTTGCTCATCTTAGGGAAAGAAGTCGATCCTTATTTCTCTGAGTCGCTGACTCAAAAATACACAAAGGATTATTTTGCTGATAACATCACCCCTTATTTGAAAGGTCCTAACGCCGGATATGCCATAGCAACGTCTTTTGGCGATTATGGAATATATAAAGGGGTTAGTCGCATATGTGAGGCTTTTCCTAAGAAATACACATTCACTTTTTCCGCTCATTTCGGCGGAATTTACACATATAAGAAAACTAAGACGTTCAAAATTGTAAAAGGAGAGGTCGTATGACCGAAGACGCCGTCAAATACATCGAAAAATCTTTCCTTGCGCCACTCATCGGAAACGATATGGTTACCGATATTTCCTACAATGGCGAAAGCCTTTATTACGTAGACAATAGGTATGGCCGCAGAAAGTCTGATATAAGCGTAAGTGGTGAAGACGCGATGTCGTTTTTAAGACAAATTGCCAACCTGACCGAAAAATCGATAAATACGTCGAATCCTATTCTTGATGTCAGCTTCGGACGTTACCGACTAAATGGCATTAATCTATCGATCGGAAGGCATAAAACGAAAAAAGCGCCAAGTTTTTCTCTTAGAATCGCTTCTATTTCCTGCAAAATCGAAAAAGACCCACAATTCATGGATGAAATGGCGAAGAAAGTGCTGGTGGATATTCTTGATAAACGCCGTTCCATTGTCATAGGCGGTCAAACTGGGACTGGCAAGACCGAGCTTCAGAAATGGTGTCTTCTTAACTTGCCGAAAAATAGCAGAGTTGTGGTTTTGGACAATGTGGAAGAACTGGATTTGCTTGCGATAGATTCGATTGATATGACGACATGGATGGCTGGGGAGAATGGAACGAAGAACTCTTTGAACGTTTTGATAAAGAATGTTCTTAGACACAATCCAGACTATCTGATAGTCGCGGAAGCCAGGGGAGAAGAAATGCTTGAGGCCTTGGCTTCATCCGGAAGCGGCCATCCGCTCATAACCACAATCCACGCCGAAAATCTGTCATCGATGCCACATCGATTGGCAAGAATGGCTTTGATGGCGAACGCGAATATAACGATGTCTGAATTAATGGAGGAAGTGGAAGCAACGATTCCATACTACGTGTATTTGAGAAGAGAAATGTCCGAAGACGGATCTATCAAGAGATATCTCCAATCGATTGGGCACTACCATAACAAAGAAATGGAGATTCTTTATGAGAGGGGAAAGAGATGAAAAAATGTTGGCCTTTATTAGTGATTGCTCTCTTTTTCGCTGGATTGAGCTATGTGATGATCGAGAATCTGTACATCTCGATAGCGATGTTAATTGTTTTTGTCGTCGCTTTGCTCGGATCGGAGTTTTTCTTTTTCTCGAAATTGAGGGATAAAGAAACGAAAGAGAAGGAGTGCTTTGTGTTTACGCGAACATTCTTGCTTTCCTTGATCGCGACCAATTCTTTTGAAGGAGCATATGACGCTTCACTGACTGGAGCAAGTAAAGAATTGCTCGTGATCGCCAAAACCGGAAACGAAAAAAACATCGATGAACACCTTAGGGATTTCGAGGACTATTTTGTATCGGATTATTACGGCCTTTTTCTGTCGATTCTCAAAGTTTACGAAACCGAAGGCGGAGAAATCGCGGTTTTGGCTGAGCCTTTTCTCTTAGAGGCTACGGAAAGGGAAAAAGACGCGATAAGAAGGGAAGCGGCCAGAAAAAAATCGTTGGTCGAATTTTCCACTCTCTTGTTTCTCGGAACCTTGATAATGGCATTTTTGCGGTATGGGCTTTCCGGCTTTTACGACGAATTGATTAATAACGTTCCCTATGTATTTTGCTCGACTCTTTATTTTCTTTTCATCGCAATTTCGATAGTGATTTTTGCTGCTTTTTCAACCGGCGTTAAATTTTCATTCAAGAAAAAGGAGGCGAAAAATGAAAAAAATTAAAAAAACACCGCAAAAAGCGCCTGAAAGCAAAAAAGAAATTGCAAAACCAAAATCAAACGAAGCTGTCTTAAACGAGAAGAAAATGCCTGCAAACCGCCGCTCGTTTTTGGCAAAAACGAAAGACATGTTCGAAAAAGCCGGACTCAATCCTCGGAAAGAGTGCGTCAATTATCTTCTGACTTTCGTTTTGATGCTGGCACTATGCATCGCTACGTATTTGCTTCTTAAAAATGTACTTGTTCTCGTTGCTGTTATTCCGTTTATCATGATTCTCACCATCGCCTTCTTCAACAAACCAAAAAAGATTCTTAGAAAAAAGAGAGAAGGGATGAAAGAGGAGTTCGTTAGACTTTTATCTTTCTTTCGTCTTTTTTTGAACAATGGGAAATCAGTTTACGGCGCATTCGAAGAAACGAGGAAATACGCCAAAGGCGACATGATGTCGCTATTTGACAAATTGATTTCGGAAATCGATGTCGATAAAACCATAACGCCTTATTTGGAATTCGCGTCCGCCTTCGACTCGATGGAAATTAAACAAGTGATGATCTCCGCTTACGAATTGTCTTTGGATGGCGGAAAGGAAAGGTTTTTGCACTTTGATTCGATTTTTGGGCGGATATCGGAAGAAAAGCGAAATGAATCCTATGATAATTTGAAGAACCGCTTGGCAAATTTGAATTTTTTGCCTCTGATTGGGAGTGCTTTTTCGATGGCTTTGGTCGTCGTCGCGATTGTGGTTTTGATGGGAGGATCGGCATATGGCTTCTAGCCTTGGTTTTCTTTTGTCACTTTTCTTCTTGGTCCAAACGATGGCTTTTGCCGGGGATTTATGTTCTCTTCAGATGGCCTATAGCGCGTTAAACGGAGCCGCCACAACTGCCGCTCGCTACATCTCCATAAAAGGACGTGTCGACGAAGATATAAAGGAGATCGTATATAAACAGGCATCCGCCTATTTGGTGGTTACGGACGAAACATATCGCGTCGGCGATTCGGTGATGATTGAGGTTTGGCGCCCTTATCAGGCCCTATATATATCTAAGGAACCGATGAAACTTACGGTGACGAGAAGCATCATCGTGGGATATCTATAAGAAAGGAGGTGGAAATATGTCGGAATTAAAAGGGCAACTTTTAGGAATGGTGCTTGTGTTAGCTATTTTCGGCGCATTGTTTGCGATTTTGATACCAGCATTCCAAAAAGCGGCCGAAAACGTGAACAATGAAATCACGGTCAATTCGAATGGGACGCTGAATTATGGGTCCAAGCGTCCTGCTGTTGAACTTTGATTGACGTAGTTGCGAGTGTCTCGCGGGGCAATTATAATTCTTGCGCGAGGTGCATTATGAACGAAAACAAATTAGATGAGATTCGAAAATTGTTTGCCGAAAGGGCCCATATCCAGAAAATTGATGACAGTCAATCTCTCAAAGACCTGGGCTTGGATAGCTTGGATGTCGTCGAGATGTGTCTGAGTCTCGAAGACAAGTACGGTATCCAATTCTCCGCTGAAGAGTTGGGCGACTTCAAAACGATTGGCGATTTATTGAATTCCATCGCGGCGAAGTTGAATAAATAAGAAAAATCATCGCTTAATGGCTCTCAAGTTGAGGGCCATTTTTTGTTTTGAAGCGATTCTGGGTGAAAAAAGGCCGATTTTAGCTAGTGCGTGAATGTCTTTTGACGCTTTTATGGAAGTTCATCAGCATTTTCGCTAAAACTTTCTTGCAAAAAGAGTCTTCGGTAATTATCATTGTCAATGCGCTTTTGGCGCGTTGCGCTCACTTAGCTCAATGGCAGAGCAATCGGCTGTTAACCGATCGGTTGTAGGTTCGAGCCCTATAGTGAGCGCCATTTGGCCCGTTGGAGAAGCGGCTTAACTCATATCCCTTTCAAGGATACACTCATGGGTTCGAATCCCGTACGGGTCACCAAATTGTAGTTCGATCGGCACCGTTGAGGTGTCGATTTTTCTTTATATATAAATATAGATAATAGGTCGCCTCCGCTGTTGCCCGTGAAAATGGCCCAACGGCATTAGCAAATGTTAGAAAAATAAAAAACTGGATGAAAAATTTCCTGAAGACGATATGCAATATCAGTAAAACTTCCCATTCTATCTGTGTTTTTCCGGCATTCAGACCGCCTTTCGAAAAAACTTTAGAAAGTTGTTGACTCGCGCCGGGCGGAAGCATATATTACTAGA
>CAZCCJ010000021.1:0-4235 GCA_964497235.1 uncultured Staphylococcaceae bacterium
TGCTGCGCTCTTCGCATGCTTGTTTGAATGCCATAGCACCAGCGGTGTTGTAAAATGTCACTATAAATCGAATCTCTTTAAACATTACGCGCCCCTTACTCCTGCGCAATTTCACGTAACGCGCGCACTGCCTGCCCAATATCTTCTTGGGTGGTAAACGTGCTAAAACTAAAGCGCACTGCCCCACGCTCGCTGGTGCCAAGCGCCTGATGCATAAGCGGCGCACAATGAGCGCCGGCGCGCGTGCAAATGTCATAGCGCGTTGAAAGCACATCGGCCACAGCGGCAGAATCATAATCGCGCACATTCAATGCCACAATGCCGCAGCGTGCCACACCGCCGTGCCCGCCGTATACCTGAATGCCTTCAATAGCGCGCACCTGTTGCTCAAAAGAGCTGGTCAAAGCTTCAAGTTCATGCTGAATATGCAAAACACCACGCTGCTGGATATACGCAACTCCTGCTCCTAAGCCCGCAATGCCGTGAGCGTTGATGGTTCCGGCTTCCAGGCTTTCCGGCATCATAGTGGGATGCGCGCGGTCATAGCTGTGAATGCCCGTGCCGCCCACTTTGAAGGGAGGAATTTCAATCCCTTGCGCCACACACAAACCGCCCGTTCCCTGCGGCCCGTACAAACTTTTGTGCCCCGTGAAGCACAACACATCAATGCCGATTTCTGCCATATCAATAGGGAAAACGCCCGCCGTTTGCGCTGCGTCCACCACCATAAGTGCCCCGTGGTCATGGGCAATGCGCGCCATACGCGCTATGTCGTACACATCGCCCGTTAAGTTTGAGGCGTGAGTTACTACCGCAAGCCGTGTGTTTTTCTGGAAGAGCGCATCAAAAGCGTCGTAATTAAGGGAACCATTTGCAGCAACCGGCAAAATGGAAAGCTCAACGCCTTCCTCACTTTGCTTTTTATACAAGGGGCGCAACACCGAATTATGCGAAGCCGCCGTGGTAATAGCGTGGTCGCCCGTATGCAAAAGCCCTGCCAGGGCAATGTTGAGCGCTTCAGTTACATTGCAGGTAAACGCAACGCGCGTGGGAGCTGCAGCGCCGAAAAGCTGTGCAATTTGTTCCCGCACCTTGTACACTGCCATGCCGGCATCAAGCGATGCCTCGTGCACACCGCGCCCCACACCGCCAAAACTATCCAGCGCAGCAACCACAGCCTGCGCAACCTGCGGCGGTTTCACGCGCGTTGTTGCCGCATTATCAAGATAAATCATGGCTTTTGCTCCTTTCTCCTACCAAAAGGTACTATCCATGTTCCGCTGTTGTATAAACGTGCGAAAAGCATGCAAAAATGCATCAACATCTGCCGGGGTACTTTGCTGGCAAAAAGAAAGGCGCAGTGTGCTTTCCACCATATTTTTAGGAACACCCGCCAGCTGAAGCGACATAGGGTGCTTGGTGCGCCAATCTTCATCGGGCACATTGGGGTGCAAGGTTTCACAAGCCGATGCTTTTGAAACGAAAATACCCTGCGCATCTAAAAATGCCAGCGCTTTATCGTTATTCATGTGCGGAATGGAAAATGACACAATATAAGGCGAACCATCACTTCTTGAATTGATATGCGCGTTGGGGCACAGCTCTAAAACGCCTTGAAGCAGGCGGTCTTTAAGCTCATGCACACGTTTTTCTGCTTCTTCCCTTTGCGCTAACGTTATTTCTACCGCACGGGCAAAGCCCACAATTAAAGGAATTGCCTGAGTGCCCGAGCGCAAGCCACGCTCTTGCCCACCGCCAAATGCAGTGGTATACAGGGGCGTTCCTTCGCGCACATACAAAGCACCAATGCCTTGCGGGCCGCCAATTTTGTGACCGCTTATGCTTGCCAAATCAACGCCTAAATCGCGCGGATGAAAAGCAATTTTGCCAAACGCCTGCACGGCATCGGTATGAACAAGGGCACCCGGCGCAATTTCGTTTTTAATATGTACCACTTCGCGCACGGGCAAGCAAAAGCCCACTTCATTTTGCACACTCATAACCGAAACAAGGGCAGTGTGCTCATTGAGCTTTGAGCGCAACACATCTAGAGCAAAGTTTCCGTTTTTTGCCCGAATATAGTGAACACACCACCCCTCGCGCTTAAGCCCGCGGGCAGTTTTGGTAACCGAAGCATGCTCTACGGCAGAAACAATAAGCTCGGTGCGCTGCGCATCCAGCCCCCGGGCTGCCTTACACGCACCCACCAACGCAAGGTTGTTAGATTCCGTTCCGCCCGAAGTAAAATACACTTCCTGTGGGTCTACCCCAAGCGCACCCGCAACAACACTGCGGCTTTTCTCCAGTAGTTCGTGCGCTTGTAAACCGCGCCTGTACTGCGCCGAAGCATTTCCGTAAAACGTGCGCATGGTTTCACCTACCGCTTCAACAACCAAAGGATACGGCTTTGTTGTTGCAGCGTTATCAAGGTAAACTTCCCTTTGATTTACAGGCATTTTACCCGAAA
Organism: uncultured Staphylococcaceae bacterium; assembly: GCA_964497235.1. Classification (GTDB taxonomy): domain Bacteria; phylum Bacillota_I; class Bacilli_A; order RFN20; family CAG-826; genus UBA4951. The sequence goes on from CAZCCJ010000021.1 coordinate 2,468, forward strand.
GCAATTGAGTAACAGGTGCTTGGTTCATAGACGTTACACCTCCAAGTTATGCACGTATAACCACAGAGCGCACTGAAAAGCCAGCACGCCCTGCGCATACGAAACTATGTATTCCTTGGCAAAAGGGGAAGAACAGGAGGGGAAATAAGTTTCCCTTTTGCCGGTGCTTACGCGCCGCTCTTTAAAGCAGCGCAGAGTAGCATTGCGCTATTTAGCAGCCTTTTTGTGATAAGCAACCCAGTAAATGCATCCTACAATTAAGGCACCACCCACAATATTGCCCAGCGTTGCTGCACTAATGTTGTAAATCACGCCCGTAACATTTAAGCAGGTAGCTGCATTTGCCACATCGGCTCCAAAACCAGCAGCATAGGCGGCAACACCCATGGGCAAAAAGAACATATTGGCAACGCAGTGTTCAAAACCACAAGCCACAAAAGCCATAACAGGGAAAATGCTGGTGAAAATTTTGTCGACAACGCTTTTACCTGCAAAGCCCATCCACACTGCCAGGCAAACAAGAACGTTACACAAAATGCCACGGAAAAAGATGGTAATCCACGGCAGGTTAATCTTTGACGTTGCAACGCTTACCATGGCCTTGCCCACATTTTCTGAATTCATTCCTGCTGAATTGCAGAAGAACACAATAGCCACCAGAATAAGGGAGCCAACCAGGTTGCCAACCCACACAATGCCCCAGTTTTTAAAAAGCGCACCCCATGAAATCTTGCCTGATAAGCGCGCTATAATCATAAGGTTATTGCCGGTAAACAGCTCAGAACCTGCCACAATAACGCAAATAAGACCCACAGAAAAACAAACGCCGCCTAATACTTGCGAGGCCGCAAAAGGCAACGAGGAATCTGATTTCACAAACAGCATAAACAATGCTCCCAGGCCAATTTGTATACCCGCCATAAGAGCTAGCGCAAAACAACGCCCTACTTCCAAGTTAGTTTTGCCAATACCAACTGTTTCAGCCTTTGCTTCTTGCGCAGCAGCGCTCAAGCAGTTTGGGTCAGGAATAACTAACTCTTGTTTTTTTGCATCCATTGTTCATCCTTTCTTCGCGCTGGTATTTATAAAGGAAAGTTCGCGCCTTGTGCAAGAAAATTGTAGATTTTCTCTACCGCGCGTCGAACATCGGGGTGCAGCGGTTCCATGAAATCCATGTGCGAAGGTTGAATTCCCAGAAATACCACTTTCCCGCAACAGCTTTTTAGTTCATCAAGCAAAAACGTTATGGGCAAAGAATGCGTGGTAACCAAAAACTCTGTTGCAACGCTTTTTTCATCAACCACACGTATTGCGCCTGGTTCAAGACCCATATCTGCCGCATCAACCAGTAAAAGAATATCGGGTTGCATGCGCCTTATGGGCGCAAGCTCGTCTTCAGGCATTTGGCCGCCATCAACAACACTCCACCCTGAAATGGGGTTATCCTGCATCATTTTGGCAAGCAGCGGCCCTGCAGCGTCGTCGCCGCGCAGCACTGCGCCCACCGTAAATACTACTTTACCGCTCATGCTTCACGCATCCTTCCCATAATGTAGGCAGCGCCATCAAAAGCAAGGCGCTCAAGAATGGCGTGGAAGGCACCAAGAAACTGCACCTCGTTGGCTGCTTCAACCACGCCCGAGAAGCCGGCGCCTGTATCAATAGCATGCGCCTCTGCGCCAGCCACGCCATCGACGCCCGCGCCAGCCGCATCATCGACGCCCGCGCCAGCCGCATCATCGACGCCCGCGCCAGCAACTTCCCCACC
>CAZCCJ010000021.1:4335-19876 GCA_964497235.1 uncultured Staphylococcaceae bacterium
CATCGACGCCCGCGCCAGCCGCATCATCGACGCCCGCGCCAGCAACTTCCCCACCTTCAGGGGGCTCTTCCAAACCTTGACACACCGCACGCACCGCCGGCAAAAGCACTGAAACGTGGCTTTTGTCTATTTGAATCTCGCCGGTACGCTCAATGCCTTCCAGCTTGTAGCGCGCTTGCTCGTAGCTGGCAAAAAGGGCAAGTGCCCGCTTATACACCGTAAGCGGGCAACGCACCTTTTCTGCAAAACAATCAATCACACCTGTGTGATGCCCCACCGAAAGCGCGTAGTACATCACCTCTTTAGACTGCTCGGGAATAGAGTAGTCATTGTCAACAAACTTTTTCTCCACCTGGTAAAACACCACAGCCGGTTCACTGAGCTGTTTATCACGTGTTGAAACAGCGGCATTGGCACGATAAAGTGCGCTATTGTTACTTTCCATGATTCGCCATCGCTGTTTGCAAAATGGTGGCCGCAACGTTTTCACCCGCAGGAGCACCCGTAGAAACCACATTCTCCAAAGCGCTTTTCAAAAGCTCAGCCTCGTGATCTGAAGTAACAACCATACTGCTCAAGGAGTCGCGCAAACGCGTGAAAACCTCAATGCGGCGCGGGTCGGTTTGCCTGGCAATCAAAGAAGACACATTCGCAAACACATCGGGGCCATCGGCCTGCAAAGCCGCCATAAACTCATCGGATAAGTCTTGCCCCTGCCTATACCCCGACATCTTGCGCGCCTCTTTCTCAAGGGTAATGCGTGCCTTATAGGGAATATCGGCAAAGCGCAACGGGGCTTGTTCACCGGGCTGTTCCACTATATCGGTATGGTGAAGCTTTTGCCCCAAAAGCCCCAGCGCAATAGCAAAGCCGTACACCGTTTGCGCAGGAGTAGGAGGACACCCTGGAATATACACATCCACAGGGAAAAGCTTGTCGGTTCCACCCCACACGCAATAGTTATCATGGAACACCCCGCCGGTGCACCCGCACGCGCCGTACGAAACAACCAGTTTAGGGTCAGGAGCGCCTTCATATGCCCTGATAGCAGGCATGCGCATAGCACGCGTAACCGCGCCGGTATACACCAGAATATCGGCATGCCGCGGGCTGGGCGTGTTTTTAATGCCAAAACGTTCCGCATCAAAAACAGGCGTTATGGTTGCAAAAATTTCAATCTCGCATCCGTTGCACCCACCGCAGTCCACACGGTAAATATACACCGAGCGCTTAATGTCGTTAAGCAGCGCAAGCTTTGCCTTGGTAACGCTTTCGTCAAGCGTTTTTTGGTCCAGGCGGTATTGGAGGCTTTCAGGAAGTGGTCTATCGATTATCATTTTTTCCCTCCATCCTCTTTTTGGGAATGCTTCCCATTTCATCACGGCGCTTTGCCCGATACGCATCGGCCTTCTGCTTGCACTTCGGGCAAATACCAGTGAGCGCTGCCGCCTGTGTTGCTTCAAGGTTATCGCCAAACTGCGAAAGAATGCGCGCTGCGTAATCTACCTCTTTTGCTGTTGCGTAATATTCGCCACAATCGGCGCAGGCCTGAAGCTTGTACGTGCACGTTTCTTCCAAATCATTTTTGTCCATTACTGCAAGCTCAAATTCAGGGGAAAGAACAATGGCATGCGTGGGGCAAACTTCTTCACAACGCCCGCAAAAAATGCATCGCCCATAGTTAATAGACCAGGTTGTGGTTCCTTCTTCCACCTTAATAAGCATCTGAATGGCATTCGGAGGGCACGCCACCGCACACGCCGCGCAGCCAATGCAGGCAATTGCATCGTGCTCAGGCTTGCCGCGCGCATCGCGCGGGCGCTCAAGCGGCGCAAAAGGATACGCGGCAGTAGCGTTACCGGTACGAAGTATCTCTTTAAAGGTCTTAAACATCACTCGCCCTCCTTACTTCTCTAGCGGCGAGTGCTTACGATCGCGGCAGTAATCTTCAAGCTGCTGCTTGGTGAGCACCTGTTGCTTATTTTTCTTCACGTCAACAATGGTCACACGCTCGGTGCAGGAATAGCACGGGTCAATACTGCCTACAATCAAAGCAGCATCTGAAATGGTGTTTCCCCTGAACATGCTTCTTAGAACAGGCCAATTGCTATAGGTTGAAGCTTTCGCGCGCCACCTATAGCACTTCTGATTATCGCCAATCATAGACCAGTGCACGTCTTCACCACGGGGTGCTTCCGTTGCCGCAAGCGCAAACTTATGCGGTTCATAGGTCCACTTGTCGTTTAGCACCGGCCCTTTCGGCAGGTCGCATTCAAGAAGCTCACGAATAATTCTCACGCTGTCGGCAAATTCGCCAATGCGTACCAAGGTGCGCCCTAACACATCGCAGGTATCTTGCGTAATGGGCGCGTGATCTGCCGCAATAGCAGCATAGCCATCAAAGGGGTGGTTCCAGCGCACATCACGCGCAAACCCGCAGCCGCGCACGGTAGGACCAACCGGGCTGTAATCACGCGCAACCTTTTTATCAAGCACGCCAACACCTTGGGCGCGCTTCAGGAAGTTTGGTGTAGACACCAGCTCATCCACCAGGCGCGTGGCGTCGGCCTCAAGCTCTTCCAAATACTTAAGAGTAGAAAGCTTTTGTTCAGCCAGAATATCGCGACGCACGCCACCAATAAGGTTAATGCCGTACGTTTTGCGCGCACCCGTTATCATTTCTGCCAAATCCATCGACTTCTCACGAATGCGGAAGAAATGCTGAAAACCGGTATCAAAGCCGCTGTAGTGGCACACCAAACCCAGGTTCAGCAAATGCGAGTGCAAACGCTCTGTTTCAAGCACAATGGAGCGAATGTACTGAGCTCGAAGCGGAACCTGAATGCCCTGCGCATGCTCTATGGTTTCAGCATAGGCCACGGAATGGGCAAAGCCGCAAATGCCGCAAATACGTTCTGCCAAAAACGGCACACTATCGTAGTTCATACGTGATTCCGCGCATTTTTCCATGCCACGGTGCACGAAGAACATACGGTAATCGGCATCAATAATGGTTTCGCCTTCTACATATAAGCGAAAATGCCCGGGTTCATCACTGGTGATATGTAAAGGGCCCATGGGAATGGTTGTGGTTTCATGCCCTTCGGTCTCACGCAAGAACTCGTAGTTTTCCATGTCAGACGTAGGAGCTGGGCGATACCGGTAATCCATGGTGTCTTTGCGCAGCGGGTACAAACCCTGCGGCCAGTCATCGGGCAAAACCAGGTTGCGGTTGTCAATAATGCCCTGCGCCTTTAAGCCAAACATGTCTTGCACTTCGCGCTCGCTCCACACGGCAGCGGGAACCTTTGGCGATACCGCCAAAAACTCACCGGTATCACGCGGAACTTCTACGCGCACCATAATCCAACCGGGGTCTTCTTCTTCCATGGAAAGAAGGTAATACAGCGCGTAATGGCCGTTTAACTGACGCTCATCATTGCCTACCATAACCGGCATCCACCCGCCACGCTGGTAGTACAAGTACTCAATAACATCGGGGGCAGAATCAAGCGCTACCGTCATAACCACTTGATCTTCGCACACCCACTCATAGCGCAAAACTGCACCGGGAAAACGCTCTTTTGCCGCCAAAACATGCGACTCGCAAATGCGAGGAACAACTTTCTTTCTGTTCACAGCAGCCTCCTACTCATCCATCTCGGGCGCAACTACTTCAGTTGCCGCAAATACGTCTTTGAACAGGGGCGCCTCGTGCAACACGTTAGAGTCTTCCTGTAGCACAATGGCCGTGGCCGACTCTATACCGCTCAAAATAGGCGCGGGGCAGGCAACGCCAAACCACAAAATAATGCACGCCATTACAATTTCGGGAACAATAGCCAGCAGCGGCACGTCGCCATGTTTCATGTTTTCAGGGGCTTTGCCACCCAAAACAGATTTGCTTGCCACTTTAACCAGCGCCGCAATAACAACGGTAAGTGCAATACCCAGCACAATAACAACCCACAGATACCCTGATACAACGCCGGAAACAAACGCCATAACTTCAGAGATAAACATGGCAAAAGGCGGGAAGGCCGACAAAGCAAACAAACCAAAGCACATAAGCACTGCTGTTGCTGGGGCAACCGAAATAACGCCCTGAATCTTTTTCAGATCACGCGTGCCGTACTTCATTAAGATGTTGCCCGACAGGCAGAACATCAAAGCTTTGGTAAAACCGTGCACTACGCAGTGCAAAAGCGCAGCTGCCACACCTAACGGCCCGCCAAAGCCCAGGCACAGCGCAATAACGCCCACGTTTTCGCAGGAGCTATACGCAAGTTTGCGCTTAAGGTCATCTTGCGTGAACACGGCAAACGCCGCAATGCATACCGAAAGCAAGCCTAAGATAAGCATAACGGTTTGCGGGAAAAAGCTTCCCACTGCCTGAACAGCCAAAATGTAAAAGCGAATAACAATAAGCATGGCGCATTTCAAAAGCACGCCTGAAAGCAAGGCAGAAACCGGGCTTGGTGCTTCCGAGTGAGCATCGGGCAGCCAGGTGTGCATGGGGAAAAGCCCCGCCTTGGTACCAAAACCAATAGCCGCAAACACAAAAGCAATCTGTACCAACAAGCCATCGAATTGCTTAGCATACGGAAGCAACGACGTCCAAAATACCGCCTGATGCGGGTCAGACATAAGATTTGCGGCATCGGCGTATACCAAAACCGTGCCATACAGGCCAAAAGCAACGCCTGCCGTGCAAACAATAACGTATTTCCAGGCCGCTTCCAACGAAAGCTTGGTGTTGTACGCACCCACCAAAAACACGGTTGCCAGCGTGGTGGCTTCAATAGATGCCCACATCATAATAATGTTGTTAGACAAGGCAACAAGGAGCATAGAGAACACAAACAAGCTAAAGAACACATAGTATTGCTTAACTTGCCCAGGCCCCATGTTTCCCGCTTCTACATCATGGCGAATATAGGAAAGCGAATACCACCCGGTAAGAAACGAGATAACACCAATAAGCGCCACAAACACACAGCCCAAAGCATCAAGATGAAACCATAATCCCAGCGCATCAATGGGCTCTCCTGTTGTTGCAACGTGTACCACCAGATACACCGCTAAACAAGCTACCGCAAAAACTGCCAAAATATGAATTGTTTCATAGACCATAGAAGGCACAACTTTTGATGGCATAAGCGCCATAACAAGTGCTGCGCACAAAGGTATTACCATGAGAACAATCACAAGCATTGAAAAATCCATGATCATCCTCCTAACCTTTTAATTCCATAAGTTCATTGGAGTCAAGCGAATGCGTAATTTTGTAAATGCGCATTGCCACAACCACCATAATAATCACGGCAAAAATAGCATCGGTTGCAATACCTATTTCAACCAGTTCAGGCGCTTGCGGTGCTAAAAGTGCAAGCGTTACGTGTGAACCGTTTTCCATAAGACAGTAACCAAACACTTGCTTTAAAATATTGCGCTGGGTAACAATGCAGGTCAAACCAATAAAGAAGTGCGCAAGCGAAACAGCCAATGCCGGTTTAACTTCAGTTGACGTAGGAAGCTCAATACCTTGTACCGCTACAAAGCAAATAAGCACTTCTGCCGCAACCAAAAGAACCGATACCATTGGATTAACCGATGAAGGCAAATCTTCGTTGGGCGACCCCATTTTCTTCAAAGCAAAAAGCATAACGCCCGGCACAAAAAGCACTTTGGTTAAAAACGCCGTTGCCGACCACGTAAACAACTCAGTTGAGCCCGTTGTCATGCCAAGTGCAATAAAGATTGACACCAACACCACCGATTGAGCTGCATAAATGAAGGCGGCTTTTTTAGGGGTTTTAGAAAGCACCACCATTAAGCTGGTAATAATGAGCAAGCCCCCGAGTACATTTACTGCTACATATCCGTTCACGAAAGACCTCCTAACCCAGCCACGCGGCGGCAATAAAGCTTGAGCATACCGTCATAATTATGAGTACAACAAATACAGCAACCATAGGCTTAGGAGTAGGCGCAGCGGCGGCTACTGTTTCAGAAGGCTCACCAGGAATTACGTGTCCCATCCACTTCAGGAACCAGGCAAAACAGCACACCGTTTCAATAAGCCCCACCACCACAATAAGCATGAGCAGCCAGTTGCCCTGAGCCACCTGAAAACTGCCGGCAAAAATAGCAAACTTGCTAAAGAAGCCGTTGAAGGGCGGGCACCCTGCAATAGCAAGGGCAGCGCAGCCAAAGCCAATTGCTAATAGCGGTTGTTTTTTGAGCACGCCTTTAATTTGCGGAAGCATACGCGTGCCCAAGGTGTAGCTGAAAGCACCGGCAATAAGGAAGAACAACGTTTTGGCAAAAGCGTGGTTAAAGATGTGCATAACGCCGCCTTCGAATGCCATTTGACTGCCAAAAACGAAGAACCCAAAGCCCAGGAAAATGTAGGAAAGCTGAGAAATGGTAGAGAATGCCAGCAGGCGCTTCATGTCTTTTTGCGGCAGGTACATAAAGAAGCTAAAGAGCATGGTTGCAATAGCGCCAATCACAATAACCCAACCTACTGCTTCGGGGATAACACCTGCGCTGGCAAGCGAGCGCGCCAGAATTGCCACACCCACTTTAACCATAGATGCGCCGTGCAAATAAGCAGATACCGGGGTGGGCGCTTCCATTGCAGAAGGCAACCACATGTAAAACGGCAGCTGAGCCGATTTACCCCAGGCCGCAATAATGATGCAAACCAACACCAGCGTTTTCCAGCCATCTTGCAAACCGGCAAGCGCATCTACCGCAAACGTACCGGCTTGCACAAAAAGCACGCCAGCCGCAATATAAAGCCCCAAAGAAGCAATATGGGTCAAAATAAGCGCTTTCATAGCCGCTTTCTGAGCCGTTGGTGTTGCATAGTAGCCAATCAAAGCCCACGAGCAGGCACCGGTAATCTCAAAGAAAATAAGCTGCGTTACCAGCGTGTTGGCATATACCAAACCCGCCATGGCACCAATAAAGATGGTGAAGAACGTGTAGAAGCGCCGGCGCGGAGCATCGGGGTGTTCACGGTTGCCACTATTCATATAACCCACGGAATAAATAGCAATAAGCAAGCCAATACCCACAAAGCACGTTGCCAGCATAACGCTCATTTTGTCAAACAGAAAACCAACAATTTTCGCTTGTCCCAGCGATGCAATATCTACCGTAACGGTTGCTCCGCCTAAAGCGGCAATGTTGCACCACACCACAATGGTAAGCACTGTTGATACCGCCGCAGCACCAATGCATAAAAACTTAGCTGCAGGCTGCGGGCATATCATAATCAAAAGCGAAACTACGAAAGGTACCAGGATGGCTGCAAGGCCAATAACAGATATCATTGCCATAAAAACCACCCCTTTCTAAATTCCCAAAACGCAGAACACAAAAGCAAAAGCAGCAATGCCCACAATTGCCCAGGTTTGGCGCCCCAGTAACTTATAACGAACACGAGCAACAGCGTTTTCGTACAACGCACATACGAAAAAAATCACAAGCAACTTAGCAAGCCATACCACAAGGCCAATACCCAACGAGGCAAGGCTCATATCAACTGCCGAGCCCCAGGGCAAAAAGATGGCAATAAACCAGCTCACCACAATCACTTGTTTCATGGATAACGCCATTTTTGCCAAAGCAAGCGAAGGACCCGAATATTCAGAAAGCGGGCCTTCCTGCAATTCCTGCTCAGCTTCTGCCATATCAAAGGGCAACTTTCCCAGCTCTACATAGCACGCGCAGGCAAAAGCAACGCCGGCAAGAATAACGCCTATAGGGCTGGTAACACTTAAGCCGGCAATGGCACTTCCCATGTCTCCTATACAGGTGGTGCCAGTGGCCAAAGCAGTTACAAACAAGGCAAGCATCATAGAAGGCTCTACTAAAACGCCTACCAAAAGCTCACGAACACCACCAATGCCCGCATAAGAACTGCCTGAATCTACCGCAGATAAGCTAAAGAAAAAGCGCGGCAGGGCAAGCAGGTAAATTACCAGAATAATGTCACCCAGCACCGGCACGGCACTGGTGCGCATAATCATGGGAACACCCAACGCAAGCACCAGCATGCTACCAAAGAAAAGGGGTGGCATAAGTTTGTGCACAAAGCTTGATTCAGCCGTGTGAACATCCTGGCGTTTAAAAAGCTTAGCTATATCGTAGTAATCTTGGAAAATAGAGGGCCCTTTGCGCGTATGCATTTTGGCACGCAACCAGCGGGCACTGCCCGAAACAAACGGAGCCAAAAGCATAAGCAGGAGGGCTTGCAATATACCAACAATGATATTCATGTCTTACTCCCTCCTTAGTGAAGCACTACAGCTAAACACAAGAAGATAACCAGAGCGCAAACAATATACACAATGTATATGCGGAAGTTGCCACCCTCTATCTTTCGTGTTAAGCGACCAATCCAAGCAACAAATGCTGCTACGGTATGTACCAGATACTTATCGCCCACGGTTTCAGCACGGGAAGCGCCGCGTACCGTGGCATTGAATGCCGAAATAAAGTTGTCTTTCATGTTCACCACGGCAGCACGTGCGGCGTACAGTGGCGTTAGGAACATCTTTACTTCTGCGCCAAAGGTGGTGGCAATAACAGGCATGTTGGGATCAAGCTGATACCCGCATGCCCACGGGTCACGGTCACTTGCCGCGCCGCCTTTGCTGTTAATGGCACGTATAGCAACCGGCAGCAAAACCAGCGCAATAAGAAGAATTGCCAAAAGCGGCGTAGAAATGGTGGTGCCCAATTCCGGGTTAACCACGTTAATACCGCTTGCCACCACGGTAGAAGGCATTGCAAGCACCGCTGCTGCTATGCTTTCCATAACCGGAGCAACCCACGGAGCACCCACGCCCAAGCAAATGCACACAACCGCCAGCACAACCATGCCAAACTTCATAGGAGCAGGTACTTCATGTGCAGCACGCGCACAATCGCTTCGCGCCTTACCCAAAAACGTAACGCCGTATGCCTTTACAAAGCAGGTAACAGCAAGGGCGCCCGTAATGGCCAAAGAAACAGCAGCGAAGGCTGCGAAGAATTTGATAAGAATGCTCCCTGAAAGTGCAACACTAAAGAGCGATTGGTAGGTAAACCACTCAGAAACAAAACCGTTTAACGGAGGAATTGCCGAGATTGCCAGGCTGCCAATTAAAAAGCACATGCCCGTAACCGGCATAACATGGCCAAGCCCGCCTAAGTCTTCCATATTGCGCGTGCCCGTTGCATACAAAACAGAGCCGGCACCCAAGAAGAGCAAACCTTTAAACATGGCGTGATTAAGCAAGTGATAAAGCCCTGCCATTAAACCAACTGCTGCAATCACGGGCTGATCAAGTGCAACACCCATATAGCCAACACCAACACCCAACAAAATAATGCCAATGTTTTCTACCGAATGATACGCCAAAAGCTTTTTGATATCGTGCTCTGCCAAAGCATAGGCAACGCCCAAAACGCTTGATAGGGCACCAATTACCAGCACCACAATGCCCCACCACAACTGGCAGTCAGAGCCGCCCAGCAGGTCAAGCCCCACTTTCACAATACCAAAGATACCAATCTTAATCATGCCGCCCGACATTAACGCACTTACGTTAGAAGGCGCTGCCGGGTGAGCTTGCGGCAACCATGAATGGAAGGGGAACATACCCGCTTTGCAGCCAAAGCCCATAAACGCCAGTAAAAACACCAAAGAGGCAAGGGCGGGATTAAAGTGTGCTGCACGGAAATCGGCAAACTCAAAGCTGCCCGTAACCCCTGCCATAATCAGATACGAAATCATGATCATGAAAAAGCCCACATGAGCCATAACAAGGTATAAAAATCCGCCTTTTACCGACTGCGGGTTTTGCTCAACAATAACCAGGAAATACGAGGTCAAAGACATTAATTCAAAGAACACCAAGAACCAGAACGCGTTATCAACACTCAGTACCATGTTCATGGAAACCACAAACAGGTTCATGAAAAAGCCAATAGCGCCCATGCCTTTGCCGCGATATTCGTCAAAATACGAAAAGCCGTAAATCCAGGCCACTAACGCAAGCAGGTTAATAACTACCAGCAAAAGCCCTGAGAACGGGTTTAAAAGCACCGTAAAGTTCGCAAAGGAAAACGGTGTAGCAAAGCTTGACAGCACGCTTGGTTGAAAAATACCACAGCATCCTGCCGCAATAGCAAAACATGCCGCAATAGCACCAATGAAACATCCCAGGTTTTTCGATGCACTTTCTGCCTTCATGGTACAAATTGACAAAACAGCACCCGCAACCGATAACACCGATGAAATCAGTAGCATATCCATGTTTCTACCCCCTTTCCTTTTCGTTAGTTTCATCAAACATGACCAGCCCTGCTTCAAGAGCTCTCATGCGTTTTTCATTCATAATGTCGTCTTTGCCGTCAGATTCCACCAAAACAAGCGCTTCAGTAATGCAGGCGTCCACGCAGTGCGGCTTACCGTTGTCATATGCACACAAATCGCATTTAACGGCTGCTGAATACACGCCTATCTCCCATTGCAAAATGGGGTCAAGCGAAGCCGGAAACGTTGGTGTGTTGTATTCCATTCCGGCAACACCTGCACGAGGTGTTCCTGCCATATGAATGGCACCAAACGGGCACGACACTGCGCACAGTTTGCACCCTACACAATGTGCTTCATCAATACGAACACAGCCGTCATCATCGTGCCTGATAGCGTTCACCGGACACACCAGCAAACAGGGGGCACCTTCGCAATGATGACACGTTACTGAAGCCACTACATCGCGGCTTTCATAAAGCGCCAGACGGGGCTCTTTTTGCAATCCTGCACGTCTATGACCTTCGCTGCATGCGGCACGACATGTTCCGCAGGCAACACATCTGCTTGGTTGGATTGCGATAAAGCGATTCATTCATTCACCCCTTTCGTTTTTTGTAAGGCGCACACTCATGATGCGCGCCTTGTTTTTTTGCAACCCTTACAACCCTTCGTTTTGCGCATTTGCTTCTTCTGCCAAACGCGCCTTAAGCGCCATATACAACTCCTCGGCGTGCTGAGCAGCCCAAACCTGATCATCAACAAGTTCAACCTCTACTGCACAGAACTTATCCTCGGGGGTATGAGAACGCGTATCTACATGGTGAAGCGTAAGATCATTACACTTGCCAACCCACCACTGGTAGGTCATGTACACTGCACCTTTGTTAATGCGATCATCCACAAAGGCCTGCGTAATAATCTTGCCGCGCCGTGAATACACCCACACCAAATCGTTGTTTTTAATGCCACGCTCTACGGCATCTTCAGGGCTAATGTGTACAAACCCCGGTTCTTCTGCAAGGTTAGAAAGCTGCTCACAGTTGCCCGTCATAGAACGGCACGAATAATGCCCCACCTCGCGAACCGTGCACAGCACCAAGGGGTAGCTGTCATCGGGCATTTCGGTTGGGTCTTCGTAATCGTGCGCAATCAGGTGAGCTTTGCCTTCCGGCGTGGTGAATTTGCCACCCAGGAACAAGTCGGGCGTTCCCGGATGATCCAGCGTGGGAATAGGCCACTGAGCATGACCAACGCCTGCCATCTTCTCATAGGTGGCACCATAGGCACCCGGCCACATAGCACGGCATTCCTTATCCCAAATTTCCTGGGTGTTTTCGTAATGCATGTCGTAGCCCATGCGCTCGGCAACTTCGCTTATGATTTGCCAGTCATGTTTGCATTCGCCCTTTGGCGGTACCGCAGCCGTAAAGCGCTGGAACGTGCGGTCGCACGCCGAGAACACACCTTCATGTTCGCCCCAGCTGGTTGCCGGCAGAATAACGTCGGCCTCCGCGCAGGTTTGCGTCATGAAAATATCCTGGCAAATAAAGATATCAAGCTTCTTGAACTGCTTTGCTAAATGCAAGGTGTCAGGCTCGGTTTGCAACGGATCTTCGCCAAAGTTATAGAAGGCGTGAACCTTGCCCTCGTCAATAAGGTGCCCCACATCAGAAACCTTATAACCCACATGATCGGAAAGCTGCTCTACCGGAATATTCCAGTTATCAGCGAACTTTTGCTTGATCACCGGGTCAGTAACGCTTTGATATCCGGGGAAGAAGTTAGGCAGCGCTCCCATATCACAAGCACCTTGAACGTTGTTTTGCCCACGAACCGGAGCAACGCCCGAATTAGGCTTGCCAATTTGGTGGGTAATACACGCAATAGCCGCACAGGTGTGTACCGCTTCTACGTTTTGCAAATGCTGACAAACGCCCATGCCCCAACAAATAATGGAAGAAGGTTCTGCCGTTGCATACATACGTGCAGCCTTACGCATCATCTTTGGGTCAACGCCCGTGATAGACTGCGTGTTTTCCGGCGTGTACTTCTCAATGGTTTTCCACCATTCATCAAAGCCCAACGTGTGCTCGCGAATGAAGTCTTCATCGGTAAGGCCTTCAGTCACAATAGCATTCGCAAACGCATTCAGGAAAGCAATGTTTGAGCCATTTTTCAACGGCAAATAGATGTCAGCAATGCGCGCCGTTTCAATAAAGCGGGGGTCGGCCACAATAATCTTTGCGCCCTTTTCCTTTGCTTTAACCACGCGGCGAGCAACTAACGGATGTGAAGTGTTTGGATTGTAACCAAACAAGAATAAGCAACCTGCGTCCTCCATTCCGGGAACGCCGCAGCTCATTGAACCAGCTCCAAGTGTGTCAATCAGACCGACGACAGTAGGGCCGTGTCAAGTTCGTGCGCAGTTGTCAATGTTGTTGGTTCCTAGGCACGCTCGCGCAAAACGTTGCATTGCCAGGTTAGATTCGTTGCCTGTTCCGCGCGAAGACCCCGTTGTCATAATGGCATCGGGCCCGTACTTTTCCTTTACTTCAGTAAGTTTGGAAGCCACAAAATCAAGCGCGGTGTCCCATGAAACGCGCTTGAGCGGCGCGTCTTTACTTTCGCGCATCATAGGATGCAGCACGCGCGGCGTAAGAATTTTAGTGTCGTTAATAAAGTCATAGCCAAACCAACCCTTAAGGCACAAAAAGCCTTCATTGGTAAGGCCATTCAAGGGTTCAGCCCCCACTACGAGGTCATTTTCAACCAAAAGGTTGAATTTACAACCCGTTCCGCAATACGGGCAAACAACCATGTGTTTTTCCATGTGATTCCCCTCTCGCCTTTCTATTGCTTAAAAGCAATATCATTGGGCCATATCAGCGGCCAGTGCGCTTTGTCTGGTTGATTGACGTACTTCAATTTCGTCTTGATCAATCAGGCGAAGAGCAAGCGAAGTACAAGCCTGAATACACGCAGGACCATCTGGCCGGTCGTAGCAACGATCACACTTGATGACCGCAGCTTTTGGTGCTGCACCCACCGTAAGCCCACCGAGCAGAGAGCCGTCGTAACGCTCTACCACGTTTACCGCGCCATAAGGGCACGCAACAACACAGCTTCTGCAACCAATACAGCGCTCCATGCGTACTGCAACGCGGTCGTCATCGTTGTACAAAGCGCCCGTTGGGCACGCTTGCGCGCACGGCGCGTTCTCGCAATGGTGGCACACAATGGGGGCTGTGCGTTCTCCCACGCGAACTACGTTCAAACGCGCCACGGGTACGTCTTTTGGAACGTAGTGCTTTACCAGACACGCTGCCATGCAGGCTTTGCATCCAACGCATTTCCGTGGATCTGCAATGACAAACTTGTTTCCCACAAAACCCTCCTTTTCTTAACAATCTTCCTGGGCATATTGCGTGCGCTCATGGTTGTTTTCTTCAATACAAAGTGCGTCCACCTTGCGAAAGCGGGCCGATAACAGTAAGAGGAAGCAACCAGGGAATGACATCTTGATGCAGGTATCTATACCGTGTAATGCAGGTATATCCACCTTGCCAAACCTTGCCGTACCCCCACCTGTCCAGCGGACCTGAGCGCATTTTTTCCAGGAATTTCTCTCTTTTAGACAACAGTCCGCTTTATGTATCCATAGTATCTTCATTTTTAGTTTAATGTCAATAATTTGTTTATCAGATAATAAAATTATCTTTTTATCAGGCTTTTTTTAAGAATTTCAATTTGTTTTGTCAATAACAACAGTTTATATTTTAAATTGTTTGTATTACTTTTGTGATATATTTAAATTGTTTTAAAAATTTTTCTGTGCAAGCGAAACGTAACTCAATTGTGATACGTATTGTGAATATATATTGCTGTTTTCCCTGTTAGAGTTGCTTTTTAAAAGAATATTCTTCAGAAAGATGTAAGAATTTAGAGTGTTTTTATTTATCAAAAGGCGCCTAAAAACGAAAAAAAGGGCGTTGATTTTTTCCAGAACAAAAGATAAGGAGCATTTTGTCTTTTTTGACAAAATGCTCCTTAAAACCAGGATTATAAGAAATATATTTGCTTATTGAGCTGCAGCCGCTACTGAATCCAGTGGTTTCCCTTTAATATCACTATTATAGATACGCTTAAACTCATTCAGTGCTTGCATATCCGTAAGATAGGTATCGGCATCTATCAGCAACACACTCGATTGGCCGCTTTGATTAATATAAACAGGCTCTTTCGAAGCTTTCACCTGATTAATTATTGCGCTGGGATTCTTTTTTAAATCGTCGATCGTACAAATACTTGCCATAATTCCTCCTTTAGATACGTGGTAAGAATATTTACCAAGAAACATTCTTTTCCTTATTGCCAAACACAAAATGCAAAAAGCTACCCTTTTAATGAACAAGAGGTGTTTGTACAGGAATAATTGATTGAATAGGGATAGCTTCGCGCTAGAATTATACCACTCAAAATATGCTGTTTATCAGGCATTATTATTGTTTTTTAAAAATATTACTTTAAAGTAGGGAATGTTTTTTATAAAACGGTTTAACACTATTATTCAAGGTGCTTTTTATTTTTTATTTGTACGTATCACATTCGTAAAACCTTTTGTGTACACTCATTCAGAAAACCTTATTTTTTCGTGCAGAAAATTGTTTTAATGAATATTATTCAGTTCATTTTCTGATTCAAAAACTTTCAGATTATGAGTGATAAGAATTTTTCGTCATTTGTTAAATTCCCAGTTCAATGTACTTTTTTCTACGAAGTAAGGTATAATGCGAATGTCTTATTTCTAGCAAAAAAGAAATCCTTTTAAAAACGGAGATGAATGGATTCCTGGTGGATCCCGCGGCCTTCAAAGCCGTTGCGAGGCGCGCAGAACGTCTTGGGTGTGTTCGATTCGCACGCATCTCCGCCACTTTTCTTGTTACTTTCCCTTAGAGCACTTCAGATTTACAAAAGCGCATAGATTTTTGCAGGAGTTTGCAAATAAAATGCAGCGCTTGTTCGTTAAGCTTGTTCATTAAATGTGTAATATCCGTT
Source organism: uncultured Staphylococcaceae bacterium (assembly GCA_964497235.1). GTDB lineage: Bacteria > Bacillota_I > Bacilli_A > RFN20 > CAG-826 > UBA4951. Next base: position 19,709 of record CAZCCJ010000021.1, read on the forward strand.
TGCATTTTACTGGTGTTTACGCTGGTGTGCTATCATCAGGGCAATTATAGGTTCATAAGACACTTTTAACCCCTATCGTAAGGTTTTTAATTATGCGTTATTCATTTGCACAACTTGCAAGCAAAAAGACTCTCACTAAGGCAGCACTGGGCGCTTCCCTTGCCCTTG
>CAZCCJ010000022.1:0-16968 GCA_964497235.1 uncultured Staphylococcaceae bacterium
AAAACAGCGCGCCGCCGGGCTTTTTCTTTTATAGCCCCCGAAAGGGGGATTTTTTATGTCTTTTATTCTTTTAGTAGATGAACTAAAAAAGTTTATTTTCGATGTGATTTTTTATTTCGTTCGTCACTATATAATAATGATAACGTTTTAAGGAGATAGACAAATGGAAAAATTATTGATTGCTACATTGATCATCGCTTCAGCTGCGGCCGTTTTCGGCATAGCATCTTTATTGTTGATTTTATTAAAAAAAGACAAAAACCCTGCAAATTCCAATCCGATTGATGTAAGGAACATAGAAAATAAGCAAATCGAGAATACTGCTGACATTAAAGCGGCCATCAATAACCTCGAAAAGAACATCTCTTTGAAAATGGAAGGCCAAATTGATTCGAAGATGCAAGGGCAGATAACGGAAATCGTGAAAACGATGAAGGATCAATCGGATGCCGATACTAAAAGGCTAAACGTTTTTCAACAGTCGATAACCGAGAATCTCAATTCGCAAGTCAAGACCATGAATGATTCCGTCACGAATCGTTTGAACGGTTTCCAAGAAACCATCAATAACGCCGTGGCCTTGCAAGTCAAGACCATGAACGAGAAGATAGACGCCTCGATGAAAACGATCAACGAGAAGGTGAATCAATCTTTAAGCGACGGCTTCAAAGGGACGTCCGATTCGATGAATAGTTTGCAGAAACAACTCGGCATAGTTCAGGAAGCGCAGAAAAACATCAACACATTGCAGAATGAGATTACTTCCCTACGCGATGTCCTTTCGAATAATCAACAGCGCGGCAAATATGGCGAATTCCAGCTCGAACTCCTTTTGGAGAACTTATTCCAAGGGTGCAAAGGAACTTTATACGACACCCAATTCATTTTAAGAGAGGCGAAAGGGGATGAGCCGCAGTTAAAACCTGATGCTGTGATCTTCCTAGATGGCGAAGCACATCATCAAATCGTTTGCATCGATAGCAAATTCTCCATCACAGGTTATGAGGAACTATTCGATCCGAATAAGCATTTGGATGACGCTGAGAAAGCTAAGGCGAAGTCCGCTTTCAAATTGGCCACCAAGGCGAGAATCGAAGAGACGTCGAAATACATTATTCCCGGCAAAACCATCTCCAATTCGATTATGTTCATTCCAAACGACGGTGTTTTCGCCTATATACATAACGAATTCCCGGAACTCATCGATTATGCCCAAAACAAGAAAGTCGTCATGGTATCCCCGACGATCTTGCAACCTCTTTTGGCATCCTTCAGAATGATTCAAATCGATGCGAAGAAGAGCAAGAACATCGCTAAAATCAACGAGCAGCTTAACGCGTTGGGAAAAGAATTCGATAAGTTCATGCCACGTTGGGAAAGCTTAAACAAAAACATCCAAGCCTTAACCAAAAAGAGCGATGAATTCTCCACGACCGTCGGTAAGATCGGAAGGAAATTCAATAATGTCCAAAAAATAGATTTTTCTAGCGATGAGGAAGACGAATCGGTTGTTCCAGACGATAAAGAACAGATAGACATTCAGATCGATCAGTAACTTCGAAACAAAAAAAGGCACGCAGTGTCGATGTTGCGTGCCTTTCGTTTTTTTAATGACTATCGCTAAGGGTCAATAGGCTCTTGCAGGGAACAAGCGCATTATCTTCGCCATGGAGTTCTTCAAGCTTAATTACCGTGATGGCGCCAACCGGTTCTCCGCCGGCCGATTTGACGAGCCTTGCAAGGGCCGCGAACGTTCCTCCTGTCGCCAATAAATCATCGACCAGCAAAACTCTGTCGCCTGCTTTGAATGAATTGGCGGGAACTTCCATTGTGGCGGTGCCATATTCCAATTGATAGCTTACCTTGATCGTGATTCCAGGAAGTTTGCCCGCTTTACGAGCCATGACGAATCCGATGCCCATTTCATAGGCAAGGGCGGTGCCGAATAGGAATCCGCGCGATTCCGCTCCGACGATGATCGTCGGCCTAAATTCTTCGGCTAGTTTCTTTAGCTCACCGATGCAATAACGAAACGCTTCCGGATCCCTTAACAAAGGCGAAACGTCTTTGAATGAGATCCCCTTTTTTGGGAAGTCCGGGGTGACGCCGATATAACGTTCTAAATCCATTGTTTTGCCTCTCTTTGACATTTGATTATAAAGCGATACGAATGAGCGTTGCTACCCATTTTGAAATATGGAACCGCTATCTTAGGAAAATTGGATGGTTTATGAGCTCGTCTATCTCGCTTACTTCGCCGATTATCATTTTTGACGTTTCTTTGGAGGCTTTGTCGATGTCATCGGCCATGATGACTTTCAATCCGGCGCCAAAAGCGCTGCAAATGCCATTAGGCGAATCCTCGATGACGATTATCTCCTCTTTGGCGAAACCGCTTAATTCAATCGCTTTTAGATAGACGTCTGGATAAGGCTTGCCGTTCTTCACGTCTTTGGCGCTAAGAACATCCGAGAAAAATGATGATACCCCAAGCCTTTTTATTTCTTTCTCGATCTTTTCTTTATATGAGCTTGACACAATGAAAGCGGCTATTCCTCTTTCTTTAAGGAAAGCCAAAAAATCCAAGACCCCTTTTTTCAATTGATATGGATGGCTTTTCACGTATTCGTCCATCAAAGAGGATCGGAGCTTTCTTATTTCCAAGTAAGGGAAAGCGGAGCCGTATATGGTTCTCATAATTTTTTCCCCGGACTTTGCTTCGCAGCTTCTAAGCGATAGCAATATTGATGGCGTTGTTTTGTATCCATACGCCTCAAAAGCCTCTTTCCAAAAACGCTGATAGATTCTTTCGCTATCGACGACGACGCCGTCGAAATCCAAAAAAACCGCGCGAATTCCGGCTCCTTTGGCTTTTACGTTTGCATCTAACTCATTTTCCACGATGTAAATCATATCTTTTTACCAAAGAAAGGAGCAATATTTCTTGGAGCGAAAGGGAAAAAAGAAATGGAAGAGAAAGAACAAGAGATGTTTCTGGACGATACGCCGTACGCTAAACTATGGGAAGATTACGAAGCGAAACGACTACCGAATTCTTTAATGAGCCTCTGTTTTTGCTTTTCCGAAGTTATGGGTGAAGGCTTTCTTTCGTTTTTCTATAAGTTATCGAAGAAAGATGCATTAGAGAAAACGCTTGAAGAACTCAAGAACGTTCTTACTGACGATTTATGGAAGATAGTCGAAGAGGCTCTGATTAAATGGAACGATTTAAAAGTCGACGCCAAAAACATGACGAAGAAAGAACTTAAAAAATTGGAAGCGAAAAACGTTTTCGAAAAGGAAGAGACGATGTTCTCCGAATCCGAATTGGATTTTATTAGTCTCTTGAACAAAGAGGCAACGAGACGCTACAAAGGGGCTTAGAATCGATCGTTTCGATCGGATAATAAACGTATCCTTACTGCATTTTGCACGAATTCATCAGAATCGGGTCTCTCTTTTAAAGGACGCTTCAGGATGATAATCTTAAGGAGAGATCACGGAGGAAATGAAAATGAATGTGAAATCTTTGCTTTTGTCGGCATTGACGGTTTTGGCGCTAGTTAGTTGTGGTCTTGGCGACAATATCAAGAGCGACGGTAGCGATGACGCATCTTATAGCGACTCTATCCCCCTTGAAGAGACGGATATCGAGACCGCAAAGGCGAGGATCATCGCCATCGAAGGGAAAATAAGCGCCGACGATTTCGCTTTTCCAACAAAAGGAACGAGCAAAAGAAAGACGACATCAAAAGTCAATTCGTCCGTCGAAAGCGAAACCATCATCGACGCCGTTTTCGATTTAGATGAAAATGATCCATATCTCCATGTCAATCGAACCGATGGAAGCGCTAGTGCCACAGAAACATGGATGTATAAGGCTGGAGGGGAGTATATCGCGGCGTATGACGTTCGAACGACGGATTCTTCCATGAGCGTCGCCTCTTCGAAACTCGTTTCCAAATACACGGATTCCGAAAACTTTATGCTGAACATCTTTAAGCGAGCCGCTGCGGCAGCCTATGTAGATAGCAATAGTATTTTCGTGACCACGCATGGCGCAGCCAGTGAAATTATGGGTGTCATCGGCGCGAAAGACACATACGACTCAACCCCGACGATGGATTGCGATTATAAGTTCTATCTTGGCGAAGGCGAAGGTGATATCAAAATGGTAGCAAGCGTCGAAGGAACGTATGAAGGATATTACATGTGGGCTGATATGGTCGTGACGATAATCGATTATTTGCCGGTTTATTTCTATCAAAAAAGCAATGGATTCGATGAGGTGAAGGTCGAGGCCGGCGTTACTACTGACGACGACGATGTTTTGTTGGCCCGTCCTAGACGAGAAGCGTCGAATGAATCGAATGAAACCACGATTATTTACGAAATGATTTACGATTGGGGCGAGATCGAGAGGACATATCCTGATATATCGGAATTCGCCGTCAATAGCGAAGCCGTTTCAGCGGCATGAAATGACATTTTGTAACGAATTTTACAAAAAAGAAAAATGGTGGTAAAATCACGTCGCTAATTCTTAAAAGGAGAAAAATATGAAAGCAAAAACTTTATTGTTGCTCGTGCCGTCTGCTTTGATGCTCATCGGCTGTAACGGCGACATCGGAAAATCAAGCGAAACGCCAGATTACGTCGAAACGGATTTAGCGGGCGCCAGAGCGAGGCTAAAAGCCATCGACGCGAAAGTGAACGCCGCTGATTTCGTCCTTCCAACCAAAGGCTTGGTCAAAAAAGACGCCAAATTAAAAACGGTGGTCAATTCTTCGACCGTCAAAGAGGCGACCGTTATTCAAAATGTCGCGTTCGATTTGAACGAGAACGACCCATATCTCCATTCTTTCAATAATGATGGAGAAGGCGAAATCAAAGAAACCTGGCTATATAAAGACACAAGTGGAGAATATATCGCCGCTTATGACACCAGCAAGGCGACAGTCGATGAAAGCGGTAGCTCAACGCAAACGAACACCAAAACTTACACGAAGACCCTAGATTCGACTTCGTTTATGGCTGACACTTTCAACCCGGCTGCCGATAGACTTGAAGTCGATGAAAACAACATAAAAAAACTCATCAAGGAAACTCCATCTAGCGTATTAGAATCGCTCGATTCATATGAGCAATGGCTCTCTTCGTCCGCTGTGGCGTCCGATGGGGCAGAAGGAGAATTCAAATTCTATCTCGGGAAAGGCGAAGGCGACATTAAGGTAGAAGCGACCGAAACCATGAAGGCGAATGATGGCACGCTTTCCACCATCGAAATGTGCTCGGTTTTCACTGATTATATGCTGTCTTCGAGTTACGTCAGCATGCCGATCTTTGGCTCATCCATGGTCATTGATATGGAATATAAATGGGGTGAAGTCGAAAAGACATATCCGACTATCGCCGATTTTACGGAAGTAACCGAATAACGAAATTTCGAGAAAACTTATGGAGCCGTTATCGGCTCCTTTTTTCTTTTCGTCACCGTGGATGAGACCGATTGAGCGCTTGAATCAAACGTGGAAGAGCAAATCGCCGTATGTCGGGACCGGCCAAAGGCTTTTTGGGACCAACAGCTCAGCTTCATCGATCGGTTTTCTTAGCTCGTTCATCGCTTTCTTAAGCTCGTCGGAGGCGAAGAAGGCTTTTTCTTTTTCGCTCTTATCATTCTTTTCGTCCTGGGCGATTAACGAATCGAGTTTCTCTAGGCTTAAGAATGAACGCGATAAAACATCTTTCAATCTACTTATTTCTGTATCTAACGGCAAGAACGCTTCATTGAGGTTATTTTTTTCTTCGAGCCTATCCTTTAAAGCAAGGTTTATGGCTGGGATATATAGCTTATGAGCCATTCTTGACATCGTCTTGGCTTCGATTACCGCTTTGGCATGGTAATCCTGGTATTTTATGGCGATTCGCGACTCGATTTCGGTTTCGCTAAGGACGCCGCTTTTGAGCAAAGCGTCTTTGTTTTCCCTTCTATTCAGCGAATCGATTGCTTCTGGCGTAGTTTTAAGATTCGGAAGTCCGCGTTTGGCTGCTTCTTCTTCCCACTCTTTTGAATATCCATTGCCGTTATAGATGATCCTCTCGTGCTCTTTTATTGTTCTCTTCACCCATTCCAAAGCCGCTTTGGTTTTGTCGTTTTCCTTCTCTAGAACATCGGAAAGTTCATTGAGGCTCTCTCCGAGAATGACGTTTAGAAAGGCATTTGGCTCAGATATGTTTTGCTCGCTGCCGACCATCCTAAACTCGAAGCGGTTGCCGGTGAAGGCAAAAGGCGAAGTCCTGTTTCTATCGGCATCGTCTTTTTCTAAAGATGGCAAGCTTTTGCTGATATGCATCCTTTCATTTTCCTTTTTTCCTTTCGTTAGCGCTCCGTCGGTCAGCGATTTAAGCGTTTCATATAGTGAAGATCCTAGATAAACGCTCAATATGGCCGGAGGGGCCTCGTTAGCTCCTAGCCTAAAGTCGTTCCCATAGCTCGCCACCGATTCGCGTAGCATATCAGCGTGTTCGTCTATGCCCTTCAAGACGGCGGAAAGAAAAATCAGGAAACGGAGATTGCTTTCTGGGTTCTTGCCCGGACTAAATAGATTTATCCCATTATCGGTTCCGACCGACCAATTGTTGTGTTTTCCAGATCCGTTGATTCCATCGAAAGGTTTTTCCGCCAACAGACACACCATGTCATGCCGTTTGGCAATTCTTTTTAGCATCCTCATGACGAGCTGGTTTTGATCGGCCGATAAGGAACTGATGGAATAAACGCAAGCGAGCTCGTGTTGGCTTGGAGCCACTTCGTTATGTTCCGTTTTGGCCGATATCCCAAGTCTCCAAAGTGATTCGTTAACTTCTTTCATGAAGGAGGATATCTTTTCCCTTATCGGTCCGAAATAATGGTCGTCGAGTTCTTGTCCTTTCGGGGCATAGGCGCCAAAAAGGGTTCGACCTGTGTAGACCAAATCCTTTCTCTTCAGAAAGTCCCCTTTGTCTATCAGGAAATATTCTTGTTCGGCGCCGGCGTAGCTATAGACGCGCTTGACGTCTTTATCGCCCAAAAGCCTTAAAAGCCTCAAAGCGGCGTCGTTCAGATAATCCTCACTCCTTAATAACGGCGTTTTGCCATCGAGCGCTTCGCCGTTATAGCTATAGAAGGCGGTTGGTATGTATAAGACGGATCCGTCTTCGTCACTAAGCACAAAGCATGGGCTTGTGACATCCCAAACGGTGTACCCCCTCGCTTCGAATGTCGCCCTTAAGCCGCCGGAAGGAAAACTCGAGGCATCTGGCTCGCCTTTTATCAATTCATTTCCACCGAAATCATATGATGCTTTGCCATCGGGATCCGCTTTACCGATGAAAGCATCGTGCTTCTCCGCCGTTTTGCCGTTTAACGGCTGAAACCAATGGGTGAAGTGGGTGGCGCCTTTGTCGATGGCCCAATTCATTAGCCCTTTGGCTACTTCATCCGCATAAGAGGAATCGATGCTTTCGTGGCTATCTATTGCTTCCTTCAAAGCGGTGTAAGCCTCATTAGAGAGATATTTTTTCTTCGCTTCGTCGTTAAATACGTCAATTCCGAATTCTTCGATTGCTGATTTTCGCTCTTTGGCCATAGGAATCTCCTTATGTCGTTAGGAAATTTCGTCTTCCTATGGTTCTTTATTCTCGCTCAAAACACATAAGCGAGCGCGATAAAGCGCTTTCCTATCTAAAAATATCGATATGGCGATAATAAGCGAAAACATTTACCATCATCGTTCCTATGTCGGATAATGTTCATATGAACAAAAAACTGCATTTGGATATCTTATCCCACGCCGATATGGCGGAAGCTCAAGGCGTTTTGAGCGTTTATCGTGAGCAAACTAGGATTTTAAGGGAATACGGCAAGGACGATTTCGAACTTTCCTATAACAAATTGTTCGGGAAATACGACTTATATCACATCCATTCCGTGAACCCTTCCTTTTATTTGTTCACACTCAAGAAAAGGAAAACATCCATCGTTTTCGTCCATTTTCTTCCTGATACGCTAGACGGATCGGTGAAGCTTCCGAAGTTCGCTTTCAAAGCGTTCAAATGGTATGTCACTTCCTTTTATAAAAAAGCCAAGGAGATAGTGGTGGTGAACCCTTCCTTCAAAAAGGAATTGGCGCGTTTCGGGATAAAGGAAGAGAAGATAACCTATATACCGAACTTCGTTAGCCATGACTCCTTCTTCCCGAAAAGCGAAGAGGAGAGGTTAGCATTAAAGAAGGAATACGCCTTTCCGCTCGATAAGAAGGTCGTGATCGCGGTAGGGCAAGTGCAAACCAGAAAAGGCGTCCTTGATTTTATCAAAACGGCTGAGAAATGCCCGAATCTATATTTCGTTTGGGCCGGCGGCTTCTCCTTCAAAGGCATAACCGATGGTTATAAGGAACTTAAAGCGGAGATGGAAAAAGAACGGTCGAACGTCAAGTTCTTAGGCATCCAACCGCGCGAGAAAATGAACGATCTCTATAATGCCGCCGATATATTCTTCCTCCCTTCCTATAACGAGCTTTTCCCGATGGCGTTATTAGAGGCCTGCAATTCCGGTCTTCCGTATTTAGTGAGAGACTTGGATTTATATAAGGATATATTGCTTGGCGATTATCTAAGAGCCAAAGACGTGGATGGGTTTGCCGAAACGCTTAATAAATTGGCCGATGACCCATCTTTCTATGAAAGCGCGAAGGCTTTCTCGAAAGCGATCGCCGAGACATACACCGAAGAGAAGAATTACGAGCTTTGGAAAGAATACTATTCGAAGATATACGAGAAATACCATAAGTGACGCTTGCGCCTTTTTGGCTATTGGTCTCGAAAGAGAGCGAACTTTTCCAAAAACATTCGATTGCATGTCGTTTTTCTCACCATGGCATTGTTTGGTGATGGAATCGGCGACTTCTCATTTATTGGCTTTTTATCTCGTGATGTGGTATAAGTAAACCCGCTACAAAAATTCTTTTGAAAAAATAAGGAGAAAAAAGAATGAAAAAAGTGCGATATGCATGCTTGCTCGCTTTAAGCGCCGGAGCCGTCAGTGCCCTCGCTTCTTGCGGCGACAACGCCGATAATGTCGTTGACTCGATCGACATCGTCGAAAATTCGATCAAAGCAAGTTACACCATGGATTCAACGCCGTCTTATGACGACTTGGCCATCAATTTGCTAAATGCCTCGAAGCAAACGATTAAAACCCTCAAATACACCGAGAACAAAGAGACGATTTCCCATACGGATATCGATACTTCGATAGTCGGAAGCAACAAAGTCTTCACCGTCACCTATACAGAAGGGGAGAATCTCTTCCAAGACACGATGACTTATAACGTCACCGATAAATACGAACTCGACAGCTGGTCGGCCAACAAGAATTATGTCTACACGACCACGAACGTATCCAATCCAACTCTCTCATCGAGCGAAGATTCCTTGGAGAATGGATTCATAAAGGCCAATAGCGGTTCCTATATCGTCGGCAACATGAACGCTGTCAACCTCTTGCCGGAAATGCTCGCTTTCGACCTCTCTTCCGAAAAAAGCGTTCAAACCGTGAAGTTAGACAAAATTCCAGCCGGCGCCACGATGAAACTCGAGAAAGACGGCACCGAAGTTGAACCTTCCGAATACATTAGCGATGTTGCGGCCTTCCTTAGCGATGGCACGCTCAAATTCAAAGATAATGTCTCTGGCGATTTCAAAATCGCCTTGTCGCATTCCGACATCGATGACAGCGTTGTCTACGAATTGACTGTCGTCACTGGTTATAACGTTTCGAAAGCCACGGATTTATTCGCTTTCTATACCTGCAGAGATAGCTGGCCCTATAGCACGGCCTTAAGCAATGCCGTTTATGAATATAAACAAAGCCTCGGACTTCCGGATGCCGAAAACATCATTCTTCAAAATGACATCACAATCAATAAAAACGACCTTCCTGATTGCTATTACTGGAAGGAAGGGGAAGCCGAGGAAAAAGCCGTCGTCGGAAGCCTTAAGGATTGGCTCCGTATGTTCGACCATCACTTTAGCGTCGATAACACTGTGGCCCACGTTTATGGCAATCTTCATACCCTTTCAATCAACGACAAGAAAGACGATCCTAATGCCGTTCCGTATATTTTGACGGAAAGCCAAAGCGGAAAGGCGCAAGAAGAAGGCGAGGCCATCTCTTCCCATTCTGCTTTGTTCTACGCTTCTTTTCCAAGAAGTGATTACACCGACGAGGAAGGCGTAAGGCACCTCGGCACGAAGCCAGAGAACTGCAGCATCGTCTTCCAAGATTTGCAAGCCACCGGCAATAGGGGCGTCAGCGCGGAATCATCGATCACGAATGGCGGCCCGATGTTCCTAAAGACGGAAGTCGACGCCAATTTCGATAACGTGATCTTGTCGAAGTACTATATGGCCACTATGGCCGATGCCTCCACGGGTGGATCGAAAACCTATAACGAAGTTGATCTTCAAACGGCGATGACCATTTCCAATTCCCGTATCAGGGATTGTGCGAATGCCGGTGCCTATATTTACGGTTCCGGAAGCCTTAAGATCGTAAACAGCGAGCTCACAAGCGCCGGTGGTCCTCTTTTGTTCCTTAACCCAGGAACCGAGGTCCTTCCGTCGGACCCCACGGCGATAGCGAGTTATCAACCGAAAATCGCGACGACCGTCGATATCGACGATGCTTCATTCTTATCCAACTACACCCAAGGAAAGGGCGGCTGGTTCGATTGCTATGCGGGTGCTAGCACCATGGCTGGCGCTTTAACCTCCGTCAATCCTTTGTTCCAACAGCTTGGCATGTCCTTCTTAAAGACCGAAAAGGATTTATCGAGCGATACGCCGATCAGCAAATTCAGCTTCATCATGGTCAATCTTCCGATTGCCGGAGGCGAATCGCTTAGCTTGCCTTCGTTAGACAAAGGCGGCGTCAACGTCATTGTCAGAAAAGGCGGAAAGGTCGTTTATTCGACGCTTGATGGCTACCTTGACGTCATGACGAAAGCTATGGCTTATAGTACGGCTGCGACTAGCGGCGATGCCACGGCAATCGCCACTGCGACCTTAGATTACATAGGCAAATTGTCTGGAACCTTCTTCGGGAACAATCTGGCTTATTGCAATTATGCGCAACAAATGGTCTTTGCGACCACTTCCATGACTACTGGTTCGCACGAGTTCGCCGCCATCAACACCGACCTTTCGCTTTGCTCAAGTGAATATGTTATCAAATCGGCGCTCAAATTGACTTCTTCTACCGACGTTTCTACGCCAGGGGACGGCATCAAAGACGCTGGAATGTTGGCTGTTACGATCAATGGCGAGAAGAGTCAGGTTTATTCGGACGCGATGGCTATGAATCCGACCGCTTACACGGGCGTTGCCAACTATGGCGTCCTTCTTGGCGACTATCACGCCATCAACTAATCGAAAATGAAAAGGGTTCTTCGAAATCGTTATTGCTTTTTCGGAGGCCTTTTCGTTTTGCTCTTCCTTTCGCTAGGATTATCTTTCATCGGACATGGCGAGTACGCGCTCAATTACTTGCCATGTTTTTTGTTACTTTGCCTTCTTATCGCTTCTTCTATTGTTTTGAAACGGTTTATGAAGGACCGCCCGGCGAAGGCGTATCGTTTTCGCCCCTTCGCTTATCTAAGCGCGAAGTTCGCCAAGAAAGAGGATCGATATAAGCTATACGTCTCGCTTTTATCGATAATCCTTTTTGCCGTTTTCTTCGCCAGATTCTATTTCTGGAAGGGAACGTATTCGTCTTTCAAGTACTATGACATCTTCCATCTCGAAAGCGTGCTCATGATGAAGGGCATGGACCCTTATATGCTATCGAGATACGAAGAGGTTATCGGAACGCTTGCTAACGATCTATGGGTGGCGGCAGTGGTGCTTTCCCTTGTGAGCGCCTTCTATCTCAAGGATTCGTCTTTGTTCGCGCGCCGTTATATCGGCGCTCCAATAGCCGCGATACTTACCTTGGCTTTTCCGTTAGTCTTAAAAGGCATAGTCGGCGAGGAAACCGTCTGCTATCGCTCCATCTTGATGGGGATGGAGCTCGCCATAATCGATTTCTATTATCTATATAGTTATCTTGAAGAAGGTGAGACAAAGTTCAATAAGAAGGGGATTTGCAAGCTTTTTGCGATTTTGATCCCTTTGCTATTGACGATGGCGAGTTCTTATTCGGTCTCGCTTCTATTCGGAAGGACGATAACGCTTGGCGATCACGTCTTCCCGAATCCTCAAGAACCGAATGATTTATCGCATCGCATCTTGATGTATTTGGCCTTTATCCTTCCGGTCATGTATTTCATTCTGCTATACCCGATGTCGAAAGAGGACAGAAGGGGGATGTTATTGCAGATATCGCTTGGGACGTTATTTGGCTATATATCCATAAATCGCGCCGACATCTGGACGAATCTTGGGTCATGGCCTTTGCACTTATGCAATACCGCGATGTACACGATGCCGATAACGTTGCTATTCATCAGCTATGGCCTCTATTATTTCACCTTCTTTATCAACGTATTGGGCGCTTTCTTCGCTCTCATGATGCCGAATTTCTCCGCCGATTTATGGGTTTTCGATCCAGATGTCATGGCTTTCTATATCAACCACTTGCACGCTTTCTTCATGCCTGTGCTTATCATGCTATTGGGCGTCTATAAGCGACCGAAGATGAAATATTTCGCTTATTCGCAACTCGGTTTCTTGGCCTATTTCGTTTTGGTTATGTTCGTTAACACCGTTTTGACCGCCCAAGGAATTAGTAGCGACTTCTTCTTCATCAATAGCGACTTCATCGCCGACAAATTAGGGCGATGGGCGGAAGATCTCTTCAAGATGACCGTTACCTTCGATAGCGGTGGCCTAACTTACACCATCCACTTGATTTATGACGTCATCTATTACTTCATGTATGTTCTCTTGGCCTTCGCCATGTGGTTCTTATATGAGCTTTTGTTCAAAATGGTTGATGGGTTGGTCGCCATCAAAGTCGCTAAAGCGAATTCATTATCGCGCCATCAGGCGTATTTGGCCGTCAAGGCAAAAGGAGGAATGGCAATGGAAAGTTGGGAGATAGGACTCGAGATAGATCATCTTTATAAGAAATACCATGGCATGGATACTTATGCCGTGACGGATTTCTCGTTACGGTTAGAAGGTGGCAAAATCTATGGCTTCTTAGGCAAAAACGGCGCTGGGAAGAGCACCATCATCAAATCCATCGTCGGCATTCATGGATTCGATCAAGGCTCGATTTCCGTTTGTGGGCATGATGTGTTGGAAGAGCCGCTTGCGGCCAAAAAGGAAATCGGATTCGTGCCGGATAACTACGCTTTATACGAGAACTTGACTGGTAGGCAATATATCGGATACATCGCTGACTTATATCGCGTGCCAAACGAGGAAAGGAAGGAAATCGAAGCCGATCTCGTCTCGCGTCTTGAACTTGGCGCCCGTTACGATAAGCCGATGAAGACATATAGCCATGGCATGAAGCAAAAGGTGACGATTATCGCCGCTCTCATCCATAACCCGAAAATTTGGATACTCGATGAGCCAATGACCGGCCTTGATCCGAATAGCATTTATCAAATCAAGGAATGCATGAAAGAACACGCCAAGAAGGGCAACATCGTCTTCTTCTCCAGCCACATCATCGACGTCGTGAAGAATCTTTGCGACGAGGTCGTGATAATTAAGAAAGGGAATCTCGTCAAGCGCATCGATTTGGACGAAGAGCCGAAGGAAAGAGAGAAACTCGAGGAGACTTTCTTGCTTCTTACTAGCGACGATGAGAAGGAAGCCGAAACGTTAATCGAAGACGAAAAGAACGCCAAGGGGATACTGTGCTAAGCGAAAAGGGAATGAAAAAGAAAAGCTTCTTCCATGTCGAATGGCATTCTTTTTGGGTGCTTGTCAAAATGCTTTTGGCCAACTCCCTATCGATCGATTGGAAGGGAAATAAGAAGAAAGCGATTCTCAAAATCGCCTTAGGCGTGCTCGGTTTTGCGTTAGTTGCTGCAATATCGTATGTTTTCTTCTATTTCTGCGTGAGGTTTAACATCTTCTCGCTTCTCGCTTTCGTGCCGATGGCCGTTCCTTCGATCATCGTGACGGTTTTGATAATCATTTCCTTCGTCGGCTCGCTTGGTAGAGTTACTGAGGATTTATATTTCGCAAACGACAACAAAGTCCTTTTGACTTTGCCAACCGATGGAAACACATTGTTCTTGTCGCGCTTGTTTGTTTGCTTCGTCAACACCTATTTGAAGGCCCTCTTATTGGAAATACCGTTCTTGGTCGGATATTTCTTGGTAAGCAGATATCCAGTCTATATGTATTTCGTGATTTTCTTCATTTGGGCGCTAATCGATATGGCGATGTTATTGCTTTCTTCTTTATTGAGCGTCCCGACTTATTACGTCAAGAAATATCTCCGCACCCATGGGACGATGAACGCTATAGTCATTTCTTCTTTCATTTTATTGTTGCTCGCTTTCTGCGTATTCATCATCGTGATAATACCCGAAAGAGTCGACGTCTTCTCGAATTGGGGGCCGTATTTCACGAAGATTCAATCCGCCATGACGTATTACAAAACGTCGATGTCATTCTTTTATCAGGTATCGATGTTATATCTCGGCGATTTTTCTGGTTTCAACTTCTGTTATTTCTCGAGGTCAGCGATTCCCGGATTATGGACTTTCTTGGCGCTAATCGTCGCGATACCGACTTTGTTTGTCGCCACCCTCGCTTTCGCGAATCCTCTTTATCTTAAACTCGCAAGTGGGACGGGAGAATTACAAGGAAAGACGAAGAAGAAAGAAAAAACGTTTGAGGAGAAACGCCCATTGTCTCCTTTCTTCTCTCAACTCCATAAGGAAGCCCTTCTTTTCTTCAAAGATTCGTCGTTCTCTTCCTCTTATTTAGGCATATTCCTAGCGCTTCCATTGCTTTTGTCGCTCGTAAATAAGCTATTCGCCGCGATGGATTTGAATGCCCAAGGCGAGAAGATGGTCCAAGTCGCTTCGTTGCTTATAATGCTACTAATCGCGCTAAACGCCAATTCGACGATTGCGAGGATCTATAGTCGCGAAGGCGGCGCCTTCAAATTGAGTAGAACCTATCCATTGAAAGATAGATGGGCGGTTGGGAGCAAGTTGGTTATCCCTTCTTTCTTCGGTGTCGTTAGTATCTTAGCAACCACCGTTTGCATGGCTTTGATCAGGCCTTCCATGGCGGAAGGGACGATATATATGGGAATCGGGGCCGCGCTTCTTTACGTCGGGCATCTCTTATTCAGCGCCGGCGTCGATTTCACGAATCCCAAGAGCCCGTTTGGAGATGTTTCCTTCCTCTCCTCCAATGATAATCAAAGCGTGATTTTCGCTTTCGCGACGGCGATACTCGCGTCCGTTCTCTATTATTTCTATTTGCAAGACAACATCTTCTGGCTCGCGACCGTATATTCGACGGCCGGGTTCAAAGTGTTATTGGTTGGGGTGGTGTATCTCGCTTTAAATGTCCTTTTGTACGTCCGAAGGATAAAATACATCTATAAGACGGGGGAGTCATTATGAAGAAAGCGGTATCGATTCTTGTAAGCGCCATATGCTTGATCGCCATCGTTTTCGTCGCCATTTTCGGCACAAAGCCGCAGGGGATAGTCGAAGTCACGTATATTAGCTCCCTTACCATTAAGCCCGGTTCCGACGGTGGCGAATACTCGACCACGACGGACGGATCCCATCAATGCGTCATAACGTATGACGCCAGCAAAGAAATGGATGATGGCGAGAATCGCTTTGTGCCATATCAGTTCACCACCGAGATAGCCCCCGAAAACGCCACGAACCGTAGCTATCATTACACGGTCGCTGACAATTACAAAAACACCATCGATTTTCCTAGCCAAAATGAAATGGCCCATAAAAAAGGCATCTTCATAATCAAAAGAAGGACGGATAAGAAGAGGACATCGGCCATAATCAACGTTTATCCAGACGATGGTGGATCCGGAGCTGGAGACGAGCTAAGAGTCGTCATCCTTTATGACAGCGTTTACGAAGGCTAATAATTTCTCCGTTGTCATCGATAGTTTTCGATATATATCGCAAAGATTTTTAAAATCTAATAAAAGCGGTATATAATATCACCGCTTAACTAATTTGAAAAAGTTTAGCAAAAAGATAAGTATAGCGAAATTTTTCATCACTCCTTTCTCTTGTAGGCTTTTGTTGTAGCCAAGGAGGAAAGAAAAATGAGCTATTACGAAGTCAAAGCCAAATTCGGCCACGTCGGAAGAGATTCCTATGTGATCAAAAGCGTCTTTCTTGAAGCGGACTCCAAGAAAGAGGCGGCGAAAAAAGCAAGATGGTTCCCTCGTGTGAAACATCATCTCAAAAGCGCGATCGTCGAGGTGAGCCAGATTGATTGGGACCGCTACAAAGAAGGGAAATGGGAAGCGCGAATGGACGCTTACTTCCATGTCCATTCCCCTAGGGAGCAAAGGACATTGGTGGAACTCGATCCGAGCGACATCAAAAGAGTCGATTACGACGAGTCGACGTCACGAAGAAGAATCAGGCGCAGCATAATCGCCGAATTCATCAAAGAAATGCAATATTCAATGTAATAAAGGAGAAATAAAGATGAATAAAAAAGTTATTGGAAAATTCTTGAAGAGCTTAAGAGAAGAAAAAAAGATGAGTCAGAATAAACTGGCCAAAGAACTAGAATCATTGGAAAAGACTGGAATCGAAATTCCGACCACTATGATTAGTAATTGGGAGACTGGAAAATCGTTGCCTAGCTTGGACAATATGAAGCTCTTATGCGACGTCTATGACATCACGATCGACGAGCTTCTAAGCGGAGAGCGGTTCTCCGATGAGATTTTCATGA
>CAZCCJ010000022.1:17068-18233 GCA_964497235.1 uncultured Staphylococcaceae bacterium
AAAATAAGAAAGAAACGATCGCTGGGCTACTAGAGGCTATCAGAGAATTAAAGAGATTCGATAGGGAAGAGGAAAGAAGATGGGAATTAAGGAAAATCCTTATCCCTGGCGAATCGTTGAAGTTCGATTTTGGATGGTATGATTACCGCTCTTTCGACGACGATGATATCACTCGAGAATCTTTTACTGAATTGGATCCTTGGGAGAAGGACAAATTGTTGTCCGATGTGGCAAGAGGAGCGCTGTATAAGTATAGCGACTCAGATCAATTCCTGGATTCTTGGGATTCATGGCACGATGAGCCGTTCGATTATGGCAAAGAATTGTCGAAAGTGGTGCGCTTCTATATCGCAAACGGCGCAATGGTCAACGATGTGTTCAAAAGGCAGATGAAAACGACCAATGGGCGTGTGAACAATCTAGCGGTATATCTCGAATATAAACGTAAATGGATTGATCCCCTTACTGTCAAAGTCGAAGAAAACGGTGAGATCACCGTATATTCGGTTGAGAACAACGAATGGAATCAATTGTTCGTGAGATATTTCGATTCGATCGTTAAACCGCTTAGAGAAATCGGCTATGACGATGAGAAAATATTCGAGTTCTCAGGAAAAGAATGGCCAGAAGTCGAGATATTGGAAGCCAAAGCAAAGTCAGTCGGAATCGACTGCTACGATAAAAAAGGCCGCATCTCGGAAAAATTAAGAGGCTTTTGGAACGAACTCAATAAGGCGTTCTACAACCATTTCAATGAAGTTAATTGCGAAAGAATAGATGATCTCGAATGGTGCAAAGACTATGAGAGCCGAGAAAATAAAGAGCCTTACATGTGCGAAAGTTTTAGTTGGGAACTAGACAAAGAGACGGCCACTTTGGAATGGAGCGAGAAGAATTACGAGGAGAAGATTCAAAAGATGTCATACGACGAATTCTTGAGAAATAGAAATCAAAGTTTGACCGATAACTTAAAATCCGATCCGATGTCTTTTTACGGCAATCCGACAATATTATAAGGAGGGAAACATAGATGATTTGCATAGCAAATAAAGAATTAATTGGAACATTAATTAATAAGCTTAGGAAAGAGGCTCATATAAAACAAACGTACTTGGCTGAGAGAATTGGAGTTAAAAAAACGGCTGTGTGCCAATGGGAAAAGGGC
>CAZCCJ010000023.1:0-17819 GCA_964497235.1 uncultured Staphylococcaceae bacterium
ACATCGTCGATATCGCTTATCTTAATGCGGATAGGGAGATCATCGATAGGATTTATGTTCCATGGGACGAGAATGGAGACGATGAGGAAAACGGCTATTCAGAGAGCGAAATCGATGCGGATGGGAATTTGATCATTGATATTAGAAAGTAATGCGTGTGGTAACGCAAAAACCTTAAGCGCTCATGGTTCCAGTGATATACAGGTAGGAAAGACGTAATCGATCGTTTTTTTCGAGCGCGCGGAAGGGAGCGGCTTGCTCGAACCTTGCACTAGTCGACGTTTTGTAGACACTTATTTTTTTCTTTGGCCTCCATTATCTTCTTTTACCTTTCCTTCTATTTAAAACTTGCCAAACTTTCGATTTAAAACTTGCCAAACTTTCGATTTAAAACTTGCCAAACTTTCGATTTTGATAAAAAATAATCGATGAAAGGCGAAAAATATGGAAAACGGAAAGTACATTAATCGATTATATGACAAGAAATTAGAGTTTTATCTTAAAAGTGTCGGCGCGGTGCTTATTAGCGGTCCCAAATTTTGTGGAAAATCCACGACTGCCGCTCGATATGCAAAAACAATTATCGATCTCACAAAAAATGCGACCAGAGATTATTATGTATCTCTTGCAAAGACGTCCTCGGATCATTTTTTGAATTTTGGAGATAAACCCTTACTGATCGACGAATGGCAGATCGTTTCCTTTCTATGGAATGACATTAAGGCTTCGATTAGTGAATCTGGTTCCTTTGGGCAATATATTTTGACGGGAAGCGTAACGGATAATACCAAGGCGATTAATCCGGAAATTAGACACACCGGAACGGGAAGAATCATCACAATGATGATGCGTCCGATGACGCTTTATGAAAGCGGTGATAGCAACGGATTGGTGTCGATTTCGAGCTTAAAGGAAGGTTCTTTTTCGCCGTGCCTCTGTTCCAAGTCTATTGATGATTACGCTTTTTATATCTGTCGCGGAGGCTGGCCGCTATCCATTGGGCAAGAGAAAGAAGTTGCCGTTCAACAGGCGATTAACTTTTATGAAGGAAGCGTCGCCGAAGACATTTTTTCTTTGACGGACATCCCCCTCAGAAGAGATGTAGAGAAAAGTAGAAGACTCCTTCGTTCTTACGCTCGTCATATTGGTAGCCAGGCAAGCAACGAGGAATTAAGAGCGGATTTGGGTGAGGGAATGGATGATGGCACCTTCAAAAAATACCTTTTGGCTCTTGAACGTCTATATATCAGCGACGAATTGCCGGCATGGAACCCGAATCTTCGCAGCAAAACGGCTATCCGCACTAAAAACACACGCTATTTCGTTGATCCGTCTATCGCTACGAGCGCTCTTGGCGTGGGGCCCGAAGGCCTATTCAAAGATATGCATACCTTCGGCTTTCTTTTTGAATCCCTCGCAATTAGGGATCTGAAGGCCTATTGCTCCGTGATTAACGCCGAGCTTTATCATTACCGAGACAAATCAGGGAGAGAGGCTGACGGTGTTATTGTGTTTAGAGATGGCGACTGGGCTTTGGTTGAGATAAAGCTTGGCGGCTTCGAAGACGTTGATTCAGCGGCGAAGAAGCTTCTTAAGCTCTCCGAAGATATAGTAGAAGACAAAGAAAAACCTGTTTTCCTCATGGTCGTTACAAAAGACGGTGTGGCTTATCAAAGAGAAGATGGGGTATATGTCGTTCCTTTAGCGTGTCTTAAGGATTGAGAGCTGTTTACACAAACTGAGAATTGTTATTGGTGCCTAATCATCAAGCAATATCGCCAAGACGTTTTTCTTCGGGTGAATTTGAAATATTTAGTCGTTTTAGTGCGCACCAACACCCGTTTTGTTTTGCCGAGAAGCGGCTTTAACGCTTGCATTTTCGAGTAAACTGCAAAACGAAACTTGATTCTCTCTCTACAATGAGAACGCCGAAAGCGAGGGATAAATATGGTAGAAATCGACTCAAATTTAGTGTGTCGAGAAATCTTGGATCGTGCAGAACTGAAACGTTTTAAAAGCTTTGTTCGCAATGCCAAGGTTTTGTATCATCATTCGGATAAAGAGGCTGTGGACAGTATCGTATCCGATCGTTTAATCTGGCTGACCCCGATAGAAAAACAAAGTACCGAGGAGAAATATGCTCTATATTGTGAAGGAGTTTTTTATATTGCTTGCTTCGGCAAGAAACAGTTTACCAAAGGAATGATTCGTGCAAAAAGATTTAAAGGCGAAAAAGGCGTTGCCACGATAAATGAATGCGTGAAAATTCGATGTGAAAGCCTTGATGAGTTAATTGATAAAAGTGTGTGTTGCGTGATGATTGACGAACAAAATCATGGGCACAACTTGTCTTATGTCGGCAAGAATTCGAAGAGTATAGATGGTTTTGCGGACGATTTAAAAGGAGAGATCTTCGTAAAGCTTAACTTTATAAATCCAGAGTATTCCAAAGACTACCAAAACATTTCGGACTTAGATATAAATGACGATGAGAAGATGGTCGTCGAGAATCGAGCCTGCAAAAAAGTACCCCAAAGATTTGACTATCAGCAAGAAGTTAGAATTGCGGCAGAGCTCTGTGCAACCCATAAAGTAGAAATTAATAAACCGATTCGTCTTATCTGTTATTTTTCGCAAAAAGTCAAATTGAAGAAAATTGACATCAAATAGTGAAATTTTAAAGAAAGGCAGAGGACCAATATGGCATTGATTTACGTGATAGGCGCGATGGCACTCCCGATGATAGTTGGGTTAATCATTGTGTTCCTTGACAAATGAATTTGATTTAGTTGAAGCAAAAAAGGAAAGGATGGAAATGCGATGGTTTTGATTCCGATGATGTTCGCGTTCGTGGTCGGCCTCACGCTCTCGGGTTTCCCGGTCGGGTATAAGATCGGGAAAGGCCTGGGATACGGCAAAAAGGGACGCATACTATGGTCGCTCGGGTTCGGGCTCTTCATGTTGGCGACGGCCTTCCTGAGCTTCATCTTGCCGGTGATGATATCAAGTGGATTCATCTAATGGGAATGTGTTGACGCAGAGTTCCTTTGCCATAAGTTGAAGCGTTTCTAATATGCCTGTCGTATATGCGCCCCGTTTTCTTGGCCGGGAAATGGAGGACATTTTATATTTCGGGACTTATTTTCGCTTCAACGAACGGAACAGAAATTAAAAATTAGAATCCGCAACTCAAGACTTTGAATTAAATCGAGCTTGAAAGCCAAGCACATCGTTGACAATACCGGCGAGGCTCGAGACCC
Organism: uncultured Staphylococcaceae bacterium; assembly: GCA_964497235.1. Classification (GTDB taxonomy): domain Bacteria; phylum Bacillota_I; class Bacilli_A; order RFN20; family CAG-826; genus UBA4951. The sequence goes on from CAZCCJ010000023.1 coordinate 3,261, forward strand.
GAAACTGCTCGAATGCTTCACACCAACTGGCAACTAACATGGTTCCTTATCGTCAGCATATTTTCTGATGGCTTTGTCTAATACGTTGTCGTATATTGAAAAATTATCTGCGTAGTTCTTTCCATCGAATAAATACATCGCCATATAATGGCAAAATTTTGTGGCGAACGAAAAGTTTTCTCTAGGTTTATACTTATAGGCGTTTCCTCTATTTGGTTTATTTTTTGAATCCGGGTTGGTGGGAGCGGATAATTCTTTGATGAGTTTGTAATCCTCCGACGCAGGTTCCTTCAACAAAGTTAATAGATTATTGATGCTGTGTTGGCATATCCTATTGGTCAACTCTTCGATGCCGACCGTGTCGGAGTTTAAGTGTGTGCTATTTTCTCTATCTATAGCTTCAACGATATTTTTAACCAGCTTTCTGTATTTTTTAGAGTTATTGTCCGCTTCAGAATCAATAAACTCCTTCTTAAATTCATTTATCCAATATGCCGTTGATCCTTTGTATTTTTTGCCCTTCTTGGCTTTAGGGTCAGATGCTTGGCCTTTCTATGAAGAATTTTAATTCGATTGATGGCGGCGTGAGATGATATTTTTACTACGGCGATTCGCAAAATGCATAAGAGATTGTGTGTATGTGGAGATTGTTAAAATTTCGGTTATTTTTTGAGTTTTGTTTTTATTAAGGAAGTGGAGATTTCTGGTGTTCTTGGCAAATAGACAACATCAATCCCCAAATCTTTTAAATAATCGAATTTGCCAGTCCAATCATCGCCCATAACGAAAACATCCACATCATAAATTTTAATATCGTTTGTTTTTTGCTCCCATGTTGTTTCCGGAATAACCAAATCAACGTATTTAATTGATTCGAGCAGCGTTTTCCTTTCTTCATATGAGAAAAAAGAACGTTTTCCTTTGAGGGAATTGAATTCGTCAGTTGATAATCCGACTATTAAAAAATCACCAAGCTCTTTTGCTCTTCTTAGCAAATTGACATGACCGTAGTGAAGCAAGTCAAATGTTCCGTATGTTAGTACTTTCCTCATGTAATTGTCTCCTCGGAGTAATTTCAGAAACCTTATGGAAAATTAGTTAGCTACTTCTATCAAACTATCATTTCTTGGCGCAATCATCAAGATACCTTAATTTGTGTTTTTTTGACCTTGCTATAAAATATGAAATATAAGAAAGCGATAATTGGAAATAAAATATAATGTTTGCCGAGTTTGACTGATAAAATGTTGGAATGTGGCAAATTTAATGACGATTGAAACTTTGCACAAGCGACGCCCTCGCCGCATCGCCTAGCGCGAATATGAAAGGCAAATTAAAATGAAATTGTTTAGTGAATTAAAGAATATGATAAAAAACAAACGTTTTAAGCGATGCGGAGAAAATACATTCACCGATTCAACGGTGAGGGGAAACTTGAAAAATGTTGTCATCGGCAATAATTGTTTTATTGGCGAAAACAATCAATTTATTTCCCTCAATTCATTGGTGGTTATCGGCAATTACGTGATGACGGGCCCCGATGTTTTATTCATTTCTGGTAACCATCAGTTTGATTTAGTCGGAAAAAGAATGCTTGATGTCGACGATTCTATTAAAAATAAAGAAAGTGATGAAGATATATCGATTGGCGATGATGTTTGGATTGGCGCTAGGGCTATTATATTGAAAGGGGTCTCGATTGGGAAAGGATCCATCATTGGCGCCGGCGCTATTGTAACTAAAAGCATCCCTCCTTATGCTGTTGCCGCGGGAAATCCGGCAAAAATAATAAAATATCGTTTTACCAAAGAACAAATAAGAGAGCACGAAAGAATTTTAGAAGATGAGAATCGCTAAATATATTTTTGGTAGAAAAATTTTCAAGAAAACCGAGAGACCGACTTTATCTTTTGATTCGGACGATTGGGGAGTGGCGAAAGTCGAAGGGGATAATTTTGACGTTGGTGTCGCAAGAGGGCTTGATTTATTTTCGAATCCGTTTGTGTATTATGACTCCCTTGAAAACGTCGAGACTCTTTCGAATATAAAAAAGATTTTAGCTAATTATTCAGGATACAACTCGACCGTTCCTTCGTTTACCTTAAATTTTGCGGCTTTTAATCCTGACTTTAAAAGAATTAGATCGTCCTTTTTTGAGAATTATTACAACATTCCGTTAGAGTCGTCTTATGACGGAAACGACTTTCAACTCATGCGTTCCTTTATTAGCGGCAACAAAGAATATTTTGATGTATCTTTTCATTGCGCACAGCATATTAACATTTTTCATTTTTTGCTTGATGGGAAAAGTGGCGAGAAACGTGTTCTCGATTCGACGGATGTGAATAGCACAAATATTTCGGAGTCATATATTAATAATCCTTCTGGGTATATGGATGAGCTATCGGCTTTGAATGCGGAAGAGTCTAAAGTTATTGCGAAATATATTTTTGATGGCGTTAACTATATGACGAAAATTTTTGATGTTGACGCGCTTGGTATTATCACGCCGTCGTGCGGCGTTTTTGACAAAAATACCTCGAAATTGATTTTACCATTTTTTCAATACGCAAAAACTTCAATCGTTCATTATAAAAACAGACGTTTTAAACTAAAAAAGAGAGTATCTATCTCGGGCAAGACTTACGGTTTGAAATTAGTTTATAGATTGGTTGATTTTGATCCGACGATTAATTTAGAACGAGCGGATAGTTATTTAAACGCCGTTAAAAAGCAGATTAAGTATTGTTTTAAGAAAAAAATGCCCGTTATCATTTCTACGCATCGCTTAAATTACTCATTAGGCCACGATAACGGAGAGCATTCAAAATGTTCACTTCAAATGCTTAATCGATTGTTAAAATGGTTAGTGGACAATTTTGAGGATATTGAGTTTTTAACGACAAGGCAAATCATCGAGAGATATAGAAAATGATACTTTTTATAAAGAAGCTGTTCTCTAATATTCGCACTACGATTATTGCGTTTTTGGAAGGCAATAAATTCATCTTTAAAAAACCGTTTGCGATTATAAGCGTTTTATTATTCGCGGCCGTTTCGCCTCTTTGCTCTGCCGTATTTTACGATAACGCCTCTTCTTATTCGGCCGTTGCCCCTATAGAATTGGTCGAATTGATGAAAAAGGCTGACGATACCCAGAAAAAGATTACTTTTTGTTTTGAGCTGAACACGAAAGAAAAGGTCGATTCCTGGAGTTCCAATACTTTGAGCACGTTCTTTAGCAAGCATGGTTTTAGGACTTCATATTCTTTAGCATATCTAGGCAATGATGACTATTCGAACGTCTTAATAAGAAATGAAAAAATATACGATAATCACGGTTTCTCGTTCCCTTTAGAAGCTCCTCTTATTAGTTCGATTGTTGATTTTAGATATTATAATTCCGAGTCAACCGAGCAAGAATATTTTGCCAAATGCTATGTGAAAAAGTATCTAAAAGACAATGCTAGTGTCTACAACTACAATAGATACGCCGATTCTTATCCAAATTTAACGACTGGAGTAATTGCCTCTTCGTCGTTCTGTGATCGTTTAATTGAAGAATACTTGAACGAAAGCGGGAAGACGTTGTCGTATGACGATTTTATTGGAATGGCTTTTTCTTCTTCGATAGAGGGGAAAAAATACGATTTTGTCATAAATAATATTTTCTATTCGACGAACGAATCGGGAGATTCGTATTTGGGCCCCAAAATTGAAGAGCAATTCGGACCGTCATTTATCGCGGATTTGACAAAGATTGATGGGATATCGGAGAAAATTAAGGGCACTTCGGTTTTGTTTCAAGATTCTATTAATCTTGAATTGATGCTCAAAAAAATTGCAAACATCAGAAAGGATACTAAATCGGATTTTGAAGTTTTCATGGGAAACGTATCATTAGAAAATCAATGTTCTTTTTCTACTCATTTGTCGATGATTCTTGATAAATATTATTCTGACAATTTCTTTAGCACGAACAGTTATGTTTTGCTATCGATTCTTTTGATGGCATTGATTGGCTCTGTTGTATCACTTATTTTTTATTTAAGGGATAATGGTGATTGCTGTTTTAAAACGCTATTTGCCGATTGCGTTCTATTTTTTGCAATCTATAGATTGATAAGCTATTGCGCACTTCACGGGAAATATACGTTTATCATGTTTTTTAATATCCATTCTTTCGTGTTTCCTGTGTTTTTATTATTATGTTTTATTGTGTGTAGGTTGATATTCGATGGGAGAAAAGTGTTCCGTGCTGAATAGACTATTCGAGTTCCCCCACATTTTCAAAAGCATTAAAGCCGGATTTAGAAAAAATCCGTTCTTTTATGCGTTTGTTTTTCTGCTCTTGTTGTCGAGTTTTGCAATTTTTTCGTTTGAAAATATGGCACTTGATAATGTAAGAGTGGATAAATTTGCGAGTTACTTTTACAACGGCATTTTTATTTTGATGATAATTGGTTGTTTTATTAAAGCGATTGCTGATCTTGCTAAAAAACATAGATTTCCTCCTATAGCGTTTAAAACCTTTGTGGTTTTGCTCGCCTCTCTTTTTGTGTTTGCGGCCAGCTCGTTGATTAATCGCAATTTCGTTAAGACACCATATATTAACACTTTGTTGTTTTTTATAATTTTCGCTGTTGTTGCTTCGGCGAAACGAGAAGAAAAATGGGTTGTTTTGTATTCCATTTTTATCTCTCTTTCCTTATATGTGTTTGTTGCATTTTGCTTTTATTTCAAAGACATTTTCAATTTCAAAAACGTCTCGGGAAGGATTGGAGAGGAATTCGGGAATCAAGATAGATTTGTTGTTCCTTTTTCCATGCTGTACGTCGTTTCCGCGCTGTTTCTGGAAAAAAATAAATTTTTTGTATTGATTCCCGTATTTTTATCTATTCCACTCGTTCTTCTGTCTCAAACGAGAGTCGTTTTGATAGTTTTGGTGATTTCTATGTTGATATATTTTAAGAGACTATGTGATAGATACTCGAAAACGCACCTTTTCATTATTATTGTAGCGATTACAGCCGTGATAGCCGTTATTCTGATTTTCCTCCCGACAAATATCTCAATGTTTGAACGTTTTAGAAATATGTTTATTGCGATTTTAACTGGGTCGGGCGACGATTCTTTTATGGAAAGAATAATGCTGATACGAAGATCGCTCATTTTTGGTTTTACACATCTTTTTTCTGGATATGGTTTTGATGGCATCCTCTCTTATTCGAGTCAAGCGTCGCATGATGTCTTTGGAGATGTGGCTTTTTCCTATGGAGGTTTATTCGCCTTAATTTACGTTTTGTTTTTCGTATCGTTGTTTATTGAGGCATTTACGAGGAAAAACGGCAAGGGAATGGCCTCGTATCTCTTGGGATACTTCTTGATTTATTTCATCAGCGGAGTGTTCTTGTCGTCGCGCATAGTTTCCATCTTCTTCGGTGTGTGTTTCGCTTTTTGCGTTGATAGCGGAAAAACTATGCCAGTTAAACATAAGAGAGAGGTTCCTGGCGCTTACTGCGAGATACGGATATGATCAGAAAGATTTGTTTTTGTGTTCCGGATTTGGAGTATGGGGGATCGAGCGAGGTTGTCATCAATCTTGCTAACGAGTTCTCGGCTCGTGGTTATGGGGTTTTTATTGTTAGTGCATATGATTTTGTCGCCGGTAAATATAAAGGATTAATCAACGAGAGCAATATCGCTTTTTATTCATGCCATAAGAGAAGTCGTTTTGATCTTTCGTTTATTAAGAGACTAAAGGAAATTATTTCTTTTATAAAACCGGATGTTATTAGCAGTCACTTATCGATGACAGTATATGTTTCTGCAATCGACAAGACGACGCGTATTTTTCATACCATTCATTCCAATCCGAAAAAAGAATTTGTAAGTTTGGTTAGATTCTATCTTAGTCATAGAAGCAATGTGTATTTTATTGCCTGTTCAAACAGTGTTTTCGATTTGGCAAGAAAAATTTATAAGCGGCGTTTATGTGTTGTTCAAAATGGTTTAAGCAACGAAAACAAGGTCGGAAACGAATTGTCTTTGACGAAAAAAAATATAGACTTTCTATACGTTGGTAGGTTTGATAAGGTCAAATGTATATCTGATTTAGTGAAAGCTTTTGCGATTTTGCATGGCGAAAATTCAGCCTTAAAACTTTGTCTTTGTGGATCTGGCGCAGAAGAGAAAAAGATTATAAAAACGATCAAAAAGTGTAAATTACCAGACGATTCTGTTATGATGCCCGGTTACGTTGACAATGTTTCTGATTACTACGCGAGATCGAAGGTTTTTTGTTTGTTTTCTTCTAGAGAGGGAGGGCCGATATGTTTGCTCGAAGCCAGCTCGTTTGGCTTGCCTATTGTTTGCACCGATATTCCGGGCAATTTAAATTATGTGAACGATCAGAAAAGCGCTTTGACATTTAAGACACACAATTACAAAGCCGCTTCGTATTTGATGAAAAGAATTATTAATGATGAGCGTTTATACGGGGAAATGGCTAAGTATTCGTTGCAGACGGCAAAAGACAATTCATTTAAGAACGTGGCCAATAAATATCTGGAGATTATGAATCATGTTGAGCGTTGATTGCCAAAAAAACAGGGAAGAATGCTGTGGGTGCTCTCTGTGCGAAAATGTTTGTCCGGCCAAAGCCATCACTATGTCGTTTTCTCATGGGAAATTGTTGCCACAAATAGACAACACAAGATGCAAATCGTGCGGAATATGTTATAGAGTTTGTGAGGCGTCCAAACACGAACTAAGACTGCAAAAAACGACAAATACGTTTATTGGGAAGAGCAAAAATAAAAATGTTTTAGATTCTTCCAGTTCTGGTGGAATTTTTTATGAGATCGCTTCTAAATTCATTAAAAACGGCGGAATTGTTTATTCGTCATTTTCTAAAGATGGTTTTTCCTGTGAGACCATAAGGTGTGTCAACGATTTGACTTTGATTTCGACGCTGAAATCAAAATATGTCCAATCATATCAAGGCGGCATTTTTTTAAGCCTTTCAAAGGATTTGGAGGAAGGGAAAAAAGTTTTGATTTGCACTACGCCTTGCTATCTCAATGCAATAAAAGAATATCTACGTATCAAAAAAATATCAGACTCCAATCTTTTTTGCATTGATTTTCTATGTTCCGGTTTTATCAAAGAAGATTTGCTGGCCAAAGCAAAAAACGCGATTTCCTCTTATACGAAATCCGACATCAAATCCATCGTATATCGTGACAAAAAAAGAATCGGCTGGGGAGAGTATAAATTTATTTTTGAGTCTAATAAAGGATCCATAATAGATAGCACTCTTTATGATTTTTTTGCTATGCAGTATGCGACAAACCAGAATTGTTTCGATTGTCCGTTTGCCAAAGAGGATCGTGTTGGCGATATTACGCTTGGGGATGCATGGGGGAGGAAGAAATATAAAGGATATGTTGAAGATAACGTTGGTACATCGGTAATTTATTTGAACAGCTCGAAAGGCACCGAATTGATGGATGCCATTGATGCTGAGATTGTTGAACAAGATGCGAATGGGCGCTATTTAGAGCCGCGATATTGTTCCAATTCGGAAAAACCATGCGATTATTCGCAATTTTATGTGGATTTTAACAAGCTAAATTACATCGATTTAATATTCAGATACACATATGATGATTCGTTTGGGACCAAAATGAAAAAACTTTTATACAAATTTAAAATTAAGAAATTATGGAAAACAACGAAATAAACAAAAGAAATATTAGATACGGCGTTGTTCTTTCTTATGTTTCGTACGCTATAGCATTCGTATGCAGCCTCTTGCTGCAAAGAATTCTGATTTCTTCTCTTGGAGATGTTCAGTATGGGTTGAGTTCCTTTGTAACTTCGATCACTTCTTGGCTTTCATTACTGTCTTTTGGCCTTGCGAGTACTTATATTAGATTCGCAACTTTATCGTATCTAGATTCCGGCGACATTGGGCTCAAAAAGAACAACGGCGTGTATATTGTCATTTTTGCGGCCATCTCTGTTATTTCTTTAGCGGTCGGGTTTGTGTTGCTGTATTTGTTCAAAAGCGGCGTTATTCCGCTAAAACAGTATAATATCGATGAAAAAAACACTATATATGCACTTTTTGTCATTTCAATTATCAATGTGTCTACCACATTTTTATTTAACATTTTTACGCTTTTTTTAAACTACAAAACAAGATTCATATGGCTGAGGACGATCGATATATTATCCAAGATATTCATCTGCGCCATGACGTTTTTTGCAGTCAAAATGGGCTGCAATATTGTCATCGCGATCGGAATTCAATTGCTGGCAACGTTACTGGTGTCCCTGGTTAATTCCATCTATTGCTTAGCAAAGCTCCATTTCTCGTTCTCTTTGAATTTTAAAGGGTATTTCAAAAAGAATGTTAGATCGATCATTTTTTATTCATTTTTTATTTTCCTCAACATAGTGATTAATCAAATTAACGATTCATTCGGAAAAATATTTTTAGGTTTCTCCGATGGTGCTGTCTCCGTGACGCTTTATACGGTAGGCATGACTTTCTATTCGTATTTAAACGAAATGACTAGTGCCATTAGTGTCGTTTTTACGCCAAAGGTGCATTATCTTGTCGCGCGTGGCGAACATGAATCGGTTCGGAAATTGTTTCTTGACGTCTCTAAGCTACAGGCCATAATCACGATTTTTTTGTTTACTGGTTTTTTAATTGCTGGTAGAGAGTTTATTTTGTGTTGGCTCGGCGAAGGAAAGACCTTCTCGTACTATATTTCCGCTATGCTTCTTTTTTCCGCTATCGTTCCGTTTTCTCAAAACCTTGGCATAGAGGTTCAAAGAGCGTATAACAAGCATCAATTTAGAAGTGTCTTTTACTTAGTGGCTGCCTTGTTGAATATTGCGTTTACGTTTGTTCTTTCGAATGTGTTGGAAGGCGAATATGTAGTTTTTGCTCCAGCTATTTCTTTGTTTTGCAGCCTGATTGTTTCCACATGGCTGGCAATGAATATTTTCTACTCAAGAGTTTTGAAATTGCCGGTTGTTGAATATTGGTGGTTTCTCGTTGAAATTGGCGCGATAGCGATATTTTCTTATTGTTTGGCGTCTGGCATAACAAGATTTTTCACCTCTGACATTGGCTATTTGTGGTTGTTTTTAATAAAAGCGGTAATTTACACCGCCGTGTTTTTCACTGCGGCGCTTCTTATCAAAGGAAAAGAAATAAAAAAATTATTTAAACTTTTCAAAACATAGTATTGCATTATCTAAATACAAATCTATGAACGATTTTAATCTCGTCATGTTGATCTTTTCTTTTTTTATTCTTATCGAAAGTTTTGCCCCGATGTAGGTTTTTGATAGCAGAAACAGGAAGAAAGTTTTAATGCTAAAACGTCCAGCAATATAATTTCTATGCCGTCTATAGAATGCGTGTATTTTTTTTAATTCTTTCTTAATTCTCAGGACTCTGAACATTATTGTCGTTTTATAAAAATCTTCTAAATTCAATTTCATTATCGGTTCGGTATACGACTCACCAAATTCATTCAGGACTAACGCCGACAATATGAGTGAGTAGAAACAATTTTCAAAGTCGTTTTTGTGAGAAGAACTTGTCGAATTCAAAAAATAAATATATGACTCGTAATTAGATAGATACACTCGCCTGCATCTTTTTAGAATAAGTGGCATGCAATAGTCCTCGCCGTTGCAATTAAGAAAGAAGGGGTTTGTTTGAATGACCCGTTTATTGAAAACCTTGTTCCAGCAGGGCTTATTGATTTCTTTTCTAATGCACAATTCCGCCGCCTCGCCGCCGCTCACCATTCTATCGTTCTTTGTTATTTCCTTATGGCTTGCGGTTTCGTTTCCGTCACTCAAGACTGATATTATTTTGTAGTTGTAGACGATCGCATCTACGTTGTTTTTAAGCAGTTTAAAAGTTTCCTCTACAAACGTTTCGTTTAAAGAGTCGTCCAAATCGACAAAAGAAATGTAATCGCTTTTGGCGTTATTGATCCCGTGGTTTCTTGCGCCGCCTATGTATGTGTTAGAGCCGTCTATAATTATTTTTGCGTTGCTTGGGAGCTTGCACTCTTTTAGCGTTGACAAGCCTTCTTCTATTGCGTGTTTTTCTCCATTAAGAACCAGCACGCATTCAAAGTTTTGATTGGTTTGTTTTCTCAGCATCGAAAAAAATGATTCCATATCTCTTTTGGAAAAAGATGAGATTGGCGTAATAAGGGTTAATCTATAATCCATGGCTGATAAAAAAATCGATTGTTTTCTTTTTTTGGAACTCAATTATTTCGTTTATATGATTCCAATCGAATTCATTTGGCTGCTTCGATTCGTTAGTGGTGAATGCATCGCCGCTCAGTTCGAATGTCTCTTTCAATGTTCTGAATCTAATGTCCATATTTTCTTTATTCGTAGTTTCTTTTTTCGGCACAGAAATTAATCGTTTGTTGAAGATTATGGCTAGTGCCGTGCCATGGAAGGAGTTTGTTATGACTACAGAAGAATGTTCTATGAGCCAGATAAAATTATAGACACTAACATGCTGTTTTGCGTCTGCATAAATATTGCATATTACTGGCGTTAGCCCGCTCGCACTTAAACGTTTGATCTCTTTTTCTATTTTTTCTGAAATTTCGCCTAACCAGTATACGAAAACAAAATTGGAATTGGATTTTAACCATTTTGGTTGTCTGCCTATTGACGACCAGACGATTTTGCTTACAAGAAAAACGGGATCGATGGCCTGAAAGATATCGTGATTCGCTTTTATTTCTTTTGGTATTTCTCTAAGCGAAAATGCTGAAAATGATTTGTAATATTTTTCAAAAAGATTGCGCTCAGTGTCGCTGATGTTGTCGGTTCCAAAACTGCCTGCGTAGCATATTTTTTGTTGTTTGCAAATATGTGGCAAATACATCGATTCTAGATTTATGCAGTGTTTTTCGGAGAACACTTGGTCGCTGCCGACAACAAAGAAATCATATTTTTTTTCTATTTTTTTTAAATCTTTGTTTGGTAATAATAAGGCTCTCTCCATTTTTATAGATTTATTAAAATCGAAAAAACTCTGTAGGCATTCATATTTCCCGCATTTCATGGTCGCGAGCAAACGCCACTTAGTTTGTCTTAAACAATAAAATATCTTACTTTTGATGGAAAAAGTATCGTTTGGCCATAATGTGCGCACGGAACAGTGCAATTCTTCCTCTAAAAAATATTGAAGGGCGAAATTTTGCAATCTATTGCCATAGTTTTCCAGATCGTTTATGGTGACCAGGCAAACTTTCTTTCTTTTTTCCATGCTTGCTACTATATTATATTATTATAGTCAATACCGGCACTATAGGTAATGCCTATGCAAAAGTTAACGATAGCTCAGGAACAAGAATGCATAAAAGGGGCAATCTCTTATTTTCATAATTTTTGCGTTGAAAACCACATTAATTATTTCATGATTAGTGGAACTATGCTTGGTGCCGTGAGAGAAAAGGGTTTTATTAGCTGGGATGATGATGCAGATTTTGGAATGCTTAGAAGCGATTATCAACTTTTTTTGAGCAAGATTGACCTTTTTGAAAACGATAAATATTCCATTGAGCATTACACCAACGTCAAAAAAGTTTGCCATTCGATAATCCGCATAAGAATCAATGGTGTATTTTTTAATAATTTTGGAAATTATAAAAAACAGTATTTTAGTAACCTTTTCTTCGATATTCTTCCCTTTGACTATTTGCCCAAAAACGGTCTGACGATAGTGCAAGAAAAAAAATTGGATAAATTGAAAAAGAAGCTATATTTAAAAACAACGAAAAATCCTGCTAAAACGGTTCTTGGCTTTTTGAAAAATGTCGCAAGGTTGTTTGTTTTTTCTTCCTCTAACGCGATAGCAGAGAAAACGGATTGTTTATGTCGTCGAATGGAACGTAGCGGCGATATGGTTTGTTCAATGATGAGCAAATATTCATACAATAAAGAGACCTTTCCCGCTGATTTTTTCAAAAACCTTGCCCTTTATCCTTTTTCCGATTTGATGCTGTATGGCCCGAGAGATTACGATGCTTATTTGGCACATATTTATGGTATGGATTATATGACGCCGAAAAAGGATCCTGATATCATTCCCAACGAGGCATTTGTCAAATAGCATGAAAAAATGTCTATTTGTTGGTGATTATTATGGCGAACGGTGTGAATCGACAATACGTTCATTATCAACTTCCCAATCGCCATTTTCATCCCTAAGATTTAATAGGAAAATTGTTGAAGGTTTGCAACAAAACGATATCAGCACGATTGTTTTATCCGCTCCATATATTGACTCGTGGCCTGGATGTAAAAACGTCTATTTCAAATCAAAAAAAGAGAGTGACAATACACACATAGTCGGTTATTTCAATGTTCCGCCATTTAAAAATTTAAGCCGATACCGCAATTTGAAAAAAGAACTTAATTACATTTTGGACGACGATAATTTTGATTTTGTATTTATTTCCGAAGCACATCTTCCATTCATTAAACTGATTGATCCGATAAAAAAGAGAAATGCTAACTGCAAGATTGTTTTGTGCGTCATGGACCTTCCTGAGTTGATGTATTTAGGCGACGAAAAAAGACGAATTTATTCTTTTTTCAAGCGAATAGAAACAAGAAAAATAATTAGACTTTGCAAAAAAATTGATATTTTTTATTTGCTTTCCCCATATATGGCTGAATCTAAGATCGTTGATACAGACAAAAAACTTTTTGTTCGTGAAACAATTATCAACGATAACGATAAACCTGCTATTGATCTAAGGAAGAAACGCGAGAAGCCAACCATTGTTTATTCTGGTACATTGTCAAAACGGTTTGGGATAGAGAGTTTATTAAGCGCTTTCGTTTCAAGAAAGGTTGATTACGAATTATTAATTGCTGGCTGTGGAGAATGTCAGCAGGAAATAATCGATTTAGCGGATAAAGACGATGATTTGAAGTTTTTCGGCCTTTTGACCGGCGAAAGATACAAGTCGTTTTTGAGAAACGCTGATTTTTTCGTTAATCCGAGAAACGACGACGATCTATTTAGCAGATACTCATTTCCCTCAAAAATAGGAGAATATTGCGAATACAACAAACCAATCATTTCGTTCGATATGAATATATTAAATGAAGATTTTAGATCTGCTATGTATGTTGCTCGGGATGGAAGCACTTTGGGGTTGGCTGAAGTTATTGATAAAGCTGTCTCATCTTCAGAGGAGGAGTATCTATCGAAATGTTGCAATGTCAAAAAGCTTTCATTGAAATATTGCAAGAAAAAGATTATTGAAGATTTGGTGACGCTGCTATGATGGATGTCTATATTACCTTCGATGACGGGAGAGCCGACAATTTGGAAGCGGCCAGTATAATGAACAATCATGGTATTGTCGGGACTTTTTTTGTTACTTGTGACTTTATTGAAAACCCTTCCAAATACGATTGCTTTGGAAGGCATAGAAAACCGCTGACAAAGAATGATCTGTCGGTCATTGTCGGTGGCGGGCATGAGATTGCGTCTCACGGATATTGTCATATTATGTCGACTTTAGATTTTAGAAAATCTGTAGATTATTTGAAATCAAATGGCTTGTGTGATGAATCTGTCGGTTTTTCTGTTCCAAATTCTAAATTCACCGATGAAGAGTTGGATAAATTCGTTCGCTCTAATAAAGGCTTTCTCGAATATGTGAGGGTTGGCAGAAACCGAAAATGTTATTCATTCTTTTCGAAAGCGTCGTATTGTTTGTATCACATATTCGGTTTTCAGTGGTGTTTTAATTTTTTTAATAGGCATAACATTATTTATTTAAAAGACAGATTTCGGATAAATTCGCTCGTCGTCAAAAAAGACACAAAGCTTTCATCCATAACGAAATTCATTAGTAAATATTCGTCTTTGAACTGCTCGCTCGTGCTTATGTTTCATTCCATCGTCAAGGAACCGAATGATCCTTGGGAGTGGTCGGCAAAGGAATTTGAACGGTTGTGTGTTTTTTTATCGACCTGTCCTAGCGTTGATTGCAAGAAAATGTCTTCTTTTTGAAGGGACTAGATGGCTTTTGTTTTGAAGCAATACTGATATGGTTGTATGCTGGAATGCTATGAACATTGGGAATCGATGTCATATATGCCTCCACTTTCTTTTTCCGAGTCGTTGGAGCGGAAAAATCATGTTAGGTGTTCGCTGATGCAATATCTACAAGATTCATTAACGGTCCGCAAATTGTTATAATTTGCAAGACGGAAGGGATGAAGATTAAATGTTAAACGGCGGTTTGATGCAATGTCGACTGGTATGGTGTCTCATTCGAAAAATCGCTTTTTCAATTGCACAATAGCCAAAACGCACAGATAAAGTATGTCTTCGATTAGCATAATTACGCCAACATATAACTGCAAGAATACAATTAAAGAAACGCGCAATAGCGTTCTCGCCCAAACTTTCTCAAATTGGGAATGGATAGTTGTTGACGACTGCTCGAACGATGGATCGTTTGAATACAT
>CAZCCJ010000024.1:0-9490 GCA_964497235.1 uncultured Staphylococcaceae bacterium
CGCCGCATCGTCAAGAACGATGCCTAGTTTCTGAATGATATAGACGACTATGCCATTCGCATCCGTGCAAGAACGGACCAAGGACACCCATATGACCGCGCCGACTAATGTTGGGATGGTGTAGATAACGCGGAAAGCGTAGTGCCCTAGCACCTTGCGATATAAGACATATGTGGAGGCTAAGCCTAAAGGGAAAGCGATCAAGTTGGCGACCGCCCATAAGCAAAACGAACGGCCGACCATCTTAAGAAGGTTAAAGCCATAGACGTCGGTTCCGACTATGCCATTCCACACCTCTTTGAAATGCTCGAGGGTGAACGCTTTAGTGACGTCGTCCATAAACGCCAAGGCGATGGAATCAACGTGTACATAAAGCCAGAAAATCAGGAATTGGATTACTGGTATCGCTATAAGGCAATACACGAAAAGAAAATTCTTCTTCTGAGACTTCGAATATCTTTTGAAAATTTCGAATTTCCTATGCATTTTCCACCCATTTCGACCAATTGGACGTCACGTTTTGATATTCGGTGCCGAGCCTTTCCTCGCTTGCGGATTTATAGGTTCCCGCTTTCGAGGAATCGATAACGCCATCGGTATATTCAGTCAAAGTGCTCTTGAAAGCGTAATCATGAAGCTGCGATCCAGCGATCGGGAACATGCTGCCAAGTTGGGCGATTGTGTTTCTTAATCCTTTTGCAAGCGGCCAAATGCCAGTCGCATATTGATGGTTAACAATATCGGAATGCCCCTTCAAGAACTCATATTCATATGAAGAGGAGGAACCGTTCGAATATGGTGAAGCGGCGTGGGCTTTCTCCCTATACACCGAAGCGAAATCTTCGCTTGCGAACATCCTTAGGAATTTAGCGGCGATTCCCTTTTTGCCTTCGTCGATTCCAACCGGCATGTAGCAATCGCCGGTTTCGACGCCGCGATTGTTATAGACGCCTCTCGCTTTATAGACTTCCGTAACCGAATCGGCGGAGACATCATATCCAAGTTCATTTTTAATCTGTGTTACAGCGTCGGAAACCGAAACATTTGAATCTGCGAGTTTGATGGCTTTCGATAGGATCTTTTCGCAAACGTCATCACTATATGACGATCCCCATAATTTCGTTCCAAGAGCAGAAATAACAGGGACGTTTATGAATGCCAGTTTCTTCAAATCGTCGTTTGAATAGTCGACCGTGACTTCATTAAGCATCCAGTCGCCATCGAACATGAAGACGGCTCCGCGGTTCGAATACATAATGTCATCATGAGCAGTGTCTAACTCATTGCTTGCCGCGCCCTTGACCATGTTTTGCTGATCGAAGACCGTGTAAACGAGTTCGGCCGCTTTATGGAGGCCTTCGTCTTCAAATACTTTATATCCACTTTCCTTGTTATAGGTTCCGTCTTCGTTATTCATGCTCCAGAAGGAATTCCATGCATCAATTCCTGAGTATTGGGCAAACCACGAATTCATCATGACGGCCGGATAACCGTTGGTGCCTGTCCCAATCAGCGTAAGTGGTTGTATCTTCGTTTCCTTATTCTCATATTTCTCATGTATCGTCCTTATGCAATTAAGGAATTCATTTGTGGTGGTCGGGAGTTCCAAGCCAAAAGACTCCAACTTGTCCTTATTCACGACCATGCCACCAACCGATTTCATATAGAAGAAGTTATAGGCTTTGCCGTTATATTTGTACCATCCTTCGTCGATTGAAGAATCGAGTTTCTCCTCTATCGTCTTGTCTTCTTCCGTTCCATCGAAGGAAATGGCCTTTTGGGAATAGACGATGTCGCTTAGATCCTGGACCAATAGCCCATAGTCGCCAGAAACGACTTTCTGAGGGAGGACGGAACTCGTGAAATACAAATCTATCTTGTTCTTCGAATAGCCGGATGCGAGCTCATTGACGATCGCGCTTCCGGTATTGCTCTTGCTGGGATTAAGGAGATTGACTTTATATCCCTCATTCTTATAAGTGTCTTCGAACTTCTCTATGAGGGCTCTCATCCAATCGGTGCCATATCCACCGATATACATCTTGATGTTGATGGTATTGGTCTCATCGACCACACCCCCTCCTTCTCCGCAGGAAGAAAGGAACGGAATCAAAAACGGGACGGCTAACACCCCGAAACAGATTTTCTTGGATAGTTTCATAATAGGCACCTTCTTGTTGCCTCATTTTAACAAAATGAACCGCAATGATAGCCCTTACACGGAAATTAAAAGACAATTAATTACTTTTATTAATAAATCGTCTATCATTTAGTCATGAAAACCATATCACTAGCCACATACAGCTGGAACGTCTTCTCAATTGAAGAGCCCAAAAGAACGATGTTCTTCCATAAACACAACTCATTGGAGCTAAGTTACGTGGTGTCGGGAATCTTATCTTTCCACTATATCGATTCGATAAGCAAAGAAGAGAAGACGATCGACATAACGCAAGATCAGCTCCTAATCATATTGCCTAACGTTATACATAAGACGGAAATCCCCTATAGCTTATCCTGTATCGGGGTCGAAATCGTCGAAAGCGAAGGCGATTTGCAAGGATATTTTGAAAATGACTTCTTCAAAACCTTTCTAAACGCGGGAAAAATGACCTTCAAGAATGGTTTCTTAGTCGTCAATGGATCGCATAAGATGCTTAGGTATATAAGAGAAATGGAAAACTTCGCTTCCAAAGAAACGGATGATGAGGTCTCGGAAAAGAAGTTCGACTTGCTTGCCAAGCTTTTGTTTGTCTCAATTTGGGAAGCCAGTTCAGCAAAGCCAAAAGACGATAGAAGCCCCTTTTATCGGAAAGCGACTTTATACATCGAAGAGAACTACCACCAAAATATCAAAGTCGACGATGTCGTCCGAGTCACCAAAGCGTCCAAATCATACCTTCAACAGCTATTCAACGAATACCATGGATATGGAATCAAGAAATACATCGATGAATTCCGCATCCATAAAGCGGCAGATATCTTAAACGAAACGAACTATGGGATAGAAGAGATATCCAAGATAGTCGGATTCAATTCCTCGCAAATCTTCATAACGAATTTCAAAAAGACGATGGGAATGACTCCGAAAGAATATCGGAAGCGTTCTCTGGAAGCCAAGAAGAAACGTTACTTCAAGGATAACGGCTCGTATCGCGAGAAGAAATATAGATAGTCAATCCTTCTATAGGCGCTTACTCTGAGATATCGCTTATGCGTCGAACAATAATCGTTCCGCTCAAAAGTCGATGCAATCGGCTCGCAAAACATAGCCTTAAATTGATCTGATATTGAAAATAGAATTAGAAAGGCACCGCATTTTTCGTATAAACTTCAAAAAAACACCCATTTTGCAGGGTGTTTTTGAGTTTTTGGTCTTCTTTAGAAATCAACGCCGCCAAGGCCTTCATGGAGACGGATGAACCCTCTTGAGGCATCCTTCATGATGGTTATATACGCGTTATCGTATCCTCCGCTTCCATCGCCGTCTCTCATATAGGTGACGTTGCCTTTCGCGCTCGTGCTCGTGTAGTAATAGCCGTCAGCGACGAGGCCTTGGACGATCGCATCATAACTATCCTCGACTGAAGCGCAATAGACGAAGGCTTCGGTGCAATAGAAATAACCATAATATTTGTAGTTGTATTGGTCTTCCGTCTCGGCGCTATACCAGACTTCGACCTTGTCTCCGCTTGGGAGATTCACTGTTGGGATTGGGCTATTGAAGAGTTGCTCGTTTTTGTTGTAGTCGATAAAGAAGTTCGTCAAGTCATCGTCATATATGGTACTTAACGGCTCCGTTCCCTTATAAATCTCGATCTCAACCCTATATTCGAAATTCTTGTGACCCGTATAGGTGTAATCGGTCGTCGGATATTGAGCCATATCAAGGAAGATCTTCTCATCGCTTCCTTCGATATCCTTATAAAGGACATAGTGGTTGGCGCCGCGCGTTTTGTAGTTATACGGCGTGCCAGTGCTCGCTCCGCCGACGCGATATGTCTTATATCCTTTCTGGTCGATATATGCTTTACGGAGTTCCGTGAAGCGGTCTTCAGTGGAGTCGACAAGAACACAATCGAGATAGTTGCCTTTCTCGAACTTTCTGCCAGCGTATGCCGGTATTTGATAATAATGCATATCGGCGTCGTCTATGCCATCGAGTTGGATGAAGTCGTCAGCGTCAAAGAAAGAGATATTGGCGGCGATTTGCTCTTGAACGCGGACGGAATAAATGAGGTCGCCTTGATAGATCCAAATATTGATGGTTCCACCCGTGCCGTATAGACCGCTTTGGACGTAATAGTCGACGTATGTGTTGTCCTTCTTATAGATGGTATGGCGTCTATCATATATGTCGAGAATGGTATTGACTTTCGTATATCCAGCCGAGGATAAATCATTCGTCCAAGCGCTGATGACGCTATCGGCCAAATCGGTCGCGTAGAAATAGACTCCTAAGCGATTCCCTTCTTTCCCATACATGGTTTCGAGATAGTTGCCGGTATAGGCGCCGAATTTAATGCAGCTATACGAGATGGCGGTAGGAAGAGGCATGTCAGAGATCCCTAAGACCTTCTCGACTTTTTCGGTCGGGGTAAGTGCCTTATAAATCGAGCTTTCCGAACCGTAAACTAGTTTGATGCGGTAATTGCCACTGCTTTCGTATTTTGCGATGAACTTATCGAAAGTGACTTCTTTCGCAGAAGAAGCGCTCTCGCCATAGACGCCGCAATCCTTAAGGATCGCGATCTCCTTCTCGCGGTCTTCCTTCGACATACTCTTAGGAAGGACGAGTTGCATCTTGAATGGGATGTTATTCGAATCTGGGCACTTAGGGCAAATAAGTTCAACCGTGGTGTCGCTATCGGAAAGGACTTCGCTTGGAAGCGAATTCACGTAAGCGTACGTCGAATAGACCGAATCGCCATAATATGGAAGATAAGAGAACATGTATGCAGCATAGTATCCGCCGCCATATATATTGGCGATCGATTCCTCATCGAAATATGAGGAGAATTGGGCGTCGCTCACCTTCGTATAGGTGGTGTCGGCCAAATAGGCGACGGAGCCATCAAGCGTGATCTTGCCTTTGACCTTGACCAAATCGTTGATCGAGGGAAGCTCGTTCTTGTTTTTCGGCGTGGCTTTGATGGCGATTGGGCCGTTAGAATCATCCATCTTGGTCACGTAATAGTTTCCTTGGTCGTCGAAAGAGGCGACGTTGCCTTCTATCTCGACTTCCTCGTTTTCATAACATGCGTGATATAAAGCGTCCGACTCATCTTCGTAAACGCTCTTGATGTCACGGATTCTCAAATCGATTTTCGATCCAGCCGCTTTCCAATCGGCGTACGGCTTATATTCGTCGCGCTTGAACTCGGAAATGCGGACGTCGCCTATCTCGCTCTTGGTGGTCTCACCATCTTCAGTATATGACTCATAGGCTCTGAATGCCGATACCCAACCATAATCGTCGATATCCACTTCGAAATAGTTGCAATACCCGAATTGGCGGTTTTGGAAATAGTTCTTTAGAGTGTAGGCAATGCCGGATTCCGTCGACATATAGCATTTATCGTCGATTTTCACGAAGTCGTCGGCATAGTAAGAAAGGATGTCCATGAAGTTCGCGGAGAAAACCTCTTCGGCGTTCGATATTGGATAGTCCTTCCCATAGACCGTCATTTGATAGTCATATGCGACGTCCGAATCCATATTATAAGAATTTTGGAATTCATGGAGATAATTGGGGTCATTAGGAAGCGTCATATATCCGCACATGTTGTTTGGGGCATAGTAATAGAAATCAGGCGTGTAGACTTGGAAGACGTATTGCGAGTCCTCATAAGCGACGACGCTTAATTTGTAGTATTTTGCGTTTTCTATGGCTTCGGATAAGGATTCGACGGTTTTCTTCTCTCTTTCAGAAGAGGATGATGCCTCGTTTTCTCCACAGCCGCCTAAGAAAGCCAAAGACGTTAGAATCAACAGAGCTTTGCGTAGTTGTTTCATATTATTCTCCTTTATGGGATATCGTTATCGTCGCCGATTCGTCATCGATCGAATCGACGGATATTGTAACATCCATTTTGGTCTTGTCGTTCCAAGAACCATTCAATATGAATGCGGAACTAGACGAATCGAATGTATCGCCGGCATAGAACAAGGAATCATCGTCTGCGCTCACGCCGGTTTGGAGCTTGTTATATTGCTTATTCTCGATGAGCGCGATTTGCTTATATCGGCCTTGCCTCGTCGAATCAGTCCTCGAGTCCTGAGTGCTGTTCGAAGCCCCGATAAGATAATATGTGTCTGAGGGGTATTCGCTCGGTATTTCATTCACGTATTCATCGAAAACAGCCGATTCCACGCTTGCGTCATAATGGCATTTGGCGATGCGGCTATCGACGTGATAGATCTTGATGCCAGGCTTTGTGAATCCAAGCGGTCTATTGGAGTATTTCGTCTTGGCGTCAAGCTCATTTAGGCCTGTCGGAGTGTAATACTCGATCATCAGATATTCGTCCATCACCGAATGGTTCCAATTCGGCTTATACAAGATGAAATCGTTCGTGTCTTCGAACGGACGAAGATTAATCGTGACCGAATCATACCCGTCGAAGTCGTAATAGATTGGGTCGGCCCAATCTAGCAACATCTTCGAATACGGATCGTGGTCGGAGATGTTATAGTCCATCATCGAGTGCCCTCCTAAAGCGAGGTAATAATTGTCCGATGGATAATAATCCCTTAGTCCAAGCAAATGCCCGGTTTCGTGAATGATCGTATGGGCGTCGATATCATAGTTATTGGAATTAAAGAAATCGATTCCGCACCACATATGCCTAGATAAACTGGGTCTTGTTAGATTGGCTTCGGTGCCGAATGTCGCCACCCACGCCCAGAAGTTCCCCGTCCTTTCGGAAGTAGCCGAGGAATAGACGAAAACGACGTTATCGACGAAACCGTCTTTGTCCGTATCGTATGAGGCGAGGAAGGAATCGGTGACCGATTCGAGTTCACCATATACGGCGGCCGGCACGCCGGGGTAGTAATTGCCGTCTGCATCGATCTCACTTAGGGTATAAGGAACTTCAAGTACCGGAGTTACCTCTCCTGTGATATTGAGTTTCCCAAGGCTGCTCTTTTTATAGAATTCCGTGACCGAGAAATAGTTTCTTGAATCGGTCGTAGAAAGATTATCTTCGAAAAAAGCTCGCCTAATGCGGTCGGTATCGCCCTCCTCAAAATCCCTCTCATCCTTAAAATGACAAGGAACTACAAGGATTTTTTGATTTCCGACTGCCAAAGACGAGTTGCTGTTTATGAATTCAGAAGTGTTCGATAAAACCAAGTTGGCATTCGTGATGCCATCGGACGGTTTTATTTCCTTGGGGGCCTCGCATGCGCTAAGAACGCATACAAGGCTCCCAATGAGAACAATTCTTTTTTTCATTTTCGGCTAGCGATTAATCGCCACGTGAAGAGTGATCTTTCGGCGTCAACGTGAAGCTGACGGAAGAGCCGCCAATCGTGACACTCGCTGTAAGCGTGGAATAATCATCCGCGATGGCGAGAGTTATAGAAGAGGTAGAATCATCTGATGAAGTAACAGTGACTTGCTTTTGTCCCTCGACGGTCGAAACCTCAAATGGTCCACTCCAATATCCACTGACATTGTAATCAGAAGAACAGTTATAGGAGACATAACCGGAACCGGATTCATAGAAAGAGGCGGTCATCGTGTAATCTCCGGATGTGGCGGTCCAGCCATATGGAGTATTGAGGTAGAAGGTATCGTCGGCGACTTTCATCTCGCTTGGATATTCGGCGTAAGAGGTTTCTCCGCTTTCATCAACGGTCTTCTCATACATCCAAAGAGTCAAAGTTTGGGATATCTTGAGTTTGAATCCGACATCGACGGCGGCTCCATCGCTATCGGTGAAGGAGAATTCACGGGTTCCAACATCATCGGCCTCGCCTAAAGCATAGTTTGCAACGACCGTGCTGGTTCCGCTCTTAACCTTGACCGATCCAGTCGTTCCGTTACTCGAATCGTCTGGGATGAACTCGAGAGCATACCTAACGTCCACTCCAGTCCCACGGATGGCATAAGTCTTGCCGAGGACTTCCGTCATAGAAGGAACATCGACAACTTTAAGAGCGACGGTCTTGCTTACCGAGCTCTCAACAGCGCTCGCTATGCTAAGAGTGCATTCGCCAGTGTCGGTTGCGGTGAAGAAATAATAATCTTTCTCCTCGTCCCATTGACTGACTTGCACCTTCTTGATTTCGGAGGTGTATTTCCCATCGAAACCAGCGACGTTATAGCTGACCGATTGATCGGCTTCAGACGGACCAATCGAGGCGCCGAACATATAAGTGACGCCTTTATAAATTTCTAAAGATCCGCTTTCTGGGAAAGCTTTGGCTTCATATCCAGTCGGACCAATCGTCCAATAAGAAGCGAAAATGCTAGTTGGGACAGCCGGTGTAACAGTGACGGCAAAGACTTTGGTGACTTTGCTCGTCTTGACTTGGACTTTGTAGTTACCAACGGCAACTGGGTTCAAAGAAATGCTGCCATTATAAGAATTGTAGCTCGCTCTAACGCCGGTCGCGTCATCCAAAACGGTGATTGTCGGGACGTCGAATGCGATATTCGCGGTAGATGGAGCGACATTCGAAATGGAAACACTGCCATTGCTCCCAAGCGCGATGGATATCGGAGCGGTCTCGCTAAGAACGTTGCTCGCGCTATCGGTTAGATCGAATGATGTCGGAATCAAACCGGCAGGATCGATAGGGTTCGTCAAGGTTCTATTTCCCTCGACTTGGGTGATGTTATAGACCCTGTTATCGCTCACGGTTGCGTCATCCGTCAAATAAATGGTGTTTGTTTCGTCATCCGTTTTGAAAGAGCCACTGGAATATGTATCGAAATTGGCGTCCATCTTCGTTAAGGCGCCGTTAGCGGAAGCGGCGACCGTTATGCTCGCCTTATAGAAGGACCATCCGCCAGTGGCCGCATAGCCAAACGAGAAGGTGATTGAACCGTCTTCGTTTTCGATGGCCCCGGCATCTTGGTTTTTATTGGCCTTGGCGACTTTGAAAAGCTCCATGGCGAAGTTTTCGGCGCCGAAGGCTTTGACACTGTCGCTATATCCGATATATCCGGAATATTCGAATCCAATGCCTTCGTAAGTGCCATAAGCGGCCGTGCTAGGAACCGATAAGGTGCCATCCGCGGCTTTTTGGACGGCGACCACACCGCCATCGGCGCTCTTCATGACGTAGACGTCAGAAACGGCGCCATTCCAATCGGTGTTGGTCGTGTAGTAGAATTCGCCGTTCGCATCGTTGCCATACTGATAGTCATAGCTGCTCTCGCTATAGGTCTTCATGTAGACATGACCGCTTGCGATCGCGCTCTTTTTCTCAACCATCTTAGCGACCATCTCTTCGAGTTTCTCCATCGCCGTCTTGG
>CAZCCJ010000024.1:9590-15993 GCA_964497235.1 uncultured Staphylococcaceae bacterium
TCTGCCGAAGAAAGATCGTCAGTCGTTCCGCATGAAGTGCAGATCATTCCTAACGATAATAACAATACTATTGGAAATTTTTTCATAACATTTCCCTCCATGCGGATATGTTGCACTAGACGAAACAAATTTCAATGGTTGTTTTAACAAGTTGATAAAATCGCCAAAACGGTTTCTAAATTTAAAAGAAGCGAGAAAACGCAAAGTTAGGCAAAGAAACGCCAATCAAATCATGAAGCGGATTTCTCTGGATAAGTCACCGTAATGAAATTTATCGCCTCCCCTTCGGCAAGGGAAGCGGCCTTATAGGAAACCGGCTCTTCTTTCTTAGCATCCAGATAGTCCAATTGATAGAAACCGGCATTCTCTATCTCTACCGCATATTCCTTATCGACTGGGATATAGCAAACAAACGTTTGTGACTTAGAGCCATAGGATAACGAACCTCTTTCATAAAGAGACCCATTAGATAGACCAGCCACGGTTTTCCCTTTTTCGTCTTTTACCGCAATCGTGGTTTTTTCAGTGACCGAAGGCACGGAAAGGCGATAATAAGATCCGTCGTTATGGTATTCCTTGGCCGCTTTATTGTAGTTAGGATCAAGAGCCATGAGGTGGCTAAGGCAAACCTCGGGATAATGGGCGGAGACGATTGCTTTGACGTTATCGGAGGAAAGCATCGCGAA
The DNA here is from genome assembly GCA_964497235.1 of uncultured Staphylococcaceae bacterium. Taxonomy (GTDB): domain Bacteria; phylum Bacillota_I; class Bacilli_A; order RFN20; family CAG-826; genus UBA4951. The sequence goes on from CAZCCJ010000024.1 coordinate 10,277, forward strand.
GAAATAATCTATATGATGTAGCAAGGTCTTGGCGATCGCCCCAATCAGCGTCTTAAGCCCATTTAGCAACGCATTGACATCGATGTCGTATCCCATGGAGGTGAACGCCGTTTTCAAAACATGCAGCAAGTCGCTCACGAACGCGGATTGGTTATATATCAGATTGTTCAAAAGGATGTCTATTCCGTCATAGTTAAGAAGGCTCTTTGCCATCGCAAGCGCCAAGTTCATGAAGCTGAATTTCGCGCCTCCGCCGCTATAAAAGATCTGGAAGACGTTTCGGAGCCCACTTTGGATGTTCTCGACGTAATTTGCCAAGGTCCCGACACCCAAGTTCGTGAGTTCGCTGACGAACTCGTCTAAGAAAAGACCCGATGTCCAATTCATCCGCGTATAGGAATTTTCCAAAACGTTTAGCTTCTCGTTATTCCCTTTGAACATGTCGAAGGAAGAAATAAGATATTCGCCAAGTTCGTTTCTATCGTCCAAATCATTGTAAAATCCCTGCATTTTGGGCTTATATTCCGAATAATCGCTATTTCTTATGGGGTCTGGCAAATAATAATCGACGCCATATCTGGTGAATCTGAAGTCCGACATCGCGACCTTAGGGACGAGGTCGTTATGGTTGATGACGTTATGGATGTTCGAATAGATTTCGCTCTTGGGGGAGATGCTCTCTTTGAAAGACGCCCCTTGCGGTGCCTCAAAGCAATAGGAATATAGATCTTTCTTCTCGATGGTGACGTTTAACCCATCGAATAACGGCTTGCCCTCGTTTATCCTTTGGTCGATCCTGCCAGACGCGAGGTTATTGCTGGCCCCGCCTCTCGAATAGCCGACCGTCCATATCTTTAATGCGCCTTCAATGTCCTTCTCCTTAAGATATAGTTCCAAGGAATCCAGATAAACGCTTGAAGCTTGATAGAATCCCAAATGCTGCTTTATATCTTCCCCATCTCCTAAGGTGAAATTGCTCGCCCACTCCATTTCGTAATTGCCGCCTCTCACCCCAACGGCGATAAGGGTGTATTCGTCTATCTTCTTATGCCCCATCACAACCCCCAAAGAGTCGGACGTCGGCTTTTCTTTGTAATAGGCGTTTGCCTCGATTTCAGAAAATCCGCAGTTTTTTAGGAATTCCTCGGAGTTGCCATAACGGTGGAGATAATCGACATCGCCGTTATTGCTAGCGAAACTCGCCATGGCGAAACAAAGGCTGGAGGTCGACAAAGAAGGGTTATACGTCGAGGCATCCTCTTTAAAATAGTCATCCGTATAATAGGCGGTGCCTTGATAATCGTTGGAACGCCCTTGCGGATAATGGAATGAAAAACCATCGCTTCCGCTTGCGGAACATGAGCAAAGAGAAATAGAGAGTATGGTTAATGATAAGAGAACATTCCTTTTTTTCACGGGCATATTGTAGCAAAGAAAGAAAAGACGACAAAAAGGGAAGTGCCGGATGGTATACTCTTACCTATATGGAAAATGCTGTCTCCTATAACGAATTCCTCTATCGGGAAAGAGAGAAGAGGCATCTTTCAAAGAGGAAATTCGCAAAATTCTTAAAGGTTCCTTACCTTTTTTACATCTATTACGAAAATGGATACGTAAAACCATCTAAGAAATACGTGGAAAGGATATCGACTGCGTTAGGGATCGATTATTCGGTATACCTAGAGGGAATATCGTCCTATCCGACACCGCAAAAAGAAAAAGACACATGGTTCGAGAAGATATACAAGAAACTCCTTTCTAAGATAGGCGTAAGAATCGCCATATTGGCTTTTTTATTGGTTTCGATATCCTTGACCATAACGGGCTTCGCTAAATACGCATACGTGATGAAAGACGCCTCCTCCTTCTATAGCGAGAAATATCTTTCCTTCTCTTATGCGATGCGAGAGAAAGGAACGACCACCTTCTCTCTCATGCACGAATTCGAGAGGGTGCAAATCAGCGAATACAAGAACGATGAGTTTGTATCGATATCCGCGTCGAATGAAAATTATGCGTTGAGGAGCTTAAGTGCTTATATCAATTACAAGACGGACGAAGGGAGCCTCTACTACATCGTCTCAAACGATTTGGATAAGGTCTCGACGTCCTTGACCGTCGAATACACGGATTCGGCAAGCCTTGAGAAATATATCGGAACCTTCACTCGAGAGGGAAAAGGGAAACAATTCGTTTTAGGCGAGACGATAACGATAGATGGTGCCGGAACGCTTGAAAAAGGCGAAATCTATAGCAAAACCGCCACGGAAATGGTTTCGCATATCAATGACATCAATAATGAATTCACTTCCTTGGTCAAAGATAAATTAGGGATGGAATACGATTTCTTCGATGAATTATTGGTCGATCTCCATGAAGGCGGAGCGAGCAATTATCGAGAAGAGATAACATCCTTATGCATGGGGTTAGGAGGGACGGCCTTGTCGGGTTTCTTCTTATTCCTCATTCTTTTCTCAATCTTCTTTGGGAAAAAACATAAAGGCGAGGAGAAAGACGAAGTCGATATCGTCCGAGGCGAAGAGGAAACGATAGAAAGAAACTTACGGGAGCCAAAGAAAGATATGCGTTTCTTCCCCTTCATCCCCGAAACCGTCTTTGAAATAGTCGGAATCTTCTTGGTCTTCTTTGGGTCGCTACGCATAGCCAATTACGCGTTAATGCTATTCACCAACGCATCCTTTGACCAAAACGGATTCAACGCAGTCAGCTTACAACTATTCATGTACTTCACAGTCGGGATGTTCCTTCTTTATTTCATCGACTTCGATATCTTCCTTAACGATAAACGGAGCCTTAGGAACTTCTTCTTATACGGAATAGTGTTCTTAGGGTTATATGTCATAGAGGCCACCCTTGCGGAATACCTAATAAAAACGAAGGGCGTCGCCCAGATAATCGATTACTTCTATGTGGTGCCGAATAATTTTGGGACCATCTCTTGTTACTTTGGAGTCATGGTCTTCCTCTTCTATGAGCCGAAATGGGCCAACACGAAAAAGAAGATAATCATCTATAGATGCTTGGCGTTGCTACCGATTCTATGGATATTGATCTCTTCCGTGATATTCCAAAACTACCGTGCTTGGGGGCTTAAGTTAAACACATGGCTTGTCTATTTCTTCGACTCAGAAAGGCCGCAATTCTCGATTCTATGCGTATCCTACCTCATCGGTTTGTATTTCCTTAGGCTCTATTACAAACTTAGATATGGCGTTAAGAATGCCGAGAGGATATTTAACGGCAATAGGTTCTATTTCCTAAAGAACATTCTAATTTGCGTAATCATCGCCGTTCTTTCTCTTACCGAATATCTCTTAAGAAACACCGGACGCAACGTTAAAGCACTAGGCGGATATTGGCAGATCATATATCTCGTCCCCGGGCTTCTTTTCTACCATCCGCATTTCGGAAGGCGAAACAAAATCGTCGACTATCTAACGCTGATACTCTATGGCCTCTTCTTTGGAATCGGTTATTTCGTTGCTGGAATCCTAATCATCGGATTCATTCTTTCATAACACAAAATATCTGCAAAACAATCAGCGGAAAAGTCTTAAATTCCTCATCGCATAAGACTCTTCATGACGTTTGGATCGTTCAAATTAAGATTTATCTTCTTCGCTTCACAAATTCTTTTTATAACGACCTCATTATCTAAAGAATGATAAGGCTCATATAACGAATAAAGTTCTTCAGGCTTAACCTTCCTATAAAAAGCCGTCATCGGGATTCCAGTTAAACAGACGAAGTATTGCATGATGTATCCAATCCATGACATCACGAAAGATGGATATATGTCCTTCCCTCGGCTCATCTTCTTTTCTCCTTTGATTATCTCGTAAGCGGCCGGAACATCTAACGACTCGTAGGCGAATGACTTTAAAGCCAATCGTTTTTGAACGCTCGAATACACGAAGGCTTTGATGAATGTTTTTGAGGAGCAATCTTTCTTTTTCGTCGAATATTCGAATAAATCAGAAACGAATTTGCAACGCAAAAGCTCGTTTTCTCCTATTTGATTCATTTAAGCAACTCCTCGATATATTTGCCTTTGCCGGCATTCTCCCTTAAGGCTAGCTTCACTTTGTTCTTCCCGACTTCGCTTTCTTTGAGCCTATAGGCTTGGTAATCTTTTCGTTCGCTTTGACAATAGAAGCATCTTTCTAACATTTTGAGTTTGTCTTTCATAATATCATCGCTAAGAAAAACATATTGCTTGCCTAATCTGTTAGCGCTCAGAGCGTTCAAGCATTGCAGATCCGTTATCTTTCCGGAAATGAAATCGTCTAGCGTCGTATACATAGTGTTATCGGCAATCGGTGCGATGATAACGTCATATCCATTCAAATCTCCGATTAGCTTTTTGAGATACGACGACTCTTTGTATTCGTCTAGCCGCCCTCTAAAATACGCAATCAGAAGCATCCATTCCTCCGAGACAGAGAACTCCTTCATTCTCGTATCGGCTTTATCGAAGTCAAAAACATATACGGATGAGCGCTCATAGCCGACCACAAAACTAGCCGATTGAGCCAGGCTCTCACCTAAATAGAATCCTTTGCCGAAATCCTTCTTTCCCTCGCTAAAAGCGATCGTCGGATGACCATGAAGCTCACTTTTGGCGCCATGAAAAAGAAGGAGATGGTTGTCTTCAAGGGAAGAGCCATACATCTCTTCCTTCACCTTATTTAGGTTTATGCCAGCCTCATAAGCCTTGTTATAGAATTTTTCCAATGCTTCATAACTTGGAATCGCATCTCCGTTTTGCCATCTACTTAAGGTCATTCGAGACACTTCAGCGAAGTCAGCGAGTTCGTTTTCGGTTATCCCCAATATTATCTTTATGTATTTGAGGTCCTTTTTGAAATTGAAATACATTGTAACATCCTCATCGAATATATTGTAACGCATGTTACATTCTATTTAAATTACAAAAAAAGAAACATGCAAAAAATCAGACAATTGCTACTCTTTTATGCCATCGTCGTTGTCACTCTTATTTTCTAAAGCAGTCAATTTCGCCTTCAATTCTTCTATTTCTTTGTCTTTGGCCTCGTTCTTTTTGGCTTCTTTCTCTTCTTTTGCCTTATTCTTGTTGTTTATCACGATATAAACGATTTTCGCTATCTCGAATATGCATATCGCGGTTGAAGGAAGAACCACAAGGAGAAGGGTTCCTAATTTGCTAGAGATAAAGAAATATATCTGTCCTAGAACTGGGGAAACAAAAGAAACTTTCCCCAATATCTCTCCGGTTCTCCCATCGCTATAGAGCATCTGGTAATCGCCGGCTCCCTCTACCGCGTCGCCTTTAAGTTTGTATTGATATGTCCCATCGCTTAAAAGAATTGGGTCTTCCACTATCCTATGCGTGATCGTCGTGTTGTTTAACGAGGCGTAATTGAACGTCAAAACGTCGCCTTTCTTTAGCGACGAATAAAATTCATCTTCTTTCCCATCCTTTATCAAATCGACTTTTATGAGGGATTTGACGGGGATATTTTGAATTTCATATTCTTCTTGCTTCTCTCCGTCCATAGAACCGGATAGGACGACTAAGAACTGCGAATCGAAGAATCTGCCATTGGTTATGCGACTAGTCAACGAGAAAGCCGCGAGTAGCAAAAAAATAGAGAACAAAGAATAGAAAACGATGTTCCCTATTTTCTTGCCCAATTTGGTTTTTTCTTTTTTCG
>CAZCCJ010000025.1:0-2737 GCA_964497235.1 uncultured Staphylococcaceae bacterium
TTTTGATTTGCGCATTAAAATAAGGAGTGCAATATGAGCAAGCTAATAAAGAAAATAGGGATGGCGGGTCTTTTCGCCTTGCTATCGGCCGGGATGATGGCTCAATTGGTGTCTTGTAGCTCAGGGGCGATAGGGGAAAAAGGCGACAAAGGAGACGCCGGCGATACGGGGTCCGCGGGAAGAGATGGCGTCGATGGCAAAGACGGAGCTTCGTTATTGGTTGGACATGGCGAGCCAACGCGAGAACTTGGCGAAAATGACGATTCTTATATCGATTTAGATACATTCGATTATTATGTCAAGGGGACATCGGGTTGGGTGCGTAGCGGGAATATCAAGGGCGAAGACGGGAACGCTGGCAAATCGGCATACGAAATATGGTTAGACGCCGGGAATAGCGGAACCGAAAGCGACTTCTTGGATTGGCTTAGGAATTCAAGCCAAAGCGGCGCCGAAGGTAACCCCCAAGCCTTGGATTTCTATCCTTTAGACGACGGGACCTATGCCGTTTCCGTCGGCAAAGCGAAATATCTAAGCAAGATAGAGATCCCCGAAAAATATAATGGCAAGAACGTAACGACTGTGATCGATGGAGGATTCGCCGATTCCGCAGTCACGGATCTTACTATTCCTAGCACCGTGACGACGTTAGGAAAAACGTCGTTTGGCGGTTGCAAAATCAGTAAGTTGAGCATTGACGCAGACATCATCTCAGAGTCTTTCGCCAATACGTATTTCGATTCAAGTTATCTGACTGAGCTCACGCTCGGGGATCACGTCGCCACGGTTGGCAAGAACGCTTTCGCCAATTGCGGCAAACTGACCACGTTGGCTTTTTCCGCTTTCACGACGCTAGGCGACAAATCATTCGGTGAATGCGACGCTCTTAAGACCATCTATTACGATGGGGCGATCAAAGATTGGGCAAGCTCGAAACTAGGCGTGTCCGAGACCGATAGGCCTAACTTCAATTCGAATTTCGAAAATCTGTATTTGTCCGATCCGAATGGGAGCGCGACTTATAAAGAAAAGCAATATAAGAAAATCGAAGGCGAATTAAAGATCGATGATGGAACGACGGATATATTAGCCGGTGCGTTTTATAACGTAAAACACATCACGAGTTTAGTCTTATCCGATAGCGTCGCGTCGATTGGTCGAGATGCGTTTTATGGTTCGACCGATTTGGAGAAGGTGACAATTGGTAGTGGGATGATCGTTCTTGGCCAAGGCGCCTTCCAACAGTGCGATAAGCTCACGGATGTGAATCTAGGCACCAGTTTACAGATGATCGAGATGGACGCTTTCGCGTATTGCTATAACTTGACGACGATCAAGATCCCCTCCAGTGTGACGAATATAAAAGATGGCGCATTCGCCGATTGCTATTCATTGGTTGAAGTCATCAACCTTTCTTCATTAAAAATCACGCCGGGAAGCGATGAAAACGGAGGAGTGGCGGAATATGCCATAACCGTCAAGATGTCTGGCGAAAGCGGGATAGAGCGGGAAGGCGATTATCTATTCTTGAAATCTAGCCTCGGGGCCAAGCACCTAGTGAAATACCTCGGCGAGGATTCTGTGATAACCTTGCCATCCGGCACCAGCGAAACGCAGTATGCGATCAATAAATACGCTTTTTATGATAATGACGCCATCACCAAGGTGACTATCCCAGAAGGCGCGGCGTCAATTGGGGCGTCCGCGTTCGAACAATGCTCGAATTTGGAGAACGTCATCATCGGCGACAGCGTCACCGAAATCGGCGAATCGGCCTTCATCCGATGCGTTCATCTATTCTCCGTGACGATAGGCGACAACGTTAAGACGATTGGCGATTACGCGTTCTATGGGACAAGCCTCGTCGAGGTCATCAATCTTTCGAACCTTTTGATCGCGGAGGGCGACACCGAATACGGCTACGTCGGATATTACGCATTGACGATAAAGGATTCCGGCACCAGCGAAATCGTTAGTAGCAACGGCTTCGTTTTCCTAACAGCTGACACGGTCAACTATTTGGTGAAGTACATAGGAAATGACGCTCAAGTCACGCTTCCTAGCGACTTCAACGGCGAAACCTACCAGATACACGAAAAGGCCTTCTATGACAATACGACGATTACAAGCATCGTGTTTTCGAAGAACATAACCGAAGTCGGCAACTATGCCTTCTGCAATTGTCCGAACTTGAAGAGCGTCTATTACCTTGGCGAATCCCTTGACGAATGGAGCGCCATTTCGATAGGTTCTTCGAAGAATGATTCGCTTACCTCCGCGACGATTTATTGCTATAGCGAAACGAAGCCAGCTAGTTCTTCATCCATTAGATGCTGGCATTATGTCGACGGCACGCCAACCGAGTGGTAGAAAAATATCAATACATATGGCCTCTGGAGCTTAACTAACTAGGGACCTTTCCCGATCTTTAGATTTAGTCGGATTTTCTTGTTGCAAAGGCCATCGATGAAGATGCCTAAGTTTTTTGTCTCGAATGCATATAATCCCGGGTCATTATGGCTGAGCCATACGAAACCGCCCATTCGCTAGCAAAAGATTGTCTAGAGTCACTTCCGCGCGAAGCGTCGGCGATATTAAAAGGCACTTTTAAGCCGATGCGCGCTTGAACTGAATGCATGTTGCAAGCGCAGTTTTCGAATGTCCGGACAATGTGCGATCGACGCATGAATTTTGGAAAACAAACAAAAATAGTGGCAAATTTCTTTGGAAAAACAAT
>CAZCCJ010000025.1:2837-15505 GCA_964497235.1 uncultured Staphylococcaceae bacterium
GTTTATCCGTTAGTCGAGACATCGAGCAAGAACCTCATCAAACTTTACTATAACGACGTCGGAATCCTTTCGAACATCCTTTATAAAAGCAACATCAACGCCATATTGAATTCGAATTGCGGGGTCAATCTAGGCAGCGTTTACGAAACGGCGTGTGCAATGGAGCTTAGGGCACATGGACACGATTTATATTATTTCGACAGCAAAAAAATCGGGGAAGTCGATTTTTTGACCAACGATTATGATTCCTTATCCGTTTTGCCGATCGAAGTGAAATCCGGCAATGACCAATATAATTTCAGAGCGATCCCGAAATTGGTGAAAGAACCGTATAACTTGAATAGAGGGTGCATTCTGGGAAACGAAAACGTCATCCGAGACAAAGACAAATTGACGATATATCCTATCTACATGATCATGTTCATATAAGGATGCCCTTCTTTTGATTCAGATTTTCGTAATGGGGCCGCTTCTTTTTGCTAGAATAAAAGACGATGCGAGGATTTCATAAGATGGAGAAAACGGTTTTCGACTCACATTCCGTGGATTTCGATTGGACGTTGCAACACGAGGTTTCGCGTTGCTTACTATGCAAAGATGCGCCATGCGCGAAGGCGTGCGACAAAAGATTCATGCCAGACGAAAGGTTAAGGGCCTTATATTTCCAGGATCTTTATAGGGCGGTCAAGGATTTTCCGGGCGATTTGGATTTAGAGGGCCTAAAGAAAGCCGAAGAAGCCTGCGTTCTTTCCAAATTCGGCAAAGGCGTCCGCATCAAAGAGATAATGTCCGCTTTAAAGGAGGCGAGCACTCACCTAAAAGAGGTGAACGCCGATACCCCAGAACCGAATCTATCGATGGATATTTGCGGCGTCAAACTCGAGAATCCCTTCCTTTTGTCCTCTTCCGTCGTGGCTTCGAATTACGAGATGTGCGCTAAAGCGTTAGAGATGGGCTGGGCGGGCGTTTGCTTTAAAACCATCTGCACTTTCGATCAACACGAGACCTCGCCTAGATTCTCCGTGACGAGAAATAGGCCGGAATCGTTTTACGGTTTCAAAAACATAGAGCAATTGTCCGATCATTCAATCGAAGAGAACATGATCGTTTTTCGTGAGCTCAAAAAGAATTTCCCCTCAAAAGTCATCATCGCCTCGATTATGGGAAGAAACGAGCGAGAATGGGAAGAGCTCGCCAAGAGGTGCCAAGAAGCCGGAGCGGACGTGATCGAACTCAATTTCTCGTGCCCGAATATGGAAGACGGCGGCTTAGGGGTCACGATCGGCCAAGACGCCAAGCTCATAGAGAAATTCACCAAGGCGGCAAGAAAAGGATGTTCAGTGCCTCTTTTGGCGAAACTGACCCCGAATATCACCGATATGGTCCCTATGGCCATCGCCGCTAAACGAGGCGGGGCGGATGGCATATCCGCCATCAACACGATCCTTAGCATCACGGGCGTCAATATCAATGACTTCTCGCCCGAGCCTTCCGTTTCTGGTTCTTCTGCGCCTGGCGGATATTCGGGAAATGCCGTTAAGCCGATTGCTCTCAGGTTCATCTCCGACTTGGCTGGCGCGAAAGAGCTACAAGGCATGCACATATCCGGGATGGGTGGGATAGAGAATTGGTATAACGCTTTAGAATTCATTCTTCTTGGCGCGGGTTCGCTTCAAATAACGACCGCCGTCATGCAATACGGATATCGCATCATCGACGATCTAATCGCCGGACTTCGCGGATTCATGCTAGAGACCAACATCCATAATATGTATCAGCTTAAAGGCGGCGCCGTTCATAACGTTTTGCCACTCAATGACCTCGAAAGAGACAGCATTCTCTTCCCTAAGTTCGATTTGGAAAAATGCATTGGATGTGGGCGTTGCGAGATCTCGTGTTTCGATGGTGGGCATCAAGCCATAATCTTCGACAAAGAGACGAGAAAGCCGAGGCTATTAGGCGCCAAATGCGTTGGTTGCCATCTTTGTAGATACGTTTGCCCGGCAGGCGCGATCGGCGTGGCCGATAAACGCATCCATAGAGAGCCTGAGCATAAGGGAAATTAAGGATGGACGAGGCCAGATCGCCCAATGACGCCATGGCGTTATCCCCTTATTTATTCGAAAGCTAGCAAAAGCTTAATAACGGGATGTGAACAACGTAAAACGGCGTCAGTCTTTTATTCGTTTTTTCGCGTCCGTTACATCCGAACCGCATTCGCTTATTGCGCCAAGTTTATTCAAAGCATTCGTAGCCTCGTACAGTATAAAGCGAATGTTCATCGTTAATATTGCGCTTGTGCTTGAAAAGAACTCCTCCGGGGGGGGATAATGTAAACATATCCATATTCATAAGAAATGGAACAACAGTTAGGAGAACCTATGAATAAGAAAAACTGCTTGAAGTTTGGGATGGCTTTCTTGTTGTTCGCGCCCGGAATGCTTTTGGCGTCTTGCGGCGACAAACACGAGTATAGCTCCGAATGGACCCATGACGAGACGTCCCATTGGCACATATGCGTGACCGAAGGGCATGACGATACATCGGATAACGCCAACCACGAATTTGGCGAATGGGCCGAACAAACGCCCGCTGGCGTGCATGTTGACAGAGTCGAATTCAGAGCTTGCGGCGTCTGCGGCTATAAAGAAGAACGGACGGTCGAAAATACCGGCTATCATACCTATTCGGACAAATGGTCTTTCGATAGCGCGCAACACTGGCACCCTTGTGCGGTTGAAGGGTGCGATGCGAAGAAAGACGCCGTTAATCACACGCTTACGGTGGTGGATGAAGTGCCGGCCACATGTATGGCGGACGGAATGGCAAGTTACAAGAAATGCGACTGCGGCGCCTTATTCGATCTTAACGGCCAATTGGTCGCTGACATCAGTGGTTTCAAATTGAATAAGGATGCCACCAAGCATACTTTTAGCGCGTGGATCGAGCAAGTCGACGCCAACTGCGCCAATGAAACAAACGGCACGAAAGGTCACTATGATTGTTTAGAATGCGGAAAGCATTTCGACGCCAACAAAAACGAAGTGACTGACGATGATCTGAAAATCGCTTGGACTCATAACCTCAGTAAGAAACTTTTCGATTCCGACTATCACATTGACTATTGCACCGTTTGCAATAAAACATTCGATGACACCAAAGCGGCGCACGCCAAGACTCTTAACCACGACGACACCCATCACTGGTATTCTTGCGCCGTTTGCGATTCTGATGTTATCGGCAAAACCGAACACACATACGCTGATCCTACAGTCTATTTGGAGGCAACTTACACCGATGATGGCGTAATGCTCGAAACATGCACGGTTTGCAACAATAAAAAGTATACCGACATACCTATGTTGGCCGCCAAAGACAGAACCATCGCCTATAATGGGGCTACGAGCAAAACATACAATAACGGGTATCTCGATTTGAAAAGCTCCGATATAGTCGTCACCACAACGTCCACCGAAAGCGCAATAGAAGACATCAAAACCGGTTTGCAATATGGCTTTTATACCGATTCGGAATGCAAAACGGCTGTTGGCGGAAACGGCAAGATAATAGATGCCGGCACTTACTATATAAAAATCACATTGGCCGCAACCGATGAATGGCAATACGCTGAGAAAGTCGTCGAATACAAAGTCTATCCGAGGCACGTAATGTCTTATGGCGAGAACGCCATCCATAAATGCAGCATTGAGGACATTCCTGCCGACGGCATGTATACGCTAGGCGTAGACACCGGCATCAAAGGCCAAACCGCCAAAGCGATACTCCAATTGGATAACTACACAGGCGCAGGGGAATATACCTTCAAATACGGTGATATCAAAATCGTTGATGAAAATGGCTCGGAAGCGACCGACTATCTAAAGAACTATGATGTTTGGTATCCGTCATCGGAAGAAGACACGGACCAAGCGTTAACCGTTTATGAGTTTGCCGATTCGTTTGCTTTGAGTCAAATCTTGTCAAACACTTCCGATACATCGACTGGCAAACAGATAAGCACCGTAGAAGCTAGGCTTAAGCTTGCTGACAAAGCGCTAAGGTTCACAATCGGCGATAAGATCGTCATGGACAATAGCGTATATATGACTGTGACATGCGTTATAAGCTCTTACGTTTATGAGAATACGGGTTCTACCGTAACCGTTTACCCTGGCAAATATCTATATGGCGCTCCAAGGATTTATTTCACCTGCGTCGGTGAATATAGCGATGATTATTTGCTTAGCGGCGACAGAACTTACACCTTCCATGGCGATCACGATTACGGCGTGACGGGGACTTGCGCCTGCGGCGATAGCGTCGCCCGCACGTTTGAAGAAAGAGACAACGGCGTCGAAGCCACCTTAAGCGTGGCCGATAACAAAGCCTTCTTCAATTTCGAATATTGCGGCGAGTCTGGTAGACATCTCATCTTAAATACGCCAAGCGCCAAGGTCACATCCGTTGATTGCTATCGCGATGGCGTCAAAAAGTACTCGTTGGAAAAGCAATCCGGTTACGTCTCCACGACCGTCGACGTTTGGGCCCTTCCAAGCGGAACTATCTTAGACGACAACGAAACATATCACTTCGTCATCGTTTTAGCCGATTCGGCGGCATCGGATGAAATATCGATCACGCTTAAAGCGCCGTTCCACGTTTACGACGATGAAGGTAGCTGCACGTGCGGCTGGACGAAGCAATAATCAACCTAGATAGATCGCTTTAATAGGCGAAATAGACTAAGGATGTCACATCCTTGGTCTTTTTTTTGCGCTTATGAAAACGGCATTACAGGCATTTTGTGGATGCCGTCATGCATAATGACGCGATATAAAGGACATTTTGGCGCCGAAAATCAGCACCAATGCGTTATCTTTCCGATGTTTTCGTCGTAATGATGCGATGAGAGCGACTTATCGATTGCGATTTCGAAGCCGCCGGAGACGGAATAATATTGCTCGTTTTCGCCTTCGTGCAAAAGCTGGCAAAGCTCTTGCCCGTCTTTGTTCTCGCTGATGTCGTATGCGCGCGCCAATCCTTTGGCGAAACGGAGCCCGAAACACAAGCTGTAGTTTTTGATGTATGAGGTGTCGTCTTTCAAAACGAAGTTTCCTTCGCCGTCGTTATAGACGTTATAGCAAATGAAGATATGACCGTCTATTGGCATCTCTTCCTCTGTCTCTTTCGGGGTTCTAGGCAAAGAAGCGGCGGTGAAGGTATGCGCTCCGCCATCGACTTCCGTATCCATTGAGGAATTTTTGCTTAGCGATATCGAATCGTTTTGATCGCCGTTTCCCTGCACGCAAGAAAGTAGTAGTGGCGAAGCGAGTGAAAGAAGAAAACATTTCCCATTCATATGCTCAATGATAACAAAACTGGATAATGTCCGTTATCGGTGCTTTTTATGTGTAAAGCGGATATTAGCGCAAGGTGACCGCGAGAGACGATATGATTTGGCGTGGTTAAAAATGCATCATGTCAGTTCCACGTACAAAAAAGGTAGATTGCAACCGAATTTGTCAATTGGAGATTTATTTTGACGATGAAATCGCTATAATATCCACGTACAAAAAAGGTTAATTGCAACCATTTTTGTTCATAGGAGGTCCATTATGACATTCAGCAGAAGCTCTTATCTCGAAAAGATGATTGCGTCAATTGGCAATGGCATGGTCAAAATCGTCACAGGGCCAAGGCGATGCGGCAAATCGTATCTTTTGTTCAAAATCTTCAAAGATTGGCTTTTGGAATCGGGTGTGCAAGAAGAGCAGATCGTCGAGCTCAAACTTGACCAAGCGGCGAACATCAAATATCGCAATCTCGATGAATTCACTTCTTATTTCCGTTCTAGGAAGGCATTGGATGGAAAAAAGAAATTCTTCTTGATAGACGAAATCGAACTTGTCGAAAAAAAGGATAATCCATATGTCGAAGGACAAAAGATAGGTTTTTACGACTCTTTGAACGAATTTCTTGATTATGAAGACGTCGAGATCTTTGTGACCGGCAGCAATTCGCATATGCTTTCGAGCGACATTGCGACAGAATTTAGAGGCAGGGGTTGGCAAATACGCGTTAATCCTTTGACCTTTAGAGAGCTTAAAGAGGCGATGCCGGAAAAGGATGCATATGCTTTATGGGACGATTATTGGAGGTACGGAGGACTTCCCGCTTGCGTATCGCTAAGCGATGAAGCGGAAAAACGCCAATACCTACACGATGTTTTCCTTACCACTTACCTTAAGGACATAGCTGACCGAAATGGGCTCAAGGATGATACGGGGTTAAGGGAAATAACATCTCTTTTGGCATCTTCCGTGGGTTCTTTACTTAATCCGACCAGGATATCGAACACTTTCAAAACGAAGGAAGGCCGGGTGATTTCACCAAATACCGTAAGAAGATACATATCGTATTTGGAAGATGCTTTCATGGTCTCATCCGTCCGAAGATATGATTTGAAAGGCAAGGAAACGATAGGCGGATCGGAAAAATACTATTTCAACGATATGGGCATTAGGAACGCGGCCGGCGGCTACAAAGGCTTAGACCAAGAGCCGCATTTTATGGAGAATGTCATATATAACGAACTGTCGGCGCGCGGATATTTGGTGAACGTCGGAACGCTTACGAGCGTCGATCGAATCGGCGGCAAGCCCGTGAAGGTGACGAGGGAAGTGGATTTCGTTTGTGAAAAGGAAGGCTGTAGATTCTACGTTCAATCGGCCTTCTTGATAGATAACGACGAGAAATTAGCGAAAGAAAAAAGTTGCTTTGGCCGGATAAAGGACAATTTCAAAAGAGTGATTATCAGCAAGTACACCTCGGGGACATCATACGACGAAGATGGAACATTAAGGCTTGGGCTTTTCGATTTTTTGTTAGATAAAAACGGAATTTCGCATTAATGGAGTCATTATTGATCGCCTTTTGAAAGAATCGCGAAAATAACGATTGAATTTTCATGTTGCGTTTTTAGAATGGGGAAAACTTAACTTATGTTAAGCGGCTCTAGCTGCAAAAAGGAGAAAAAGCATGAAGAAAATAGGCTTATTGACAGTTCTCTCGGCGGTGTTTGTCTTATCGTCTTGCAATTCTGGATTAGGATTATCGCCTTCTAGCGATTCCTCGGAAGATCCGGCTTCGTCTTCCGATGGCTCTTCTAGCGAAACGAATCCAAGTTCCTCAACCTATTACTCGGAAGATGATGAAGACGGCGACAATGAGGATGAGACCGTCGATTTTTCCTTGCCCATGACAAGCGAGAACGCCGAGTACGATTCGACGCAGGATGTATCGATAGATCTGACGAGCAAAACGGTCACGAATAACAATGGCTACGTCGTCTTCGAAGAAAATGCGTTATATATCATGGCCGGCGGATCATATTCGATGTCTGGCACATTTTCAGGCCGAGTCATCATTTCCTCTAGCGATGCGGAAGTCGAAATAAACCTCAATGGCGTCGATATCTCTTCCGATTCCTATTGCCCATTCTTAGGATATGGCCTATCGGAATTGTCGATAAGCGCGAAGAAGGGGAGCGAGAACAAGATAACCGATTCTCGCGCCGTCGAAGGATCGTATAACGCGGCAATTTATTGCGATTCGGATCTCGAAATCAAAGGAAAAGGCAAATTGACTGTCGTTTCCTCTCTCAACAATGGCATCCATACGAAGGATGATTTGGACATCAAGAACCTGACTTTGGATGTCACGGCCATCAATAACGCGATCAAAGGCAACGATTCGCTGACGATAGAAAACGCGACGATCAAAGCCATTTCCTCTTCAGGCGATGCCTTAAAGACCAAAAACAGCGACATCTCCAAAAAGGGCAACCAACGTGGGACGATCTCCATTAGCGGAGGCTCCTTGGATCTATATGCAGCGACCGATGGCATCGATGCCGCATATGACGTCATTATCGCTAACGATCCCACGATCAATATTCATACTGATAGTTATTCAAGTTATTCGAATTATGTCTCGGATGTGAGCAGCTCGACTTTCTATCTAAGAATCAATGGAGAGACATCGAATGTCGTTCTTACCGCGTATTTAAGCGATGGAAGTTCAAAAACGTTGAGCCAAAAATCGTCGAATAGCGATAGGGGAAGGACATACCTTTCCTATGATATGCCTTCCGATGCCACGAGTTTCAAAGTGGCGTTAACCGTCAATGGCGTCTCTTATGAAACCGACGTCATGAGCGTCAACAAAAACTACGATTGCCTCTCCATCATCGTCCGAAATGGGAAGATAACGACGAATTATTCGACCTATTCTGTTAGCCAAGGCCCTGGTGGCGCTGGCCAAGGCGGGCCAAGCGATGGGAACCAAAACAAATCTGATTATTCCTCGAAAGGCATTAAAGCGGATAACGAAATCGATATCTCTGGCGGGAGCGTCACCATCGAATCCCATGACGATGCGATTCACGCGAATGGCGACGTCACGCTGGAAAATGGCTCAAATGGGCTTGGCAACGTCATTATCTCCGGTGGCGATTTATCGCTAAAAAGCGACGATGACGGCGTTCATGCCGATTATAAATTGGATATCACGGGCGGCGCCATAAAGGTTCTATCCTCATACGAAGGCTTCGAAGGCAATATCATCACGATCGATGGAGGCACTAGCGAAATCAGATCATCGGATGACGGCATCAACGCCGCCGAGAATAGCGAGACCCCATGCATCTATTTCAAGTCCGGAACCGTCTATCTAAACGCCGATGGCGATGGGATAGATAGCAATGGCAGCATCGAGATGAGCGGCGGAAACGTTATCGCGCTTGGCCCGACGAATGGTGGGAATGGCGTCCTTGATTTCGACCGATCATTTTCGATGAGCGGTGGGAATCTTTTGGCCATAGGCGCCTCTGGCATGGATCAAAAGCCGTCATTATCGACTGGCGTTTCCGGCTCTAGCGCTAGCCGCGTCAACGTTTCGAATAAATACGTCACGCTTAACGTCGATTCAAAGGCCGTTTTGGAACTATATGTATCTAAATCGAATATGAACTACATCGTCTATGCCGGATATGGGTCTTCCGTAACCTATAGCACCTCGACGACCTCATCCTTCGATGGTGGGGCCTATGCCGTGGCTGACATATAGCCTTTATTTTCCTTCCTTAGCGCCGTCAAGAAGGCCATTTGCGAAATTTTCTATGGTTTTGGCGATGGTTTTCGGACTTTCTTTTTTGCCGTTCTTTAACCATTGGTAGACTATTTCCTTAGCGCCGCCGAAGATGAAGCTATATAGCTTTTCCGCTTTATCGACGAGCTCTGACGGCAAGCCCTCGAAATAAAGCCTTTCCGTTTCCTCGAATACGCGGTCGAGGAAGGATCCATGCTCATTCGCGGACAATATCATTAGGGCCACTTTCTCGTTCTTATCGATGAATTCGAATAGGCCAGGCGGGATGATCCTCCTTTTCCCCGGCTCTTTGCTTTGACGCGCGCTATCGAGGACGAAGAAGCATAGATTGTCTTCGATCGAATGAAAAGCGCTTTGAACGCTGTCGAAATGCTTATAGAAAGTCGTGCGGTTGATGCCGGCTTTGGCGGATAGCTCCGTCACGCCGATCTTACTTAACGGAATTCCTTCGTTAAGAAGCGCCAAAAGGCTGTCTTCTATCAATTGCCTTGTGACCTTCACCCTTAAATCGACGTTCGTGTCATTCATCGGCAAGATTATAGTGACGAAAAAGTGGTGACACAAGTATTGAAAATCGACAGGTGTCGCCTTATCATATGCGCGCTTATGGAAAAGAAAGAGACTAGAGAGGCTGTCGTCAAAGCGGACAAAATCACCCGTTCCTTCTTCACTGGAGGGGTTGAGGTCAGAGCCTTGAAGGGCGTTTCTTTTAACATTTACCCAGGCGATTTCACTTTGATCCTCGGCCCTAGTGGAAGTGGCAAAACGACGTTATTAAACATCTTAGGCGGCATGGATGCGCCAACCGGCGGCTCGCTCATCGTCAAGGGCAGACACATCGAAGAGCTAAGCAAAAAGGAAAGATGCGACTATAGAAGATATGGCGTCGGCTTCGTCTTCCAATTCTATAACCTGATGCCCAACCTTACGGCGTTAGAGAATGTGGAGCTTGCTAGCGAACTCTCGAAAAACGCCTTATCGCCGATTGAATCGCTTAAAAAAGTCGGGTTAGGGGAACGCATCAAAAGCTTCCCTGGGCAGCTATCGGGCGGAGAGCAACAACGCGTCTCGATCGCCAGGGCCTTGGCCAAAAACGCCGATTTGCTCCTTTGCGATGAGCCAACGGGCGCTCTCGACTATAAGACTGGCAAAGCGATTCTGAAACTTCTTTTCGACACGGCGCATAAAGAAGGAAAAACCGTCATCGTCGTCACCCATAATAGCGCAATCGCGCCGATGGCCGACTGCGTCATCCATATCCGAAGCGGCAACATCCAATCGATAAAACGTAACGATAATCCGACCCCGATAAAGGACATTGAGTGGTAAGATGCGGAAGACTTTCGTTTCCTCGATGCGCGGATTCATAAGGAATTGGACGAAGCTCCTCGCCATGAGTTTGATCGTGGCTCTTGGCTTCGCCTTCATTTTCGGCGTCTCGATAACGCCAGGTAAGGTCTGCGACACCGTAAACGCCTCCTTAAGGGAAAGGCATATATCGGATTTCGACGTCAAATCGACATCTTTCGAAGGATTCGACGAGGAGACGATAACCGCTTTGACGGGTATCGAGGGGACGAAGACGGAGAAGGCGATGTCCATCGATTCAAATTCATTATCCACGTCGATGAGCTTTTATGAAGTGCTAGACGAATACGGCTCCGAAGCCATCGTCAATATGGGGATAAAAAACATCGAAGACACCGAAAGCGCGAAGAAATTAATCGCCGTTTTCAAGACCTTTTTCGTGGATGAGGACGACTTTTTGACTCTGTCTCCTTCCTTAATGAGCGAAGGGAATGACAGGGTGATCGCATTCGAAGGCGCCAAAAGCGAAGAGATAAACGTCTATACGTTGGTTGAAGGGAGCCTCCCATCGTCGTCTGACGAAATATTGATCGACGAGCTATACCACAAGGAAACGGAAAAAGTGGGTGGTGAAGCATCCTTATTCGGAAAGACGTATAAAATCTCCGGAAGCGTCCTGAATCCATTATATTATGCGAGAAGCAACGAACCGGACGTCATATATTACGATGAGCTAGATTCAATCTATTATTCATATTCGCCGATAACGGAAACCCCTTCGCTTGATGAGTTAGTGAAGGAGAGGCTATCCGATTACCTAGAAAACAAGACTAGCTTCTCTAGCGAGATGAATGAATTGTTGCTCAAAGCCCTTTCCAACATTTCCTTTTCCTTGCCTTCTTGCACCGACGTCTATATTCGATATGAGGCGTCCTCCTCTTATAGCGTTTTCTCGGATGAATACGCGGATTTTGCGGACATCAAATCCAAAGAGTTGACGGAACTCGCGGACGAAGCGGCCATAATCGGCCTTTCGAGCGATTATTCTTGCGCGCTTATGTCGACATCTTGCCGAAAGATGATGTCGATATGCTATATCATCCCGGTTTTCTTTTTGGGTGTGTCGGCCCTAATCGTCTCGATATCGATGAGTCGAATGATAGAAGGGGAGAGATCGGAATCCGCTTGTTTGTCTTCCCTTGGCTATCATGATGGGAAGATAGCGATCAAGTATCTTCTTTTCGCCTTGCTATCGACCTTCCTTGGGATAGGATTAGGGCTAATAGTCGGCTATTACCTCGTCTTCCCGATCATTTACGAGGCTTTCAATTATCCGTACGCTTTGCCGAACATCGCCATCGCCTCTTCCATCGATCCATGGCTCACTTTGATAAGCGCCGCGGCGATGGTGGTCATAATCGTTGGAATCGTGATTGCCAAGCTTAGCGATACCCTCCATCCTTTGCCGGCCGCGCTTATGCAGCCGAAATCCCCCGGAAGCGGGAAGACCTTGAAAATAGAAAAATTCCATTTCTGGAAGAAGATACCATTCCGTTTCAAGAGTTCGATTCGAAACCTGGCGCGTTTCAAGAAAAGGCTATGGATGACGGCGATATCGGTGGGCGGAAGCACGGCGATAGTCTTCCTTGGCTTCGCCCTTTTGGACGTCGTCAATGCCCTCGCCGATAGCGGCAAAGGAGGCGCGGTGGCGAGTTCCATAGTGCCGGTCTCGTATTTCTTAATCGCTTTCGCGATCCTTTTGTCGGCGCTCGTTTTGTATAACCTGACCGATATGTCGATAACGGAGAGAAGTCGCGAGATAGCCACGCTTGAGGTGCTTGGCTACCACGATGGCGAAACGGTTCTATACCTATATCGAGAAATAGGCGTCATGGCGTTTCTTGGGATAATCATCGGGGTGCCCCTTGGCTTAGGGATAATGAGGGTCGTCGTCTATTATCTCGAGTTCGGCTCATTGTCCGACATAAAATGGTATTCGTACTTGCTTCCGATTGTCATAATCGCCTTCTTTGCGGTGGCCATCGATTTCTTGTTGCTTCCGAAAATCAAGAAGATCGATATGGTCACGTCGCTAAAGTCCGTTGATTGAGCCGTTTTCCTTAAGATGATTCAAGGGAGTCTGTTCTATATCAGGTGATGTGAAACAAAATGGGATGGGATAACAATCCCTC
>CAZCCJ010000026.1:0-15196 GCA_964497235.1 uncultured Staphylococcaceae bacterium
TTGGTGCGGGAAACCAGAATCGAACTGGCATGGGTTGCCCCATACGCCCCTCAAACGTACGCGTCTACCATTTCCGCCATTCCCGCGGCAACGTGTATTATACGCATAGGCAAAGAAGGTATCAACATTTTTTGAAACGAACCGACGTGTCGTCTTTTTTTTCAAAAGGGCGAAGCGTCAGACGGCAAAATGTGGGAAAAATAAGCAAGCCATCGCAAAATATATTAGTAGCGTCGTCACGTCCATCACAGTGGTCAACAAAGGCTGAGCCAATAAAGCAGGGTCTTTCTTGATGGCGGCTGCGCCCATGCACAAAAGACTGCCGATTATCTTTGAAACGGTGATGGCGGCGAACATCGTGATGGCCACTAGCGCGGCGAAAGTGAGTGAATGCATCGCGAATTCCCCGGCAAGCGGGCCATTAAACGCCATGCCGCCGTTCCAGACGTTATAGCCGGTGAAGTCGTAATTCGCTCCGTCTGGATCTCCGACCATGCCTAAGCTCACGATTCCGGTGTATTCTTCGATGACGATCCATATGAATGCGAATATCGCCACGAATAAGCCGACTAGCAATGAACTCCTGAATTCCTTCCAAAGAACCTTCAAAGTCTCTTTGGGGGAGAATTCCTTGGTTGCCAAAGATCTAATCATCATGCCGGTCGTTTGCCCTCCGGCGTTTCCGCCGGTATCCATCAAAGTCGGGACGAAGGAAATGAGAATCGGGAGATGGACGAAGATGTTTTGAAGTTCCAAGCGATTCAAAACCATCGTCGTGAAGGTCCCAAGGATCAATAAAGCGATGATCCAAGGGAAGCATTTCCTGGCGTTTTCCCAAATTCCCATCGATAAATACGGCTTTTCCATCGGCTCCATATTGGTCATACGGGCCAAGTCTTCGCCGGTTTCCTCGACGATGACATCGACCGCGTCATCGACTGTGACTATACCCGTCAAGCAATCGTCTTCGTTAAGGACGGCCATCGCGTTGATGTCGTATTTTCGGAACATGTTACCGATTTCCTCTTGGTCGGTGTTGACGTGGCAATAAGGGGCATCATGGTTCATGATATCGCTTAATAACTCGTCTTCTTTGGCGAAGATCAAATCGTCCAAGTCGACGGTTCCAACGAATTTTCTTTTGTCGTTCCTGATGAATAAGGTGTAGACGGTTTCGGCATCTTTACCTATTTTCCTGATCATTTTGATGGTGTTTGCGACCGTTTGGTTTTCTTTGAATTCCAAATACTCGGTCGTCATGATGGCGCCAGCCGTTCCGTCGGAGTATTTAAGAAGCCTATTGACGTCTTCCCGCATGTCCTTATCGGCCGCGCTTAAGACTTTTCTAGCCAGATTGGCAGGCATATCGCCGACCGTATCGGCGATATCGTCGGCGGACTGGCTGTTGATGATCGAAACGAGTTCCTTATCGGTCATCGCCTTGACGAGCTGTTCTTGCTTTTCTTGCGAAAGATCGTCGAAAAGAGGCGCCGTATTCGAACTTGAGTTGTCTCGGAAGAAGGTGATTAGCTCTTTCGGCTCTAAATCTTCAGCCGCCAAAGCGATATCGGCGTCGGGGACGCTGTCGAAAACCTCGCGCATCGCCTTTTTGTCATGCGAATTGATCAAATCTTTCAGAATCTCGCTGTTGAACTTATTCGAGGTGACGTCTTCCGAGGTCATCTCGTCGTGCGGAGTGTCGATTTCGCTAGGAAGAGGCTCTTCCATTTTGTTCTTTTCGTCTTCCGTATTTTCTTTTTTTTCTTCTTCTTCCATGGATGGCCTCCTTTTGCTACGGCTAGTCTATCCCATCATGGATGAAAAAGAGAAATGTTTTCGCTCGAAGAACGACATTTTTCCCCTATTGGGAAATAGAAGCCTATAATAAACCTTGCGCATATAGCAAGGAGATAAAAATGTCTGAATTGAAATTCATCGTCGAGACGAGCGCTCGCCATATCCACGTAACGCAGGAAACTCTCGATTATTTGATGCTTTCCGAAGAAGAAATCAAAGAAGGGAAACATGCCGAATTGGGCGTTAAGAAGATGCTTTCCCAACCTGGGCAATTCGCCTCTGACACAAAGCTTGATATCTATGGCCCGGTCAATCCAAAAACCGGCAAAGAGTCCTGCATCAAGGGCGTTTCGATTCTTGGACCGGTTCGCAAGGAAAACCAAGTCGAAATCAGCGGCACCGATGCCAGAAGCCTCAAAGTCAGCGCTCCGATCCGCGAATCGGGCGACGTCAAAGGAAGCGCCGCCGTTAAATTGGTCAATCCAGTCAATGGTCATTCCATCGATTTGGCCGAAGGCTGCATCATCGCCAAAAGACATATCCATATGACTCCGGCCGATGCCGATGCTTTTGGAGTAAAAAACGGCGAAATTGTCCGTGTTTTGATCTCGGGGACCGGCCGTGAGACGATTTTTGGCGATACGGTCGTCCGTGTTTCGCCAAATTATAGCTTAGCCATGCATATCGACACCGATGAGTCCAATGCCGCCTGGGCGTCTGGAACAATCTATGGAAGCATCGTGAAATAATGGAAAAGAATTACCGTTATAAACCGCAAAACGTCTGTTCCCGCGAAATCGTCATCACGCTCGATGGAAACGTCATCAAGAAGGTGACGACGGTCCGCGGTTGCCCAGGCAATACGCAAGGCGTCAACCGTTTGGTCGAAGGCAGGGACATTGACGAGGTCATCTCCAAGCTCGACGGCATCCGTTGCCCCGGCTCGAAAGATGGCGCGACCTCTTGCCCAAATGAGCTGGCGAAGGCTTTGAAGGCCATCAAAAACGGCGACATAAAGCCGGAATAGCCGCAAAAACCAAAAATGAATGACTGCCCAATCGGGCAGTTTTTCTTTCGCTCTTCCAATTTGCCGATAAAGCTATAGAATATCTCTCGCAAAAAGTTCTTCATCAAGAAGCGTCTCCTAGGGCAATGAGACGCTAGCAACTCCTTAATGAACATAAAGGTAAGTGCTCGCCCCAGCTGGATCCCACTTCCAGAGCGATGAGGATAGGAACGCTAGAGGCTTCCACTTAGTGGGAGTTCTTTTTGTGAAGAGAGGTTATATGAAAGAAAAGATTCTATTCACCAGCGAAAGCGTATCCGAAGGTCATCCGGATAAAGTCTGCGATCAAATCGCTGACTCCATTTTGGACGACATTTTGCTTCATGACGAGAAAGCGCACACCGCGATTGAGGTCTTCGCCACCGAAGAATATGTCTTGATCGGCGGCGAGGTAACGTCGGTTTACAAGGCGCCATATGAGAAAATCGCCAGAGACGTGCTTAGGGAAATAGGTTACACATCGCCTGAAATTGGGATTGGATGCGACTCTTGCCAAATAGACGTTCGCGTCAAAACGCAGTCGCCAGACATCAACCGCGGGGTTGAGAGGGAAGACGTTCTCAAAATGGGAGCGGGCGACCAAGGCATTATGTTTGGATATGCCTCCAATGAGTCGAAGGGATACATGCCTTTAGCTATCTCGATTGCCCATAAATTGGTTCGTTTGGCCTCGTCTTTGAGGAAAAACGGCGACTTTAAAGGCTCGCGTCCTGATATGAAAAGCCAAGTGACCATCGACTATACCGATCCAAAAAATCCGAAAATAGACACCATATTGATGTCTTGTCAGCATGATGAGAATGTCGATTTGGATTCCTTTAAGAAATATATTCATGACTTCATCATGGTGCCGACTGCCAAGTCGTTTGGGCTTAACGCCGATTTTAAATATTTGATCAATCCGACCGGCCGTTTCGCGATTGGCGGCCCGCTAGGCGATACCGGATTGACTGGAAGAAAACTAATCGTCGACACCTATGGCGGCAGCTCCCGCCACGGGGGCGGAGCCTTTAGCGGGAAAGACCCTTCTAAAGTCGACCGCAGTGCCTCCTATTATGCCCGTTATATAGCCAAAAACATCGTTGCTTCCGGCGCTTGCGATAGACTAGAAGTCCAATTGTCATATGCTATTGGCGTCCCAGAGCCTTTAAGCGTGTCTGCAAACTCCTTCGGAACGGCGAAGGTTGGCGAAGAGAAAATCAGGGAAGCCATAAGAACTTTCTTCGATGCCAGACCCGGCGCGATCATCACCAATTTCAATCTCCGTCACCCTTCTTTCAAATATGCCGATACTTGTAATTACGGCGTCTTCGGAAGACCTGACCTAGATTTGCCATGGGAGAAGCTTGATAAGGTTCCAGCGTTAAAGGAATTCTTTAAGTTATAAACTTAACAATTAAATTAATATTCCGATTGTTACTTTGATATTTTTTGCTTTTATTGTTGTTTTTCCAAAGTGTTTTAAAATGTAGGTGTAGGGTAAAATCCCTGGAGGTACATAGGTATGAAATACCAAATAATCGGCAAGAACATTGAAATTACCGATTCTATTCGCGCGGCCATCGAAAAGAAGCTTGCGCGCATGGATAAGTATTTCGTGATCAACGACGACGTGCTTTGCCGGGCCGTCTGCAACTCCTATAAAGTTGGGGCCAAGGTCGAGATCACGATCTTCTGCAAGGAGATGGATCTCCGCACGGAAGTGAGGAACAACGATCTATATGCGGCCGTTGATTTGGCCATCGACAAACTCGAAGACCAAATGAGGCGTTTAAAGACGAGGATGAATCGCCAAAAAGACGGAAATCTAGGGCTTTCGAGATCGATTGCTTTCGAAAACCTCAAAGAAGACGAGGAAGAAGAAGCCAACGAAACCGTCGTCAGAACGAAGTCAATCTATCTTGAGCCGATGACAATCGATTCGGCCATCACGAGGATGGACGCGTTAGGACATTCATTCTTCATTTACCTTGATTCAGAAGACGATCAGATATCCGTTGCTTATAAGCGTTTGGATGGCGGATACGGCGTCATTCAGGTCGAGAATAAACTCAAAGATTAATCGTCTTTGATAGCGAAATCTAGGCCGCCGAATGGCGGTCTTTTTTTATGCGTAATTCTAGGGAAAACTATGAAGTGAAAGAACGTGATTGAGGCGTCAATCATAAAGGACATTTGTGATGATTTTCGTTGATCAAGACATAACGTCTTCCAAAAGGCATCATTCGTCTTTTCTAAACTCGTTGATCTTGTTTATGGCACTTTAATTGCCGTCTTCTAATGGTCTCTGGTGATTGAATTTGGTTGAGCGGCTTATGATTTTTATTTAAGCTGCTGAAACACATATTTTTATTAGATTTCATCGAAACAAAATTAGTATTTATTTTTATATAAGTTAACCAACAAAAAATATTTGTTTACTAACCGATAATTTGATATTAAAATCTGAGCATGAGAAAAACTCTTTCGAAAAAGATAATCAAAGGCCACGAATACTTTTATTTGTCTTGGAGAAAGGATGGAAAATTGGTGTCGAAATATCTCGGTACATCTTCGTCAACTAAATTCAAAAAATACCTTTATTCGTTAGTTAAGGAATCCTCTGAATATCCATTGGAAAAAGCGCGCTCTGAATGCTTCAAAAACGGCTTGCCGGTTTGCTATATCGAAGACCAATATTTGGTGCATGAGTATGCATGCGGCGCCAAAGAATTCATGAACAGCTCTTTTGAGGTCTTGGAGGTTGATTATGCGAAAAAGCGATAATCCGACTTTGGTGCTTGTTTTGGGTCCGAGGGGAAGCGGCAAGGAGCGATTCGAGAAATGCTATCGAAATTCATTCTTGCAAGCCTTTCCGATCCTTCCCTTGTATCAAGGAGTGATCAGTGGTTCCTCTTTTTGTACCATTTCTTCCTTGAATGATGAAAAAGACATATCGCTCATCGTGAGAGCCAAGAACAAAGGCTATAGAATCATCGCGTACACCCTCTTCGCAGCCAGGCTTCTTTGCGCTGAGAGAAATCGAATCAAAGGCCTTATCGACGGCGTTAAATGGGAGGCGGATGGATTTCGCGATGAATACGAATCCTTTTATTCGAATTTGCTCGACGTATATTCCTATTTGGATATGGTCTTCTTCGTCAATAACCAAAAGGGGTTCGAATTCTTGGGCGCCTATGGCATTGACGATGTTCCAGCTTCCGCTTTCGAAAAGGCGTTAAGAAAACAAAAGGCGGCAAGCGACAAAATTCGAACCTCCTAGACGATAAATTTTTGATAGTTACGAAAAAAAGAAGTAGAATACATCGCACATTTATGGACAAGATCATCGCAACAGACTTAGACGGAACGCTCTTCTATCCGAAGAAAACCGTGAGAATGGTCGAGAAGAAGAGCCGACTTTTCATCGATCGTTTCGTCGATGACGGCGGACGTTTACTGCTTGTGAGCGGTCGTTCGCGCTTTTCGTGCGAGAAACTCGCCAAAAAACTAGGCAGGCAATTCGATTTCGTCGCCTGCAATGGCTCTTGCATCGTTTCGAATGGAGTTCTGATAAAGGATTCGACCTTCGATGCCCAAAGCGTCAAAAACATGATTGACGACGTTTATAAGACCCATCCCATCACTATGGCCATACTTTTCACGAAGCATCGCGGGATGATCATAAAAAGAAGCGATTTAACGAGGCTCACCGTTCTTGGCTATAAGTGCTACATGCTCTTCCAATTCAATTATCGAGAGATGTTCGTTTGCAGCGATCGCATCTACTTCGAGGAACTGGAGAAAGGCGAAGTCTACAAGGTCATGTTCATGTTTGGCGCTTCTAAGAAAAAAGCGCCTATCGCCGAGAAAGCCTCATTGAAGTTGGCTGAGGACTATCCGGAGTATTCCGTGGCTTGGTCCTCGCAAGTCGTTGAAGTGACGCCAAAAGGCGCGACAAAGAAGGACGGATTGCTCTTTTATCTTGATTACAACCACTATAATCACGATAATGTCATAGTTGTGGGGGATAGCGGCAACGATATTTCCATGTTCGATGCCTTCCCCAAAGAAAGCTTCTGCATGAAGCATTCCCCCGAAAGCGTCCAAAAACACGCTTCGCACCTCATTGGAAGATTCTACGAGCTTGAAGATTATGTCTACCCATCGGAGGAGAACATCCCTCCAAGCACGAAGAAAGAAGAAGGAGAATCCAAATGAATCAGATTTCTGAAGTGTTGGCCACCCTTGAGCACTATAAGGTAGCCATCAGAGACACTCTCGAGTACACCTTGACGAGAGAGAATTACGACATGAACGCTTTCAATGAGAAAAAGAGGAGCGTCTTAGTCGAATTGGAGCAACCGACCCCGCTTAAGTCGATCATCGATAACAGCGCCGAGAACGGTCAAAAACTCGAAAAGCTCATCCGCGATTTCTACGATCAAGTCTATGGCGAACATAGCACCATTTTGAAAGCGGCCGAAGATGGCTTGCGTGTCGATCACGCCCAGCACATCGCTATTTTCAAAGGCGTCGTCCCAATCCATGAGAACGTCGAAGCGATGGTCAAAGGAATCGTTGCCGATGCCCATAAGAACAACGTCGACATCGCTGCCGCCGAAAACGTGGACAAACTTGAAGAAAGGCTTTA
This sequence comes from uncultured Staphylococcaceae bacterium, assembly GCA_964497235.1. GTDB lineage: Bacteria > Bacillota_I > Bacilli_A > RFN20 > CAG-826 > UBA4951. The sequence goes on from CAZCCJ010000026.1 coordinate 7,497, forward strand.
TAGAGCAGTTGCTTACCTTACGATGACCAATCACCTCATCAAGCTTTTCGGCGACTATAACCAAGCCCGTCGCGAAGCCAAAGGCGAAGAAACGGCTGCCAGCAAATTCATCGGCAACGACATAAGCGAAGTCATCCGTTTGCTTTCCGCCGTCCGTGGCAACAGCAACATCACCGATGAACGTTATATGTATGTCCAAGACAAAGTCTTCACGCTCGTCGAATATATGACTGGCAAGCGTGATCTCCCGATGGGCAAAGGATTCGGCGAAGCCATCCGCGAAACACAAGACGCCATCAACGGCTTTGTTCGCGAAGTCGAACCGCAATTCCGCGATGCCTACGTTCCATTCATCAACGAACTCGTCGAATCCGCCAAGAAAAACGGAAACAAAATCGGCGGCGGCGACAAAGCCCCTGAAGGCGAGGCTAAAGCCTAATTTTCAAAGGTGAGCAAAATGGAAGAGGTCGTCAAGAAGAAATCCAAAATCTCTAAAGCGGAGATCTTTTGGATCGTCATCGATTCGATAATCGGACTCGCCGGTTTGGTCTTCGTCGTTTTAGGCTTCATCAGCGCATATCTGCCAAAGAAGAGCAGCGACAATTGGACTGGCGAAACCGCGTTCACCGACGCGATGCATATGAGCTATCGCCTTTTTGGCGCCGTGCTCTTGCTTGGAGCGGCCATCATCGCCGTCATCTTCTTGAACTTCTTCGCTAAGAAAAGCGACGTCGATAGCGAACGCGCCGAGCGTCGTGCCCAACGTCTTAAGATCATCGCCGATAGCGATGCTTCGAAAGAAGCCGAAAAGCCCGTTGAAGCGGTGGAAGTCACTTCAGAGCCGGTTCAGAAATAATCCTAATCAAAAAAACGAAAAGCCCTGCGATTTGCAGGGTTTTTTGAATTTTGATTGCGATTCGCGATTTTTTAATGATTCATATTCTGCTTCAAATATGGGATAGGTGCTTTTTTACGTCTTCTATGCGGCTTAGATTGAAAAGATGGTCTGATTGGCACAAAATACCGACGAGATGATGGCTCCAAAAGGTGCCGCGTTTCGCATGATTGACGGCTAATATTTGGAGGCGCTCATATGCAAAAAACGATAAAAGAATTAGGATACATGCTCGATTGCTCGCGCGGGGCTGTGGCGAAGATAAGCACGTTGAAACGGCTTGTCGACTATATCTCTTCTTTCGGGTATTCCTACATAATGCTCTATACCGAGGATACATATGAGATAAAGGAAGAGCCATATTTCGGCTACATGAGGGGCCGTTATACGCATGAGGAGATAAAGGAACTTGATGCCTATTGTAGGAGCAAAGGCATGGAGCTTCGTCCTTGCATCCAGACTTTGGCACATTTAGAGAAATTACAGGCCAATGACGTCTTCAACGATTTGTTCGACATTGATAATGTCCTTCTCGTCGGCGATGAGAAGGTATACGACTTAATTGATAAGATGTTCAAAAACGTCTCTGAATGCTTCTCTTCGAAGAAAATACATATTGGCATGGATGAAGCTTTTCATCTAGGGAGAGGCCGCTATATCGACCGCTTCGGATACGAAAAGAAGTCATCGATCATGGCTAAACACCTCAAGAGGGTGTCCGATATCGCGAAGAAATACGGCTACACCTGCTATATATGGGGCGACATGCTCGAAAATGCCTATCAAGAGGACAAAGACAATTATTCATGTTCCATCCCCGATAACATCATCCCGATCGTTTGGGGATATGACAAGATCGGGAAAGAAGCGATGGAAGGGCGCTTGTCGCTATATAAAAAGCTATCGCCAGATGCGATCGCTTGTTGCGGAGGCGCCATGAAATGGGTCGGTTTCTCGCCTATAAACACCTATTCGATGTCTGAGGTCGAAGAACAGATCGAAGCGGCCAAGAAATTCGATTTGGATGATTACCTCGTAACCGGTTGGGGCGATGGAGCAGGGGATGCGAGCCAATTTAGCGTCCTTCCGTGCCTCTTCTACGCCGGGCTAATCGCGAATGGGAAGGAACTAAATGAAGAAACGAAGAAGATATTCTTAGGGGCAACCGGCATGAGCTTCGATGACTATATGAACATAGACGATCTCTCGAAACTCGATCCAAGCGAAGATTATATGGAAAAGAGGAACAACCTTTCCTTCATTCACCTATATTCCGACTTGCTCCAAAATCCGATGATGGAATGCGGATTAGAGAAATACGAATCCCTTTACGTCGATGCGATGAGAAAGCTCAAGCCGTATTGCGACAATAAGGAATTCGGGTACATCTTCGATTCTTTATATCATTTGGCAGATACTGATCGTTACCTATGCTCCTTAGGAAAGAAGATAAAGGAGACATACGATAAGAAAGGCGATATGACGCCACATATCGAAACCGCCAAAAAGGCCCTGGCATCCTTAGATGGCTTCATAAAAGCGTACGAAAGACAATGGCATATCGAAAATAAAGCGTTCGGCTATGAAAAGCAGCTTAATAGGCTCGGCGGACTAAAGGAAAGGATCCGTTACGTCATCGATGTATTGACCCTGTATAAAGATAAGAAGATAGATGGAATCGACGAATTGGAGGAGAAACACCTTCCGAAGATGTTGAAAGGAAAGGTGATTGACGATCCGAATGGCATATGCGCCAATTGGTACCGTTATTTCGTTTCGGCTTCACTTCTTAACGATTAATTAATGTGTGGAGTCTCTTCGTTGATTCCTTATATACTCTCTCTTTTCCGATCCTATTCCCCACGTTCTTTTAACTCACGATACGTCGCTTAAGAGCCGAGAGTTCACCTCTTTACGTGGAAAACAGCGGGAAAAGAAGACAATATAGAAAGAAAAAGCGAAAAATAGATCTTTGATCTTGCGATAAAATGGAGTGGAGGGAACGAAAATGAAGAAAGTCTATTTGGTGGCCGCCGCCCATATCGATCCGATGTGGCATTGGGAGTTCGAAGAGGGGGCAAGCTCCGCCCTAAGCACTTTCGCGAGCGCTTTAAATCTGATGAAGGACTTCAACTATCCATTTAACCATGGCGAAGCGAATCTATATGAATGGGTCGAGGAATATGACCCAGGGCTCTTCAAAGACATCCAAAAGGCCGTTGAAGACGATAAATGGCATATCAGCGGTGGCTGGTATCTCCAGCCGGACTGCATGCTTCCTTCGGGCGAATCGATAGTGAGGCAGCTTCAATACGGCAAAGAATATTTCATCGACAAATTCGGCTATTTCCCTAACGTCGCCACGAATTTCGATCCCTTTGGGCATAGCAGAGGGCTTGTGCAAATACTCAAAAAATGCGGGCAAAACGCCTATGTTTTCATGCGTCCATTCGAATTCGAGAAGGATTGGGTCGATGAGCAATTCATTTGGGAAGGCTACGATGGCTCTCGCGTCAAAGCGGCCCGTTGCTTCCGTTATAACACCCCGATGGGGAAGGCTAGGGAATGCGCCGAGGTATGGGCTGGGAAGAACGACAAGCACGATAAAGTCCTTATGATGTGGGGGGTTGGAAACCATGGCGGCGGACCTTCGAGAAAAGACCTTACGGACTTAGCCGATTTGATCAAAGAAAGCAAAGACATTGAATATAAGCATTCGACGCTGACTGAATTCTTCGATGACATCGAGCCGACATACGTATGCAAAGAATCGCTTATTCCTTCTATGCCTGGATGCTACGTCTCCTCAAGCGACTTCAAAGCCAAGCACATCGAAGCGGAGAAACTCCTCTTCGAAACGGAGAAGATCTGCTCGATGGCCGCGTTAAGGACGAAGATGCCATATCCCAAGAAGGAGCTAAAGGAAGCGACGAAAGACCTCCTCTTTAGCGAATTCCATGACATCTTGCCAGGTGACGCCATCAAGGACAACATGGAATACGGCATCCGTTTGCTCGATAGGGCGATGAGAGGGTATGAGCAAGCGAAAGCGAAAGCCTTCTTCTCCCTCGCCAAGAACTTCAAGAAAGCCGAAAACGGCGCATATCCGTTATTCGTCTTCTCTTCTTCTTCGAGAAAGGAGCGCACCATTGTGGAAGGGGAGTGGACGCTTCCGGGCCATAACCTTGGCTTAAACGATTACGCCGAGATAACGATAAAGGACATTGATGGCAACGTCCTTCAGAGCCAATGCATCGCCGAGAGGTCGATGATCAATTCCGTTTGGCGCCTTAGGGCCGCTTTCATGGCGGATCTCCTTCCGATGGCGATGAATAGGTTCGACGCCTATGTGACGATAAAGCAAGGGAAGAACGCCAAAACCTTCCCTGACGTCCTTAGCGACATCGTTTACGAATCGAAAGGATTCTCCATTCGCATATCAAAGGATACGGGGCTCCTCGAATCTATAAAGGTGGATGGCGTCGAATACGCGAAAGGCGGCTTGTTCGCGCCCTATGTCTATGACGATCATGACGACCCTTGGGGGATGGGGAAAGAGGACTTGAAGCATCTTGGGAGCGACGGCCATCCATTGCCTTTGTTGAAGGAAAGCGAAAAAGAAGGACCATTCAAAGGCCTTAGCCCCATCGAAATCGTCGAAGATGGGCCGATAATGCTACGCGTCGAATCTTTCTTTAAGGAAGGAATGGACCGCGCGAGGATAACCTATACCATCAATAAAGAGGAGAGAACGGTCGACGTCCTCGCTTCGATCTATTCGATAGGGGCTGGTAAGATGTTTAAGCTCGCTTTGCCACTAGCCAAAGAAGGCGAATATTTCGGAGAGCAGATCTTCGGGCAAGAGACGCTCCATATGGATGGGCAAGAAAGCGCAAGCCAACGCTTCCAGGGAATTGATTATGGAGGCGATAAGGTCTTTGCCATATTGAATAAGAGCACCTATGGCTCAAGCTATAAAGATGGGACGATATATCTTTCGTTGCTTAGACACGCCTGCTATTGCGCGCACCCCATGGGAGAGGATAGGCCGCTAGTGCATCCGAATCGCTATTATGACCACTTGGATCAAGGGCAAAGGGATTATCACTATAGGATAGGCATCTATAAGAGATCCGCTTTATCGAATGAAGCGAAGCTATTCCTAATGAAGCCGTTCGCCCTAAACATCTTCCCGACCGATTACCATATCGATGAGAATGATATCCGTTTCGAACTCGATAGCGATGAGATTGAGTTAGTGACCATGAAGCAAAGGGAAAAGAACGATACCTACGTAGTCCGTTTGTTCAATAACGATATGAATGCGAAAGAGGCCAATCTCACCATTGGCGAAGCGAAGATTTCGCTTCATTTTGGGAAATATGAAGTGAAGACAATAATCTACGATCCTAACGAGAAGAAGCTCGAAGAGATTGAAGAGATGGTGATATAGCCGCTTTTTGCGGGGATTTTGCGATTTTCCTTCCGAATCGAATGATGTTTTACCACAAAATAGGCGCTTTTAGTCGTTCCCCAAAAGGAAAGCGACATAATACGGCATCGTCAGTACCCCGTTTTCCATGCGGATGTTTTGCGATGTAAGCTTAATGAGAGAAGACACGTTATAATGTGTTTTGTCGTTTAGTATCGTAGAAGCCGATTTGGTTTTTCCGCCTTTCGATTTTACTTCGACCAAAGTGACTTCGTCGTTGTATCGCATGATGAAATCGATCTCCAAACCGCTTGGTTTGCGGTAATAGTACAAGGGCCTCCCTAGCTTAGAGAATGCACTTGCGACAAGTTCCTCGTATAAAGCGCCTTTATAAATTCCGAGGTTGTCGTTAAGCACATCCCTCGCGCTTCCTTTTTCCATCATCGACATCAATAGGCCAGTATCTGAGATGTATAACTTGAAGTTGTCAGGATCTTTATAGGCTGATAAAGGGAGTTCAAGTTTGGTCAGGTTGTGACATGGCAACGCCAAGCCATAATCGATGAGCCACCTTATGGCCTCCTCATGAGTGCTTTTTCTTGCGTTCCCTTCTAACGACGAATAGGTGAATCTCTTCGTTTCCTTCGCGAGTTGGCTTGGGATTGAATCCATTATCTGGTTCAGTTTCGCCTTTAAAGCGATGTTGATTCTTTCTTTCTCATTCCTATCGAGGTATCTTCCAAAATCATCCTTATAGGAGGATAAGAGTGATCTTTGAGTCGATTCTGCGCTGGAAAAGCTGTTGTCTTCGATGAACGCATTAACAACGTCCGGCATCCCTCCGACGATGAGATATTCTTTGAAAAGACGCAATAAATAACTGTGTATGGCCTCTGGAATCGGCTTCTTGCGTTTAAAACACTCTTTGATTTTTTCTATGATTTCTTTATCGACCCCATTGGCCCAGAGGAATTCTTCGAAATCGAGCCCGTACATGTCTAAGAATGATTCGTATCCGACCGAAGGCCCGGATGAAGAATGTCGGTTATATCCATTTAGGCCAAGCAGCGATCCCGAAGCGATGACATCATAACGCCCATCAAGACAAAATGATTTCAAAGAAGATCTCGCGGCTCCGCACTCCTGTATTTCATCCATGAAGATGAGTGTATTTCCAGGAACGGGCTTCACCTTTGACACGGCCGATAGATTGAGGAGTATGGAATCGACGTCCAAATCGCCTTCGAATGCCGCTTTCAAGGATTTGTTGATCTTGAAGTTGAGGTTGATGAAAGAACGGTAATTGGCTTTCGCAAAATGTTCGATGATATACGTTTTGCCGACTTGCCGCAGGCCTCGCACAATCAATGCCTTTTTGCTTTTTGACTTTTTTTGTTCTTCTTTCCATTTCACCAATTTGTTTTCGATTTTTCTTTCAAGCATAAGAATCCTCCAAAAACTGGCTTATTGCCGTGATTATTGTATAACCTCACATAACATTTATGCAATTTTTAAAGCGAATAATTTTAAAAATATGCAAAAAATCAAGCGAATAAATAATCAATTATGCAAAAAATCAAGCGAATAATTTTAAAATTTTACAATTTTTAAAGCGAATATGACGATTTTATTGTACTTCGTTGTACTTTTGATTTTCTTTTGTACTTCATTGTACTTCGTTGTACTTTATCTTTTCGTTTGCGTTATCGTCAGAACATCGCGATGATCGCCGCGGAGGTGATCATCAAAGCTTGGAACACAAAGGATGACACTAAGGCCCCGTATAAGCGGTTCTCGAACTTTTTAGCCACGTATTTCCCTAATGGTATCGTCAAAACGTACATAAGGAGCATATTCTGCATCTGCCCTATGAATCCGGAATAGGAGCCGATCGCCAAATAGAAGAGGACGAATAAGAATAAAGCGACGTACTCGATGAGGTTATATAGCAGCGTGACGAACCATTTGGCGTTCGATTTCTTTAGCATCTCGCCTTCGACGCCGGAGATGTAATATCCGACGGTCATCAAAATGGTCGAGAAAAGAAGCCAGAAGAGCCTGATGTTATAAGGCAGCAAGTTATACATCGTCATCTTGAGAACGAACCAAACAAAGACGATGAGGGATAAGGAGATGAACACACATTCGAGGATGTCTCTTTTCGAGGAATGGACTTTGAAGGATGGCTTAGGAAGCTTCCCATCCGTCCCTTTGAATTTCCCCTTTCTATAGAAGAAAAGCATCGTAAGGCCATAACCGGCGATGCAGCACATATATGGGATATTCATGATCGGAGAGCCGAATGGCAAGACGATGCATAGGCAACAGATCAAGAATCCGATCAATAAACCCGGCAACCATAATAAGAGTTTT
>CAZCCJ010000027.1:0-12708 GCA_964497235.1 uncultured Staphylococcaceae bacterium
GACTTCAAGCTGATTATCCAGACCGTCGGCGTCGTGCTGACGGCGCAGGGGAGCTAGGTGGGCTCACTTGACGAATACCGCGAACTGGGAAGCGCCCAACCGCTACCCCATACTCAATACTTATGTGAACGCCCTCTCTCTCGACGAAACGGTTGCCGAGGTCGAGGGCATCATCGCGCGCGGTGTCCCGACGCAGCACGTCGTGGTTAACGCTTCGAAGGTCAACCTCATGGAAGCTGACCCCGAGCTGACCGAGATCGTGAACGCCTGCCCGCTCATCAATGCTGACGGCGCCTCCATCGTCTGGGCGGCAAAGAAGCTCGGCATTCCTCTTGCCGAGCGCGTTACGGGCATCGACTTGTTCCTCCGCTTGGTTGAAGTCGCGGCTCAGAAGGGCTACGGCATCTACCTCTTCGGCGCCAAGGAAGAAGTCGTAACCAAGGTCAAGGCCATTTTTGAGGAGAAATACCCGGCCCTTCGAATCTGTGGATATCGCAATGGCTACTTCACCGAGGCCGACGAACCACAGATAGTCTCCGATATGGCTGCCTCAGGTGCGGAAATGATGTTCGTGGCTTTCAGCTCCCCCAAAAAAGAGTACTGGGTCCACAAGTACCTCGACGCGATCGGTATCCCCTTCATGATGGGCGTCGGAGGCAGCTTCGATGTGGTCGCCGGCGTTACTGACCGCGCCCCCAAATGGATGCAAGACCACGGCCTCGAATGGTTCTATCGCTTTGCGCAGGAGCCCGGCAGGCTTTGGAAGCGCTATATCATCGGCAACGCGAAATTCGTGTTGCTTACCTTCAAGTACAAATTCGCGAAGAAAGGCGAGCGACAGAATGGTTAATGTCATCGGCCTTGGCTACATCGGCCTGCCAACTGCGCTCATGATGGCGTCCCACGGCGTGGAGGTCGTGGGCACTGACTACAACAAGGAGCTTGTGGCCACCCTGAATGCCGGAAAGACTACCTTCAAGGAGGATGGCCTGGACGAGCTGTTCGCCGATGCCCTGAAGGCCGGCGTCAAGTTCACGACCGAATACCAGGTGTGCGACACCTACATCGTGAGCGTGCCGACGCCCTACGATAAGCTGGACAAGAAGATCGACCCCTGCTACGTGGTTGCTGCTTGCAAGACCGTGCTGGAGGTAGCCCCGGAGGGCGCCGTGTTGGTCGTCGAGTCCACGGTTTCCCCGAACACGATCGATCGCTTCGTGCGCCCGCTACTTGCCGAGGCCGGCCGCGAGGATGTGAACCTTGTGCACGCTCCCGAGCGCATCATCCCCGGAAACATGGTCTATGAGCTGCTGCACAACAACCGCACCATTGGCGCGGACGACCCCGAGGTGGGCGAGGCCATCGCAAAGGTGTACGCGAGCTTCTGTGAGGGCGAGATATCCGTCACCGACATCCGCACCGCCGAGATGACCAAGGTTGTGGAGAACACCTTCCGAGCCGTGAACATCGCCTTCTCCAACGAGCTGGCCAAGATTTGTCGAATCGGCGGGATGGACGTGGCCGAGGTCATCCGCATCGCCAACAAGCACCCGCGCGTGAACATTCTGCAACCTGGACCCGGCGTTGGCGGCCACTGCATCCCCGTTGACCCTTGGTTCCTGGTGGGCGACTACCCCGAGACTGCGAACTTTATCCGCCTGGCCCTTCAGACCAACGCGAGCATGCCCGAGTACGTGCTCCACCGCGCCCATGAGGTCATGGCCGAGCGCGGCATAACGGACGCCTCCAAGGTGGGCATCTACGGCCTGACTTACAAGGAAAACGTAGACGACATTCGCGAGAGCCCGACCCTGCAGATGCTAGAGGCCATGAGCGAGCACCTGTGCGCCGGGTCCATGAAGGTGTACGACCCTTGGGTGGAGCGCGACGAAGTGCCCGGCCAGGTACACTCCATGGAGGAGTTCCTGGACGGCCTGGAGATGGTGATCGTGATGGTCGGTCACTCCGAGATCAAGGGCAAGCCCGAGCTCTTCGGCGGCCGTGTCCTCATCGACCCGCGCAACGTGTGCGGCGACGGCGAGAACGTCTACAAGCTCTAAGGCCAAAGCGGTATGCGGAGAGAAGCAACTTTGAAGAAGGTCATGCTCGTCTTCGGGACACGCCCGGAGGCTATAAAGATGTGCCCGCTGGTCAAGGAGCTCAAGTCACGCCCCGGCGAGTTCGAAACCGTGGTCACCGTTACTGGCCAACATCGCGAGATGTTGGACCAGGTTCTGCGCGCCTTTGATGTGACGCCGGACTACGACCTTGCCATCATGAAGCCGGGGCAGACGCTGTTCGACGTGACGTGTGACGTGTTGCTTAAGCTCAAGGGCGTGTTGGAAGACGAGAAGCCTGACGTGGTGTTGGTTCACGGCGACACGACCACGAGCTTCGCTGCGGCGTTGGCTTGCTTCTATCTGCAGATTCCTGTCGGCCACGTGGAGGCTGGCCTCCGCACCCACGACGTCTACAGTCCGTGGCCGGAAGAGTTCAATCGCCAAGCCGTGGACATAGTGAGCGAGTACTACTTCGCTCCTACTGAGGCCAGCAAGCGGAACCTGTTGGACGAGGGCAAGCCCGCCGAGAAGATCTGGGTGACCGGCAACACCGGCATCGACGCTCTTCGTACGACTGTGCGCGAGAGCTTCAGTAGTTCTGAGCTCGACTGGGCCCACGGTAGCCGCCTGATCCTGATCACGGCGCATCGTCGCGAGAATCTCGGCGAGCCCATGCACCGCATGTTCCGCGCCATCCGTCGCGTTATGGAGGAGCATCCCGACACCAAGGCAATCTATCCTATCCATATGAACCCACTGGTTCGTAAGGCAGCTCATGAGGAGTTGGATGGTTTTGATCGCCTGCGCATTATCGATCCGCTAGAAGTCCTGGATTTCCACAACTTCCTGGCGGCGAGCTACCTGGTTCTTACCGACTCGGGCGGTATCCAGGAAGAGGCCCCGAGCCTGGGCAAGCCTGTGCTCGTCATGCGCGACACGACCGAGAGGCCCGAGGGCGTGGCCGCCGGCACGTTGAAGCTCGTGGGCACCGAGGAGGACGTGATCTACCGCGAGTTCTCCCGTTTGCTTTCCGACGACGAGGAGTACGCAGCCATGAGCCATGCTTCCAACCCCTATGGTGACGGGCATGCCAGCGAGCGGATTGCGAACGTGCTGGCGAGAAAGGCCGTATTGTGACGGCGGGGGCTCAGAGCAACAAGTTTAAGGTCAGCGTCGTCGTGCCCGTGTACAACACTGCCGAGTACCTGTCCGAGTGTCTCGACTCGCTGGTGGGACAGAGCATCGGCCTGGATGCGATCCAGGTCGTCGTGGTGGACGACGGCTCGACCGACGGCTCCGCCGAGGTCATCAGGGCCTATGCCGAGCGCTACCCCAAAAACCTTGTTTGCCTGCGACAGGAGAACGCCGGCCAGGGCGCGGCGCGCAACCTCGGCCTTGCGCGCTGCGAGGGCGAGTACGTCGGCTTTATGGACTCCGACGACTTCGCGGACGCGGATATGTACGAGACCATGTGCGAGGCCACGCGCGCCGCGGATGCCGATATGTGTGTCTGTGGAATTGTCGGCTTCTGCGATCACGGCGAAAAACGGGAGTATAACTCGGACGTGCAGCTTCCCACTGACCCCCCAACGCAAGAGTCCTTGTTTGTGGTCCCGCAAACGCAGCCGCCGATTCGCATGGTTCGCCGGTCAATCCTGGTCGATAACGACATCCGCTTCCCGGAGACCCGAGGCAACGAGGACAACGGCTTTCACTTCAAGCTTGCACCCTACTGCGCGGCCGTCGCGGTGGTTGCCAAGCCGATGGTGAATCGGCGCCTGAGAAGTGGTTCCACCGCTGTCAGCATCTCGCCTCTGTTTTGCGAGCAGTTCTTCTTGGTGATGGACGAGATTCTTGCATACTACGCAGAACATGGCCTCCTGGAGGATTACGGCGAGCTGCTTGAGGCCACTTTGGTCAGGATGCTCCTGTGCTCGCGGTTGGGCTGCGTGGGGCTCGTGGGGGACCGAACGGCGCGCGAGATTCTCATGGACAAGACCATGGCCTACATCGAGGCGCACTTTTCCGATCGAAAGACGAATCGGTACCTGACGGGGCCGCTGGGCGCCTACCTGAAGTATGCTGGGCGTCGGACAATCGGCGTTTCCCAACGCTACTTCGCTGAGCGGTACAAGAAGCTCCTCAGTATCGGAAGTTAGAGCTGGTCATGGACGACGGATAGGAACCGTGTTTTTTATGGAGCGCATCCTCTTAAGGGCTGGTGGATCGCATAGATTAATCTCGTTGATTGCATCATAAATTATCAACGCAGTTTTGAAACAATAGCTTAGATGCTCGATGTCGCAGCGATTACGCGAGGAGATGGAGGGTTGCGGTGAGGTATTTTGAGAATCTTGGCCTACCCGACCGGGTGGAGGTAATGGGCGTCCCCGTTGACCCGTGGACCATGGCGCAAACTGTCGACGCAATCGACGCCCTTGTTAAGGGCGGGCACTTCGCTCACATTATTGGCGTAAATGCTGACAAGCTCTTGCAGATGCGGGACGACGCCGAGATGGATGCATGGGTACGTCGTTGTGAGGTCGTAAACGCCGACGGCGCCTCCATGGTCATAGCGGCTCATAAATTGGGAGCCGATCTGCCCGAGCGCGTAGCTGGCATTGATCTTATGTGGGAGCTTTGCGGCCTGGCAGAGCGAGAGGGCTACAGGGTCTACCTGCTCGGCGCCAAAGCTGAGGTTGTCAAAAAAGCCATTGATGTGCTAGCCGATAAGTGTCCCGGCATGACAATATGTGGCTACCGAGACGGCTATTTTGGCAACGATGAGTTTGACTCTGTTGTCGCTGAAGTGGGGGAAACCGAGCCCGACATCGTTTTTGTGGGTATCACATCGCCCAAGAAGGAGCGCCTCATTGAGCGTTTCCGTGAGCTGGGAGCCAAAGGTGTCTTTGTGGGTGTCGGTGGCTCGTTTGACGTGGTCTCTGGCAATATCCCCCGCGCGCCCTTGTGGATGCGGCGCGCTAACCTTGAGTGGTTGTTCCGCATGACGCAGGAGCCTGGGCGTCTTGTCAAACGCTATCTGGTCGGTAATGCTCGCTATTTCCTGCTTCTACGCAAGAATATCAAGGAGGCTAAGGCGAATGGCTAAAGCCGGAGACTCGTTTTCCGAAACGCTCTCAAAGGCGGGTACATGGAGCCGCTCCATCAGCAGATTCAAGGTCAGCGTCGTCGTGCCCGTGTACAACACTGCCGAGTACCTGTCCGAGTGTCTCGACTCGCTGGTGGGACAGAGCATCGGCCTGGATGCGATCCAGGTCGTCGTGGTGGACGACGGCTCGACCGACGGCTCCGCCGAGGTCATCAGGGCCTATGCCGAGCGCTACCCCAAAAACCTTGTTTGCCTGCGACAGGAGAACGCCGGCCAGGGCGCGGCGCGCAACCTCGGCCTTGCGCGCTGCGAGGGCGAGTACGTCGGCTTTATGGACTCCGACGACTTCGCGGACGCGGATATGTACGAGACCATGTGCGAGGCCACGCGCGCCGCGGATGCCGATATGTGCGTCTGCGGGATCGCGTGCTACCGGGATGGCGGTGCGGGGCGCAAGTATGTGCCGAGCAAATGGCTGCCGGTTGTTCCCACGACGCAGGAGTCCCTGTTCGTGGCCCCGCAGACGCAGCCGCCGATTCGAGTGGTTCGCCGGTCAATCCTGGCCGATAACGACATCCGCTTCCCGGAGACCCGGGGCAACGAGGACAACGGCTTCCACTTCAAACTGGCGCCTTACTGCATGCGCGTCGCGACGGTGTCTAAGCAAATGGTGAATCAGCGCCTGAGGGGTGACTCTACATCCGTAAGCATCTCTCCGTCGTTCTGCGAGCAGTTCTTTTTGGTGATGGACGATGCTCTCGAGTTCTATGCGGAGCACGGCCTTATGAAGGACTACGGCGAACTGCTTGAGGCTGCCCTGGTCAGGATGCTCCTGTGCTCGCGGTTGGGCTGCGTGGGGCTCGTGGGGGACCGAACGGCGCGCGAGATTCTCATGGACAAGACCATGGCCTACATCGAGGCGCACTTTTCCGATCGAAAGACGAATCGGTACCTGACGGGGCCGCTGGGCGCCTACCTTAAGCACGCCGGTCGCCGGACAATCGGCGTCTCCCAACGCTACTTTGCCGAGCGGTACAAGAAGCTTCTCAACATCGGACGTTAGGACTCCTCGTGAGTGAGCAGTTATACAAAGTCAAAAAGAAGGCGCATAAGGTATGGGGATACCTCTACGCCAAGTTGGTTAAGACTCGGCACGAAAAGGTGTTTCCCGGCGAAGTTGACCTGAAGTACCTAAGGATGGGGCCGGAGCGGGGAAACACGGTCATTGTGGTGTTTAGTTCCTGCACGCGAAAGGGCGTTGCCGCGCGCTATAACTACATCCGAACGCTTAAGGACGTCGATGCGCCTAAATTGTTCATCTTGGACGATTTTGGCCTGGACGGAAGGGGCGGGTATTACCTGGGCCGGGACGGCGGGGAGGAAATATACCGCACCGCCTGCGCCTTAATTGCAAAGACCAAATCCGACGCCCATGCAACAAAGGTGATTTACTGCGGCTCTTCCAAGGGCGGCTGGTCTGCGCTGAGGTTCGGCGTCGGCGACCCTCAAGGGACGGTCATAGCCGGCTCCCCTCAATACCTCCTCGGGGATTATGCGATAGAGGAATACGAGATTCCCGAAGGAAATAAGACGCTTCTTCCATATTTTTCCCATGGATTGTACGAAAGCAGCCGCATTACCTGGCTAAATAGCCTTATTAGGCGAGAGATTGAGCAGGGAGGCTCTGCTGCCCCCGTGTTCATCTGCTATTCAGTTGAAGAACCTACCTATGACAACCACATATGTTATTTGATTGCCGACCTGCGGGCTGCGGGTAGGGCGGTCAACGTGCGCGAGGAGAAGTTTTCCAACCATAACGACATCTCGCTATACTTTCCCGAGTACCTACACTCAACAATAGACACGTTGATGGCCGGCGAATGAAAACTTCCGTTCTTATTTCAACATACAATGGGGAAGCCTTTGTTGAGGAGCAGCTTGCCTCGCTGCTCGAACAGACCGTCCAGCCGGACGAGGTTCTGATCGTTGATGACTGCTCGACTGACGACACCTATGCCAAAATCCAGACCTTTCTGGCGCAGAACCGCCTTGACGGCTGGAAGCTCAGCCAAAACGAGCACAACAGGGGCTTTAGAGCCAACTTCCGCGCGCTGGTGGAGGCGGCGACCGGGGACATAGTCTTCTTCTGTGATCAGGATGACGTCTGGGGGAGACGCAAAATCGAAACATGTCTTGATGTTATGGCATGCCGCCCGGACGTCAACTTGCTGTGTACCGACTATATTTGCTCGAGCAGCCGGCCCGAGCAAAGTTCCCTGACCCCAGCAGTCCCGTGTGGGGATTGGAATATCGAGATGGTTCATCCACATAAGGGCAAGCCGTACATTTGGTTGGGCTGCGCCATGGCTGTGCGAGCCTCGTTCATTCGCGAGATCCTGCCTTACTGGGCGGATGGCTGGGCGCAAGACGAGTGCGTGTGGTGCATGGCAGAGGCGTCCGGCAGTAGTGTCATCCTGCACGAAGTCCACTTGTGGCACAGAGTCCACGGCGGAAACGCCACGGGCAAGAGAGTTCACCAGAAGTCGCGCAGGGTCGCCCTTACTAAGGAGAAGGCAAGTGGTTACGCGGAAACGGCTCGTTTCTGTCGCGAAATAGGGGTCGAAGGCGAGGCCTTGCAGCTCTTTGAAGGCATGAGCGAATGCGAGAGCGCTCGCGCGGACTTTCTCCAAAGCCCGACCGCGGGGAAGGCGGTGCGACTCCTGCGGCACCTTCCTTACTATTTGGAGGCCAAGTCCTACCTGATTGACGTGGCAATTGCCCTTGGATTGGTAAAAGAATGATACTGGCTCGAAAAAAAATACACGCGGCAACTGCTCGGGATGATGAGCAGCCAAAGAAATGCTACACAGGTTTCCAGAAGCTCTGCCTGGTCTACCTGTTTGCGGTATTTGCGCTGCCGCAGTACTTCGGTATCCCGCTGCCCGGCTTCGCGCTTACGGCGCAGAGGATTATGCTCGTCTGCCTCTTTGTGGCTATATTCATCATTCAGAAGCGAGCTGATGCTTTTTTTATATCTAACACGGGGGCAATGAGTGGCCCGATTTTAGTTGTTGCTCCCTTCGTGTTCATAACTATTGCGACGGCGATTTTTCGCAGCGATGCAAATAGCTTCTTTAACTTTTTTGTAGATAGCTTTTTGCCCATGATGCTCATGATCTACCTGGCGGCGAATGTGTTTACTCTCGAAGAACTGCTGAGGTTTTTTAAAATCGTCCTAATCGTGGTTTGCGTCACTTGCTATTTGGACGCGCTTGTCCTGCATCGTAGCCCGTATAGCTTTATACACACAATTGCGAGCATTTCGGGTGGGTCGACGTATCGCGCAGGTTCATATAGGGTCGCCGCTATGACAAGTCATCCCATCGCCCTGGGTATGTACTTTGTGCTGATGACTCCCCTGATGTGCATAGACGTGAACAAGCAGACGGTGAACATTGCTAAAAACTGGGGTACAGTTTTACTTACCTGTGGATCGCTGCTGTTTTGTGGATCGCGAATGCCGCAAGCGACCTTTCTTCTGGAACTCCTCATTCTATTTCTGCTGACTGAAAGGCCGGTAAAACGCATTGTGATTCCGTATCTGTTAGTGTTTGGGGTCATTGGTGCGTTGCTTGTATTTTTGTTGCGCGACGAGAAGCACGTGCGGCTTTATGTGATATTGAACCTCTACCAAATGATTGACTCCGTGTTCGGCACTAAGCTCGTGTTGGAGGAGTTCGGCTATTGGCAGTGGGTTTATATCCAGAGCTGGGACTATCGAAACCTGCTTCCGCTGCTGTTCTTTTCAGGCGACTATGACCCTCTTCTTGGTCTAGGCGTTAAGGCTGCCAACTATTCGAATTTCAGCGCAGTGGTTGGGGGAAGAACCGTCGCCTCCATCGATAACTTCTACGTTATGCAGTATCTGCAGTTTGCTTGGCCAGGGCTTATTACTATAGTTGCGGTGTTTGTGTACATGCTTATTCGCTGTGCCGTGGGCCTGTTCAAGAGGCGCAGCGCGGTGTGTAAGGCGCTGCTTGTCTCGTTCGTCCTGTACTTCATTAACCTCTGGTTCGTCGCCGATCTCGGAACCTTTAAGTATGCTTTCTCGTTGTTCGGTTTGGCGTATGTATATAGCAAGGGAAGGGGTCTTTCCCGGCGGACTCCTAGGCGCGAGAGTCAGGTCTGCTCATCAGAGCCGCCTGCTTATCGCGGGACCTTACATGACAAATACGTGCATGCAAACTGACGGTTCGGCCATTTGGTGAAAGGCCAGCAGTAACTGTTTTTCGCAAGGCTCATTTCGCCGCCCCCCAGCCGTCTCCAGGAAGGCAATGAATAGCAGCATGAAAATCAAGGAACTAGTAAAGAACGGTGCGGCAGCGTTTGCATCCCAGGGCGTGAGCTTTCTGCTGAGCATATTGGTCTCGCTCCTCGTACCTAAAGTGCTCGGTGTTGAAGAGTACGGCTATTGGCAGTTGTTTATTTTTTATTCCAGCTATACGGGTTTCTTTACCTTTGGGCTGGCTGATGGAGTCTATCTTGTGGAGGGCGGTGCCAGCAGGAACACGATTGATAAGCGCAAGGTCAACTCATCGCTGTGGCTTGCGCTTGCCTACGAAATGCCGATCGCGATAGTCGTAGTTCTCCTATGCGCATTGATGGATTTTGGGCAGGAAAGAGAATTCGTCATCTCTGCAACCGCGGCGTATTTTGTTATTTCGTCCTCATGGAGCTCTCTTGGCTTTGTGTTTCAGGCAATGAATGAAACGCACCTTTACTCGTTTGCTGTCATGGCGAACAAGATCGCCTTTCTCATTCCACTTATCGCCTTGCTTCTCTCGGGTTGCGCGAGCTTTGAACCCTTTGTTGTTTGCTACACGCTTTCGCATTGCTGCTCGTTGTTGTATTGCGTTTGGAAGGGCCGCGACTTTTTAGCTGCGGGGCTCTGTAGCCTGACGCAAACCGTGCGGGTGAGCTTGGGCTACATTCGCGTGGGCGTCAAGCTTATGCTTGCAAACATTGCGAGCACGCTTATCCTCGGCGTCGCTCGCTTCCTTATAGATGCTGAGTGGGGGATAGCCACCTTTGGACGACTTTCGTTCTCACTTTCCATGGTCAACTTCTTCCTTGCCTTTGTTTCCCAGGCGAGTATGGTGCTATTTCCGGCCCTTCGGCAAAGTAACGAAGACGAAAGGCTCAGAATATTTTCTGGAATGAGAGACACCCTTACTATTTTGCTGCCTGCGGCATACCTCCTCTGCTTTCCGTTGATTTGGTTAATCGGGCTCTGGTTGCCGCAATATCAGAGTTGTCTCCACTATTTTGTCTACCTGCTCCCTCTCTGCGTCTTCGATGGCAAGATGAACCTGCTTGGGACAACGTACTTTAAGGTTTTAAGAGAAGAATCGACGCTTCTTAAGGTGAATGTGGCTACTGCGGCTTTGAGCTTGGTGGGCACGCTAATTGGCATCTACATTTTGCAGAGCGTTGATGCTGTGATTTGCGCGGTCGTGATCGCGCTGGCATTTAGGAGCCTACTTTCCGAGGAGATTATTTCAAAGAAAATCGGCGTCGAAACGTCTCTTCTCCCTGTTGGAGAGACGCTGATTAGCATTGGCTTTGTTGCGACGAGCTCGCTGCTGCCCACCTGGTGCGCAATCGTCGTCTATGCACTTATGTATTTTGTCTTTTTGGCCGTCTACAGGAGAACGTCGACAGCGGTTTTTGGACGGCTGATCAACTTAAGGAAGAACCTCGGCAAGCAAAGTGCCTAATTCTTTCGACTCGATAACCGTCATGTATTTGAGTGGCGCGCCTGGTCCGAACCGGTCAACCCGCTTGCTGGAGGGCTCCTTATGGAAACTGCCAAACAACCCTATATCAGCGTTATCGTGCCGGTTTATAACGCAGTGGATTATCTTCAGAGGTGTATCGATAGCATCTTAAATCAAACATACAAGTATTTTGAGATAATCTGCATCGATGACGGCTCATCCGATGGTTCCGGGTGCATCTTGGATGACTTCCAGACGCTCTATCCCAACGTTGTTCGCGTGTGCCACCAAGAGAACGCTGGCGTTGTGGCGGCGCGCAACCGGGGAATCCGCATGGCCTGCGGAGACTATCTGGCTTTTGTCGATAATGACGATTGGCTTGATCCAGACTGGATGGAAACCTTGGCCTCCTGCGCAGGGCGGGACTGCGCTGTCGATGTGATCTGCGGTGGATACAGACGTCCGGATGGGCAGGGCCGAGTGCTCTATGAGTGTCATCTGACAGAAGGCGGTCAATGGTCTCCGTACTTGGTCGGAGCCGCGTGGGCCAGGCTGTACCGCACGGAGTACATCCGCGAGAACGGCGTCAGTTTCTTCCAAACGAACATCGGTGAAGACATCCCGTTCGTTGTCTCCGCAATCGGCTTGGCGAGCAACTGCGTTGTATTGGATTACTGCGGCTACAATTGGTTCTTCAACACCTCAAGCGTGTCGAACACCGTGCAGAAAAGGTCCGAAGGCCTTCAGTTTGAGCGAACGCTCGATTATCTTCTTGGCGAGCTTAAGGGGCGTTCGCCGGAGCTCGGCCCAATGGTGTCGCGTTATTTTATTCGGCACATCGCTTGGTTCCTCTTCTTTACGCGCGAGGGCGACGGGTTCCGCCGGAGCCTGCGGAACCTTCGCCATTACGAGGCGTGGCTCACGGCGAACATTCCCGACTGGCGCGATTGCCCCTTGGCTGGCCTCCGCGTTCCATCTGACGACACGATGCTTGCGCGTCTGGAGGTTTGGCTGCTTGCCAAGCACCCCGCGCTGTTCAGGTTGGCGCTGCTGCTGCGGTTGGGATGCAGGTAACTGGGGCGGAGGCTCAATTGAGGCTATGGTTTGAGGCTTCGTGAGTTCGTGTGGGTAGGGAGGGTCACGCCGGCGCCCTCCCCGGCAGCGACGGCTTGAGGTCCGAGCACCTGAGCATGACGAGCGCGATGAGGTTGTCGATGTTCCTGAAGCCGTAGCCCTGCCTGATCGCCACCTTGATCTTGTTGTTGACCGCCTCGACGCGGGCGTTGGAGACGCCGAGCTCGATGGACCTGAGGATGCCGTCGCGCTTGCGCCTCACCTTGCGCGAGAGCTCGACGAACTGCGGGATTCGGCTGCGGCGCGCCCACGCGAGCCAGCGGTCGAGCTCGGCGGCGGCCTTCGCCGGGGCCGCGCGGAAGACCGCGCGCAGCCCCTCCTTCAGCAGGTAGCCGCGCCAGAGCCTGCCGCCCCCGGCCCTGAGCCCCTCGAGCGCCGAGGCCTGCCCCTCGGTCAGGTCCTCGGGTTTCTTGAGCAGCGGGAACCTGAGGCCCTTCACCGCCCTGGCGGGGTCCGGGGGCACCGCCTCCCCCTTGCGCGGCCGCCCGGGGCCGCGCCGGGGGCGGGGCCCCGGGCGCTCCTCGCGCCAGGCCTCGCGCCGCAGGTCGTCGAGGGCGTCGGTGGCCCACGACAGGTAGTGTCGGGAAAGTTGGTGTAAGCGCCGTTCCGTGAGGCGGCGCGACCCCGT
>CAZCCJ010000028.1:0-5225 GCA_964497235.1 uncultured Staphylococcaceae bacterium
TTCCTTGATATGCTTTTTGACCATTTATTGAATAATAAGTTAATTTATTTGTTAATTGAGTATCAAGGTTAGATGTCAATGTTTCTGTATCACTAAATTTCAAATCAGAGATTGGTCTTTCTTCTTTTTGCCTTGTTAGATACATCATTAAATATTTTTTAAATTCTTCTGTCATTTTAACCTCCTTATAAAATAAATGGACTATCTAAAGCACAATTTAAAGCATTGTTATTTTCTAATATTATTTCTTCTGCTGAAAAGTCTTTAAATTCAATTAATGCTGTTTTTTCAATGTCTATGTCTCTTGTTATCGTATCCCCATCACTTATGTTTCCACTTGACTTGTTTCTTTGATTATCAAAATAATTTATTGCTTGTTCTGAATTAAATGAACTTGATAATGTATAAGAGTAGAAAATCTTATTTGCTGTTGGTAATATTTGAGTTTCTTTCTTTTTAACCATATAATTATCATTTAACTCTTCGATTGGAGCATTAAAGTAAACACATTGCCCTATATTGAAAAGGTCTTTATCTTC
Organism: uncultured Staphylococcaceae bacterium; assembly: GCA_964497235.1. Taxonomy (GTDB): domain Bacteria; phylum Bacillota_I; class Bacilli_A; order RFN20; family CAG-826; genus UBA4951. The sequence goes on from CAZCCJ010000028.1 coordinate 540, forward strand.
TGTTAATATTGTTAAATTGACTTCTGCTTTTCCTTTATATTTTAAATAAGAATTTGCTATTGATATTAATTCGCTTGAACTTGTGGCATCGTTTCTTGTTTCATATCTTGCTATTACTCCCTTTCTAGATGTCTGTTCGGTTATTCTACTTACTTCATTATTATTATACACTACTTGTCTACCTTTTACAAGTGGAATGTAAGTAACTACAAAAAGTCTGCCTGTAGGTTGAATATCTTGAAACTCTATCTGTGTTCCACCTTTTGTATAGTAAACATCTGCATCTATTCCTATCTCTTTATCAGAATTTGTTGCAACTGTTAAGTTTCCTAAATAAACATTTGCTATTGATGAAACCTTTCCAATTTTAGTAGATACATTATAAGTAGTGTTTACTCCATCACTATAAATGTTTTCTGTGTAGGTTAGTCCTGCATAAACTTCATCAGATAGCATTACTTGTTTATTTCTATAATCTCTACTTCCATAATTATAAGTCATATCTTTAATTTTGTTTTCTTCCCAATATTGTTGACTATATTCAATCTCTTTGTCTATGTTAGAAAAATTTGTATAATTTATTGATACATGATTTTCATCTATTACTTCTGTATACCATTTAGAATTTGTTATGTCTGCTAAGTATTGAAGAACATCATATGCACTCTTATCCTTAGTTGAATATGCTCCTATCACTTCATCTTTATTATTTATGTTTATTGTTCCAACTTGAAACCCATATTCTGCTACGGCATCTACTACCATATTTATTGCTTGTTCTATTGTTTTATTGCTTATTACAAAATCTAATGTTTCTCCCTCTGACAAGAAAGTTTTAAAATCTAATATTTGTAAATTGCAATATTTTGGATATCGTGGGCTTAAACTTATATCTCCACTATTTTTTACCACTCCACAAAATATTAATTTATCATCATTATAAATTTTACATTTTGAATAATCTTTTGGATAATAAAATCTGCTAACATAATCTTTATCATTTTCCCAACTCTTTGGATAACAATTTTGGAGAATGGTTGAAGAAGTAGACAACATTTCTTCTGTTATAGTAAACTCTTTATTGCATACTACTTCTTCTTCATTAATTAACATCTTAATCATATTTACACTCCCATTCCATAATTATAATCATTCTTAGCACCACCACTAAATGTTTTGATATCATTTACCATTTGACCTAGTGGGTCTTGTTTCATGCTGATATTATTTATGACATTTACTTGTGGACTAATATTATTACTAGCATTATTGTATAAACTAGGTGAAAGGTCGAACATTCCATCGATTGTTTTTTGTAAATCTGGTTGCATATCTTCCATTCCTTCTTCTAAACCTTCCATATTCATTTGACCTACCCATGCAAATTCTTTTGATGGACTATGTATACCAAATATAGATTTAACTTTATTCATAATTGATGTTCCTATGCTAGCAATCTTGTTTAACACCCAGTCTTTTGCAGATTTAATTCCATTCCATAAACCTTTCAAAAGGTTAGAACCAATATCTAATAAATTAATATTTTTAAAAGCACCAATTATAGAATAACCTATATCTGCTAGCCTTGCTATCAGTGTTGGCACTGAATTTAATATTCCTGCTATTAAACCACCTAATAATTGAAACCCTGCATTTATTAAATCAGGAATGCAATCAATTAATAAAGGAATAATCTGTAAAACTGCATCTATTATTTGTGGTAATAATATAGGCAACTGTTCTGCTAATACTTGAATAAGAACTATCAAGCCCTTTATTAATGCTGTTGTTATTTCTGGCAACATACTAGATATCATTTCTATTATAGTAGGTAACATATCCCCTAAAATCTGAATAATGCTAGGCAATGCTTCAACTAATGCTAACAATATTTGACTTAGTCCTTGTATTAAAGGCGGTAATAATTGTTGAAGTAAAGGACTAATCATAGGAACTAAATTTGTTATTAATGTTGTCAATCCTGTTATTATTTGAGGTGCCATCTCAACTATCTTATTTGCTATGTTTGTTCCTGCTGTTGTAAATGTTGATATTACTTCTTCTATTCCTCCTGCTCCACTTAAAAAATTTTCAAATGCAGATTTTGCACTTGCTACTGAGCCACTTATTGTTTGTGACGCTTCTTTTGCTGTTGTTCCTGTTATATTTAAATCTTCTTGGATTACATGAATTGCGTTATAAACATCATCTAAATTAGAAATGTCATATTTAACTCCAGATAGCTTTTCGGCATCTGATAGTAATCTTTCCATTTCTTCTTTAGTTCCGCCATAGCCAAGTTTTAAATTATCTAACCATTTCTACCCCTAGTTTCCTAGTACTTTAACACTTATTTAAAAGTGGGATTAGACTATATCTTTATCTCAAATTTCCAATCTTTTTTATTTCCTTTTTTATAATATCTTCCGTATTCAATTTGGCTTTTATCACATTTAAAATATTCTGCAGTTTCATTTCTTGAATTAAATATTAATTTTCTGTCATCTAAATTAATAGCCACAATTTTTTTCTTTCTATTTTCTATTCTTTCTTTATAGCCATAAGCATAACAATTTTCACTAACTGTTACCCATCTAATATTTTCAAGTCTATTATCATCTTTTATTCCATTTATATGGTCGACTTGTATTTTATTTTTTTCTTGTTTTAAAAATGTTATTGCCATTAATCTATGTACATATTTAGGCACTATCTTTCTTCCTAATTGAACTTGTAAATATCCATTTTCTTTTTTATAAGTTTTCAATATTCTACCAGTTTTGTCATTTCTAACATTTCCTAAATTACTAATTGAATAATTTTCATAACCTGTAATTTTTTTGTAATATTCCATAATTACCTCCTAAGATAATTATAATGAATAACCAAAAATATTGCAAGTTAGGCATTATATATTTGAGATAGTATGCACTTCCAATATCGTATCAATAGATATTGTACTGAGTAACGAACTCATAGTCGTTTGACTTTCCTATTTCTAGGCTTAGCACTGGATAACCATATCTTTTAGACTTAGGTTTCCCCAGTTAGCAAGATTATCTCAACAAGTCATTTCCTACTTATATTTTAATCTCACACCCTTGATTGGTCCACATACACTTACTTAATTATCACTAATTAAGCAGACATAATTTCATCGTATAATTTTGCTTTGCAAATCCTTGATATGCATGTTGAATATCTTCTATTGATGTTCCAAACGTATTAGCATTATCTGCCATATCTATTATGGCTTGATCCGCTACCTTTGCTGCTGCTACTGTGTCTCCACCTACAGATTGTAACAAACTAGCACTAAATGATGTTATTTGTTCCATATACGTATTGGCATCTATTCCTGCCGTTGAATATGCTTTTTTAGAATTTGCTATTACTGTATCGGCACTGTCTCCGAAGATCTTTTCAACTCCACCAACATTTTGTTCTAAGTCCGCCATTCCTTGTAAGGCATCTTTGCCTAGCCCTAATAATGCACTTCCAACTTTTTCAACAGCACTTGTCATCAAATTGCCTAACATGACTGTGCTTGCTTTCAGCGTTGATGTTACTGAATTTGTTGTCTTGTCTAAATCTTTACTATCTCCTTTAAATTTAAAGATAACATTCCCACCATTCATAATTTCACCTCCTTATATGAATAAAAGGCTGGGTTATTCACCCAACCCACTATTCTGCTACTGTTGATTTTCCACTAACTTTTATTGTTAAACCATATTCTGATGCATCTTCTGCAGCACCGCCTAACTCACTAAAGTTTAAAACACAAGGCACATTATATTTAGTATAAGTTAATACTCCGTCTGCTACACTTTTTAATACTTCTATTTGAATCGTTTGATTATTAAATTGTGCTACTGACCCATCTACTAATAATGTGTGTATCTTGTCTATCATAGACATACAAGCCTTATTTGAAACATCCAATTTAACAGTAGTTTCAAAACTAATTGCTGCTCCTGTTATTAAACTTCTTTGGATAGCATCACACCATACATACCAATCTTGTTCTTCTAGGTCAATTGAACAAGTCATTTCTGTAGTAGTACACATTTCTGTATAAGTTGGTGCTGATGTTGTTCCTGTATTAAGTGCTAGCCCTTTTAAGACCTCTCTATTGTTTACATACATTTTAACTCATCTCCTTTATCTTATTTACTATACATTTCATTGTGGCACTATATCCAACTCTTTTTATGTCTAGATATTCTATTGCTTGTGGGTTAGAATATTGACTAAACATTATTTGCCACTTTTCTCCATTAAATTCTAATATTTCATTTTTCCCTATTAAATTACTTATTAACACAGATAGTTCTTTACTTTCTCTAATAGTTAAACCATAAATATTTATCATATAATAATTATATAAAGGTTCTACATCTCCATAGAATACTTGTCTTTCTCCTGCTTGTTCTTGGATAACAATTACTCTGTTATCATTATCACTTGTTGAGTATTCTGCTTTTATTTTCCATTGTGAGTAAGAATTTAATAAATTTTGGAAATATTGAATTACAACTAATTGTTTATCATTATTCATTTTGTAGTCCTTTCTATTACTGAGTTCATAATAGTCTCCCCATATTTCTTGACTGCTCTTTCAAACCATTTGTTATTTGTACCTGGTTCGCTCCAATGAGTGCTTGAAGGCATATTATAAACTTT
>CAZCCJ010000028.1:5325-6808 GCA_964497235.1 uncultured Staphylococcaceae bacterium
ACTTGAAAATATCCAGTTGCCTCAGGTATCGTATTAATGCCAAATTTTATAGAATTTTCTACATCATAAGGGCATACTTTTATATTTATAGTTTTGCTATCTTCATCATCATATGCTTGACTATCATTTCTATTATTCTGTATTAACTTTGCTTTTATTCCATTTACTAGAAACATATTAATCACCAAATTGAATAGTCAATGCCATATTTGTATTCATTGAACTTCCTCTATATAAGTAACCATTATTTGCTAACATTCTTAATGCTAGTGTTGAATAATCTGATTTTAATGGAGTATTCATGCTACCTGCTTTGATATCTTTATCAAAATCAACAAATGGGATGTCATGCTCTAGCATAAATCTCATCTGTTCCATAGCAGCATTTTTAATAGGCAAAGGGACACTTGCTGTATCCCAACTTGTGTCCCTAAATCTTGTGCCTATTTGTGAGAAAATCATCTCACTTACTGCTTCTATGTTCCAAGTTGAAATATTAGCATCAACATAGTCTGGGTATTTATCCTCAAACTCTGTCTTTGTGAAAAATGTCATTTTCTCACTTCCTTTCTATTATATTAATCTTATGATTGCTGTAGGTTCAATAACTTTAGCCCCAAATAAGATATTTCCCTCAAATATGTAATATCCTGGAAACCCTTGTGGACTATTGTGTTGAACGAATGCATCGAAGAATGAATCACCAACTACTGCTATCTTATTAAAGAAATATCCTTTAATAGTATTATCGTTATTCTTTCCTAATACTGTATCATTGATTTGGAATGTTTCTACACCATAAGCACTTGCAACTATTCCTCTATCAACTGCTTGTACTCCACTCATAGTTTCATATTTTAGAATAGAAGTTAATGCTGAAACATATTTACCATATTCAGTAGCACTTAATCCTAATCTATAAGTTTCATAAACATCTGCGTTGAATAATTTTGCACTTAATGCTGTGATTAAATCTACATATGAAGTAGTATCAGAAGTAGTAAATGTTGAATTTTCAATCTCTGTATCACTTGCTAATTTACCGAAACCATAAGTATCAATAGCTTTAGCAACTGCACTATCTTTTTTCTCCATTGCACTTTGAATTGTGTTGTAGATATCACTTCCACCAATTAATACTGGAATTCTTACTGAATAATCCATTGCTAATTCTGTAAGGTCAACCTTTACTGAATTGTATCCCATTAATGATGGAGTTAATCTTTCTTGTATTTCCCTCTTATCTCTTTTGTTGATTGTTACATCACCAGTTTTAAGTACCTCTATCATTGGTACTCCTGCTTGTCTTAATTCTCCTATATAATCATCGTTTAACATTTTGTAAAAACTTGATTTATATAGTAAGTTGTCATAAATTCTTTTGACTGTACCTTGTAAGTCTAAATTAATTTCTGTATAGTTCATACTTTATCTCCTCCTATCGAACTATCAAGTCTTTTATACTTGTTTTTCTTGTGATTTT
>CAZCCJ010000028.1:6908-11893 GCA_964497235.1 uncultured Staphylococcaceae bacterium
TCATTTGAAATAGTTACATCTTTGTTTTTTAGGTATTTGCTTAAGTCTACCATTTTTCTTTTCCTCCTAACTATAGTTAAGTGTGTCTAGACAACAAAACAGTTTAAAGACTTAATTGTAATTGGTCTGCTACTTCATTTAATTTTTTTATTTTGCCTTCGGTCTTGTCAACCATTTCTTGATTTCCTATTGTTCTGTAAATTGAAACATCATTTTCTAATTTACTAATTTCTAACTTAACGGCTCTTAATTTCTGCTTTGCTTTATATTTCTCAGTCCACTCTTCTGAATCATAAGTGTTATCTTGCAACATTTCACTATCCCAATAGATTAACCATTGATGTCTGCAATTAGGATGTCCAACTCCACCATTTATTGCATCTTCTTTTGGCTCATAAGAAACACCATTAATAGTTCCTCTTTTGCCACTTTTGCTATAGACCTTACCTTGCCAACTTTGACACATAGGACAAGCGAATGTATGTGCTGGTAAGTAGAGTAAATCTTCTCCTAATAAGTTAGCATCATACATTGTTCTGTTCCAACCTGCTCTTGTTAAGTTAGTGTTATAGAGCATAGATGAATAACTTGCAATATTATGATAAGAATGTACAGAACCATCTTTTTTGAAATAAGGTATTGTCTGTTGCATATTATCATACTTGTCTACTATGTCTGTTAAGTAACTCTGTTTATCTATGTAATCTTTTTCAAGTGTTTGTTCTCTGCCTTTGAAATATTTATCAATATTCTTTTTGTAAATTTCTTCTCTTTTTCTGAAATCACTTTCTGGAACTAATTTATAGACCTCCTTATGTTCTGCATTAGGATTAAGTATTTGTCTATTTTTCAAGTCCCTTTGTTTTATCATCTCTTCAAGTTTAGAAATTTGTTTTTTCATAAATGTATGGTCTATGCCTTTCCAAATTCTTTCTGTTTCTTTTTGAAATTCTTCAAGGCTTTTGCCATCTTGTAAATACTCAAAGAATATTCTTTTTGTTTCAAACATTAAATCATAATATTTAATTTTAGTTAGATAAACATTTTCATCTATAAACATATTGTAAGGGTCTTTCATTAAATCTCTCCAAACTTAATTTCTATATCCTCTTGCTCTTTTTTGTTTTGGTTAATTATTTCTTGTATCAATGCTTGATTATTAGTAACATAATCATCATCAATTAACTTATTCAAAATAGGTGTTACAATTTTTGCTTTTGTTTCATAAGGTATGCTTGATACAGATTGAATTCTGTTTAATACTTGTAACTTTTTCATATCTGTAAATTTTTCATTTGCTCCATAGTCCCAATTTAACTCTGCAGGTATATTATTTACTTGAATTCCATTAGATACTTGAGCCTTAACAACATTTTCCAATAATTTATTTATCTGAGGTTCTATCTGTGTCTTTATTGCCTCTACTGTCATATCAGAATTGTTTTTGCTTAGGTCTATGCTATCAGTATTTTGATACGCATCTTTCTCATATCCGAAACTTGCAGGACTAAGCCCTGCCATTTGAATTACTTGATAATCACAGAACTTGAAAGAATTTACATATTGGTCTACCCTTATATCACCTTGTAAAAATTCAAAGAATTGATGGTCTTTGTCACCAGGTAGTAAAGTGAAATAGTCTTGTAATTTTCCAACAGATAAAGTTTCAACTTTATAATGATTACTCCTAGGTTGCCAATTTCCTACTATATCTCCACTTTGATAATGTTCGCTTGTTGCTATTCTTGTTTTTGTTTTTTCTATTTCATCCGCTAAAGTGTTAAATATTATCATCTCTTCATTTAAAAACTTTTTACTATCCTTAAAGAAATCTTGACCGATATCAACATTGATTATTGCTTCATAAGGAAGTACATATTTAGGAAGATAGTCACTTCCTGTTCTTTTATTAAATGTTGCTAAATCTAAAGGAACTAGCTCATCTCTATTTATAATAAATGCTTTAAATTCAACATAAGAGTTTCCATTTTCTATTTTGATTAATCTATGTAATTCATATCTATTATCTATATCTTCAAACTCTTGAACTAATCTACAACTTATAACTTTATCATATTTTTGAACTAAGTCGAATATTTCTGATTTTTGGATACACTCTAGATATATCTTATTATCAAATTTATTTATTAATATAAAACTTTCTTCTTCATAAACTGCTAACTCTAAACTCTTTTTTAATGTAGGCATTAACCAATTAATTGATAGTCCTTCTGTTTGAGTAACTAAATCAGAACCAAATATCTGATTAACAATGTAAGTAGATATCTTTTTAGCACTAGGTGCTATTATATATTTTGTTTCATTCTTAACATTAGGTTTTCCGTTTGTTACTCCTTGACTTGTTACTATAGCATCAACTTTGATGTATGGTGCTTCTAATAAATTGTTTGCTCTTTTTAATTTCATATAATTAGCCACTATAATCAACTCCTTCAAATAATGTTACTTCTATATGTGCTTGTTTCTTTTCTCCATCTGTATATTTATATTTAAAAGGTTTAACTATAACTTGTGCAAAGTTGCTACCAAATAAATGCTTTTTCCCAATTACTTTTATTACATATATTTTATCCATTGGAGTATAATTTTCACTTATTCTCTTTCTTGCTATACATTGACCATTGTAATATAAATAAAGTTTCCATCTTTTCTTTCTTTTCATTTCATCACCACCAAATAAAAAACACAGAGAAATAATAATCTCTGTGCTTCCTATGTCTAAATACACTTATTGCACTTGCATATTAAGTATATCATATAATTTAATTTCTGTCAACTTCTCGTTTATAACTTTTTATATGAATATATTGAGTTGGATAGATGTCGTAAACTTCTATCATCTTACATCGTGGGCAAGGTATCTCAACTCTTAAAGGCAAAGTAATATTAACTCCTACTTTTTTTAAACTTGTATAATATTCTTCAATATTAATATTAAATAAATATCTTTTTGTTGCTTTACATTTTATATCCATATATTCCTCCTAAACTACTGGTGCGATGCCTAGTTCTTTCATTAGTTGCAAGGCATATCTTAAACTATCAACACCATCATCATATTCTTTTATATAACATTCTATTCCAGACTTAGAACTCTTTATAGTGTCATATCTGTAACTTTCAAGTTCAATAAGGCTTTCATCTTTCTTTGCTCTTATAGGTTCTATCTGCTCTGTCATATGACTAATTGTATCTCTTTTTAATATGTATAAATATTCTTTATAAAATAAAGACTGCATATATTGAACTCCTTCAACTACTGAATTTGCCCCTTTTGTTGTTTCACTATGTGGAATATTATCTGCTATTAATCTATTATGGAAATGTGCTGCTGCACTATCAAGAACTATTTCTGTTATAGGTATATTACCATATAACTTTTTTAGATAGACTAAGAATAATCTTAATTGATGACTAAAATATTCTGTCGTTGGTGTATCTTCTTCCGCTTTATGATAATAAGTGTCTATTCTTATCATCTGCCATTTTTTCTTTGTTTTATTATATGCTAATAGTACAGGAGTAAAGACAGTAGCGTGTACAGAACCATAATCTATTCCAATTACTATTTCACGTGGAACATAGTCATCTAAATTTTCTATTACATTTATCTGGTTAAAGACCTTGCCTTCTGCTATTACCCATTGATTATAGACCTTTTGTTTTTGCAAGGCACTACCTTTTGGAAACATTTCTAATATTTTCTGCATTGCTTCCTTTGTGTCAATTTTAGGATTGTCATATGGAAAGAAACTGAAATGTATTTCGTTTGGTTTCCCATCTATATATTTTAATTTATAAGGATGATTCTCATTACCCTCAACATTAAATGAATGTATTGTCTTTAAATACGGATGTTTAACATAAGACATTTGCCTGCCTGGTAATTCATCAAACACACTCTGTAATTGAGTACTTGAGTATATTCTAGCACTTTCATCCACCCATACAAATAGAAGGGGCTTTCCTAGTATCTTGTTAAATGATAATACATTGTTAAAGCCAAAGAAATAAAATTTAATATTATAAATTAGCAGATATTTATCATCATCACCGCCCCAGTGGAGTTCATAATCTCCACCATTTTTATTTTTCTTTCTTAGTCCTAATTTTTCTAAATCTCTTTCTATTACATCAACGATGTTACCTTTTATAGTAGTAATGCTCCACCCAATTATTGCTCCATAATAAAGTTCTGTCTTATCATACTCGTATAATTTTTGCGCATACAATATACATCCTAAACATATGTCAAAGGTCTTACCACTCTGGGTAGACCCTAATACATATATTTCATTTACGTTTGGTGCTAGTATCTTTTTTAGTAGTTCGTTTTGTTTTTTTGATAGTGTTAGATTTAACATTTTCTAACTCCTTATTAATCTCTTCTATTTTCTGAGTAGTTTTTGCTTGGCAATCATTACTCTCTATATCTTTTATAATTAGTTCTTTCTTTTCTAATTTTAACTTTTCTTCTTCATCTACTACTATTCCATTAGACCACTTAACTAAATATTTATTTCCCATTTTTATAAATTCCATATTTTCACCTACTTTATAAATAATTCATTTATTGTTACTTCTTTTCTTAATTCTTCTTCAATATATTGATTATCTAGTCCTATCATATTTACAACTCCTTTATTATCAAATTATATTTATATTCAAACAATTTCTTTTTTAATTTATAAACATCTGTTCGCATCCCTTTTGTATCTTCAACTATCCACTCGCCCTTTTCTATATTGAAATAATAGAAATCTGCTATGTAATAAATAGGCCTGATTTTGTGACCTGCTTTATTTGTATATCCTTCTTGTAACAAGAATTTTTTTTGCCTTTCTAAATAACAAATATAATCAGTGCTTTCTAGAAACTCCAACTCTTTATATCTTTTCATTTCTTTAATACTATCGAATTTTATTCCTTTATACCAAACTTGAATATTATGATATTTATTTATT
>CAZCCJ010000029.1:0-10517 GCA_964497235.1 uncultured Staphylococcaceae bacterium
GGAGGAATACCCAAGTGGTCGAAGGGGTGGGCTTGGAAAGCTCATAGGCGGGTAACACTGCGCTGGGGTTCGAATCCCCATTCCTCCGCCAGTCGAATTGAATATGCTCCCTAAAGTTGGATCAACAATTGGTGCAACGGATAGGGAGTTTTTATTACGAAAACAGCCCCTCAAAGAGAAACTAGGATGCGTTCGACTCTATTTGGACGACGGAGTGCAAATCTCGTAGATTGAGAGATCGCAGCGTTTTGCCGATTAACGGTCGGCAATCACGCCTGCACAAGTTTAATAACAACAGGAGCCCCAGTCCTTGGCCCTAGATGGTGAAAGATTTTGTTACAAATACTATACCTCCATCGGCGCGAGTTAGTTGCAATGAGCAAGAGCCGCATCAGGCCGAGACAGCTTCGCCCAGGACGTGTTTGTTCCAAGAAGATTACCCATCGTTAGTCAACGCTAAGCGCCTTGCTTATCTTTGCTTTGATCAATTCCTCATTCACGTTTTCATCGTAATTGACGTAGATGAGTTTAACGCCATTCTCTTCGCTCAGCTTTCGCTTCAACGCATCTCTTCTTTTCCTTGCCTTAAATTCCCTTTCGTCTCCAAAGAAATCCACATGTTTGAAATGCTGCTCGCCTTGATATTCAATCGCAACATTCAGTGAAGCGACAAAGACATCATAAACGAGTTGGCTCTTTCCAATCTTCAAAAAAGGAGCGGCATATTGATAAATCGTATCCCTCGGATACATCTTTTTGACGATCTGATAAACAAGATATTCGCTTTTCCATTTAGTTCTTCCATCCGTGAACTGATAGAAATCCAGACCTTCCGATTCACCTTGCTCAGCTCTTTTAATAGCACGTTCTAGCACCAAATAGCTGTTCCCTCGGTTCTCATCCATCTTGTAAGTGTCATCGAATTCCTTGTCGATTCGATAGACGATGTGCTGATTGATTTCCTTCTTGTCCCGCAGTTCCTTTTCCCCGTCATAAACATAGTCGCGATAAATCGAAATGAAGTCCTCACCGGCCTTGAACACGAATGGCCGCCCCGAATAAGGCCACTTCTTCGAGAAGTCCAAGCAGTATGGAATGTAGTTCTTATACCCTTCTTTCGCGAATTCATGCGCCCTGTCGATTTTGTCCGTCCACAAAGCGGCGTACCCAGTTCTTTCGCCCTTGGTTATCTTGTATAGAACCACCGCTCCGGGGACGCCCGGGAATTCATCCATCATCTTCTTGATGTCGTATTTGCCATCCAAGAGTTTTGCGCAGCGATTGACACACGCATCGTGAAGCTGATCACCATAAGAATAATACGGGTAGTTATGGATAATTATCCCAGGGTCGAAGAAAGGTTGCTTCTTCTCAAGTCTCTCTTTATTGATTTTTTTATATGTTGCGGGGGTTATTCCTTTAAATTGGTTATAATTCAGCTCACAAATTAGGGCCGTACTCCATTCGACGTCTTCGTATTTCTCTAGCTCCTTTGGAAAGGAGCCGTCCGGATTTCGTTGTGTTACCGTCCAATCGTATATCTTTTGAGAATACTTCAAAGTAACGATTCCAAGATAAACGAAGGTCTCTCCATTCAAAAGATATATGGTCTCAGGGCTCTCGTCATAAACGATTTCATAGGGCACTTCGGCTTCTTCAAATATCTTTCCCAGAATTAGCCGATTGCTTTTAAGGCCAATGACCTTACTATCCATTTGGGGCGCACTGCCCCAAAAGCAAATCTTTTTGTACTTAGTCATAGTTTCTCCGTTGAAGGATTTCTTTTTGTAGCGTTCAAAAACGGCAAGGCAAAATACAGCAAAAGCAAACAATCATCATAAGTTATAGTCACGTATTTGCTATCACAATTGTGCATTTGCGTATTACTAATATCCTTCCCGAGTCTATCAGTTTTTTGATTTTATCATTTTTTCTTTCGAAAGATAAAACTCCAAGAAACCTTAAGGCTCGGAGAAACGTTAGTCTTTATCCGCTTCTCTTAGATAAGACCCAAAGCATATGAGCGTCGGGATCAGGGCCGTGTCTATTTCTCTCCTCTTTCAATAAAACGTCCCTCAATGTTTTTTTGATTGCGTTGCAAAAATTCATGCATAAGCCATTTTCAAGGGCTCTGATCAATCGATCTCGCGCCATTCGAAATCGCAAAAAGATAAAATATTCTTTAATATCTCAAACGCTCCGCAATATTCATCGTTTATTTGGATTTCATTTTGGAAACGATTTCGTCCTACGACGTCGCACAAAGCGTAAGTATATTCATATAAATTCGCAAATAACTCGTCTTTCACGACTAAATTTTTAAAATACATTTTGAAGAAAAAGGAGAATTTCCACATTGTCCTGCTCATAATGTGGATATTTATCGTTTCTTGGCTTCCGACTTTTTGATAAATCTTCAGCAAAACCGTTGGGCGATTCAAACTCCAAGACGTAATCACAACGATTCGCAGTCTTGCTATTTTGTACGACGTGAACGAACCGGAAGAATTTAAAAGAAGCTTTTTGCTTTTTGAGTTCGTTAATAATCAAAGATAAGCCAATGAATCCGAGTTCAAAATACTGTCCACATTTTCAAAATATTTGCCTAAGCGATTGATTGCCTCAGGCTTCAGCTGCGAATATTCACTCAAATTAGCGGTTTTGAAAAAAATAGACCAATTTGCAATAGTCTTCAAGTCGGAAAATTTCCTCATTTGTTCTATACACGTCATAGCCGCCCGCATTCATAGACGTAGCCCTGCTTCTCGAAAAACTCAAGCACGGCGTTTTCAAAATTGGATTCAGAGTAATTGAATTCACCCATTTTCTCTCTCCTCCATAGGTTTGTTCTGAGATTTCTGTTTTTCCCAAACCGTCTGTAATAGAAGCTCGAACAAGTCGGCAAACGACGTATCTGTGTTTATCGAGTTCTTATCAATAAGGTCTTCAATCGCAAGCAATTTATCAGCTACGAATTTGGCATTCGCGAAGCTGGCATCAACGTATTGTTCGGGAGCCCTCATGACCGACCGGAAGCAATCGTTTTCAACCTCTTTCTTTGCTTCTTCCTCTAGATAACTTAATTTGCCGGAAATATAAACGAGATTATCGGCCTTAAGTGCCGCGGCGATGCTTGCAAGGTCCATGAAAGGCGCATACGCATCATTCGATTCAATTTGCTCGAGGTTCCGTGTCATTCTCGCTCGGACCTCCAGCGTGCTTGCGAATATGACGTTTTTAAAACCCTGGCCAATAATTGGGCTTGATAAGAGGTGTGAGCAAATTAGAAGGCCGCCGTCTAACATTTTGGGGCGTTTGCTGTTTTTTTCAAAAATCTTGTCGCGCAAGTATAAGCAATAGGACGATCTGTCCTTGAACGTTTCCTCGCTTTCTATTTTTCGACAAGACTTTGATTTTTGGTATGCGCTAATTAGATTGCGCACAGTTGCCTCCAGAAACGTCAGACAAGAGATAATTTTGTTCAAGAATGTATAGAACTCATCTAGATATAAACAATAGTTTTTGTAGAAACACGATGGCAAGCTGTTCCATCCGCTTAAGACTATATCGCAATCCTTTTTAACCGTTTTTTCCCATTCGCGGATAGAGCCGTCATTCCAAGCGGCATAAGGGTAAAACTCATGCTGCCTTTTAACTACTTCTATGAACTGATTTGTGCTCTCGGGGTGAACGGCACAAGCGCTCCTCACGAACCTAAAGAATTTAATATCCGGTGCACGTCCAGGATTGCTTTTCCTGAAGACTTTCTCTTTGTCATAAGCTTGGCTTAATTTTACTCCAAAATCCTCGAAGATTTTTGCAACGCATTCGAAGATTATCGATGAGCAATCCAAAAACTCATAGAAATTAAAGGCTTCCCCACAGAAATTTCGAGGTGTAAGCACAAGCTCGTTCAAATAATCCGCGGTATTCCTAGCCCTTGCCATAGAAGTGCAAAGCTGATTCCAAACGTAATAAACCCTTTTGTGTTTTTTCTTCTTTTTGTCGGTTTCAACATAGACGCGTTTCAATTTCATAATGGCTTCATGTCGAAAAAGCACATCGAATTGTTCAATGGGCGTTATATCGATTCGCTTCTTCCCTTGCGCCATGTCTCACGCGTCCTTCTCGAATGAGCCCTTGATCAAAATGGGGCAAATCGAATTGATTTCCGTCTTAAGCTCCTCGAAGCATTTCTTCCTTTTGAGATAAGCCTCATAAACCAAACAAATGCTCTTCTGAATCTCAATCGAAGCGATGGGAATCCTGTAGATGCCAAACACATCCCGGTCGAAAGCCTCCCAGGCACCTCCCCGTGAATTGAACCGATTATATCTATCGAATTCATGGCGGTTGAAGAACATCATCAGATAGCGAGATAGAAGTTTGTTTTCATCCTTGACATTAAAAACGGTATAAATCGACGAGATTATGCACGGCTTATCGTCACAATAGGCCAAGGCGATCTTGTCGCCGTATCTCGACGTGTTGTTGACGTAGGCAAATCGATAAGCGCCAATGATTTTTCTTTTCGCCTTGACCGGCGGCTCTTGATGCTCATTCACAAATTGATTGACCGAGGCGAAGAAGGAGCCAAGACATTTGGCAAACTCCTTCTGTAGCGCAATGAGAGCGTTTCTTAATGAAACAATCATTTTCCAATAATCGTATTCCATAGATTTTTGAACCTTTCTATCTTTTCCAAAACTATAGCGCTTTTGCGGACAGTCAATTAGGCTTTCCTGATCAATAATGCCACATCAAACCGTTGTTCATTCCAACAAAGTCTCAAAGAACCTGGTTGACATAAGGGCAGCCCTAAATCCAGAAATAGAGATTTTTAGTTTCTCATTGGACGCCGCTTCTATTACCCTAGGATACTTCTCTGGGTTATGCTTCATCTCAGCGAGTAGACTGCTCGTATCGCCCATCCCTACAGTCTTGTGTGGATTCGGGCCGTAGATGATGTCGCTGTATTCCATCGAATATTCGAGTCTTCTGACGTCGTAGCGCCTGTCGTCATAGGTGTCCACGAACTCGATGCTGTCGGGATCGATGTCCATTTTCTTCGCGGCCATTTGATAGTCCTTGAGTTTTCCTGCAAGAGAGCCAAGAACCAAAACCTTCATCGTCCTAGTGTCCACCGGCATTGCCTCTTCTTCGAAGACTATGCCATATTTTTCGAGAAACGCAGGCATCTCGCCATTCTTATTGGCAAGATCGATTTCCTTAGCGACCTTGGCGAAGACCTTTGATTTAATCGCCGAGATCTCTGCAAATGAGTAAGCCATCGTCATTCACCTCCGAGTTCATCAAGGTAGAGATTCGACAATGCAGTCTCCATTTTGGCTATCTCTCTTTTGTAAGCCAAGATGGTGGAGAGCCTCTCGTTATAGAGCGTAGATACTTCCGTTTGCCGTTTTAGATCGACGAGCGGGATATCAATCTCAGCGAGATCTTTCGCGTTGATGGTGATGATGGACATGCCTTTTTGAATTGATTTGAGAGCCAGTTGCCCTTGCGGGGAATCCAGATACATCTTAAGGAATGTCGGATTGATTCTCGTTAGGTCTGGTCTAACGATTATCATGCCTCCGGTTACGAGGACCTTGTCTTCGGACTCAATATCGACCACAGCCGTTTTTACTTTGGAAGATTTGCTAGTCACGATGACATCGCCCTTGCGTACGGCAAACTTGTCGAATTTATCGTCCTTACAACGGACACATGGCAAAGATTTCCAATTCACGCAGCCATCGTTGATGTCGCCAGAGGTAAGAAGCCTCCACCCGGTCCTGTCTTTGCTAATTATCTCATCGAAGTTACGCGCGGTGTATTGGGAACCCGTGAAAACCTCCGCGACTTCCGAGAGTTTGACGGCATTCTTCAGTTTGACTGTCTTCAAAAGGGCGCTTGAAGGAACGAGGTTTTTGCATTCAGCAGCTTCTTGAATCGTTTTGACGTCTTTGCACTCATCATATTTCTGGATGATCTCCTCTATCGGAAGATCCGAAGGACGGAAAAGCCTTTCTTTGCCGCCGAGCAAGGCGACGCCATCGACGAATTTCACGTTTTTATTGTCATGACTGAATACAAGAAGGCAGATGCGGATGCTTAAACCGGAGATCGTGCCAACGGGAAGCTCTATAATGCCCTCAAGGAGGCCGCTTCTAATCAAACGGTTCCTATATTCCTTATCCGCGTCATTATAGAGTGCTTTCATCGTGGTAATGGCCACCGCTCTACGTGGATTCCCTTTTAAAATTCGATCGATGAACGCCCATTCCATGGAGTTTTTACCAGTAAAATAGATGCCTTCATACATGGAGCCCAAAGCTTTGTCCATTCCCATTGTACGCAATCCCAAAGGAGGAAAAACATAGGCATGAGTATACAATCCAAGATTGTCGTTTAGAGCATTTCCCTGCCGTGCTTTTGGAAGTTGTTTGCCGAGGCAAATAATTTCCATTCCCATATTTGAAAGCTCAACGGCATCTGGGTTTATCTCAATCCCAACTGCGTCCTTCAAAACCATCTTATTTTTGGATGCGTATTCGCTGAGATTGACTAGAAAATTCCCATAGCCAGATCCGCAGTCGAAGATTATGTCGTCATCATTAAATTCAAGGAGCTTGATAACTAGTTCAGAAAGGGCATCGCCTGTAGAAATATAAGATGAAGACTCGGAAAGCAGATTGCCACATAAAATGAGCTTAACCATCTTTTGAATGTCTTCTAACGAAAGTCCACTTAGATACTCATGGTAATCATCAACAGTTTTTTGCGGGTTCTTGCCTTGGATTTCTTTCGTAGCCACATCAAGACCCTGATCACCACATTCTATCAATCCCTTATCTCTAAGATGCGAATATGCTCCGGCGATAAGAAAGCCTTCTGGTGCCGTTGCTATTTCGAGCGCTATCCTGCGAGCGTTTTCGATTAGATTCATTTCGTTTTCCACGTTCAATTTCCTCCTGGCTGTTTGCCTTACGCTTTAAGTTTAACCAAACGTAAATCTATGTCAACAAGAATTTTAAGTTTTATTAAACGTAATTATCAAAACCAAGATTAACCATATAATACTTATCAAAGATTGTTGACGTTAAAATCGACGGCCTCAAAATAAAGTTATCTAGCATCTCACAATACATCGCGATAACCGCAAGGCGTCTTTATAGCATCGTGAGATGAAGGAAAATAAAACACATTAGAGGCTTAATCGATGAGAAAAATCAAGGCGCCAACTCCAAACAACATTCAAAAAGAAGAAACAGCAATTGAGAATCGCTCTAAAGATGCCAAAGAAGAAATTTTGGAACCTCTGCAAAACGATGAGACGACCATAGAAGCCTTTAAAGAAGAAAAATGGTTCGACGTGGTTACTGGAAAATTCTACTGTTCAAAATCTGGATTAAATGGCGGTTCTTTTATAAAAACCGTCCGAGAATTCAACGATTTCAACAGTTTGTTTGATTACGTGGGCGGCGGCGTATATCGGAATTCATGTTTCTACGGATACACCTTCTCGAACCAAGAGATATCTAGAAACAGGTTAAATTTAAAGTCGATAAATTTCGATTCATTTACATACGAAAAGATCGATGATTACCATCCATTTCGTCATAAAGAACTGCTTGACGTCAGCAACAGGCAACGTGCCAAAGACGTACTCGATTGGATAGACGAATACTGGCCGATTCACAATGCGGAAGAACTGAGAGAAAAAGAAATTCGATTCGAAAAAAAGTTTGTCATTCCTCGGGCCGAATACGTTTTCATGTCCATATTAGCCCGCGAACATGTCGACGAAATAAAAAGTACATTCGTCGAATATGCCTGCACATATCCATCTTTTTGGGACTTTTATTTCGACTTCGCGCTCATCAATTACGGTTTTGGTGCGGCGGAAGAGATATTGAACAGCTTCATTTATAGATATAACTGGCGTGAAAAAATAAGGAAAGCCAAAAAGGCTTTGGAATACTGGAAAAAAGGCGCATTGACGTTACAAAGAAAAATCACCTATGATCAAGAATTGCAATTATACCATGCTGACGATCAATATTTAGCCGATAACGAGTGCGTCTTGAATATTCCCAATTATTTTGGCCGCTTGGATGAGCTGGCCTCGTACACCGATGGGGACCTAAGCGGAGCGGACCTAACCTACGCTCCGCCAAGACGAAGCGATGTAACAAAGTACAAAATTGACGACAAAACGAAATTGCCAATTTCAAAAGAATGCACACGATATGAAGTGAAAAAAAGATATGACGGAGAAAAGTTTATCGTTGTGCAATCGTGGATCAACGACCAAGAGGATACGATTTATAGCCTAAAAAACTCATTTGATCATTTCTTCGATTTTGTGCATTTTTTGGAAGGTGACATATCAAACGCGGATTTGTTGCTATGCGATGGGGCCGAGAACATAAAAAATTTGGCTGGAATAAAATACGATGGCATAAAAGTCAAAAGCGAAATCGCCAAGAAGCTTGGTTTAGTTTTCACCCCTGCTCTTATCGACCGTTCGCAGCCAAAAACATTCGACGAAACACAAAAGAACGAAATTCAAACCACAAACAATTTCTTAACTGAGCATCAAGACAATGGCAATTACTACTCCGGAGAAGTTTCATATATCTCAGACATTCATTTGCTCCACAGATTGTTGTCAAATAAATGCGAGTCGATCAATGACGTCGAATTCGTTTTAAAAGACATTGCGAGAACGATTGCAAAAAACGCAACCACGATCAATTTGATAGGTGGCGACACTGCCAGTTCATTTGATACATTCGTGTCTTTTCTGAAGTGCATGAATTTTTATAGAGACGATAAACTCTTTTGCAATAAACACTTCTTTTTTACGCTTGGAAATCATGAATTATGGGATTTTAGCGGGCATCCACTTAAGACTATTGTGCAAAAGTATCGGGAAGCGATAGAAAATGAAGGCCAAGGCTTCTATCACCTGATTCAAAACAATCTTTTCTATTTTGATGAAACGTGGATAGAGATATCGGAAAACGAATTGGCAAACATTTCTTTAGATGACCTGAAGATAAAAACCAGAAAGGCCAGAATCATTATATTCGGCGGAATCGGCTTCGCTGGAGCAAACGAAAGCTTCAATGCGAATAACGGCGTATACAAAGACGCCTTAAAGCGTGAAGAGGAGATAAAGGAAAGCGCTAAATTTTTCGAGTTGTACCAAAAAGTGATCAACGCCACCAAAAATAGAAATTTAATCGTGCTTACTCACATGCCGACGAAAGATTGGAGCGGGCATGACGATTACGAAAATGGCGTAGTCTATGTGAGCGGGCACACGCACAACAACCATTATCATGACGACGGCAAAAAGAGGGTGTATTCAGACAATCAAATTGGATATTACGGGAAAAAAGTATCATTAAAGCGAATAGGGATAGGTTTAGAATACGATTGGTTTTCGGAATATCAGGATGGAATATATGAAATCACCAAAAATGACTATGAGAACTTTTACCATGGCATCAAAGAAACCATGTTTTTTAATGGAAAATACGAAAAGCTGATAATGCTAAAGAGAGCGGGCACTTACATGTTTTTCCTGCAAAGGCCCAGCGGAAAACTGTCTATTCTGTGCGGAGGATTGACCGAGAGCACAAACGGTCACGACTTAAATTACTACTATGAAAATTTATTGAAATATTCAAATTTGATATGCGCGTCATTGTCGGAATACGATGCATTCCAAAAGCGCATTTCGTCAGAAATCAAAAAAATCGGCGGAATCGGAACCATACACGGAAACATAATAGACATCGATGATTTCAATCACTTGTATCTGAATCCGCTTGACAATACCATAACCCCATATTTCGCTCGTTCAAAAACAGAAAAATACGTTTATTCCAATGTTCCTAGTCTTTTGAAATTCGAATGTCCCACACTATACGAAAACTATGAAAAACTAAGTATTCAGCATATGGGGAGCGGAAATTTCGCTTTAAGCATTTTCAACGACAATCCGATCATATCAAGCAAAACAAAATTTGATACGGGGACACAAATGTATGAATATTCGTGTATATTGAGAAACCTGCAATACACCACAAAATATAAAATCGTAAGAATTTGGAATGATTCCATTCTCGCGAGCGGAAGCGAAAAAATGATTGATTATCGCATTTTCGATCAAAGCCAATTGCCAATAAAAACAACGAAAAGGAAAGTAGCAAAGAAAATAAAACATTCGAAGGAAATCGCAAAAAAGCCAATCAATCGCGAAGAGAAATATAAAGAGAAATATTGACCACAACAAAAGGCAACGTCATTTGCAAAACATACAGAGGAGCAACAGAAAAAGCCGATTATGAATGCAAATATTGCGGATATGAGTGGTCAACAAGACCGGATCATTTCAAAGATAGGCAGCATTATCTCTGCCCTAGTTGCAAAAGAACCATAAAACAATAAAACTCTTATTATGGTTGCCGGGTTTATTGATCGGATTCTTGATCTGTTGCCTA
>CAZCCJ010000030.1:0-9945 GCA_964497235.1 uncultured Staphylococcaceae bacterium
CGTGCCCTAAGGCGGGAGCGAAGGAGCCAGGTGCGGCTCGGAGGTCTGTGAGCAATCGGACTTGCATGGCAGTGAGCGCAACCGCTTTGGGCGCAGTGGTGAAGGGA
The DNA here is from genome assembly GCA_964497235.1 of uncultured Staphylococcaceae bacterium. Lineage (GTDB taxonomy): Bacteria > Bacillota_I > Bacilli_A > RFN20 > CAG-826 > UBA4951. Next base: position 108 of record CAZCCJ010000030.1, read on the forward strand.
GACTCGCAGAGTGGGTGCTCAGGCGAGGGTTTCATCGTCTGTAGAAGATGAGGGCAAGGCAGCTTCAGATGTCACCGCAACCAAGCGCGATATGGGTTCGCGAGCTACATGTGCCCCGACGTGGTGGTAATGGCGAAGTTGTCGGCTGCCTGGGAGAGTCCACCACGGTGTATTCGCGGGAATTCTGCTTCTGCAAGAATCGACCGTGGCGGCACCGGTGTTCCGCGCGCTCCTGCGTCACCACGCCTGCGGAAGAGGTAAGCGTCCTCCTCCGCTGAGGGCGGGGGACCGGGAGACCTGGGCCTCAAGCGAGCCCGCCATGTCCAGCGCCCCGTGACGGCGGTCCGAGGATATGTAAAACATAGGCGGTTGGAACATGGGAGGTGAAGCCTGTGATAAAATACAATGTATTGCAATACGCAATCTGTAAGGAGTGGTATCCACATGGGCTACACCGACCTGGTAAAGAACGGCGCGGACGCAACCGACCTGCGCAAGCATCTCGTTGGCGGCGAGACCGTCGCCGTTACAATCCGCATCCCGGAGAACCTGCGCGACTCCGCGAAGGAGGAAGCTGCCTTGCGCGGCACCACCTTCAGCGCGCTTCTGCGGGAATGTCTAATAGATGAGCTTACGAAAGGTAAATAACCATGAACAGTGATGAACTGATTGAGGAAGTCGGCCGGAACATCCAGGAGAAGGCCACGCTTATATGGAACGTGGCGGATACGCTTCGCGGGCCCTTTAAACCGCACGAGTACGGCCTCGTCATCCTGCCCATGACGGTCATCAAACGCTTCCACGACTGCCTTCTGCCAACGCACCAGGCGGTGCTCGACGCCGCGGAGAAGTACAAGAAGTTCGCCGTGAAGGACGGTTTCTTGCGCGAAGCGTCAGGTTATCCTTTTTACAACACCTCGAAGTTCACCTTTGAGACCCTGAAGGCCGACCCGGAGAACATCGAGGACAACTTCCGCGATTACATCAATGGCTTCTCTGAAAACGTTCAGGATATACTCGCGCGCATGGAGTTCGAAGCTCAGATAAACAGGCTCTGTGACCCAGATGCGCCTCTGCTGTATCAAGTGATTTGTGACTTCTGTGCCGAGCGAGCTGACATGTCACCGGAGAAGATAAGGCCTGTTGATATGGGCTACATTTTCGAGAACTTGGTCCAGAGGTTTTCCGAGTCATACGGCGAGGACGCAGGAGCTCACTTCACCTCCCGAGATATCGTCTACCTTATGACCGACCTCATCATCGCAGCCGACGATTCTGTTTTCGATGGCGAACACATCTCCAAGACGGTCTACGATCAAACTATGGGCACGTCTCAAATGCTCAGCTCAATGGAAGAGCGCCTGAAGCAATTGGACGCCGATGCGCGCGTTACTTGCTTCGGACAAGAATTCAATCCATTCACCTACGGTATTGCCAAAGCTTCCGCCCTCATCAAGGGCGAGGATGACTCGAATATGCAATTCGGCGACACGCTGAGCGGCGACAAGTTCGGCGGCTATGAGTTCGATTACTGCATTTCCAACCCTCCCTTCGGTGATGATTGGAAGCGAGAGGCTGCTGCGGTGCAGAAGGAGCATAAAACAGGCTCGCAAGGACGTTTCCCGATTAAAAAGCTCCCGGCCGCCGGTGATGGCCAGATGCTCTTCACTATGAACGGCCTGGCCAAGCTCAAAGACGACGGCATCATGGCTATCGTCCAAGATGCCTCACCACTGTATAAGGGGGCGCCGGAAAGCGGCGAGGATTGCATCCGCAAGTACGTTCTCGAGAACGACTATCTGGATGCTATTGTTCAATTAAGCACGGACGCCTTCTACAACACGGGTATCTCGACCTACATCTGGATCATGCGCAAGAGCAAGCCGGAGGAGCGTAAGGACAAGGTAATTCTCATCGATGCCTCGACTTGTTTTGAGAAGCGCCGCAAGGGCATCGGTTACAAGAAGAACGATATCACCAAAATCTGTCGCGATCTGATTGTTGAGGCCTACTCTACCTTCGAGGACGGCGAGTACGAAGCTGAGCTTGCGAATGGCGGCGCTGTTTCTTGCGAAGCCAGAGTCCTCGAGACCGTCTCGTTCGGGTTCAACCGCGTCAAGGTGCAGACTCCGCTCTACGATGAAGAGGGCAACGTCGTGACCAAGAAGGGCAAGCCCGTAGCTGACAAGTCCAAGGAGGACACCGAGGATATTCCACTGGACGAAGATATTGATTCATATGTCAACTACGCTGTTGTGCCGTTCAACCCCGACGCCTGGGCCGACAAGAAGGGTCTAAAGGTGGGCTACACAATCCCGTTCACGAAGACCTTCTACAAGTACCAGGAGCTCGAGTCGGCGGACGCAATCGCCGAACGCATCCTCGGCCACGAGCAGGCGCTCGAGCAAAGCCTCGAGAACCTCTTCGGAGGGACGGAGTAGTTATGCGTGAGATGAAGGACAGTGGTATCGAGTGGATCGGCCGCATTCCTGCAGAGTGGCGTGTTTTGCCAGCCAAAGCCGCTTTTAGGGAAAGCAAAGCTAGGCGTAGTGACGATGACGTTCGTCTTACTCCCAGCCAAAATTATGGGGTTGTTAGTCAAGCAGACTATATGCGCATAACAGGATCGAAGATTGTTTTGGCTGACAAGGGTCTTGAATCATGGAAGCATGTCGAGCCCAATGACTACATCATGCATTTGAGAAGTTTCCAGGGCGGCTTGGAAATGAGCCATATTACAGGTTGTGTGACTTGGCACTACATAGTGCTAAAAGCTAACAGAACTGTATGTCATGATTATTACAAGCACCTATTCAAATCCGTCGGATACATCGATGGATTAAGAAGTACATGTCAGTATTTGCGTGATGGACAGGACTTGAGATACTCAAACTTTATCCAGGTTCCTTTACCTGAACCACCTATCGATGAACAGGAAAAGATTGCAGCATTCTTAGACGCTAAATGTGCTGAGATTGACGCCGCAATCGCTGCGGCGGAGGCCTCCATCGAGGAATACGAGCTCTACCGCAAGTCCGTCATCTTCCAGGCCGTCACCAAGGGCCTCGACGACTCCGTCGAAATGAAGGACAGCGGCATCGAGTGGATTGGCGCAATTCCAAAAAGTTGGACGATAACGCGGGGAAAATATCTGTACGCAAAGCACAAAGACATTGCAGGCACTGCTTCAGAGAATTTCGAGCGCTTGGCTTTGACGATGAATGGTGTAATAAAGCGCTCGAAAGAGGCAAGCGATGGATTGCAACCAGCTAATTTCGACGGATATCAAATTCTCTATAAGGGGGATTTAGTATTCAAGTTGATTGACCTTCAGAACATCAGCACTAGTCGTGTCGGGCTTTCTCCTTACACGGGCCTTGTTTCGCCTGCTTACATAGTTGTCACGCCCTTTGACAAATGCGACTCACGATATCTTGAGAACTTTTATCTGACGATGTGGCGAAATGAGATTTTTAACGCAATGGGGTCTGGTGTTCGCCAGAGTCTCGGTTACTCAGAATTAAGTAATTCGCCAGTTACCTTACCGTCTTTATCTGAGCAAAAATGCATCGCAGAATATGTTGCCAGGCTGAATAAGAGAATCGATAAGATTGTTGCCACAAAGCAGGACGTGATTGAGGAGCTGAAAGACTACAAGAAGTCTCTCATATATGAGGTCGTTACCGGAAAGAGGGAGGTACGCTGATGGCTGAAACCAAGGAGAGGAACCTTGAGGAGGACATCGAGTCCTTCCTCTGCTCGGAGACGGGCGGGTATCTGATGACCAAGGACAGCCAGTCCCTTCTCTACATCGAGGATGGGACGTACCAGGTGGTCGACGGGCATGGGTACCGCGATTTTCCCGGCAAGGGCGTAGACGTCATGACACTGGTGAATTTTATCCAAACCACTCAGCCCAAGGCCTGGGATCGCTTCGAGAAGCAGTGCAGTTCCAGTCCTGAGAAGAAGTTCTACAAGGTGTTCCAGGATGCGGTTGACCTGAACGGCATCGTGCACGTTCTGAAGCATGGCTTCAAGCACCGCGGCATTGCATTCAAGGTCGTGTACTTCAAGCCGGAGTCCGGACTCAACGAAGCAGCGAACAGGCGCTACGAGCAGAACGCGTGTCGATGCATCCGCCAGTTTCACTACGAGTCCGTCCCAAACCACTCCGTAGACATGGTCATCGACGTCAATGGCATTCCCGTCGTCGCAATCGAGCTCAAAGATCAGTTCACTGGCCAGGACGTCGAGGACGCAATGCGCCAGTGGCGCGAGGACCGCGATCCACGTGAGGAATGCTTCAAGTTCAACAACCGCGTCGTCGCCTTTTTTGCCGTCGACCTTGCTAACGTGACTATGACTACGAAGCTCGAGGGCGCGCCAACATCCTTCCTTCCGTTCGATCAGGGCTCAAATGGCGCCGGCAATGACGGCGGCGCCGGAAACCCGGAGAATCCCAATGGGTATCCGACTTCGCACCTATGGGAGGTGGCGCTGCAGAAGGACAGTCTGCTGGACATCATCCAGAAGTTCCTTCACCTGGAGGTGAAGGAGGAGACCGAGCTTGATTCAAAGGGCAACGAAGTCAAGCGCAAGAAGAAGCGCATCATCTTCCCTCGCTACCACCAGCTCGACGCTGTCAGGCGCATCGTCGACGACGTGGCCGCCAACGGCACCGGAAAGAGCTACCTGGTGCAGCATTCCGCGGGCTCGGGCAAATCCAATAGCATTGCCTGGACCGCCTATCGCTTCGCGTCGCTTTTCAAAGACGACAAGCCTCTCTTCGATTCGGTGATCGTGGTCACTGACCGCCGCGTGCTCGACGACCAGCTCCAGGAGACGATCAGCGGATTCGACCATGCCATTGGCAGCGTGTGTGTCATTGACAAGAAGAAGAACTCCGGCGACCTGCGCGACGCCATCAACGACGGTAAACGCCTTATCGTGTCGACGCTTCAGAAGTTCCCGATTATCTTCCAAGAGGTCGAAAGCAGCGGAAAGAGGTTCGCGGTCATCGTGGACGAAGCTCACTCTAGCCAGACGGGTACCAGTGCTCTGAAGCTCAAGGCGGCCCTTGCCGATACTGAGGATGCTCTGAAGGAGTGGGCTGAGATCGAGGAGGAGGCCGAGGAGGGCGTCGAGGACTGGGAGGACGCCCTGGCAAAGGATCTCGCCACTCATGGGCGTCATAGGAACCTGACGTTCTGCGCTTTCACGGCTACTCCGAAGGAGCAGACGCTCGAGCTCTTCGGCGTCGAACGCCCTGACGGGTCCTTCCATCCGTTCCATATCTACTCGATGCGCCAGGCGATCGAGGAGGGCTTCATCCTGAACCCGCTCGACCACTACGTCTCCTACAGCGAGGCGTGCGAGATAGCCAAGACCATCCCCGACAACCCCGACGTTCCGTCCTCGCCGACGCTTAAGCTCCTGCGCAAGTACAAGGAACTTCATCCCTACGCTCTGGGCCAGAAGACCGAGATCATCGTCGAGACCTTCCGCAGCGTTACGCGCAAGAAAATCAAAGGCAAAGGCAAGATGATGGTGGTTACGGCATCGCGCCTGGCCACCGTGCGCTATTACCACGAGATCAAGAAGTACATGGAGAAGAAGGGCTACGACGACATGGAGATCCTCGTGGCCTTCTCTGGCTCCATCGTCGACCCGGCCGACCCCGACGGTGTCGAGTATCGCGAGGGCTCGATGAATGTCGGCCACGATGGCAAGCGCGTGGCAGAAAGCCAGACCAAGTCCGAGTTTCACAACTACGGCGACATCCTGGTGGTTGCCGAGAAGTACCAGACGGGCTTCGATGAGCCGCTGCTGCACACGCTGGTCATCGACAAGAAGTTGCGCGACGTCAAGGCCGTGCAGACTCTGTGCCGCGTGAACCGCATCCACCCGGACAAGGAGGACACCTACATCCTCGACTTCGTCAACGACCCCGAGGACATCCAGGAGGCGTTCACCCGCTTCTACACCGAGACCAGCTTGACCGAGCAAATCAACACCGACATGATCTACAAGGTGCAGAAGGAGATCCGCGAGTACAGCCTCTACGACGAGTCCGACGTCGAGAAGGCCGCGGCAATCGAGTTCTCGGGCGAGAAGAACCGCAAGAACGTCCAGGGGCAACTCGCCGGCATCTTGAAGCCCGCGGTTGCGCAGTACGAGCTGCTCGACGAGGAGCAACGCTACCAGTGCAGGCGCAAGGTCCGCGCGTTCTGCAAGTGGTACTCCTATATCACCCAGATCGTGCGCATGTTCGACAAGGAGCTGCACAAGGAGTACGTGTTCCTGAGCTACCTGCGTCACTTCCTCAAGGCTGAAAAGATTGACGTCGAGAGCATCGACGGTAAGGTTGAGATGCGCTTTTACAAGCTTGAGAAGGAGTTCGAAGGCAGCATTACACTCGAGGACCAGGGTGGCGTGCTCGAGCCCGGCGGCGTTTCCTCTAGCGGCGCGTTGGACAAGAAGAAGGATCCGCTGCAAATCCTCATCGACAAGTTCAACGAGCAGTGGTTGGGAGACTTCACCGACGGCGACCGTGTGGTCATGAGCCAGCTGTGGGAGACCATGTCAAGCCGAGATGACGTGGCCGAGTCCATCAGGCGCGACGGCCGCAGGGTTTTTGTCAACAGTATCCTTCCCAAGGTCTTCGACGAGACCGCACGCAAGGCCTACGTGGAGAACACCGAGGCGTTCACATCGCTGTTTGAAGACAGTGACAAGTACAAAGCCATGATGCAGGCAATAGGTGAGCTTCTGGTTAGCAAGTTTGACGGAAAGTAGCGATTTCTATGCGCTGCCCTGATGAAGAGATCCGAAACGCCGACAAAGCAATCAATGACGCGCTCAGTTCATTGCGCTTCCTTGAGCGCGGAACGGTTGCGCGTACGATGCTTAAGAGCATGCGAGACCTTGTTGAGCACGTGGCTATGCTTGCGGTGCATGGCCCCGGTCCCGTTTCAGGTGACTATTACCAGCAAATCAAGCCTTGCCTGAAGCAGCTAAAGGGCCGTCGCGAGACAAGATTCATCAGCGACTTTCACGAACATTTGCAAAAAGTCACATCGCATTACACCCCTACGGAGGAATCCTCCGAACGCCTGTTGCTTGGCTATTACGAAAATCTTCTGCTCTTGCGTAATTACGCAAATGATGTGCTTGGCTTGAGCGTTCTCGCGAACCTGGAGCGTTTCCCGCTTGAAACCGATCCTGGCCTATCGTGCTACTACGAGCAAATAGCCGAGAAGGTCGACATGCTCACTGATTCATGCTCCTCGGCGATCAAGAGCGAACGGTACTACATTCACGGTGTCAAGCCGTTCTTTGTTAAAGGTCGCGTGTACTATGAAGTATCTCTGCTTCCAGCGTTTGACATGTCAAGCAAGTTCGATCGCATCGTGGCTTTTTCAAGCTCAAGGATACCAACGAACTATGCGGTAAGCCTCTCAATTAAAAATGCTGGGATAAACGCACTAGGCGTGAGATTTAACGTACGCGTCATCGACGGATGGATTATCTCTATTCGTCCATGCGAGCTTAACAACTTGGCAAAGATGTTTGGAGCCCAAACACCGACCAAGGTCAGGGGGCAGCTGAACAGCTACAGATCCCTCATGGCCCTTTTGACTGAAACGGGGTTGAGCCTTAACGAGATAGCAAGTATGGGCCAGGCAGACTTCGCTGCGGTTAAGGCTAGCATCGCGTCTTCCGGCAGCACATGTCCCATCCATAAGCTTCTCGATGAAGCCCATGAATTCGCGATCAGCGGGAAACCGGGGCAAAACGTTGTCCAGTATCTCCTTTACAAGCCGCGCAACCGAGTGATCAAAGCACAGCTAGAATACGGCGCAAACGAATACCTGGGCGGCCTCCATCTGAAATTCGGGTGCATCCCTTTCGACAGGCAGCCTTATTGCATGGCACTCTTAGGTCATGAGCCGGCCATCAGCGATCTTTTAAGGTGCATCAATCCTGAAGACTTCGAGGACAATCACCTTGCACGATTCATTTCGCATCGCGCTCAGGAATTTGGAACTCTGTACCTCGATGAAAGCGAAGCCGAGGGATTCAGCGATATCGATACGCTTATAACAAAACACAACGAGAACCTGTACTACAAGCATAAACGACGCAGCGTTGTTCATGAAATGGGCCAGCTGTTTATCAAAGGAGACGAACAAGATGCAGCATCGACGCTTCAAGCGCTAATCGAGCTGTCTTCATCCGGTATTCGCGGGTATCGAGCCTCCTGTGAATCATGGCTTGCCAACAATCCTTCAAGGGTGGATGATCCCTTGAAGTCGAAAGCCCTGGTCTCGATGTTCAGCGAATCTAAGGTTGCCTTAATTTATGGCTCAGCAGGCACCGGCAAAACGACAATGGTTGATATCTTGTGCTCTGCTTTCCCGAACTTATCAAAGAAGGCGATAGCGAACACCAACCCAGCGGTCGATAGTCTGCGGCGAAAAATTAGCGATGGTAAATGCGAGTTCATGACAGTTGCGAAGTACCTTCAATGGATGGAGGAAGCCGATATCCTTGTTATTGACGAATGTAGCACTATCAGCAACAGGGACATCCAAGAGATCCTCAAAGAAAGTAAGTTTAAGATTCTCCTCCTTGTTGGCGATATTAGGCAGATTGAAGCAATTCGCCTCGGGAATTGGTTCGAGCTTGCTCGAGAGTTTCTTCCCAAGAAATGCATCCACGAATTCACAAAGCCTTGGCGCGCGTCAAGTGACGACCTCTCCAGGCTTTGGACGTCTGTGAGGGAAAACGATACAGACATATCCGAAATCCTGGAAATGAACAGGATGACCTCATCTCTAGACGAAACGCTATGGAAGCGAGCCTGCGAGGACGAGATTGTTCTTTGCCTTAACTACGACGGTCTTTATGGCATCAACAACGTGAATCGACTCATGCAGATGGCGAACAGCAACGAGGCGTGCCCTTGGGATCTTCGCACATACAAAGTTGGCGACCCAGTGTTGTTCAATGATTCTCGCCGTTTCTATCCCGTCCTATACAACAACCTCAAAGGCCATATCGTTACGATCGATGTTTCCCAGAAAGATCGGATTGGCTTTAGTGTCGAGGTGGACCTCGCCCTTAGCGAGCTTGATTTGCTGGGCACGGAAGGCTTGGAATTTGTTGATTGTGAAGACGGAAAGACTACGGTTAGCTTTTGGGTCGAGAGGGATGTTGACCCCGATGGGGAGGAAGAGCGCTTAGAATGTATAGTTCCATTCCAGGTTGCTTACGCCGTCTCCGTCCATAAAGCTCAGGGACTTGAATACGATTCGGTAAAACTGGTGGTAACCAAGGATGTTGAGAGACGAATTACCCATAACGTTTTTTACACTGCTATCACTCGTGCCCGGAAGTGTTTGAAAATTTATTGGTCACCTGAAACGCAGCACAATGTACTCAGCAGCTTCGAACTGCAGAAGCGCAGTAAAGATGCTCAGCTGATTAGCAAACGATACGGTATCAAATTGCATCCCGATTCTTAATTAAAGAAAGATGCATCAGCCGGATTAGCGCTTCGTCATCCTGAACACCGCTGTATCCATCTGCACAACGCCGTTGTCTTTTGACTTCAGCTCCTCTTCGCCCATGTCGATGAACACCTGGGTCAGCGCTTGAAGCATCTCGATAACGCGCTCGTCCATCTCCTCGGCGCTGCGCATGCGGCGTAGCTCAACGTAAAGGTCTTTGATTTCCTCCTTGAGCAGCTTGTATATGCGCAGGTTGGGGTTGACCACAATGTCGCGGCATTCAAGCCGTGACGTGATGTAGTCCTGCTTGGTCATCCCGCTGGCCG
>CAZCCJ010000031.1:0-9222 GCA_964497235.1 uncultured Staphylococcaceae bacterium
GGTGGCCATCGCAGCGAAGAATATTTCGGCGAGCATCTTCAACCCCACCGTGGAGGTGCCGATAAGTGGTTACTATGTGCTTTGCGATACCGACAACACCAGTCTGTCTGCCGTTCACGCAGCGTGGAACGCGAAGAAGGCAGCGAGCGGTCTCATACTCAGCTTTGAGTTATCCGCAGGGGTGTGGAAAACATACCAGTATATCGGTAAGAGCGTCACCGAGACGAACTGGCTTAATACCGACAACTGGCAAGACTTCGGAAGCCTGGCGGCAGGTAGTGAGACGTATATCGTCATTGACGGTCTGCCGCAGACGAATAAGGTAGGCGATTTCTACACGCTGGAGACAGCCGTGCAAGCATTGCTGTACTGCCAAGAAAAGACGGGCGTAACGTATTCTAAGAAGGGCTTGATTATCGCCTACAGCATTGCCGCCAACGAGATGGAGACGAAACAGTTCCAAGGCGAGGTTACCGACATCGCGGAGGTGGGATTGTGGAAAGACTTCGGCGGTGGCAGTGAAGTGGAGACGAAGGACGACCCGGCAGAGGGTGGCACCGATGCGCTGTCTACTGGTGGTGCTTTCAAGAACATCCCGGTGAGGATTAAGGCAGATACCGAGACGGAAGGCGTGGTTAAGTTACAGCTAAACAATGCTGCTGGCGAGGCTGTGGGCGACGAGGTGCAGTTCCCGGTAGGTACTGGAAGCGGAGGCGGCGCAGGCACAATCGTGTCGTTAGCCTTTGAGAATGTCCCACTATATGCGCAGGCTGGTGGCGCGGTGACGATAAAGGCTGCCGTTAGGAGTGTTACCACGCAGGGCGCGAACGAGAGCGAAAATATGATAGAGAAAATCGAGCTCGTGGACAGAGACACCAGTCAGATTTTGGAGACGCTGACGGTGAATAAGGCCAGCTCGGCAAGTCTTACGACCTACGATTTTCAGATAGATGTTTCCTCGTACTTCGCCACAGCCGGACAACGGCGGTTTAAGGTCATTGCGACCGACGACGGGGGAAATACTGGCTCGAAGTCCATCAACGTTATCGCCGTCGATGTAACGCTGCAGAGCGTGCAGACTTTGAACTATACACAGAGCACCGCACTGGCCGTTGGAGGTGAGGCGAAGAGCCTTCCGATGTATAAGTTCCCGAATAATGCCAGCGACAAGGGCATACTGGCCACTACGGAGATATTCTTGAAGGGAGAGTGGCAGACGCTGGGTACGGCGACCGTGATGGACACTTACAGCCATAGTGTGACTATCGACCCGTCGAGTTGTCTTGGTGTGGCTTTGTCGCACGGTGCCTATCCGTTGCGTATCCACGGTGTCGATGTAGGGTCCGGCGTTGTCGGTAACTACCTGCATACGGCTGTTATGGTCGTTGATGAGAACGACACCACGCCGATAGTGGCTACCCGTTGGTATAGTGAGACGGAGAGTGATGTGAAGAAACTCTATGAGACGTTATCTTTGGACTATGCCGTTTACGACCCCGAAAGCCAAGAACCTACTGCGGAAGTGTACGAGGACGGAGTGTTGAAGGCCAGCCGTGTGGCGTACCGCAGTCAGACGTATACCTATACACGGAAGATTACCGACGTGGCGTATGACGGTAGCGTCACTATCAACATCAGCGTAAAGTGTGATGAGGGTGTCAGTCAGACCACCGACGTAAAGGTCAGTGGTACGTTGCTTGAGGTTGAGGAAGTGAGTACGCAGCGCCAGTTCTCGTTGGACTTTTCCGGAAGGAGCAACAGCGAGTCGGAGCACAACATTGCCGACAGTGGCGTTACGCTCGATGTAGAGGGCGTTAACTGGTCGACGAATGGCTTTGTGAAGGACAGCTTCGGAACGACGGCCACGGACGGCGATATGGCTTTGCGTATGGCCGAGAACGCCAAAGGAACACTGCACTACAAGCCTTTTGCCGAAAGCGATATAGAGACAAACGGAATGGCGTTGCAGTTCACGATAATGAAGAAGAATATCGCCGACGACAGCACGAAACTGATGCAGTGCATCGCAGACGGTTTCGGCTTCTATGTGGACGGGCAGAACGTAGTCTTTACTATCGATGATGGTGCTACGGTGGCACATACCATCACGGCCGCACTGGACGACAGCGAAAAGACGAATGTGGCCATTGTCATCGAGCCGAGTGCGGTGGCTCCGTATAGCGGTATTGGCGTGGCGAAGATGTACTTCGACGGTGAAGAGATTGGCGCTTGCTACTATACGGCAGGGAGCCTCGTGGCGCACGATACGGAGATAACCTTTGACAGCACCAACGGCGACTTGTATCTGTATAATATCAAGGCTTGGAAAACGTACTTCGGCTTCGAGCAGGAGTTCAATAACTATCTGCTTACGATGACTGACACCGACGCGATGATAAGCGAGTATGAGTTCAACGACGTTATGGCCAGTCAGACTGCAGAGAATACCACCAAGAACCGCCCGCAGGCAGCACCCTTGTATGCTTTAGGGCTGCCATACTTCGTGCTGTGTAAGAACGCCGACACCGCCGATAATGATGCGAAGGATAACTATCCCGAATATTTGGAGACGTTGGACGGTGACAAAAAGACTAAGAGAATACTCGACGTATATGCCTATTTCCCCGACAGACCATGGCAGGACTTCAAGGCGATAGGTGTCACGGTGACCAACCAAGGCACGACATCATCGAAGCGGCCTATTAAGAACATCAAGATGAAGTTCAAAGGCTCGACGATAACGCTGTTGCATACGGCCAGCGACTTCACGGGTGCGGAATTGGAAAAGTTCAACGTGTGCCTGGCGAATGCCGCCAAAGGCAAGGTGCAGGTCGCTGATGATAGTCTGCCGACGAATATTATCACCGTGAAGGTGGACTATTCGGAGAGTGGCGGCGCGAACAATGGCGGTTCGACAAATCTTTTCAACGACCTACAGAGAGGGCTGGGCGATAACTATGTCACGCCCGCGCAGAAGGTTTACAACGCCAGTGGCACGGGGTATATCATCAACACATCTATCCGGAGCATACCGTGTGCCTTTTTCCGTACTGACAGATACAGCGCCGATGCGACATCACCGAGTTATGGCTATTTCCATGCCAAGGGCAACTGGAACGAGGACAAGGGCGACGCGAAGGTGTTTGGCTTTGAGGACGTCGACGGCTACAATGCTGGCTGTCTTAACTACGGTGACTTCATCGAACTTGTGGCGGCGCAGGGGCAGTCGTTGAGCGATTTCGCAGCGTCGGTGGATAAATCTACTTGGGTGCAGACGAACGACGAAGGTGCGGAAAACATATACGTTCTTTCGGAGTTCTGTGGTCCGTCGCATAAAGTGTACCGTTACAAGAATGGTGCTTGGACGGAGACGACGGGCAATATGACGTATACCGGCGGTAAGTGGGTTATCACTGGCGATGTCGTCAACCCTGTGGAGAATTACGAGCTGTTGAAATATGACGGCCTCGACTGGTTTGTGGGTGTGGATAGCGTCGATGATATGCTGACGCTTGACACCGACGGCAAGCCGATATGGCTGCAATACTTCGAGAGCAGGTACCCGGACGACGATAACCTTAATGCCTTGTACGAGGCAGGTAAGAAGGTGCCGTACTGGTTGTATAACTGGCTTAAATTCTGCCAAGACTGCAATCAGAACTTGACGACGGGCAACATCACGCTTGGCGGTAAGACGACGACGGGCACAAAGGCGAACAGACTAAAGAAGTGGCAGCAGGAGTTGCACACCGTGGCGAATGTCCACTCTGCGCTTTGTTACCACGTCTTCACCGACTATGTGGCAGCCGTTGACCAGCGTGCGAAGAATATGATGATAGGCTTCTATCTTGATGAGGACGGCGTGACGAGAATGTATCTTAACCACCTTTACGACGGTGATACTATCCTCGGCAGCGATAATGACTGCGGTCTCACTATTCCTGCTTTGCTCGACCCGAACGATGATGATGCAGGCGTGTACCAAGGACACGGCAGTGTGCTGTTCACGCAAATAGCGAATATGGGTACCGACGGCTTTTGGCTCGATGATACTGGCAAGAACACCGTAACCACACGGCAGGTGGCTGCTGCTATGAGAGCATACACCACGTCGGACGGCTTGCGGGCGTTCTCGTATGATGGCATCGTGAAATACTGGATAACCGACCGCCTTCAGAAATGGCCGAAGAAGGTCAGCTCGTTTGACGGTGAACGGAAGTATATCGAGGCAAGTAAGTCGACGGCGAATTACTTCTATGCTTTGCACGGATTGAGTATAAAGCGGCTGAAGGACTTCGTAAAGACGCGCTTCTTATTCCGTGATGGCTTCTATCAGACGGGCGACCTATTCTCGTCGATGGTGTCGATGCGCTGCACGGGCACGAATGTAACGGTGAAGATTACCGCAGCCAAGCAAGGCTATTTCGGTATCGGCGTGGATAGGGCGAACACCGCCACAGATAGCTGCTATCTGAAAGCCGGAGAGAGCTACACGTTGAAGTCGGGAATGACGAACACGGGTAGCGGTACGATGCTATATGTCTTCGGTGCGGATAAGCTGGCGAAGCTGGACATCAGCAACGCCACGCCGAGCCAGCAATCGTGGGATATTAGCGAGCTGACGCTTATTAAGGAGCTTATCATCGGCGGCGAGAGCTACACCCTTGCGAACAATAACGAGGGCTATCTGACGATTCTTGATTTGGGCAACCTGCCGTTCCTCGAAAAGCTGGATATTCAGAATACCGCCATCACGACCGTCAATGCCAGCTACTGCCCGAGGCTTCTGTCCGTGCTGGCTGTGGGGTCTAAGCTGACGCGAATACAGCTGGCGGAGCAGAGTGCGATAACCAAGCTGACGTTGCCGACGACATACAAGTATCTGTCTTTGCGTTATCTGCCGAGCCTCACGAATAGCGGTATAACGTTTGCCAACGCTGCTGGTATAGAGACGTTGATAATCGAAGGCTGCACGAATATTGATGCGTGGGCGCTGCTTATGAAGGTGGCAGGCACGACGAACACCGCCTTGAAGTATGTCCGCGTTACTGGACTGGCAGAGAGTGGCGACGGCACGGACTTGACGACCCTTGCCGCACTTGGCTTGCAGGGTGTGGACGCTACGTTGCAGGCTGGCGGCGAGGTGGCTATCAGTGGCAAGTATCAGTTGACGAAGTATGTCGATGATGAGCAACTGGCGACGTGGCGTGAGGCACTGCCCGAGCTGACTATCAACCAAGCGTTGTATTCCGATTATGTCGAGGACGACCTTGTCGAGGACAGCGAGAATGTATCAAACATGGACAACGGGACGGGCTATGATTTCAGCAACGACTACGTGCCGAGCGGTCACGTGTTGAAGATACGCGCGAAGAGCGTGCCCGTGAAGGGGCAGTACGATGCGAAGACAAAGACGATGACATTGACGAAGATGTCCGAGAGCGACTATACGAAGTACGCCGACGGCACGAAATTCGACAATACAGATAATCTGGGCGAGCAGTACGACTGCTTTATGTACATCCCGAAATACTGGTATAAGGGTATCAACGACTTCAAGACGCAGAAGAAACATACGTTGTTGTCCTCGAATATCACTATGCCGGAAGCCACGTACACGAAGAAGAACGAGCCGAAGCTTAGCGAGATACTCTATGCCGAGGCGAAGGGTTTGCAGGTGGGCAGTCTCACCGTCGGCAGTGCCTACAGTGATGACTGTCTGAAGACGCTCAGTAGTTGTTCGGTTTATAGGCTCGACGTGGAGGGAATGAAGCAGGCCCGTTTCCCGACTATCAACAACGTCAGCTATGGCAGTGCCTTTGTAGACGCCGACGGGAAGGTGCTCGAGACAGACACGCTGACTATCAGCGGCACGACGAACAGCCCGTTGGACTTCACCGCCGAGCAGGGCGATTATGTCTACCGTGACGTGCCGACGGGTGCGAAGTGGCTCTACTTCACGTGCTATAAAGGCTTATCCGATGACGTGATGGTGCGCAGTGTGGACAGTAGCGATATAGAGGCTTTGGAGGATTGGGTCGAGCACAAGTCGACGCTTATAGGTATCTATGGCGGCGCACTCGACGACCTCGGCTATATGCGTAGTATCAGTGGCAAGCAGACGAGGACTGGCGACGGCACATCAACGACGTATGCCAACTGGAGCTATGACAGCGAGGGCAACCCGACGGCGATGCCCGTGGGCACGGTGCACTATACATATCAAGACCTGCTTAACCTTTGCATACTACGTGGTGACGGCTACCACTCCACCGACTACGAGCAGGGCAAGGCGATAGCTATCTTGTCGAGGTGCTATACTGGCAACCGCGACGACCAGAGAGTGTATGGCTTCGGCTGCGGAGCACGATATACTACAGGCCAGTGCGACAGCATTGGAAAGACCGATACGGTGAATGGTGCCGACAGCGGCAAGCCGAATAAGATTTGGGGCTTGGAGGGCTTCGTCGGCTGCAACTGGGAGTTGATGGACAACATCGGCTGTAACATCAAGACCTTTGCGAGCTGGAAGGCGAGCAAGCGTGCCGAAAACTACAGCGATGATATGGTGGACGCTGTCTACCATATCTACGACCCACGGACTAAGACCGAGCGCACCGTGCAGGGTATCACGACAAACGGCTATGAGATAGCGCGTATCAAGCACGGCAGATTTTGCGATACCCTTGCCAGTGCCACCAACAACGACAGCCAGAAGTTTTCGACGTGCCATGCCTCGGCCTACTATTATTCCGCCAGCAAGGGGCGCTGTGTTGGTCGTGCGAACAACAATGCGAACGCGAATGGCGGTCTCGTGTTTTCGGACGCGCGCAGCGCTTCTTCGAACTCGTACTCGGTTTACGGTGTGCGCCTTGCCTTCGACGGTGAGATAGCAAACGAGAGCGATGTGGACAGCGAAATAGCGTAGAGCGTGGGGAGTGCAGAGGGGCAGCGCCCCTTTGCCGAACCACAGAAAGCGAAAGCGAAAACGAAAAGACGAAAAAAGGTAGAGGACTTCTTGGGCGCTGTGTTGGTCGTGCGAACAACAATGCGAACGCGAATGGCGGTCTCGTGTATTCGAACGCGAACAACGCTTCTTCGAACTCGAACACGAATAACGGTGTGCGCCTTGCAATCAAGATAATCGTCTCTATGGAACGAGGCTACGAGATAGCCTGTATCTATGGGCGAGAGGTCCAAGCCTCGGCAACAGCAGCCTTCAAGGGCTGGAAAGCGGAAACATCTATGGAGTGCCACCTATGACAGGTGAGTAGACGATAAGGACGGTTATCGGCTGAAAGTCTCAACGGTGGCGGAACGAAGGAAAAGGTTAATACTCTATGAGTAAGCGATACGGCCATCTGATGGCAGAAATCACAGACTACGGCAATATGCAGGAAGCCTTTGATGAGGTCGTCGGAGGGTTGAAGAACAAGGAGCGGAGGGCGTACTACGAGGCGAGGCGTAGCAGGGTGATAGCTGGCTTGCAAGCCGAGATAGGCGCCGGCCGTTTCCGAGTGAAAGGCTATACGGAGTTCACGGTAACGGAAGGCCCGAAGGTGCGACAGGTGCAGTCGCCCGGCGTGCGTGACAGGATAGGCTGCAACGCCGTGATGAGGGTCGTTGAGAAGTATGTCTACCCGACGGTAATAAGGACGAGCGCGGCGAGTATCAAAGGCCGTGGTATGCATAGACTATTCCGGAAGGTGCGCACGGACATACGGCACGACAGAGAGGGCACACAGTACTACTATAAGTGCGATATACGGAAGTTCTATCAGAGCATCGACCAGCGCGTGATGTGGCAGTGCGTACTGGAGTATGTTAAAGACACGACGTTGTTGCCGATACTGAAAGGCTTCGTGAAGATGATGCCAGAGGGCTTGTCGATAGGCTTGCGGTCGTCGCAGTGCTTCGGCAATCTGTTGCTGTCGAGGATAGACCACACGATGAAAGAGACGTACGGCGTAAGGTATTACTACCGCTACTGCGACGACATCGTGATACTGGCCAGCACGAAAGCGGAGCTGTGGAGGCTTCGGGAGGTGTTGCACGAGAAGGTCGCAGGGCTTGGACTGGAGATAAAGCCCGACGAGGCCATAAGGCCACTGACAGAGGGTTTGGACTTCTTAGGCTATGTGGACAACGGGAGCCGGACACGACTAAGGAAAAGAACAAAGAAAAAGGCAGCACGCAAGCTGGCGCGTATCAAGAGCAGGAGGCGTAGACGCGAGGTTGTCGGAAGCCTTAAAGGTATGGCGAAATGGGGCGACTGCAAAAATATGTATTATAAGTTAACAGGACGGAGAATGGACACCGATTTCAGCAGTCTCGGATTGAAATATGTCGCCGAGGACGGTAAGAAACGTTTCAGTGGCAAGGGCGTAAGCCTGCGGTCGCTGTCGAACCTGCGAATAAAGCTGCTCGACTACGAGGAAGATGTGAAAACAGAGAACGGCACGCGCTGGCTGGTATCTTTCGAGTATGAGAACGGGCAGGTGGAGAAGTATTTCACCGATGATAAGGAGCAGAAATTTTTTCTCGGGAAATTACGCGAGATGGATAAGCTCGGCAGCGTATGGACGACGATAAAGCCAGAGCCATTCGGCAATGGCAAGGTACGATATAGATTCACTTAAACACGATAAGGTTATGTTTGATAAGATTTACGGCGCAAAGGAGCGTCAAGACGGGCTTACAAAGATAGGCCGTGAGAAGTATGAGGCACGTTATGGCTACGGCGAGGACGCGGCGGGGAACGGCTATAACTGGGTCGCACAGTTCAAGGGCAGGAAGCCTACCGTGGCGGAGTTGAAAACTGCCATCCTGCAACTCGTGAATGATGCTACCGACGAGCGTATCTTGACTGGCTACGAGTATGACGGCAAGCAGGTGTGGCTGTCAACCGAGAACCAGTTTAATTACAAGGCCGCTTACGACCTTTCGGTGCAGACGGAGGGCAAGAGCCTGCCGTTTACGATTAAGGTCGGAGCGACAGAGCAGCCGGAGTATCTGACTTTCGAGACGGCAGACGATTTTGCAAAGTTCTATCTTGGCGGGTTGGAATATGTGCAGAAATGCCTGGCGGAAGGCTGGGCGGAGAAAGATGGTATCGACTGGACGAAGTATGAGTTATGAAGATACGAGGGTGCTTATGGAAAGAGGGCGCCAACGGGCTTGGCGTGCGGTTGCCGATAGTTGGCTTATTGCCGTTGCCATACA
>CAZCCJ010000032.1:0-3987 GCA_964497235.1 uncultured Staphylococcaceae bacterium
GTTTTCGAGCTATTAAAGACAACACTGCTCTCAAACCTCAAATAAGTTTAAGAGGGGCTGCCCTTTTATATAATACTCTGCCCGGATATAGAGCACAAATCTGAATCTATAATCAGTTTTTCTGCCTCAATATCCTTGTGTTTTTCCAATAAAATTTGATTCGATTCGACATTCACAAGCGTTATTCCGCGATAATGAAGCTCTTTCAAAAACGATTTCAATTCCTCTACGTTCAAAAAACTGCTCAATTGGTTAATAAACACAACATCTATCCCCTGTAATTCGTTGCTAATGGAAATAAATTTTGTCAATTTCTCTAAAATCGTTTCGCAATCATCAACAAATCTCAAATTTCCCACTTTGAATAAATCATCGATTTTCAATTGTCCGCTCATTTCGATTTCAGCATCGAAATCCAATCTTATGGATTCGCATATCTTCTCTATTTTCTTGGATATCTCGTCTATTCCTTCGGAAAGATCGTTGAAATATTCTTTTTTAAGCATCTTATACAACGCATTAAGATTGGACTTTGAGTTTATGTCCAAGTCATAAGGATTCGCTATAAACAGTGAGACCTCATCAACCGCTTTCTCTTTTCCGTCGATTAACAAAGAGCAATAACCGATATGATCTGGAAGTTTGTCATAAAGATATTGGCCGAACTTCCAAAAGGATTTAGGATTCTCAATAATTAAGAAAATGGTTTTCGGATCCGTTATATCGAATTCACCAATATTAGGATTAAAAAACAGTTTCTTCATAGTTTAACCACCTTATCTTCGTTCATTATTACATCAGTCTCCAATTCTCCAAGAAGGACATCTATTGAAGAGAATTGCTTTTCAGTGACAGTCAGACACGATACAGCCCCATCGGGAGGTAGTGCCTTTTTGAGTTCGCGCATCGTGGCATCAACGACTGTTTCATTGATAGAGAGTTTTGTGTAAACACTTTCTTGCAGCATCGCAAAGCCTTTGCTTTTGATCAATTTGATGAATTTTGTGTATTCCCGATGGTCTTTTTTCGTGACCGACGGCAAGTCGAAGAAAAGAAGGGTTCTCATGAATCTACTCCTTTGTTCCATAATCGATAAAAGCGATTTTGCTCACATCGCCATTGTTCAAAGCCGTGAATATCGAATTGCAGTATATCGCGATCGCATTGACCAAAGACTGTTTTTTATCCAATTGACTATATTCCTCGCCAAGAAGCGAAATCATTTCTGATTTGAAATCCATTCCCTCTTTTAGAGACAACGCTTTCCTGTCGACTATAAAACGGAAAGGCTCCATTAAATCGCACGATAGATTAAACTCGTTGAATTCATTCTTATGGTGTATCCCAAGCTGTGTCAAATATCCAGACGAACAGACAGCGCGATTGAATTGCGACAAGATTATTGAATATCCATAATCCAAACACGCATTTTCGAAGCAATCTTTTTCCCTGGTGAAGCCGTCATAGAAAATTCGATTGAAGTAAACCTTGGCGGCATGCCCCTCTCGGTTGCTAATATCGCCGGTTTCAACGTTTTTCGCATAAGCCGCTAGCAAATCCGCTTGTTCGGCAAATCCTTTTTCCTTCAATATCAGCGATTGATTGGAGACCTTTCTTTCGATTATCGATTTCCACACTAAATCGCATATCAAAGGAGACCATTCTACTTGTTCTTTTATTCGCTTAGGCGAATTTGAGTTTCCATAGCACGGAACCAATTCAGATGATGGGTTATGTTTCTCGTCACAAAAAATGACTTTGATTTTTCTCTTTGTGAGTTCATTCAAAAGACTGGTCGTCAAAGAAACCGCAGTCGAAGAAATGATTATCGTATGAATCTCATCCAATAATATTTTCTTCGTTACATCTGGCGTTCTAAAGACTAAATAAGAAAGTGAATATTCGAGTTTCGAGTGCGTGTCTATAGTAACGGTTCTGAAAGCCATACTATAGTTTTCTTTCGGATACGAATAGGCCGGTTATGGATTTGTTAACTAAAATAATTCGGTCGTCCAAAAACGAGCCTCTGGATTTTCTGAAATTAGTTTTAGAGAGAGTTTCGGAATTTCTAGTGAAAAAACCAATGATTTTTTTCAAAGTTTTTAGTTGCGATTGATAATTGCCAACGATAATTTCTTCTTTCAACTTATGTACATATGCGTCATCTAACAAATTGGAAATCATCGGGCAGTACGAATAAGATGGGCGTTGAGCATTCAAACACAGCGCATCAACAATTTCCAAGGCTCGTGTTTTAGAAAAAACATACCCATCACCTTCTCTATTTCTTTTTATGATGATTACATCTTCATTGGATTCCGTTTGTGGGTTTTTTGAATCGCAGAATTTTGACAAGCCCGCGATGTAATTTTCATCAACTCTATTTAAGAAAATCGGCGACACAGGCTTCAAACCAACTTGATCTTTGTTTTTAGAAACCATTACGTATTCAATTGAACCTTTTTTGATTGTAGCATTTAGGTCGATTAAATTATCGAAATCGAAAATTAATTCATCTCCATCGGTATAAGGGACTAGATCAATTAACTTTTTTGACAATTCGTCTTTTGATAGATGCATCGTCAAATACATATGCGGAATTCCTAATATGTATTTAGACGTCTTCTTTTTCGCTTTAATAGTGACTATACATTGGGCACCAACGGACATACCAGAGTATCCGCCATATTTATTCGGGTCCATATCGTCATGAATCGGAACCATGTCGTTCTTTTTTCCTGGCGCATACAAGGTTTGATCGTAGAAACCGGAATCGCTGTAATTGAATCTGTATGTAAGCAAGAAGTCATGCCTTCTGCTATTTTTATCTATCAGTTCTCCGAGCTTTATGATTTCGCCGTCCTTAGTTGTAATATTTTTGTTCTTCAATTCGTCTTCAAGGAACTTTTGCATATTAAGGCTTTCATTTATCGAATTGCCTCCGCTTGCGGCGATAGCCTTTATTCTTCGCATATCGCCGAATTTGTTGCGAAGTTCATTGCCGGTAACAATGTTCAAATAAGCGTCTACGGCGTGGTGAGTATCGTTGAGATCGCGTAGTTTTGGTATTTGAAGCTCTTTACGAATCAAGGATGGGTATAACGCTTTCGAGAATATTGACTCAGCATTCGGATAAAGAATTTTGAAGATGTCTTTCAAAACCTTATTGGCCCTATTAACGACGTTAATCTGAGCAGCGACGAACGCTTCAAGTTCATTTTCGGTAAGAGGCGTCGTTCTCATCAAATTGTTATATTTCTTCTCGGACATCATCCCGGCTTTTTTGAGTTTTCTCCAGAACGATGCCATCTTAGCCCTGTCGACAGGAACCGGGAATTGATTGGAACGATGTTGATTCGTCTCCTTCTTGACCAGTGCCAGATTTTCGATTGAATCATCCTTCATCATGCTTTGAGGGATAATGTGATCGGTATCATAGTCGGTTCCGTTCATGACTTTATCAATATCGATTGGTTCGCCCGAATAAAGATCCCTGCCGTTTTGTAAGAAATAAAGGAAGAGATGCTTCCCTTTGATGGCATCGATGTATTTGTCGTCATCGAGGTATTCAGAGTTTTGTTTGGCGCGTTCTTTTTCGGAAGCATTCTCAGACAGGTTCTTAAGGAAATTTTTAAGTTGTTCCTGCCTGGATTTAGTTTCTTTCTTTTTCTTGGCGTTTTTATTGTTGTCTTCGCGAGTCACCTCTATCGATATCGAATCCGGGGTTCTCGGATTCGCCTTATCTTTACCGGTCGCCGCTTTGCAGATTTCTTCGACTATACGGACAGCCTGTATGACGGGTCTACGCATCGCTGGAGGCATTTCATCGATCATCTCCTCCACTATCTCTTTCTTGGTTTTGTTTTCGAATATTTCCTTTTTGTGTTCTTCTATTTTCTTAAGGAAGCCGTATTTGGCGTCATTCAAGATCTGATTGAGATTCCCTTGCCCGTCTTGGAGAAGGCCGATGATGGTGTGATTCTTCAC
>CAZCCJ010000032.1:4087-7860 GCA_964497235.1 uncultured Staphylococcaceae bacterium
ACCCCGAAAGCCTTTGCGTTATCCAAAATTTTGTAGAGCTCTTTTTTATGGAGTTGCATTGGGATGACGCTTGTAGAACGGATGCTTATTGTCTTCAAAAGGGCTTTGTCGAGCAATTTCTTTTTGATATCCATCCATTCGTCGATGAGTTTTTTGTCCAGCGCTTGCCCAACAATCGGATTATCGCCTTCCGTGTATGCCTCAAACAATTTGCCAACATAACCGCAAAAATCTTCGATTGAACAACGTTTTTGTTCACTGCCGACATGAATATAAGCAGGATAATTGGTGGCTTCCTTGGGATCCTTGAAGAGTTTATATAGCAATGCGTCTTCTCTCTTCTCCGTGCCCTGCCATTTATCCAATTCTTTGCATATTTTCTTAAGTGTCCTCAAATCCTTGGCGTGCTCGTCGTAAATATCAGAGAAAGCCTCGGAAAGATAATTGCTCTTGCCCATTATTTCGCAAAGATCACAGTAATCGTATATTGATTTGGCTATACCGACTATCTCGTAAGCGTCGCCTAAAACGCCTTCTATTTTGTCTTTGTTATTTTCGAAGCTGGCGTCGAACTCTATTTCTTCTTTTTCGTATTCTGGGTTTCCGGCCTCTTCGCCTTTCTTTTTCTTTTCGTTGAGGTTATCAGTCGAGAATTTTAAGCCAACACACAAAGAGCAGAACATTTCGTAGAATCTTTTCGCTTTTGCGGCCACTCCAGGATCCACGAACGCATCGGCGTTAAATAACGCAATAACTTTGCTCTTTCGAACCTTCCTAAGGTTGTCGTTTTCCAAAATATCGTTTTGGAATTCTTCATATTTTTCTTTTGGCAAAACATCTGGGGCAATAGAAGCATCATCTTCATTACTCGTGCACAAGGTTTTTATCAGTTCATTCAGCCTATCCAATTGGGAGTTATCGAATTTCTGATCTATATCGCCGGTTCCCCTAAGGAAATTTCCACGATACTTGATAATGTGGTGTATTGCCAAATATACGTACCTAATATCACTAAAGGCGGATCTCTCGCCATGAACCATCGCTTTTCTTAGATGCCAAATTGTGGGATATGCTGCATAAAAATCCTTCTCTTCCTTCTTGGTCAAGAAAAGGAGATTGCATGCATTGGCGGCGATTTTTATTTCATCATCGGTGTGTTTGCATAGATTGGGCGTCTTCTCTTTCTTGCGCGCAAAGTAAGCGATGACATCCTCTGAATAAAGAGAGGAGGCCTCTAATCTCATCAAGAAAGTAGGGTCTTTCTCTTTAAGCAATGGATCAAATAAGGCGTTAAGCAATCTGACACGTTCTTTT
Source organism: uncultured Staphylococcaceae bacterium (assembly GCA_964497235.1). Lineage (GTDB taxonomy): Bacteria > Bacillota_I > Bacilli_A > RFN20 > CAG-826 > UBA4951. The sequence goes on from CAZCCJ010000032.1 coordinate 5,402, forward strand.
CGCCTAGCTAAGCGGCGTCCGGCGGTCCTGAATTGCCTTCTTTCTTGGGCTGGATTCGCTTTTTCGAAAATGCGTGCGCCCCAGGCCGTTTTGCCCTTAAGCCTCGTTAATTCATAATTCTCATTGGTGACGGCCCAGCCGACAGAATCTGTGCCTACATCGAGACCAATAAACAACTTATCATTTTTGTCCATATTTAGATTACCTCACGTCTTTTGAGAAGATTTTAACGCATCGAAGAAAGAAAAAACAGCCTTGCGGCTGATTTCCTGACCTAATGGTCACCCGTTAGGGCCTTGAAGCAATCTGCTTATTTGAACTTGCAGTGTTGTCTTGCATGATCATTATCACATTACTAAATCGATTCGGCAAGTCACAATCGCAACATCGAGCAACAAGATCGCGACAAATATGGAATAATATTTCAAATTAACGCCAATCGTCATTTTCTGAGAATCGCCGTGTGACAAAAACACAAAAAATAAATCAAAGATAATTCAGTGTGGAACTTCCATTATCTCCTGGATGCAATAGCGGCGAAGGTCAAAAAAGAGAGAACCTTTGAACGATTGGTTTTCGTCATGAGTTTTCGCATGTTTGCTTGAAAAAGCAATATACAAGACGTTGCAATCATAACAAACAATTCCGCATCGTCTTCGTCGTCGGTCACAAAAAGCTGAGCCAGGGAAGACAAATCTTTTTCGTCTTCATAGACTGCATCCCATATTATCATCGCCGACGCGTTATCCAAATCGTCGTCTTCCCCTTTCAATAAACCCACTTTATCTTTTTTATATACACCAACAACTAATTTGTCGATATCCGTTTGGACACAGTAATCAGTTTTGTTCTTTTCGATAATCATTTCAAGATCATCGCCAAAACTAATTTTCCCTATCTTGTCTTTGTTCTTATCTAACAGCCACATTTTCGTCGAATCTAATCTGGAGAATCTCAAATAATATTCTGGGGCGTCGTCTTCACCGGCGTGAAAGCAAAAACCTCCTTTCCAATCCATCCGTATACTTCCTTCTATTCCACACACATCCGCTTTTAACGCGGCTCCGCTAAGATACACGCCGTTGTTGATTGCGTTTGTTATGTAGAAAATTCCTGCTACATCGTCATCACTTTGACGAGGAAATTTTTTATAGCGTTTGCTGCGTTGCGCTTCATCCCAATAATCAGGATGTCTTCTTATTGCTTTCTCTATTTTCGAATAATTGTCTAATGCAAATTGGATGTACCTGATTGCTTTAGTTGCATTTTCAAAATTATCAATGTGATTCAAGACGTCGAATCCCGTTTTCAGAAAAGACGATAATTCATCATCTCCAAACGAATATTTATAACCAAGCATTTGAAAAACTGTGTTGGCATCGTTCAAAAGTCTTTTAGTCGAAGGAAGCATAAGAAAACCCCTTTCATTTATTATTTTATCGTTATATGGCAAACTTTTAAAAGTGAGTTTTAATTTAACTTCCCGCTTTTGACGATTTCGTTATTTCGATCGCGGGAGCAAGTCAAGCAAATACGTTTTCACAGCAAGATAAACCACATCGAACGGAGGTTTTTCGACATTTCCGGCAAAACGGAATTTTTCTCATATGAATGTCGCAAATCGGCCAACCTATATAGAAAGCCGTTGAAAGTTTCCGAAGCTCCACGGCCACTTTGAGAGTCTCTTTTCTATCGAACAAAAAAGATGAAACTCTTCGAAATTTCGATATCGTAAATTGCTTTCATGACAGAATACATAAGTTTTTCTTGCGTTGAGATATTCATAGACTAGTTCTTTTAATCTCCATAATATTCTTTAGCGGTCATTAGCAGTTCTTTGAACCGCTTCCGATGTTCTGGCGCCACGAAAATCCCATCGAAACTGTCACCGTGCGAGACGTAATAGCGATTGAGAGCTTCCGTTATCCCTTGCATATCCAAAATGTTTTCGTTGTCTAGTGCATCTGTGACGGTGCGGTTAAAATTCGTGAAATCAAGCCCGTTTCGGCTATCGATGCAATCGGAATCGATACGATTGCCTAGGACCACAACTCCGTTAAAACGCGTGACATCATCATTTCCATACACCCAAACAAGATATTCATCATCGCGGCCAAGGAAATAGCCTTGGCACATAAGCGCTTCATCGAGCGCGAAAACAATAGGCTCCCCAATACGCTCTTTTACAGCCTTTAGCCAAGCTATCGTCCCAAGGAAATCGCTTCGCTTAGGCAAATCAGTTTTCTTTGGATCGTGCTTCGGCAGTTCAAACGTTCTTCTGTTGATCAAATCCTTTCGAATCCTTTGTTCCAATAAGCCGATAACGTACTCAGGAGGCTTGCGGACGCCGGTTTCCCAATTTTGAATGGTGCGGAAAGGAATGTTGTATCTCATTGCGAATTCGCTTTGCGTATCACTCGATTTCTTCCTCATCTTGCGGATATCCATGTGTTACCAAA
>CAZCCJ010000033.1:0-6973 GCA_964497235.1 uncultured Staphylococcaceae bacterium
GTTTGGATATTTACTTTTATCAAATATGACTTCGATAGAACATAGTCCATTGTTGTAATCCTCTATTATCTTGGGAATATATTGAAATGAATATAAATAGTTGAACTTTGTAATAGGGTTGTTAGGGGTGGTATGTCTCACGTTGCTCATTTTGAAGATATTAGATTGTATACTTTTTATGAAGGGTGCTACCTTTATCGAAAGGAATGAATACAATTGGTTCAACCATAGTTTCCTATTTATCCCACTTATTGAAGAATAGCGTTTAAACAATGTGATGATAACGGCACAAAACACAATTGGAAATAACAATGCCATTATTGCGCAATCTTCAGAAGACAAAACCCGCCAATCGATTGTATTTGCCATAATACAAGATGCCACAAGCCATATAATCAATGAATTGATAACATTAAACAGACACAATTCCAATAGGCAAAAAGGTGTTTGACCATTCGTTTTTACAAAAGACAAAAACTTTTTCCATAGAGATACATTATATTTATGTATAACAAATAGTACATAACACATGACCGCTCCAAGAGCTCCAATCAAACCTTTTTGAAAAACATTTAATACAATCATTTTTACGAACTTGATAAATCCTTTGACATGGACTTGGATATCTGAACCTGATGATACGTTGGCTGTAGGTTAAAATTGCTATTGCTTACCTATTTCTGATTACTATTCATTTCCTCGTTTATATCATTGAACTGTACGTTTTTTACAAGATTAGCCCAGTCACGGAATTTCATTTGCGGTAAATCACCATAAAACTGCTGGGTCACCTTTATGGCCTCTAAAGTATGAGGCGTATCCGTATTAAGAAGCGGTTTGAGTTTCATTAGTAACGCCTTATCAGCAATATTTTTTATTTTACCATCAATGATGATATCTTTTACATCTTTACATTCTATTGGCTTTCCAAAGAATGAATCAATGGACCGGAAAAAGGTTATTATATCTTTTCTTTTGAATAATACAGGCGTATCTCCATTTTTAAGTTCTTTCTTTAGAAATTCTCCCGATACAACTTCTTCCTGAAAATAACTTCTTGAATAGAAAGACACGCTTTTCCTTTCGTTTAATCTCTGTTTTGCAGTATGATAATTCCAACATACAATCACATCGTTTACGCTGTCATAACCAAGAAAGACAAAGGGTTTAGCAGACTGCTTGATTTCATCAAACTCTTCCCTAACTGGCAACTGTGCTCTAGTTGTGTCTGGTCTACTCTTGAAATATGCAGATGAAAGATTTTTTACATAGACATAGAACTCCCTTCCCCCTAATTCCATTAAGAACGGCTGTATGCCATACTTATATACAAAATCGGGTGCGGCCTCAAACACATTGAGCATGAGTTGAAGCAGTGTCTCAGGTAAAATCTTCTCTGTTTTCATAAGTCTTTAAATAATTCACTATTTGGATATGCTACGGATGGAACATCAACTGATTTGACAGAGGATAAGTTGCAGTCGTAGTGGATATTATCAATCTCTTCAGGAATGTTGCAGCCAATTAAAGACGGGATGTTATGTATATCGAAAATCTTGTATGTATCACAGGCTAAAGCGTAATCAAAACTACATTCATGAGATTTATCAAAATCAGTCCCTAATGTTTTTGTTATGACATCTATCAGTTTGAATCGCAAATCAGGTGCTTTTAGTTTAGATTCTATTGAATCTTTCAAATCATGAATGCTTTTCCCCATTCCAGATTGAGCTACTTGGATTGAGGCAATAACAACATTTGACCCTTTGTTTGGCGTTAATTGATTATGAGAAAAATGATGAATTCTATTGTTCTTAGAAGTACTCTTCACTTCTATTTTGTCAGTTCCATCATTAAAATCAAATGTGTCAGTACCAGATGTATGCCATGATTTAACCAAATAACTGGGGTCAGTTGCTCTATCAATTACAAATAATTCAGCCCATAATCCTTGAATTGTTTTCATTGGGGGTGCTGAAAAACGCCTAAACAGATCTATTAACCTCTGTATTTCAGTTAACAAGACCTGTTGTGCTGGAGTCTCGCCTATCTTCTCCAATACAACACATACAATATCAAGAAAGTAACTAACATAGTCTGGTAAATCGGTCTTTAGGGTTATTACCGTATAGTAGCTTTCAATGATGTTATTCGGGGCATTGTTCTTCTTAAGCCTACACAACTCGTTAAATTGTACAGACATTAATTCCAAGTTGATGTTCGGGGCCTTATCGGTTATGGTGCTTTTAATGAAGAACATAGGCGTTCTTTCCGTGCCGATACCAAGTTTATGAGCCTTTGAAGATGGAATATTAGCTACTGTGTAACAATTCTCGGTTAAAGAATCGCTACACAATAGTTTTTTAAATATTTGATGTATTGTATTCTTCATTTTATTCCTCCGTTTCAACATAATTTATTGCAAAGTCTTCTGGGTAATAAATTGCTAGTGTATAAGCTTCTTTACCTGACCAAATCAAGGAGTCACATTTAAGTTTAACCTTATGTATCTGTATAGTTAGCGAGTCCTCAAACTTTATAGCTGCATCTCCTGGATAAACGGAACTTTCTGTTGTAGAACGTCCAGAGTGAAGATTGGTGAGTCGTTGCGTTTCAACATTGAAAGCACGTAAACGCGCATCACCCTTATACGCCATGTGTATAATGTAGGCATGATTGAGTGGAGATGCCTTTTTTGTTGTAAGATATTTTATATAGCGCAAAGTTGCTTGCTTGCGTGCTGCATCAGGCATATTCTGAAATTTGAATTCCGTCAAGAATTCAATAAACTCTTGTATCGGGAGTTTGACATACGCATGATTCCTGTCCGTAGTCTTATAGTCCTCATACAATTTCCATTCATGCTTAGCGAGGAAATCCTCTACGAATGAAGTGTTTTCCGAGATAGCCTGGAATGCATTCATTTTTCTCCATCCCGACAACTTAGTCGTAACTGTGTTTTTTGACAAGATGTTTTTCCTCGTTGCATTTAATCTGTTGGAAATCAAGAGAAGACGTTCCACGTCTTCAAGACTCTTATTTTCTATTAGCCAATTTCTCATTTCCTCCTCGTGCTCCACATATTCTCTGTATTCAAGAATAGCTTCGCAAGGTAGAAACACTCGGCAAGACCATAAATAATTCTTTTTATAGCCAAAGAATCGGCATCTCTGCTGAATGGTGTCAGCAGTTGATTTACCAACACTATATCGAGGCATATATGTAACTGCAAGATGCTCCACAGTAAATCCTCTGTTCAGCATATCAGCTCCTACTAATATGTGAGAACAACTACTAGACCAGTCAATTTCTTTGTTTTCGCCTTGACGCTTATTCCGACTAATCACAAGTTCTATGTTAGTATCGAGAATAATATCATGGACATATTTCCAGATTTCCTCGAAAGAAGGATAATCTTCTTCGTGGATTCTATACAAACGGATGGCTTCCTCGTAGTTTGAATTAAACGATTGCTTGAGTTCTTGGTATCCAGGATCAAGTTCTCCGTTTGCTAACATATTAGCCCATGCATCAATCAGATTCTTTATCCAGCCATAAAACTTTTCACTAGCATCCTGTTCTCTATCTGCATGAATCATCATGGATAAAAACGACTCTTTCTCCTTAATGTTCACAATGATGGCTACTCCCATTATATGGAGTTGTAGGGCATTTATCAAAGAATCCGGACAACTAGTCAAATCATTATGCTTAGAATGATATACTTGGTTCGTTTGTATCGTGATAACAAGTCCTGGTTCATCACAAAAGAAGGTCTTTCCACCCGTATATCCCTTGCCTGGGGTTAACACGGTATGGTGTTTGGGGGAAAGCAAATCCATTATGCTTATAAGCAGTGGCCCTTGCGGTGTTGCTGTATATTGCACATACGAATGATTCTCCAATGCGTTACGCAGTTTCAAAATGCTACTATATGTTGTAGTATATTCATCATCTTCCCACTCCGGGGATTTACTGTTTTTATAAGCATAGCCATTTAAACTCGCTTGGTCAGCCTCGTCATCAATAATGAGCACTCCTGACTTAGCAACGGTGTTCTTTAATTGTACATCATCGAACATCGCCGCCAATTCAGAGATATACTTATGATGCTTCAATACAGTAATTAAAATCGTTGGTTTTGAACTCAACGAAAGTGCATTACGAATTCTTTGGGCTTCGATTTTCGTCGGGTTTTCAAATAATTTATAATGCTTGGAGTTTACATTACCATTAATCAAGTCCTTTCTCAATCGTTTAGTCGTTTGAGAAAGAAGGTTATTTTTTGTACCAGCAAAATATATAATTATCCGAAATCCATTGTCATGTGCAAGTGCTGATAATGTTGTAAAAGACATAGTTTTACCACTCTGAACGTATCCAACTACAAGATTCGTTACAGACTGACATTCTCGTTTGTTTGGGTCAGTACACTTTGATAGTATATCGACTGTTTCTTTTTTTAATACGTCAATACCTTCACTATCAACCTTCTCTCTTAAACGAGATAGTAATTCAAGTGTCATTTCTCCAATTTCAGGAGAAAAGCCTATGTTGCTCTTTTTTAGAATTTGTATTTCCATTATAATTGAAGAATACTTTGATTAAACAAAATCCTGACATTTGATGCAAATTTAGTCCCTTTGTCTGGAGCCATTATTTCAGCCAATGTCAGCGCTTTAAATATCGCTATAATTGGAGTATAATCATGACCTTTCTTGAATTGGTCAAACCGAGTAAAAAATGGATGTGCAAGATTTATCTTGCATAGTATTGGAGTCGCCTCAGAGGTTGTTCCCTCTTCACTTTTTTCCGTTACCACAGAGTATAATGAATCTGTCTCGGTTTCTGTAACTAGCTCCATCTTAAGTATATAGCTTTTGCTATTATACTGAAATGTTTCGCTACAGCTATCTAAAACTTCTGCCTTAATGATTTTCTCTTCATTTTTCTGAATATATTGTGAGTTGTTGATTTTGTTTTCAACTTCACTTACCTGTCTGGAAAGTTGCTTGGGCTTTGACTTCTTTTCCAAGTCCTTTTTGATTGCCTTGGAAATTTTTTCAAACTGCTCTTTTCCTCGCTGTCTATAATTATCTGTTTGACTGAGAAGGCTAGGCTCGTCTGCTTTAAGCTCATCACGAATACCTTCCATGAGCATATACAAATCCTCTTCTTCTCTAAATCCATTTTTATTGAAAGACACTTCAAATCCTTCAAGTTCTAATTCTCCGAACAGTCTCCTATACCTAAAACTTCCAGACTGACCGAAAAGCACTGGAGGAAAATATCGTTCATCACCACCACCTACGATAACTCTTCCACGCCTCATTAGAACCAATCCATTGGCATTGTTTTGGATTTTATCTAAGATAGCGATAAAGCCTTTTGCTTTATAGTGGTCAATCTCAAAGTCTATTTCTTTTTTCCATAAGATTTCTTCACCTTCAGGAGTCTTATAAAATGGAGCTTTTAGGATATTGTAGTTTGGGGCTTCCAACATAGTCCCATTCACAGATATTTCTACGTTTCCACTACGCAGAAAATGCCTATAAATACTTGATAAATGCCTTTTTATCTTGTCCATTTGCATCACTTTCGGGGCGTTAAAAGACAAGTCGGTCAAAATTATTTCCGTATAATGTTCGTTGGCAGGTTTGGGGCTTTCCGTTACCACCAAATCTTCTTTCTCCTCTGATGTTACTTTTTCCAAATCAAAAGTTGTGTATCGCTCTACAACTTCGCCAAGGGCTTTTGTCCGTACGCTCCATTTATTTGCAAGCCATACAGAGGCAGTCTTCATGCCCATGCCGAATTCATTAAGCCCGGTATCATCCAACGGTATATGTGCAGGTTCAAATGCTCTTTCATAGTTTGGGGCATCTATTCCTGCAGCATTGTCACGAATATAAATAGCTCTTCTTTCCCAGTCGATATCAATAGAAATGCTTAATTTGTATTCGGGGCCATCTACCTGTAAGAGTTGTTCTCTGTGATTAAGATAGCTCTGAACAGCATTATCAACATACTCACCCAATGTATTTGAGACAGTATTATTGAGATTCCTAAACGTGCTGTACACGTTGGGTTTCAATGCTATAGATACTCTTTCTATTTGTTTCATGTCAATTTAATCAAGTTCTCTGCAATTAGTTTTACGACTTCAACGTTTACTGCATTACCAAATGCCTTGAAGGCACTTGCAATTGTATCTGGATATTCTTTAAGGTCCTGCATGCACTGTAATCTTGCGCCTTCTTTTCTGGTCATATACCTACCTTTTTCCCCATTGGGTGTAACTACCCATGGGATAATGGGGATTTGAGTCGTTGTAAGTACAAGAGCCGGAGAATATGTCGGTTGTTTGACTCTTATGCCTGATGGACGGAATTGTATTATTTTAGTATAGAGGTTAGGGTGGTCCTCCGTTCCACAGTTCCATTCAAACTTCTGGTGACTATTCTCAAATCCTGGCTGACGAATTTCTTCAATCCATGTGTCAATCCAAGACTTGTTTTTCAGGTAGAACTCTCTGTTTTGTCTAATAAAGAGTTTTTTCCAATCAGGGAATTGTCTGTTTCCTCCCTTTGGCTTTCCCTGTGCATATACTGGGAGTTGCTGTAGATAATCGTCTTTTGAATTACCTATAATATCTTCGCCAAATTTACCTTTCTTTCCTTGTAGCTGGCTTCTTTTTTGAAAATAAGGGGCGGCTCCTTCATAACTATAAGTTGCTCCAAACTCCATTGCCCATATAGGGAATGTAGGTAAGGGACATTTGTTCTCGAATAACAAATCCAAAAAATTTTGCCACGCGGCCATATGTTTGCGTGTGATTGGCCTTAACGACATGTAATCCGTGTCGTCGGGGACAATAATATCATTGATGTTACATTCAGGACGCTCTATGTGCTCGGGAAACCTAAAATCTTTAAGTCCGCCTTTTGATTTCAATCTTCCAACTATATATATT
>CAZCCJ010000034.1:0-6882 GCA_964497235.1 uncultured Staphylococcaceae bacterium
AAACGATAAAAACGATAAAAACGATAAAAACGATAATGACGCTTCCCTTACTTTTTTGCAGTGGAGGTAACTTGGATTTATGTCTGTGTTTACTGGCATAAACCAAGCAAAGAGCATATACTGTTCCCAACATTTTAAGGAGTTTTTTCTGCGGGAACTCCTCTTCTGCGAAACAATCTTTTTGCATTGTTGCATGCTCGTATATGCGCAAAAAAGCGTACAAAGTAACTTACCCACAATTCATTTTAAAAATGGTGGATTTCAGCGAAAGGCGCGTTGGTGTTTACAACGTGTGGTTGCATAGTTTATACAAAACGGAAAGGATGCACGTATGGAACAAATTGATGCACGTGGGCAATCGTGCCCATTGCCCGTTGTGCGGGCGAAGAAGGCGCTTTCTGCTATGAACGCAGGTGAACTTGAAGTTTTAGTAGATAATGAAACATCGGTGCATAATTTAGAGGCATTGGGAAAACGTTTGAAGTGCGAAGTAGTTAGCAATCAGCGTGAAGAAAAAACCTTCGCCGTTCTTTTTACTAAAAATAGCAGCACCCAAAGCGATGAAGCGAATGATGCGGCAACAACGCAAAACGACGCAATCGAACAAGATAATGGCATAACTTGTGCAGCTAATTTTGGGGGGCAAGTGGTTGTTGTTTCTTCGGAATGCATGGGGCAAGGCGATGATGATTTGGGCCACACCCTTATGAAAGCATTTGTATTTGCCCTTACTCAGCAAGACGAGCTTCCCTCATGTGTTCTTTTTTATAACGGCGGTGTTAAACTTACCTGCGAGGGCTCTCCTGTTCTTGATGATTTACATGCGTTATCTGAGGCGGGAACAGAAGTGCTTAGCTGTGGCACGTGCTTGAATTATTACGGTCTAACAGAAAAGCTTGCCGTTGGTGAAGTAACCAACATGTACGCTATTGTAGAAAAACAAATGACCGCACGCGTTGTTGTGCACCCGTAAGAGCGCGCATCGGTTAGTTCGGTAATGAAAAAGCAGCTGATTATGCGCCAGAAAACGCCACATACCATAGTTACCTTTTCTTGTACAAGCGATGCCTTGGCAGCAGAAGCAAAAAGCAATGCTCACTTGTTGCCAGGGCGTATAATACCCGTTCCTTCAGAAATAGCTGCAGGTTGTGGCCTTGCATGGTGTGTCCCGGAAAGCGCACGCAATGAATTGTTGCGTGCGCTTGAGCGGGAAGAACTTTCGTTTGAAGGTATTTTTAGTGTTGACCTTTATTAGGTACGGCGGTCAGGCGCTTCAATGAGCTACTTTGTTTTGTATTACAGTGATAGCGTACGCTTGAGCAACGGTTTGTCAAACGAAAGCACATGTTCGCCGTGTAATACATTTCGCGCCACAATCAGGCAATCCAAATAATCAAGCATGCTTGAGCCAAACAAACGTGATGCATAGCGCACAATGTCTTCGTCAATAACATAAATATCGTCAAGCAGGGCAGTAAGCGTGTAGCCAATTTGGCTGCGTGGAACTCTGTAGGTGTCGCGCAGGGTAATGGCAACGCGAGCGAAAATTTCAGGGTAGGTGTACGCTTCACCTGCGGCTATAACGGTACAAGCATCTTTGAAATGCTTTTTGTCGTCTTCTAATATATAGCGCAAAATAACGGTTTCATCTATTAAACGTTTCATATTTATCACTCAGCGATCTAATCCATGCCTCGCGTTCATCTTCACGAAGCTTCTGATTGGCGTAAATACGCAAGATTCCCTGCGCTTTCATGCGCCCTTTACAGCAGCTGCTGGTTGGTCGAAAGGGCAGGCCATTTACCTTAATGCTTTGTCGTATGAACATGCGTATTGCTTCAGAAAGGCTTGTTCCGCAATCGGCGTAAAGCGTTTCGGCACGCTCTTTGTCTTCAGAATCAATGCGAACATGCAAAATAGCATCTTTTCCCATAGGCGTTTCTCCTTTTTCGCAAGGGAAGGGGCTGCGTTACCAATGAGTACCAAGCAGACCAGTGTTACAATTGTAATGCAAACGCGGCATCTGAACACATTTTATTGTACAAAAATAGTGCCGGCTTCCCCTTCAATCACTTCTCCAATGCGCACGGGCTGGCGCTTTGCGTGTGCTTCAAACGCATAACAAAAAGCATCAGCGGCAGAGGAAGGCACGGCAATAAGCAAGCCGCCGCTCGTTTGCGGGTCGCACAGCACGCCCATGCGCGCGTCTTCCTCATCGAAATCAGCGCAGTTAAGCTGCACAAACGATTCTGCCCAGCTTATAAGGTCAAACGACTTTGCTGGCCGGCAATAATCGCGCGAATACTCATGAACGCCGGGGAAAAGCGGCAGAGATTCATAGGTAAGCTGCGCCGAAACCTTGCTTGCGGAAAGCATTTCATGCAAATGCCCCGCAATACCAAAGCCTGTTACGTCGGTGGCGGCATGAGGGCGCACTTCCTGCATGGCTAAAGAGCCTGCCTGGTTTAACTCCATCATGGCTTCAATAACAGGGCGCATTGATGTATCGGTTTCCAACCCTGCACGAAATGCCGAGTTCATAATACCGGTGCCTAAAGGTTTGGTGTAAAACAGCACGTCGCCTGCTTGCGCACCCTCGTTTTTGATAATGCGTGCAGGGTCTACCGTGCCAAAAACCGAAAGCCCGTATTTTGGCTCATCGTCTTCAATGGTGTGGCCGCCCACCACGAATGCCCCTGCTTCGGCAACCTTGCTGGCTCCGCCGCGCAAAACTTGTGCCACCACCTTGGTTCCCAGCGCGCGCGGGAATGCAAGAATGTTCATAGCAGCGCGCACCGTGCCACCCATGGCAAACACGTCGCTTAAGGCATTAGCTGCCGCAACGCAGCCAAACTCATAGGGGTCATCCACCACGGGCGTAAAGAAATCAAGGGTAAGCACGGCAGCCACGGTATCACTTATGCGATACACTGCTGCATCGTCGCTGGTTTCAAAGCCAAGCAGCAACGAACGTGCCGCATCGCTTTCAGGCGATGGCGCAATAGAGGCAAGTATTTCGGAGAGGTCTCCCGGACCCCACTTTGCTGCTCAACCACCTTTCTCGGTCAAGTGCGTAAGGCGAATGCGGTCGGTTTCGCTGCTTCCTTTGCTTTTATCGCTGGGTTTTTCGTTTTGCAACGCATTGTCATTGGGGTGAGAATGATAATCTGAACAGCAAAAATCGCCCGCCATGTTTATTCCCCTTTTCTTTTTTGTGTGCCAAGCGTGCGTTCGTTTCCGCAACGCACGGTAAAGCCCAGGGAGTCAAAGCGTTCAAGTAAGGGAATGGCGTACTTGCGCGTGGTTCCCATAACATCTTTTAAAGCAGCAGCGCTGCCGCTTCCCCCTGCTTGTAAGTGCGCGGCAAGTGCGCGCTTACAGTTTTCTATGGTTTGCGCATCAAAATACAGCTCGCTGGTTACCCGCAAAACCTTACCGCTTGTTTCCAATTTGGCCAGTGCTTTGCGTGCAATTGAAATTTCAACACCTGTGCTTTGTGCAAGCTCGCGCACATCAGGCGGCGCCATGTGTGCTTTTTTTAGTGCGGCAAGCAGTGTTTGGACAGCGCTGTCAAGCGCCTCTTCAGAAGAATCCAGCGCGCGAGGATGCGCAATAACACCGTTGTGAGCTGCAGCGATATTGACATTAAGCGCTTCTTTTACCAGTGCATCAAAGCATGCATCGTTTGCGCGAGGGCAAACTTCGCGGCGCAGCTCTTCTTTAGATAAACCTGTTGCACCGGGGTTTTTTGCATGAAAAGCAATAAGTTTGCGCTCAATGGAACTTAGATATTTGCGAAGAAGTGCCGGCGTGCAATAAAGCGGCTTTTCAGGTGTGCCAATGCGCGTGAGCTGTTTGCCAGCTGTTGCGTTTTCAAGGAGCTGTTTTGTTGAACGTGGCGAAAAGTCCAGGTAGTGCGCCAGCTCTTCCGCCGAAAAGGGAAGTTTCATCAACGTGGCAGCTGCTGTTACTGCTTCTTGTTCGCAATGTGAAAGAAGTGCCTGATGAAGCGTTTCTTCGGCACGGGTAAGCTTCGTGCGCCGGCGCGGATGTGCAAGAAGTACCGTGCCGCCCCCTATAACATGCATGGGCGAATAGCTACGCACAACAAAGTGATCACCTGCACTTACGGGAAGTTTTTGTTCAAGGCGAATTTGTGCAACACAGCTTTCACCAGGAGAAAGGGTATGTTTTTCGTTGCAAAATAAAACGCGTCCCAGTACTTCACGTGTGCCATGAGCCACATGGATGCGCACCCCTGTTTTAAGCGGTTTTTCCGTTTTGGCGGTGTCAAGGTAGGTAATATAAGCATCAAAACAATCGCTTGGTTGTATGGCGCCTGTGCTTGCAATAAAATCGCCGGGTTGCACTTTTTTCTGATGTGTGCTGCCCGCATGCACGCTTGCAATGTTTAAAGCTATGCGATTTCCCGCATGGGCTTCAGTAACTTCAACATTGTGTCGCTGAATAGAACGAACACGACATGCGGTGGTCTGAGGTAAAATTTCAAGGGTGTCACCAGGGCGAATGGTGCCACTCCACAACGTTCCCGTAACAACGGTTCCCGCTCCTTTAATAGTAAAGGCGCGGTCAATAGGAAAACGCACCACTTCGCCTGAATGAGTACGCTTCGCATCTTTACAAACATCTTGAAGTGCCTGCAGCAGCGCTTCTGTTCCTTCGCCTGTTTTTGCACAAACGGGCACAATGGGGGCATCTTTATACCGCGTTGTTGCAAGGAAGGAGCGCACTTCGCTTTCTATGAAACTTATCCATTCGGCATCTACCATATCGGTTTTGGTAAGGGCAACAGTACAGCGGGTAATGCCCAGCGTTTCAAGTACTGCCAGGTGCTCTATGGTTTGGGGCATAATGCCGTCGTTTGCGGCAATAACCAGCAGCGCCACATCTATGCCGGTTGCTCCTGCAATCATGTGACGCACAAAACGCTCGTGACCGGGAACATCTACCACGCCCATGGTGCGCCCGTCGGGCAGGGTAAGCTGCGCAAAGCCCAGCTCTATGGTCATGCCACGCTTCTTTTCTTCGGCAAGGCGGTCGGGGTCGGTGCCGGTAAGCGCGTACACAAGCGTTGATTTTCCGTGGTCAATGTGGCCAGCTGTTCCTAAAATTAAATCAAAATCCTTTGTGCTGTTTGGCAATGCCATAGCTTCCCTCCAAAAAAGTTCCCCTTTTGCTATAAGAGCCGCGAAACATAAGAGCCGCGAAAGCCCTTGGACTCTCATTCAAGGTGGTCAAAGTACCGTTTCATTCCCGCTGCAATTTCTTTCTCTTCACCAGGCAAAATAGTGCGCGCATCAAAAAGAAGCGTCTCGTGTTTAATACGTGCCACAATTGCCACCGTGTTGTGCGTTACTAAATACTTCTCACATTCCTGGGCACTTCCGCGCTCAAACTGCACTTTTACAGCAAAACTGGGAATGTCACACATGGGCAGCGCCCCGCCGCCCGCGCGTGAGATTTCTTCCACAATACTTATCTGCGCATCAGTGGCGGCAAGTGTTTCTTGTAGCGCTTGTGAAAGCTGGCTTGCGCGCTTTTGCACACAGGCAGCGCTTTCCGATAGCATGCGAAGTGTGGGTATTTCTTGTTGCGCCTGCGCAGGAACGAGATACAAACGTAGTGTGGCCTCAAGTGCTGCAATGGTCATTTTGTCAAGGCGAAGCGCCCGGGCAAGCGGGTTTTCTTTCAGGCGGTCAATTAGCTCTTTGGAGCCCACAATAATGCCTGCTTGGGGGCCGCCCAAAAGCTTGTCGCCTGAAAACGATACTAAATCGGCGCCTGCTTTCAGTGAGTTTGCCACCGTGGGCTCGGCATACGTTCCAAAGCAGTCCAGGTGCATAAAAGCGCCTGACCCCTGGTCTTCGTATACCAAAACGCGGTTGTGCGCCGTGCGGTTTTCGTTTTCGGCAGTTGCGAGAGTACGCAGCTCATCAACAGAAACGTTTTCGGTAAAACCTATCATGCGGTAGTTTGAAGGGTGTACTTTTAGCAGCATGGTGCATTCAGGTGAAAGGGCGCGCCGGTAATCGCTCACGTGCGTTTTGTTGGTAGTTCCTACTTCTACCATGTGCGCGTGAGAAAGAGCCATAATATCGGGGATACGAAACGATCCTCCAATTTCTACCAGCTCGCCGCGTGACACCAGCGCTTCGTGGTTTGCCGCGAACTCAGAAAGTACCAGCATAACAGCAGCAGCGTTGTTGTTCACCGCAAGGGCAGCCTGCGCCCCGGTAAGCGCACAAATCAGCTGCTCGCAGTGAGCGTGGCGGCTTCCGCGTGAAAGCGTTTCGGTGTTGTATTCCAGCGTGGAGTAACCGCGAATCACTTCATTTACGGCATCTATGGCATCTTGCGCCAGCACGCTGCGCCCCAAATTAGTGTGTATTACCACGCCGCTTGCGTTAATAACACGCCGCATGCTGGGTTTTTGCAGCGCTAACGCTAAACAGGCAGCGTGGTACGCTATTTCATCTAACAGCACGTTTTGCCGCTCTTCGTGCGGTTGAGCAAGAATGTTTTCACGTGCTTGTTCCACTGCTTTTCGCGCGGCATCTACCAAAAACGGCCGCGGAAGCGCGGGGGCAAGCGCCTGCAGGTGGGGGTGTAAGAGTACTTCTTCAATAGAGGGAAGCTGTCGCAGCGGATTATTTGCATTGTTTTGAGTCATAACTATCCTTTTTGCAACGTGAACGGTATAATGCGCGGCGCATAAATTTTTTCTTGCTATTTTAGCTGATAAAAATGGTAAGAAAATAAAGAGAACAAACTTTATGGGCTCAATTTGTTGCACTTTCATGTGTTCCTCACAAAAAAGACACGCACGGATGCGTAGAAAGGTGTTGACAGCTTGCATTTACT
>CAZCCJ010000035.1:0-3725 GCA_964497235.1 uncultured Staphylococcaceae bacterium
CGAGACAGACAAGCTGTTCTACCAGTTCGTGATGAACGGCGGCGAGACGGGCTACGCCAATATCCGTGACATCGAGCAGCGGAAGAACGACATCAAGCGTGAGCTGAAGAAAAACAGCGAGCGGTTGCCGTTGAGGTTTGCGTGGGACCTGCTGGGCGAGCGTCTGGACGAGTACAACCGTGCCGTGGAGCTCTGCGCACGCTTTGCCGCCTTCAAGACGTCGCGCGAGCTTGGCCGCACGATAGACCGTAGCGTGTATGACGCTAAGGAGATAAGCGTGAACTTCAACAAGAAGGGCAGCGGTGCGAAGTTCCTGAATACAGAAGGTCAGACGGCTGCAGGCAATGCCGCAGCCGTGGTGTCGGGTCTCGGCCGGAGCTTCTACGTGTTCTGGAACGCCGGCATACAAGGCACGACGAACTTCGGGCGCCAGATAGGGCGGCACCCGAAGAAAGCCATGGCAGGGATGGCGTCGATGTTCCTGCTGGGTGCGCTGATGGCGGCGACAGGCGGCGGTGACGACGGTGACGACGAGTACGGGCAGACCCTGCCGGGGGCGGCAGGGCACGGAACCGGACAGGAAGGCATGAAGCCGATAAAGGAGGACGACGGATCCGGCGACCGCAACGCCTACTACAACCTTCCGGAGTATGTGCGCCGGAGCAACATAGTGTTCCGTCTGCCATGGATGGACAAGTCGTGGGTAGCTTTGCCTTTGCCTGTGGAGTACCGTGCGATGTACGGCATGGGCGAGCTTGCCGTGAGTGCGCTGAGCGGCAAGGAACACTACACCGCAGGCGAGCTGGCACACGAGACGGCAAGTCAGATAAGCCAGATGATGCCCCTTGACTTCATGGAAGGCGGCGGGGGCTTCAAGGCGTTCATCCCGAGTGCGGTGAAGCCCTTTGCCGAGGTGATGACCAACGAGAGCTGGACGGGCATGCCTATCTACAAGGACACGCCGTTCAACAAGAACGCTCCCGAATGGACGAAGGCATACAAGAGTGCGAACCCCTATCTGGTGGGCGCGTCGAAGTGGCTCAACGAGAAGACTGGCGGCGACTACTACAAGAAGGGCAAGGTAGACATCAACCCGGCCAAGGTGGAGTATCTGATGAACGGTCTGTTCGGCGGCATGTCGCGCAGCGTTGACGAGATGGTGAAGATGGGCGAGACTGCCATTGGCCGTATGGAGTATGACCCGAAGAACATGATGTTTTTGAACCGTCTTGTGAAGCGCGGCGACGAGAGGACTGAGTACCGTGCTGTGAACAACGAGTACTGGAGGATCCGTGAAGAGTGCGAGACGCTGCGCGAGCTTCTGAACCACTACGAGAGGGACACCGCCGACGGTGTGTTTGACTATGCTGAGAAGATAGCGTGGCTGAACAACTCTCCGGAGTACCGTGTGCTGATGACATACGAGCCGTATGCCGCCGAGATCCGCGACCTGGGAGAGATGCTGAAGGAAGCCGAGCGGCAGGGTGACAGGCTGACAGCCGCCAAGGTGGAGACGGATCTGAACCAGTGCAAGGCGTGCCTGGTGCGCGATGTGGAGGCAGTGCGCAAGGGGAAGCTTGTGCAGAAGTAGAAAGATAAAAGGGCAAAGACAGCCGGTATGGCTATCTTTGCCCAAAAAACACGAGAAGACATGTTGACTACAGGTAAAGAGACAAGGAAAGCGATAAAGGCGGGGCTGTTCCCCATGAGCCGTGTCAGGGGCGACAACCAGGAGAAGATGGACAGTGTGAAGGCTGTACTGCGCACGGGGCGCAAGGCATACGAGGTGCTGATGGAGGCGAACTACTACTGGCTTCAGATGGACGACTTCCGCCGAGACCGCGACAGGAACAAGCGTTATGCGTTCGGGCGCCAGTGGGACGACGTGATAACGGTGACCATCGACGGCGAGAAGCGCACGATGACGGAAAGCGAGTATATCAAGAAGCAGGGCAACATACCGCTGAAGAACAACATGATACGGAGGCTTGTGAGGAATGTAGTGGGTGTGTTCCGCAACCAGAGCAAGGAGCCGACGTGTACGGCACGCGACCGTGACGAGCAGCGTCTGGGCGAGACGATGAGCACCATCCTGCAGTGCAACCGACAGAAGAACCGCATGGACGAGATAGATGCGCGCACGATGGAGGAGTTTCTGATAAGCGGTCTTATAGTGCACCGCAAGAGCTACGGTTGGCGGTGTGGCGAAGAGGATTGTTGGACGGACTATGTTCAGCCGAACAACTTCTTTATCGACAACAACATGCGTGACTTCCGCGGTTGGGACGTGAGCTGTGTGGGCGAGATACACGACGTGACGTTCGGCGAGCTGTGCGAACAGTTTGCACAGGTGCCCTCGGATTTTGAACGTCTGAAGGAGATATACAGTCAGGCCGCCAACAGGCAGAGCCTTCAGCTGACAGCCTGCAAGTTCGGGTACGGCGACCTTCAGACGCTGGACTTCCTCGTTCCCCGTGACGGGAACATGTGCAGGGTGATAGAGGTGTGGCACAAGGAGCAGAAGCCGCGTTACCGTTGCCACGACTACCTCAACGGCGACATATACAAGGTAGACCCGGAGGACTTCGACGAGCTTGTGGTGAAGGAGAACACGCGGCGCACGGAGCTTGCCCGGTCGTGCGGCATGGAGGAAGAGGAGACGCCTTTGATAAAGGCGGAGTGGTTCATGGACGACTACTGGTATTTCTACTACCTGAGTCCTTTCGGCGACATACTGAGGGAGGGCGAGACCCCGTTTGAGCACGGGAGCCATCCGTACGTGTTCAAGGCGTACCCGTTTCTGGACGGCGAGATACATTCGTTTGTTGCCGACGTGATAGACCAGCAGCGTTACACCAACCGTCTGATAACACTATACGACTGGGTGATAAGGGCGACGGCAAAGGGTGTGCTCCTTGTCCCCGAGGACTGCTTGGGCGACCACGACCTTCAGGAGTTTGCGGACGCATGGACGCAGGTGAACGGCGTTGTTGCCTTCAAGCCGAGCAAGAGCGGCATGATGCCAACACAGATAGCTGCGAACGCCACAAACATAGGCATCGGCGAGCTGCTGAACCTTCAGCTGAAGTTCTTTGAGGACATAAGCGGCGTGAACGGAGCGTTGCAGGGCAAGACGGGCTACGCCGGCACGAGCGCCGCCCTCTACCAGCAGCAGACGCAGAACGCCACGACGAGCCTCGTGGACTTGCTGGAGGCCTATTCCTACTTTGTGAAGGACGGAGCGTACAAGGACGTGAAGAACATGCAGCAGTTCTACGACTCGAAGCGCGTGTTCAACATTGCAGGCAAGTCGGGTGCTCAGGTGGTGTATGACCCGAAGCGGATACGCGACGTGGAGTTTGACCTTAACATCTCGGAGTGCACGACGACCCCGGCCTACAGGCAGGTAGCCAATGACTTCCTGATGCAGCTGTGGCAACAGAAGGCTATAAGCGTAGAACAACTGTTGCAGTATGGCGACTTCCCGTTCAGTGACGACCTTCTGCAGAGCATAGAGAGCCAGAAGGAGCAGCTTCAGAACGGCCAGCAGCCGGAGGGCGTGAGCCCGGAACTGATGCAGCAGGCACAACAGCAAGCGGACCCGAAGGCGATGCAGATGCTCGGGCAGTATATGGGGAATCCCACCCCTTAATCTCCTCAAACCCTGCCGAGGGCGGCAGGGCACGGAACCCGACGGACACGAGAACGGGAGAGGCGGACACGGG
>CAZCCJ010000035.1:3825-6842 GCA_964497235.1 uncultured Staphylococcaceae bacterium
TAAGAGGCCGGGGCAAGAGCAAGAAGCCCTGCCGAGGGCGGCAGGGCACAGAACCCGACGGACACGGGAACGGCCGAAACGGACACGGAAACGACCGAAAAGGACACGGGAACGGCCGAAACGGAACGGGCGGGGCTAACGGGAGAGACGGAGGAGGGGCAGGAGTGCGGACATCGTCAGAAGGAGGCGGCGGAATAGGCTTGACGGCCGACGGACACGCGGTGGCGGTGGCGGGGTACTTCCCGGGGTGTCTCCATCTCGAAGAAGCAGACGTGAAGGCCGATGGCACGCGTCATGAGGAGGTCGTCGTGCTTTCCCTCGATGGCACCGAATGCACCGTTTGGCTTGCGCTCGTAGCACTTGAACTCGTCGAGGCAGCGCTGGTCGCGCTCTACATAGAGGCTCTCGCGTATGACCTTGACGAGCGTAGAGATGACCATGGGCTTGGTGGATATGTTGGTATGGAAGCCGTACTTGCGCGGCATCCCCTCGCGTATATCCTCCTCAGACTGCTTGCGTGCATACAGGTTGGGGTACACGTCCTTGATCTGGTTGAGGATGAACTGCGACTGGTCTCCGTCTACCATGCGCTCCTTGTCGTGAGTCTCCAGCGTGTTGGACTCTATGACGAGTAGCGCATTGTCGTAGTAGGCCGCCACCTGTGCTGCTTTCCATGCGAGGCGGTCGATGTCGATGTGCCCGTACCATTGTGCGACGACAACAGGCTTGTCGCCGTCTTTCATGTAGAGGCGGTCGAAGACGACGATGACGGACCAGTCGGCCTTGTTGGACCGTCCTCCGATGTCGACGGCTGTGATGTACCGGTCGGTGACGGCGATGTCGCTGTCGATGTCTGGCAGAGCCCACACCCACAGCATGCCCTGCTTGTCTTCGTGGAAGCGTACATGTGCCAGTGCCTTCTCGCCTTCGTCCTCGTCGGCGTAGACGTCTCCTATACAGAGTGGAGGCCTGCACCCCGGCTTCAGTTTGTCGACGAGCGCATCGTCGAAGACATGCTGTCCGGAGTTGACGAACGCCTCGACGTCGTCGGACGGGAACTCCGCCGCCATCTGTCCGTGGGAGTTGCAGGAGGCACGTTCATGGACATACCAGTTGATAGCTTCGAGCGTTGCGCCATACTGCCACAGTTTCCACAGGTACTGTCCGTTTTCCTCACGGTCGGACATGATGTTGGGGTTGTCGCGGTTGTCGTAGAGCCATTTGGCGAAGGCCTGCAGCGCCTCATTGTCGTCGGCCGGATTCTCGCCGTCGAAGGCCTGTGGCAGAGAGGCGGGCGTTATGTCGAGCGAGTACTGGTCGATGTCGAACCAGGAGACGAACATAGCCCGGAACATGGACTTGCCCGCCTTGGCTGCATCATATTCGCGCTGGAAGAAGTTGCCTGTGCCGTTGGCTGTAGACTCGTAGACGACCATGGTGTAGGGTTTGTAGAGAATACCTTTGGTAGCCGCCCGGACGATGTCTTCCGGTTTCTTTCCGTCGGTAGTGACCCACAGTCCGACCTCGGAGAGGTGGACGAGGTTATAGTCGCCGCCACGGCATCCGTTAGGGTTCTGTGCCGTACCGACCTTAATCTTGCAGTTGCGCTGCGGCACCCGCTTTATTCCTCCCGACTTTCCGACGCCGACGAACTTGTCTTCGTTAGAGTCGTAGGCTTCGCCGATATGATGGAGCATGGCGACGGGGTATGCCTCGATCATTCGGTTGAACATGTCCATGATTTCGTCGGAGCCATTGGACTGGTGTGCGATGATGAGGGAGTTGAGTCCCACCTTGTGTACGAGCTGGAGCCACGCCATATAGATCTGCGACGTGGTGGATCCTCCCCACTGCCGGGCTTTGAGGAGTATAAGTCGTATGGGCTTGTCTTGCGTTCGCAGGTTCTCCAGCGTCTCGACGAACCGGCGCTGCGGCCTTGTGAGACGGAAGAGGACATCGTTTCCTCCGCCTTTGTTTTTGATGTAGACAAAGACGGCCGCCCAGAAGGGGAAGTCGTGTCGGCACCTGAGCCTTACGAACTGTTGGACTACCTTATGCCTCTCGCTGTCGTCAGGCTCCACGCCCAGCTCTTCGTCAAGGAACCGGTCGATGCTCCCGTAGCGTATGAGCATGCGCACCAACGGCACGTCCTCCATGGCCGACGGCAGCCACTGCACGGGTATAGGATATCCGTCGATACGGCACTTGAACCTTTTGCCGACACTGCCCTCACCCGTTACAGGGTTGAAGGGGGCGTGTATGGCCGCCTGCCGGCGTGCATTCTCTTTGAGAATGGCTGAGATGTTGTCTTGTTTCATGTTTTTATGAAGCCTTGTTTCTGATGTTTTTAATCTGCGCCTTCCACAATGGTGAATCCCCTTGCAACGGCGTTGGCTTCGGCTTCGGCAGACCGTCGGGTCTGACTGTCGTAGCATATCCAATAAGGATGGCGGGGGTCGGAGAAGTAGCCGTGCGAGTAAATGAGGTGCCGTTTGTAGCGGCTGCTTTTTGCGGACAACGGCGTCGGATTCAGTTTTGTTGTCGGCTTCATGCCGCAGAGCAGTTCGTGCTCAGCCCTTCGCCATGTCTTTTTCAGTTTCTCGACCGCCCGTTGCCGCACCTCGCGGTAACGCTCGGGATCAGTCTTGCGCAGCCTGTCGAAATAATCTTTCCACGGCACCTCCC
Organism: uncultured Staphylococcaceae bacterium; assembly: GCA_964497235.1. Taxonomy (GTDB): domain Bacteria; phylum Bacillota_I; class Bacilli_A; order RFN20; family CAG-826; genus UBA4951. The sequence goes on from CAZCCJ010000035.1 coordinate 6,511, forward strand.
GCCTGGCGTTGCCTCTCCGTGTTACTGCGGCGCGGTCTTTGCGTATGCCCCAAAGATTCCTCATCGTGTAGACTTGGAATCGGGAGATGCCGAACCACTCGGCCAGCTCCCAGTCGGACGCCGTAGGGCAAAGCTCTATGAACTTCGCCTTAATCTCGTCGGGTATATTGTCGTAGTCTATGACGGTGTGGCCTCCTCGTGGCGCCCACACCCGTGGTATCTGCCATTGTGTTTTGTTGTTGCTGTTCATTGTTGTGTTGTTTTAGGCCCGGTGGGCTCATTGGGCTCATTGGGCGATGCAGCCTCTGCCCCTGCCGAGGGCGGCAGGGCAC
>CAZCCJ010000036.1:0-6603 GCA_964497235.1 uncultured Staphylococcaceae bacterium
ACTGCCTTGATAATTCAGCCCGCGCGCAGCGAAAGCAAGCTGGGGCTGCAAGGACAATCGCTTGCAGCGTGCGCAAAGCGCGGATGCGAAAAGGGGCTAATGAGCACATTTTCAACGGATTGCCTATCGCGCAAAAGGTGCTATATGGAGGATTGATGAAATAAAAGGTGGTGTGGGGGAAACGGTTTCAACCGTTCACCCTAAAGGGGAAATGCTTGCTAAAAGGTGCGGAAAAAGCGGCAAATGGAGCGAAAAATGCTAATTGCTTTCAGCAAACGTGCGCTAAAGCGCAAAATCGAACAGATGTAAATCTGTGTCGGTGCTACTGCACCGACAATTTGAAGCGAGAAACGCTAGAAGGGCGCGGTGTCGGTGACGCCATATCTACTCAAATCGCCAAAAAGGATTTGCTCCCACTCTTCCAGCGCTTCGTCTCTCTGCTTGCATTGCTCAACCTTTTCAATGGTTGTTGAGTATGGGAACAAAATCGGGTTGAGGTCACTCCAGCTGCGCACTCTAGACGCCAACTCACTATCTAACGACTTCTTGACTTCCTCTACAAAATCTAACATGGGCCACTTGCGGTAGCGCGTAAAGTTGATGTCGAACTCGGAATTATAGATGAAATAACTAATGAGTACGCACGCAGCTTTTCTAGTGGCTGCATCTATGGTGGTGTCAACTGAAATAGTCTCTAACTTCTTTATGAGCGTCTTTGTGGTCCTCCCAGGCTGCGCGTCTTGCTTCGGGGGGCGGCAGGGAACATACGGCAAATCTTCGCTCAACTTGAAGTCAAAAAGGGCTACACGCATACAATCGTACTTGCGCTTATAATGTCCTTTGGAATCAATTTCCACGCGCCTAAAATCGAAATACTTGCGGTACATGATGATGAATTGCTGAAACAGTCTCAATGGGGTGTCGTAGCTACTCAAATCTTTCTTCATGATTTCTCCACTGCGAATGTTCTTTAAATTCTGAAACTGACTATTCATCGAAAACTCCAAGCGCCAAACAGGACGCGACAAGTCAAACCCGGCTTCCGTCCACCTAGAAACGATATATGGTTTATCACCGCACTCTTTCATTTCTAAGGTCTTGTTGTATAGCTTGGTTGTGTTGGGGCTAGAAGCTGCACCCCACTTTAGCGAATTCATTACGCGTCCGCTGAACTCGTCCGCACCGTGTGCATGAAGGCGGTTTTGGTTGACCTTTGAAAACTCGCCTCTCATGTAGCTAGAAATAAAGTCCTGCACGCTGGAGCCATCATCGAATTGCTGAAAATCCAAAGCAATATCTATACGCGAAATGGCTTTGTAAAAGTAGCCATGCGCGCACAAAAAAGCTCTTAGCTTCTCTATCGGGTTAACTTCGTAACACGCGCCATTCGTCAAACGTATATGCACACTATTAAAATCGAAAATGCCACCATTGTCACGCGTGGAGTAGGGGTTACGCCTTATTTCCAGGGCAAAGTGCCCACGGTCAAAGACCGTGAACACTTCGCGATATTGTGGCGTGCCGTAGGCGCGCTGCTTGACTTCATAACCTTGCTTGATGAAATATTCAGCGTTGCAAGGGAAGCGGTTTGTGTCCTCAAGACAGTAAACCTCAAGCCAATCTAAATTTATCAATCGCTTCATATCTTCACCTCCTTGATTACTTTCCCATTCTTCTTTACAACTATTGAAGGCCAATTTGCGCCATACATCAAATCTACGGTGTTTCCGTTGTTGTGCTGCAAACGGTCAATCATGCGGCTAGAGCCTAAGCCCTCCACAAACGAACCTACATAAAGGTATCCATCCTCTATGAAATCTTTTCTCAAATTGCCTAACGTGTAAGCTAGGGAATAAGCGCTAACTTTCTTCTTCATGACTTAAAATCTAAACTAAGGGATTAAAACGGCATATCTGATTTAGGGGCTTCCGTAGATGGTGTCTGCTGCTCGGAGTGCTGCGAACCTCCGCACAACTCCAACTCACGAACACTAACATTCAACCCGACCTCTTGCTGGTGGGTCTTTGGCGATGTGTAAATCTTCATGGTGACGTAACCTCTGACAAAGACTTTAACCCCACACTTAAGGAACGGCAAAAGCCGAGAAGCGGAGCCGTTATACGTGCATCCAACCCAAGTAGTTGAGGTGTGCAAAACTCCATCTGCACCCGTGTATTTCTCGGAATGAGCCACTCTGAAGGACAAAAAGTCCTGGCCGTTAAAACTTCTAACCTCGGCATCAGCACCTAGATTACCAATAACTTCTAATCTCAACATATCTAAAAAATTTAAAGTGAATAAATAATGATTCAAAATGAAAAAGGGGCTAATCGCTGCACTTCTTGTCTCTAGAAAGCGCGTCAACTGCACCATCATAAAAACATTCTCGGCAGACCTTCACTATCCCTGCTAACTGCTTCTCGGTGAACAAATGAAGAGTGACATACTCGGATAACTTCAAAAGAACCATATACACGGACAAAGAATCCTCATCCTTCACTTCATCGGCTATCTGACGCGCCAAATCTTCAACAGTGCTTGTCTCTTGGAGGACAATAAATGCTTTAATCAAATCTAGTGCTTGGAAACACTGCAAACGCTGCTCTCGGTTCATCGTCTGAAAAAACTATAAGGTGAAACATTCTCACTCGGTTTATTACGTAAACATGGAAAGCAAGATTTGTATAAAGCGTGAAGCGCGGAAATGGGCAAAGAGCGCAAAGTAACTGCATACTCTTTGCAAAGCTGAACAACGAACCTTGTCGAATCTAGCCCACGAATGGAAAAATAAAATCTAGAATCCCCAGCAGCCAAAGCACGCAAATCTGCTAAATGCTTTTTGTCACGGCAAGAAATGCCAACTGAAACTGACGTAACCAAAAATGACTGCGGCAAAGCTGCACCCTTGCCTGCGTCAATAAACCAATACATTGTCTTCATACCAAATTTAACTTTTAGTTCTAGGTGCAAAGCGCGTAACTAGGCCAAAAAGACAAATTATCCACATAATCGGCAGTATGCTAAATAGAAAAGCCTATCTCGCGGAATTATGGTAAATAAAAAAGGCGCACATTAAATGCACGCCTTCTAGTCTTGCTGACCATGGCGTATTACGTTGGGTGGTCGCACCGCTGCGTTGCCACTTATCCTATACGCACGGCAAAGATACAAAACAAAATCGGGCGAAACAAGCGGCAGCGGACAAAGCGGCCAAAGTTGGCGAAAAAAGGGCCAAAAATTTTGAACGGCTAACGATGGCGGCAAAAGCCGCTGGGCGCAGCGGCAAAATCGAAAATTTTTCGCGGCTTCCGCGCGGAAGGGCGCAAGGGAAAGCGCAAAAACACCCAAGCAAAAAGCCTGGGTGCAAAGCCAAATAATAAGGTATGAAGAAAGAAAAGCTAAAAACTTGGCTTGATTTGGTAACTTCCGCGGTGGTCTATGTAGGTAGTGTCAGCTATCAAAATAGTGGTTCTGCCTACCGCATCACCAGCGCGCTGCATGGTGCACGCAGAAAAGCTGGCAACACCCAACACGCCCAAAATGGCGGTGAGTACCGCCACAATAATTTTGAATATCAATATAACAGTTTCTTTGTTCATCGGTCAAAAGGGGATTAAAGGTGAAAAAAAGGGGCTGCTAGCAAGCAGCAGCAGCCCCCAAAAATTGCATAATGCTATATAGAGTGAGAAAAGACTACTCCCAAACGCTGGGCGAATTGTTAGTCTTGGCGTTGTTGAGATAGAGGTTTCCGGAGGGGTCCCAAGTAGGCAAAATAGATTCCATGGTATATTTGCCATACCAAACCATAGTCGAATATTCAACGACGGACAATTCGGCACGCGAACGCTTCCACGAATTATTGCCATATTTACTACGAATAACGGAGGCGGCAATAATACCGACCTCATCCGTTTCACCGGACAGGTTATAAAAACCAAACTCGAAAAGCCCCGTATTAATACGCAGCAGGAAGTCATCAGAGACTTGGGAGTTTTGTGCTTGATTTTTGAACTTCCACAAATTCAAGCCAGCGTCTATCAATTCAAAACAAGTTGACTTTAAAGCGGATGAATCAGGCACAATCACACGAACCAGCTTTAAAGCGGTCGAATGCATACCTCCGCTATGCTTAGACCCCAAGTACGGCATAACAGCTACAAAAGTAACTTGGTCGCCAGCTTCAACTCCAGCAGCAGAGCAGAAATCAGCCCAAGTGAAAGCAGCAACTTTGTCACTATCGCCATACAAAGCGGACAAACCCTTGCATTCAACGACAGTAAATGCTTTATCGTTGTGCTGGTCCGAATAAGGCTCAAAATCGGTCGCAACCGAAACATTGAAAGACAACGAACCATCAGCAATCAAATAGGGGTTCGGGAGCATGAATTTCCACCCACTTGGATTAAACATTTCGCTGCGCGTGCGCATCAGTTCTATTGCCTTACGCACGAAAGTGCTTTGGTTGGCGGTTTTGCCTTCAACGCCTTCAAAGGAGTGGTCGCAAATCTCGGCCAAAGTTTTGTAAGCCGCGGTGACGGTCGCAAAACATGCTCGCTGGCGCATCTGAGCGTTGGTCTTGGGGTTCTTAACAATATAAACGCGGTCTTTAGTGACCTGCTTTCCGTTGTTCACTTGGAAAGTTAAGGTTTTCGTACTCCCGGTACGCAAACCGAAAAAAGAGCGTGACTTTGCCATGATTAAAAAAGTTTAAAGTTCTCTGCAAAGATAATCAGAATAAATTCTCGGAGCAAATGCGGACTTAGTGCGGAGGTGGGGAGGGGGTGCAGCGGAGGAGGAGAAAAAAGGGCAAAAAGGCGGCTAACATTCGGGCGGAGCCCGAAAAAATTTTTGCGTTTCAGAAGGGTGTTTTTAGAGCAGAAAAACAACAACACTAATTAACATTTATATAGTACGAATTAACACTAACAAAGGACACAAAAGGAGCAAAAAGGGAGGGAAAAAGAGACCAACTTTGCCGAAAAAGGGGACATTAATAAATGATTAACACACGGCATATTTCAAATATTATTATTATCTTTGCATTGAAGAAAGAACCAAACTAAAATCAAAGGAGACAACAAAATGAAATTGACAAGAAAAGAACTGCAAGACATGACAAGCGGACTAGAGCAACTTCTAGACCTGGTAGAGTATGACGAAAAGAGCGAAATGTACAACGCTGGCGATACGCATTTGTACGTAGAAGAGGTACAACGCCTAATTGACCTACAAAGCGAATTATACATAGGATTGATGCAAGCCAACGACAAAAATCCCTGGGCTCGCGTGGCGAGCAACAACAACTACACGTACACGCTAAGCTGCGAAATGAGCGAAGAAACGACAAAGGAGGAAAGAAAATGATTAAAGAATTTCTAGACTATCAGCAAAGGAGCAAGGGCGCAAGCCCTTGCACCATTGCAGCCTACCGAGACGACCTAAAACAATTCGTGGCCTATCTGCGCGGCATTGAAGGAGACATAACATGGCGAAGTGTGACAAAGGCACACGTGGAAAGCTGGCGTAACTGGCTGGAGGATGAAAAGGCGGCACGCGCAACCATCAAAAGGCGCATTTCAACGCTGCGCAGCTTCTTCCGCTGGATGGTGGGGCGCGGCTACTTGGCTGAAAACCCCGCACAATACGTGCAAACTCCAAAGCTTGCAAAGCGCCTACCCGAAACAATCAGCGAAAAGGCGATAAGGGCAGCAGCCGCCAAAGCTGACAAACAAACTGCAGCACTAATTCTTTTAATTTATTCGAGCGGATGTCGCATCAGCGAGGCGCTGAACATAGCCACTAATGACATCGACAAAGGGAGGAAGGCAATCTTGATACATGGAAAAGGCGCAAAGGAACGCTGGGTGTTCTACGACCAGGAAGCGCGCCAAGCGTTGAACGCCTACGCAAAAGGAAAGCACGGCAAACTATTTGAAGGGCTGGAGCAGCGGAGGGTGCGCGAAAAAATAGCGGAGGTGTTCAGCCCGATGGGCGTCATGGCGAGCCCACACCGACTACGCCATAGCTTCGCAACTGACCTATTGAGAAAAGGGTGCACGCTGGATGCGGTGCAAATGTTGCTAGGGCATGAACACGTCACGACAACTCAAATATACGCCAAAACGGCCTTGCTAACGGCAGAAACGCAATATCGAAGGGCGATGAACTAAGGACAAATTAAAGGAGACAAGCAAATGAAAAGCGAAGAAGAGACCAGGAAAAACGAACCTTCACCGGGCAAAGCTGGAAGGGGCGGCAAACGCGAGGGAGCAGGAAGGAAAGCAAAGGACACGGTGAGAATAGAAGTGCGGATGGCGCCAGCGGTGGCTGCAGCCTTCCGCGCGAAAGCGCGGAACGCAAAAAAAAGTCTCGGTGACATGGTGGCAGAATGGATTCAAAAGGATGAGACCTAAAAGGGGGGAGCGGTATTCGCTCTCCCCTTGCTGCATAATAAACCTACAACGGAATAAATGGCGCGATGAGCGCTAGTGGCGGCGGCGGTGATGAAACGTCCACCCATAAAGAAGAAAGCCCACCAGCCACAAAAGTATAAAAAGCACAATTTCCATACGGCAAAGATACGCAAAATAAGCAAAGCCGCCA
>CAZCCJ010000037.1:0-6254 GCA_964497235.1 uncultured Staphylococcaceae bacterium
TTCAGTGTTTTTCACTGTTTCGTTTGTTTCAGTGTTTTTCACTGTTTCGTTTGTTTCAGTGTTTTTCACTGTTTCGTTTGTTATCATATCTTCATTTTGTTCATGTGCGTGTTGTTCACGTTCAAGGTTAAGCCACGATAGATAATTTTCACGTGATAGTTTCCATACGCTACCTAACTCAACCGTGATATTAGTACCGAACATTTCGTTAACTTTGGTAATTCCAGCAACCCGACATTTTAACATACTGTCAACAAACGGTAAAAGTACATCGGTGTTTGCGCTTACTTCTTGCGTGTTCAACCTTTCACGTTTCATGTTGAAATTAGCGTTAACACCTAATTCGTTATACATTGACGCTTTGTAATATTGTATTAATTCCATTAGTTGCGCCATTTGTGTATTACTCGCAGTTGGCGGTGTTTGCAATGTGACACCTTTAAAAAAACTATTTTCGCCAATTATACTAAAATCACCTTTAAGTATTTTATCTAAAAACAGTTGTGCGCTTGTTTGTGTCTTATCATCACTTGCACTTATAAGCATGGTTATACGTGACAATATAGAACACATATTAAGCGTAATATCTGCATCAGTTAGCAACACCGCATATTTACCTATTATGTCGGTTAATGTACTTATATAAGGTGTGTTTTTGATGATACTAACATCTTTATCAACGGTATACGTTTTATTGACTTTCAACCAAGAGTTATTAACTATAAAATTTTGTGGGTTGTTGTATGCGTCACAAATACCGCCTAAAGCACCTTGAAAAGCATATAAATTACCGTTATGCCTTGCAACACCTACAACACCGTTTGTTTGTAGTAATTTTTCCAATTCAAAAGGTGGTAACGTGTCGGGTAGCCCACTATATTCAAACATTGCGCAAGTTATGTTTAGCACCTTGTTAATATAGTGGTTAACCGCTTTGTCTTTATCCTTTATAAGAGTTTGATACCCCTTATAAAGATTATCTTTAAACTTTGCCATTAGTCTTTTTTAATTTGAACCGAAAAACCTCCACTATGTGATACATTAGTAGTGTCAACCGTGACTATTGTAGTATGTCCTATCGCCTCACGTTGCGCATACGTTGAACAACTTGAAAGCACCGAAATACCGAAAGCTGCACCAACTGCAACGCATATACCTACAATAATTTTCAAAACCAAACTCAAAATTTCTTTTTTAGACATAATACTAAATTTAAATGTTCCACGTGGAACATTGTTCCACGTGAAACAATGTTCAATTAATCATTTGCAAATATATTAATTTTTTAAAGAAACACACTATAATGATAAACTATTTTTTGATGATGTGATAATATAATTTCGTACTACTTCACCTATTTCGTTATCTTGATAAAATACTTTATCGGTTGCAAAATAACGTGATATACGGCTTTCAATATCTGTTGATGTACTTAACAAACGTCTTTTATAGTTATATTTGCCGTTTGTTTGTAAACTATATATCAAAGCGGTATCAGCATCTTTAATAGGTGTTGTTTTTGCGTGAATGTAAATAAAATTGTCTGTTTCAGTCTGTATTATATTACCTTGCAGTGTAGTATCGTTAAATTGTATATAGAATTTAAACAAAACTTCATTTGGCTTGTATTTAGTCGGCAAATGTGGATATATTGCAAGCTCCCATTTACCGTTAGTTATCATTTGCAAATTTTGATTGTCGAAACAGAAATATTTGTTACTCTCTTTCTGTTTAACAATGGTGCTACAATACTCAACCGCAACAGTGGCACCACCTTTGCCAAATTGGTAAATATCTATTGTTCCTTGTGCCATTGTCTTAACATTAGATAACCCCATTTCGGCAAAGTAAGGACAATATTTGTTTACAGTGTTTCCCAACATAAACACTTTAACATTATCCCTTTGGCGGATAATGGTACTTAATACACCCATAAATAACATAAACTCATCGGGTAAATAATACCGTCTTGTTAAGAACTCATCAAATACAACGGTTGTTACTTTCGGGTAACTACTACTTTTATCGTGTTCTTGTTCCGAAAGGCAAAATCCGTAACAAAATGGTTCAACAGACGGTTTGCGTTTCTTTGTTTCATTGTCATATAACGACAGATACCAGCGACCACCTAAGTAGAACACTTCATTATATTTACCGTCTGTCAACTTCTCAATAACACCGTTATTAACGTGGTTGTTAAACAGTGTTTCAGCCCTTTTACCTCGTAAATCTTCTCTCCATCTTCTTATATATGCCATTTGTTCACCTGTCTTAATGTAATTAGTCAGTCCATGTAAAAGAGCTGCATAAGTTTTACCGTTTGAACGTTCGCCAAATATGATATTATAATCAGCGTTTTTACCCAATATGTTTTTGAGCGAATAGTATTTGTTTTTTCCAAACATAGTATATATTTATTTAGTTAAACGTATTCCCATTAAATAATTTAGATACAATTTGCTAAGATTAAGTGTGTACCCAGTTGGTTCAAGATGAACTCCAGTTGCAGTTGACCAATGTGCCGTGTTGCCTAAATAGTCCGTTATTGTTCCACTTTGTGCATAATCTATATAGGTATGTATTTTTTTACCACTCGCCAAAGGCGGTATATCCAAATAATCGGTAAAAGCGTCAAAGATACCGTTATTACCATATTTATCTAATAGATACGGTACTGCAACCTTTTTATTAACACCGCTTACAGTCATTGATATGCCGTCATTGTCTTCTGTCATATATCGCTTTGCACCCAATGTTTTAAACCGTTTATAACGTCCTTCATAATCCCACACACCTATTAACTTTGTAATACCTTTTATTGTTTTCGGTTGTATATCTTCAAACGGTATGTTATAACGGTGACACATTTTCGATAACTTATTACTTACCATTTCGTTATATAGTTCAAAATATTTTTTATGCTTATCGCCATTTAATACTTTAACACTGTCGGTGTCGCTATATACATAATCATCACCACAACTTTTAATACCCATAAATAAATTACGTCTTGCATAAGCCGTGACAAACACTCCCCAAGCATACGATAAAAACCTATTCTTACTTGTGTTGTATTTTTCAAGTGTCTTTAGTATATCACCACCTTGTAAATGTCGTGTATCCCATTCATTATTAATATATATATACTCATCTCTCAATGGGTTCGTGACGCACATACCGTAACAACTGTTTAGCATTTCCTTGCTTTGTAGATATTCAATTTCTTTACCATGTACACCCTTTAATGTGGTTTTTTGTTTGTACAAATGTATTATAGACTGAATAAACGGTTTAGGTAAATAGTCTTGTTTGTACACTATCATAGTGCCGATACGGACATTTTCCCAACTGTAAAAATTACGCATACTTTTATAGTCTATATTTGTTATAGTCATCACCACTTTTGAGGCACAAACTAACCTACCGTTGTTACTAACTTCTTTTTCTTTCACGAAACATTTACTTACTGATATTATATTTTCGTTACTATCGTTTGCAAAAATGTTGTTAAACTCAATATCAAATACACATAAATAGTTATTTATAAGATAATCAAATTGTTTCATTGATTTACACGGTACTATAATTCCGTTACTCATTGGGTATTTCTCGCATAACATTACAGATGGATAGCTACTTGTAAAATCGTAACTATCTACATCGGTTAACGTTTGCCCTACATACTTTGCGTTTGCGTGAGTAAACCCACCACAAAAAGCCCTTTGTAGCATTTGCATTTCGACATTACCGCTTAATGTAAGTTGGCTTATAGTATTCCTATATCCCCAATTTTGTTTTACCTTATGTGCCGTTTCGTCATAGTACCGTAAACACTTACTTCGACAATATTTGCGGACATAACTCGTTTTTGTTAATGGTATGTTTGGTATGCCGTTGTTACGCTCTATTTCTTCTTGTATATAACACATAACTACTTTAACATCATTCACGCAATATTGAATTTCTTGCAATGTTAAAGGAGTTTCCGTGTGCCTTATTAATTGGTAATCTAAATCACCGACCATTTTAGTACATTTGTATTTTTGCAAGTGTTCACCCACCTTTGCCAAACTGTAACCGCTTAATAGATAACTGCAACGAAATTCAATGCCATTATTAGTTATTGCGTAAATAGGTTTGCGTACATCAATGGAAAACACTTTCGACCATTCAAACAAAGTCCGTATGAACTGAAATTCAAATGATAGATTGTGAACGTATATTATAGCTTTTCGTTTGTCGGATAACTCTAAATAGTGGGATAGTTCGGTTATCATTTTTACAAATTCCGACCATGTGCGACCTATTAACACATATCCATTAACCCCAAATTGCCAAACATACATAAGGCTACATTTCTCCATCTTAACCCCTAATTGTGAAATTTGGTTGTAATTATAAGTAGCCCCATTACCGTCACGATAAAAAGATGATGTTTCAATGTCAAACGACATAGGGCAATTCAAAACCTTTACACCGCCTTTGCCTTTAGACCACATACTATCATCAACCGCCATTGTCAACACGTTGATTATATCGGTAGGTCTGTATAATGTAGTATGTAGTTTAAAGTTAATCATAGTCCAAAATCTTTAAATCTTTTCATGATTCCTTTCAATGTATCATCTAATTGGTTTGCTTGTTCTTCTGCTTGTTTGTCCAACTCTTGCTGCAAATTGTCAGCTAATTTTTGTGCGTCACTTTCGATTTGGTCGGATATGTCTTTTGCCGTTTGTTCTAACTCTCCACTAAAATCTTTATAATTACGCAGATACTTATCATAAAAACTTTGCTCATCTACACTACTTACTTTTGTTACTAATTCGCGACCTAACTTTAAATACTCGTCGTTCGTTAAATCGTAAGTCCTTTGGATATATCGTCCGTATTCTTTTGAACCTATAACCGTACTTGTTGGTTGTTGTAAAAAACTTACGGCTCTTGCATACTCAATTTTAGCATTTTCCCAACTTTGTCCATTAAAGGAAAAATGCTTATCCGTTAATGCCTGCAAAGCAGGGCTAATCACATCACCACTTTGTAAACGACTTATTCGTTTGTTAGCAATATCAATAATTCGCTGCATCTCTTTTCGCATACCTTTATCGCTTTCCAACGATTTTAATATACTTTCCTTTACTTCATATTTAGTGGCACCAAACGTTCGCCATGTAAACCCTATCTTTGCCATACCACGTATTTTTAATTAAACCGTTTCCCTTATGGGAAACGGATGCAAACAAACACGGAAATTAAACTTATATTATAGTAACCTATTTTGCACTAATAATGTTGACAGTTCTCGATTAAAGGTCTACAAACCTAACGCTATAACACTTTTTGGTGTGGCTTTCGTACTCATATATTACAAAGCCTACTTTACCGGTTTTTATAGCATCTACTGCATCACCGTCCGCCAAGATTTCACGACACGTATCGGTAAAGTGGTTAGGTATATTTATCAACTGTTGATGCTCACAGTTAATAAACACCGCACTTTCGCCTAATTTACTTTTGTGAATGTAGATACCATCAACCTTGCGAATATAGTCACCGCCACCGTTTTCACCGTTGTACAAATCGGCTAATTTGACATAATTAAAGTTGGTGGTGTCAATACCGAAATTTGTGTGATTGTACTTACTTGCAAATGTACTCATGTTGTTTTGTTTTTTAAATTGTTAAACTTACTTTGTTGTGCCGTCTTGATAGTCCATTAACCAACATCTAAAACGGTTAATTTTCATAATTGCTTTGGTGTCACGTGAAACAACGTTTGTTTGTAACAAACTGTTTAAAGATGTAAGGGTTGTAAAAACCTCTTCGTCAAAGTTACGAAATAATTCTTGTTTATCCATTATGTTAAGTGTTAAAATTTAAATTCATCTTGAAACTCGACACGGATGCTTCTTAATGTTGTGGGCAAATGTTCTACACCACATACCGTGTATTTTACAATGTCGGCATGATGTTTGCGATACTGTTGTGTACAATTCAGAGCCCACGACACGAAACAATCACACCGTACAAATGCTTTCATGTGCAACACGTTGTCAACGTTGATTTTTACTTTGTAGTACTTCATAATGATTTACTCTTGAGATTAAAACAGTGATAACCGCTATTGTCGTAATAAGGTGTAAAATTCAAACCGCATAAGTGCGTTTTTTTGATATTGTGATAATACCCACAATCGGAACAACATTGCACCGTTTGTTTTTTCGATAGTGTTTTCATGACGTTGGAGTTATGTT
>CAZCCJ010000038.1:0-5842 GCA_964497235.1 uncultured Staphylococcaceae bacterium
TCTTAAGAAAAATGGCAAAAATCGACATTTTTAAGTAAGAAAAAAGCCATATCAGGTGAGATATGGCGATATTTCAGCATGGCGGGGGAAGAAGGAATCGAACCCACATCAAAGGTTTTGGAGACCTCTGTTCTACCACTGAACCATTCCCCCAGCGGCTCGCTTATTATAGGTAGCGAGCCTTTTTAAAACAAGAGAAAACTATGCGCCTCTGGCGATTTTGCTGACTAGTCCCATATCGCATTTGCCGGCGTAATTCATTTTGAAATGCTTCATGACGGCAGGCATGCTCTTATCGTCAAGCGAAGCGATGATGTTCTTTATCTCGTCTTCGCTAAGCTGTTTAGGAAGATATTTCGCCAGCGCGGCTTTCTGTAGGTCCACCGCATCCGCTTGTTCATTGCGGCCGGCTTTCAAATATCCATCCTTCTCTTCGTCGAGTTCCTTCGATAGTTTTTGGATCATCGAAAGGACATCGGCATCGCTTATTTCGACATTCCCTCCGGACGTCTTCTTTTCCATATAACGGGATAAAAGGATCGAATAGGCGCTTCTGGCATTTTGGTCATGGGCCTTCATGGCCTCGATATTCGCTTTCTTTATTTCATCGATCAACATATCAATTCACCTCCGAATTTATTTTAGCACGTTTCTTCTTCTCTATTATTCCTTCGATCGGGTCGATGGCGATGCGTCGGAAAGCGAAATATAACGGGAGTATCTCTAAACGTCCTAAGAACATGCCGATATTGATCACCCATAAGACGCCGTGATAGCAGCCGACGCTGTAATTGGCTTTATAGGCCACCAAATCCAAATACGTCAAACCGGTGCTTGAGAAGCCCATCATGAATTCGTTGAAGGCTTCGCTGAAGCTGACGCCAGGGAAAAACATCAAAGCCAACGCTCCGCACACGAAGAAAGTCAGGTTCAATAACGCGTAATTCCTCGCCTCGCCGACGCTAGAAGGATCGACTTCTTTTTCCTCTCCTAAGCGATATACCACATGCGGATTGATGGTTTTTTTGCTGCTGTTCTTGTATTTGATCGACCAATAGAATTCCTTAGCCAATAAGGCCACTCTGTATTGTTTTATGCCGCCGCTTGTGGAGCCAACGCCACCGCCGACGGCCATTAGGATCCAGCCGACGAACACCCCGACTTCTCCTAAGCAACGAACGTCAGGATAGTTGCAAAAGCCCGTCGTCGACATCGAAGTGACGGAATGGAAGATGCCATATCTAAACGCCGTCAGCATATCGATTCCTTCCGATTCGACCGCATAAGGATTCGAACGATATAAGAAGGCGATCGACAAAGAGCAAATCAAAGTCAAAAGAACGAAGAAAACAAAGGAAAACTGAATCTCGATGTCTTTGGCGAAATCCTTAAGGCGGCCGCGAAGCAAGAAAGTGTGGAGCAAGAAATTGGTGGCGCCGGCAAGCATCAAAACGCATAGCACGGCTTCCATCGGAATCGGGGAGGAAACGCTGTAAAGTCCGTTCCAAATGCCCATCTCGCTATAAGCGTAGACGTTTAGCGCCCTTGTGCCAAAACCGCCCGTCGCCAAAGCGCTAATGGCATGGCAAATGGCGTCGAACGGCGACATGCCACATAGCCACAAAGCCAATGCGCCGACTAGCACCCAACCGGTATAGACCAAAAGGATGATCTTCGCGCTTTTGGCGAGATTGGGGACCACTTTGTCGCTATGCCCCTCGGCGAAATAAAGACGGAAATTGTTTCGGCTCGATATGACAGATGTGACGATGAGGATAAGGCCGATCCCGCCGACGAATTGGAGCCAAGCGCGATGGAAGAGGAAAAGGTGCGAAGCCGGATAAGTCGGACAGTAATCCAAAGCGACGTTGGTGATCTCGTCGGATACGAGGTACGCTTTCGAAGGGAAAACGGTCAAGCCGACAGTCGCATAGCCCGATATCGATTCGAAGCAGCTTTCGCTGAAGCTCATTCCCAAATCCATATCCGAATTGCCAAAGTTGATGAGCGGGAATTTCGTCAAAAAGAACGGGAAGGCGCCAAGCAAGACGGCAAAGACCCATATCAAGACGAGAAGCAACGCGTCTTCGTTCTTCTTGAATTTGGCTTTCTCTTTCCCGAAGCCGAAGATGAAATACAACAAAAGCCCTAACGTTATGGCGCTGACGGAAGGAAGGACGAAATTGAGGCATCCCTGCCATTCGTCTTTATAAAACAATAATGTAAGCAGCGGAACGAGTATGACGATTCCTTCGAATATGAGAAAAAGGCCGAGATACCCTAAAATCAATGGGAAACCACCGCTTTTTCTTTCTTTCATCATTCCTTTTTCTTGCTTCTTTTCTTAGAAGGCTCTTTTTCTTTCTTGGCTGGTTTATTCGGCGTTTTCTCTTTCTCTTCTTTGATATAGGAAAGGACTTCCGCCTCATTTTCCTTTGCACAAGCGATGACGAGGACGTCCTTCGGTTTAAGAACGACTTGGCCATTCGGGATGACGAAGCTGTAATTGCGGACGATATAAGCGATTGATGCGCATTTGGGGAAGCCGATCTCGGCGATGGCCTTATCGCAGATACGGTATTTGCTTAGCAAAGTGGCTTCTATCATCCTGATGTTCTCGTTGTCTAGCGACAAAGAACGGATCAAGGATTCGCTGTCGGATTCATTCTTGATGTTTTGCGCCAATAAATACGTGCTAGAAATGACACTGTCGATGCCGAGTTTCCTATATAGTTCGACGTTGCGCGGATTTTTGACGGTGCAAATGCACTTTTTGGCATTGAATATCTTCTTGGCGATGACGCATGAAGCGTAATTATCGGTATCCGATTCCATCAAAGCGACGAAGATGTCGGCGTCGTAAGCGTTCGCCGCATCGAGGATGTGATATCTCCATGGGTCGCCTATCGTCACCGGAACATGCTTCTTCTCCATTATGTGCCTAGCGTATTGCTCATTCGGATTTATGACGATGAGGCGGTTCTCGCTGGTATTGAAAACATCGATGCCATAGGAAGCTTCGAATGTGCCGCCGGCCAAAACGATTTTCATTCCTCTTCCTCCTCGTCTTCTATTGCATCGAACTTAGCCAAGGAGAGTTCGAATGGATAAATGGCTTTGATATTGGGGAATCCGGCGATACAAGAGCTCTTATCCGGATCGCCAAAACGAACGAAAATCCTAGGGACCTCGAAAATGCGCGAGCAAACGTGAGCCAACAAAAGATTCACGTTGTCGTCCCCGGTTGTGATGACCACTTCTTTCGCCGTCATCACCATCCCGTCGTTTTCCAAGAACGGGATATCCGTGGCATCGCCCGTCAAGGTGAATCCGGAGAAGGTATCATCTAAACGCGAAAAGGAAGCGGAGTCTTTGTCAATGACGATGACGTCTTCCCCTTTGGCGGCCGCTCTTTCGGCGACGCCTGCCCCAAGTCTTCCTAAGCCAATAATGACGATTTTGTTTCTTGCCATAAGCGGATTATACCCCTAGCCTCTACGAGGCTCAAGAATCATATCACAAGTCTTATTCGACGAAAATCCCCGCAAAACCCCTATCGATTCGCATTACACCGCCTTTTTACAGGCCTTTCCCGGAATAAATTTCACTCGTTCGTTTTCGTTTCTTGCGTCAGAACGCTTTCTTTTTCGAGTGCCTCATCTATCTTGCGATTCGCTTCCTTAGTAAACCGCGGGACGATGAAAGAGAAAACGATGATGGCCATAACCCAGCTTATCGGCCAAGTGCTCCATAGCCATGGAAGGGTATGGAGAGAAGGGATCTGATTCCAAAGGGCGAAAATGAACAATAGCCTGAGGCACGTAACAAAAACGAAGATAACGATCGTCGGCGTTTTCGCATGCCCCAATCCGCGGCAATAGGAAGAGAATATCTCCATAATGCCATCAAGGAAATACGTAAGGCCCATGAGCATCAAACGCCAACCGGCGAGTTCAAGCGACTTTTCGTATCCATCTTGATCGAAAACGCCGTTGACGGTGAAGGATTCCTTGGAGATGAATATGCCATTCAATGCGTTTCTGAAGATGACGCACAAAAGCCCGACGATAAAGCCGATGACGGCGGTATATAGCATCCCATAGATGAACGCTTTCTTGATGTTCTCTTTCTTTTTGGCGCCATAATTTTGAGCGACGATGGCCGTCGTCGCGACGCTGAAAGCATTCAAGAAAATGTAGATGTACCCCTCCACTTGTTGCGAGGCGGTATTGCCAGTCATCGCAATTTCCGAGGTTATCGTCGCATCGGCATAGGAATTGACGGACGCTTGGATGAAAACATTGGCCACCGAGAAAACGAAAGATTGAAGTCCGGCTGGGATGCCATTACGCAAAACCGCGATCGTTTCATTTTTGTATAATCGTAACCCCTTAATCGTGAAACGGATGAACTTCTGGCGTTTGCCAGCCAAGAAGATAAGAACCAAGATGGCTTCCAAGGCTTCCGATATCAAAGTCGTAAGGGCGACACCGAGCACGTCGAGCTTGAAAGTGATGACGAAAAGGAAATTGAGGCCGACGTTTATGGCCCCGCATATGATGAGGGCGTATAAAGGGCGTTTGCTATCTCCTAAAGCGCGCAAAATAGCCGAGCCGAAATTGAATATGAGCAAGAATGGCAAGCCCAAAAAATAGATTTCAAGGTATGTAGTCGCCTTATCTAGGACGATATCCGGTGTTTGCATGGCGATAAGGAGATAACGGGCGGAGAAATATCCGGCGAGTCCGATCGCAATTCCGAATATGAGGCTAAGCAAAATCGATGATTCAAGGGCGTTTTGCGCGGTTTTTTGATCTTTTTCCCCTACTGCTTTAGCGACCACGACATTAGCTCCGACGGAAACTCCGACGAATAATCCAATGACGAGATTTATGAGCGCGCTATTGCTTCCGATCGCATTCATGCTGCTATAGCCGCCGCCGAAATAGGAGACGACTATCTCATCGGCGCTGCTATATAGAAGCTGAAGCAAAGAGAGGAGGACGATTGGGAAAGTATAAATCGCCATCTTCTTGAAAAGATTGCCGCTAGTGAGATCCAAATCCTGGGAGAAAAGATCCTTAAGATGCCATTTGCTTTTGTATCGATGAGTGACCGGTGTGTTCATGATTCTTTCTTTTAGAAAGCCTTGCTATGATAGCCCTTTTGACAAGGAAACATAGCAAAGAAGGACCGCTCGCCCTTGAAAGCGGTTCCACTTCATTATTTCTTCTTTAACTCAGGAAGCTTTAGCCCAAGCTTCATCGCATCGAAGAACTCAACGTCTGGATATTTCGAGACGATTTCCTGATATTTCGCTTTCGTTTGTTTCTTATGAAGGTTTGAGAATCCGCTTTCGGCATAAGTCGAGAGGCACCAAATCACGTATTCCCTCGTTCCTTGGGTCATGAAATAGTATGGGCAATGGCTTAGGAAATATTTAAGGGTGGTATCGGGCTTAAATCCTTTTGGATTGTACGTATAGGAGGCGCTTAGCATATCGCAAACGTATTCGGTCGCGTATTTGTATGGCATCGTCTTTGCCATGACTCGCCCCATAAAGAAATCCGTCCAATATTCCCAATGGTGGGCGTTTCTTCTCGTGTGATGTTGGCAAATCGATGAATAATACCCTTCGTATAGACGTTGCTCGTACACCGGGGAATGATCGCCGGAATAGTATTTGGCACTGTTAGAAAATTCGATCCACGAATATTTGGTAAGATCATGTTTAAGAGCGTGGAAGAAAATCCCCATATGAAACGCATTCCTTATCACAAGGTGTCGATGTTTGAAGACGGTTGCCAAATGGCCAAAGGGATGTGACATGCGTAGAATGATA
>CAZCCJ010000039.1:0-5777 GCA_964497235.1 uncultured Staphylococcaceae bacterium
GGTCAAATCATCAAAAGGATGTAATATCATTTGTCAAGAGTGCGATAGGTCTTGAAGGCATTGTCGTTATGGATGAGCGAGTCCAGTTTGTGGTACTCCTTCCGGCCCTGTTCCGTCTGCATGACCTGACGGTAGAACAATCGGTTGGTTCTGTCAAGATCCATAACGATTGACTGGTACCAAGATAAGCAAAACACTATGGATAAGACACTATAGATTGTCACGCCCCAGCACCAACCTCTCCACTTGCCAGCAGACTTCTTGAACTTGCCCCACCGATATAAAGCCCAAGTTTTTAATGTGGGAACTGCTCCTCTGTCCGCAGCCAACATCACATTGCCCAAAACCTTGACACAAGACTTCATTTTCTCCGGTTCTTCGTCAGTATCAAATAGCAACACACCAAGATAGCGCATAAAGCGTTGTATAGGGTATGGGTAGTCTGGAGCCCATTCAGCTACCTGTTCTATTGTATTGAAGCCCTGCGCCTCCCGTTTCTTGTCATATTCCTCTTGTCTGCGCTTCCTGTCGTCCTCATACTCCTTGTCGCATCGCACTCTCGCTTTCCTCAATTCTTCAGCATAGATTTTCAGCGTAGTCTGAACCAGCTTCTCGTAATCAGCATTAGAAAGTGACAATTCTTTTGTTAAGTCGTTCTGGTGCCTGACATAACAGAGAGCAGCAACTAATGCACTACGCAGTGCCTCCTTCTTCGGCCCCTCCGACTGCTCATGCTTGTCCGCCTTGGCAGGCAATGCATCTATTAGCTTATCAAAGGAAGTCTTCAGTCCAGCGACTTCATTCTTGGTACCATTCAAAGTACTCTTCAAGTCGTTAATCTCATCTGCGAGTTCTTCCAATACATCATTTTTATTTGCCATAATCAAATGCTTTTAAATGTTACATACGAAGGCCACCTGACTTGCGCTTGCTACGATAGACAGTGTGGCGTCTTTTATACTTATCGTCATCACTCCACCCTTTACTCTGGGAGTTGCCACCACCGCCACCTCCCATAGAGACCGTGTGCTGATAAGGCTCGAAAGCCAGTTCAAGCAACGCATGGATGCCCACATAGACACAGTCGTTAACCACTTCGGCAATATCATTCGCTTCTTTTAGAATTTTGGCGAAAGCTTCGGACGCAATGGGTTCACCAGTGCCAGTGATATCAGGAGCCTCGTACATCTTCGCTTTGGCCTGCGATGGGAAGAGCGAGTCGAAGTCAGGAAAGAAATCGTCTATCCTCTCGCACTCTCGTAGCGTGTGCGAGTCATACCAGTCTTCACGGCAGTCATCATACATGGCCTTGGCCTGTTCATGGGCTATGGCTATGGGGTTGCCCAACTTGACACAGAGGTTGGCCAGAGTAAGCGACTCGTCAAGTTGCTTGCCGCTGAAAGAAACATCATGGCGCATCTTCGTATTGAAGCCGCCACGTTTGCCCTTCACCTTGTCTTTGGCAATGGTGAACGAAATACCCTCGATGGCCGATGTCTTGAAGTTGAAGCGGAACTGACAACGAATGCCGACTTTCGCAAGGTCCTCCTGAAAATTCCTCCAGTTGTCTGCGACTTCCAGCGACTCGCGGACAGCGTGCATCATCTGGTAGCGGATGGCATCCATGGTGTGCAGCCTACGCTCCTTAACCGCCTCCTTGCCTCTTGCCATATATAGCCCATATTCCTGAGTGATGTCACGACAGACCTTGACATTCCGGTCCTTCTCATGTGAGTCGCTTGTGCATCGTCCCTGGTTATTCACCCGATTGACGATGATGTGGACATGTGGATGCGCCTTGTCATGGTGGCGAAAAGCCACGAACTGGTTATCATCGTAGCCCATTCGCTTGAGGTAATTCCTGACTATCTTCCCAATCTTGGCATCGTCCAGACAAAAAGAGTCATTCGGTGAGAAAGAAAGGATGATGTGAGCCACAGGACTCTTGACACGCTGACTGAGTCGGGCATGCATGATAAAACTGTCAATGATTGACTGGTTGTTGGTCAGGTTAATGCCCTCACTTGCTGCCACCAAATTTGCCCCTTTGCGATAGTCATTGACGTAGTCCACCACACCCCCGAAACCAGAGCCACGAAGTAATTTTCCTATCATAAGCGAACATGATTAGGTTATCCGTTAAGAAGAGAGTCATTTTCTTCCTCTTTCGGTTTGATTTTGAGGCGAGCCTCGTGCAGTATCTTGCAGATGCCGTCTGCAGCTTTCTCACACTTGTCGGCTATGGAATCGAAGCCGGCCCTTCGTGCGGACAGCGCAAGGAAGTTGATGTTTGTGCCTAAGTTGTTCAGGTCACGAACCTCCTTAGCCAATTCCTTAGATACAGGCAGACGGACTACGGCGTTGAGAGAACCTTCGCGGATGTACACACGGATTGCCATATTCTGCCTCTTGCGGTTGAGACGTTTCATCTCTTTGGGTGTATAACGGACAGTAATGGAAACACTGCGAACTTCATCTTCGGGAAGAGGCTTGCGCCCACCCGGATTGTTGATTACATGCTTTGTCATTGTTATTATGAATCTGATGAATAATAGTCTATAATGATGTGGTGCTGCCCTTGGCGTTGCATTCCTTGAATGCCCTCTTTAGGGGTAATGGCAGGAGCAAGTCTCAATAGGTGAAACCCTGTGGCTGATGCTCCGCTCGGTCTCAGGGGTTCAGCGTTTTCGGGGTTCGGCAACTCAATGTTTCCGTACTCCGAAAACACAAACTTGCTCCCCTAAAGACATTACAGTTTGCTTCGCACAGATTTCTGTCATAAGAGTGCCCTCGGCAGAGGCGTTCTAACACTCCCTCCATGATGCAGACTTATGCTTTTTGCCCTTCTGCATCATAGCCAGATGAGCTTCGAAGTCTGCCTCCTGTTCGGGGCTAGGTTCCCACGACTTGTCGCAGGATCCGCCTGACTCAATCCACTTCAACAACTGGTCTTTGAAGAAGTAGAGCGTGTTGCCTCGCTTGTAGAATGGGATGCGCTTCTCCGACGTGTAAGCATAGAGAGAAGACACTTTCTTACGCACGAAGGCACTGGCCTCCTTGATGTCCATAAGAACATGTTGGTCATCATGTGGCGCGCAGTCCAACCTACCGTCAATTTTGTCAAGGCGGTCTAGGACAGTGTTGACTTTTGTGAGCAATTCACCCACTGCACAGGGAAGCTGCTCGAAAGATAATGTAGGTTTCTCGTTCATATATTAACTTGGGGTTAAAGGTTAAACATTAGAGTCGGTGGATGATGACTCGTCCTTCAAACTGATGCGACTTGCAGCATCACGTTTCAGTTCGTCAATCACCTCGGCATATACCTGGGTAGTGGCAATGTTGCTATGGGTAAGCAGTTTGCTCACGGTATAGATATCGGTACCCCCTGCCAGTTGCAAGGTGGCAAAAGTATGACGAAAGCAGTGGAAGGTAATGTGCTTCTTGATGCCAGATGCTGCTATCCAGTCTTTGAGATAGGCGGCGACAGTGTTTACGGTCAGACCCTTGAACACCTGCCCTACGTCACGCTCACCACAGAGTTGCAATGCCTCTTCGCTGATGGGCAGGATGGCTGCCGTGGATGTCTTCTTGGTGATGATGTCCATCGCCCACCCGCCATCAGCCAGTTTGACGATGTTATCCCAACTGAGACGGATACAGTCAGAGAGACGGAGTCCGGTAAGACAGGAGAAGAGTCCGGCACGACGAAGCACGTCACTCTTGCAGGGTGTCTGCGATAGTTTGAGCAGTTCTTCCCTGGTGAGATACTGGCGTTTGTTGCCATGTCCCTTTGCACGGACAAGTTTCTTGGCGATGTTCTCACGAAGCAGTCCGTCCTCATAGGCAATGGCCAGTACGCACTTCAACTTGACAAGGTTATTGTTGGCGGTAGTAACCATCATGCGCTTGCCGTTGTGCATGCACTTGTCCGATTGCAGGTAGTCGAGGAAGCCTTGGCAGTAAGGTACTGAGAGGTCGCAGAAGCGGCAGTTACCCTTGGTGTAGTTGGAGAAGTGCATATAGGCTGTACCCCAGTTATGGGTGTTGCCACGCTCCTCCATACATTTTTTGAAGTAGTCCAAGAAACTCTCCTTGCCCTTGCTACGGTCGAGAAAGCCGAACTCCTCATTGATGATAGATTCCGTCCGGCGGCACTTGATGAGTTCCGCCTTCTGTATAATGCTCTTGTTGTACTCCACCTGAAAGTTCTCAGTGGGATTGGTGTAGATATAAAAGCCAAGATACTCCCTGCGAGAGAACTTGCCTGTCCTTGGATTGCGGATGGGTGGATAGAAGTCCAGGTAGAGGGAAGTCTGTCCATTGCTTATCGGTCGTTTCCGCACAGTGACCTTTGTACAAATGTTTGTCATCTTATCTTGTTTTTGTTATGTTCGTTGAATATAATGATTGGGCAATTCGATTGCACATTATGGCTCTTTTAGTCGCTGCAAAGTTAGATTGCCTTTGTAGTAAACCACTCATAGACGAAGAGTTGCGCCCTCAATATTAAGGAGATATAACGGTTAAGTATGAAATTGTACTTATAATTAGACTTTTAGTTCGTCGTTTTCTTCGTTCTCTTCATATCTGACATACATTTGGTTCGACATAGGATGCGGTGCTTCCGCTATCCGTTTGCAAAGGTATCGGTCGTTTGCAGTTTTTTTCGATACCCCTTCATTAACCCCCCATATTGAAGGTGATTTCGCCGGATGGGTTCTAATTGAAGACACGATTAGAACCGACATATCACTCTCGTTTGCCCTTGGTAGAAGCACTGTTCATCTCCGCTCTCTTGCGAGCAGCCTCCCAGTCAGCCTTGAGATAGTAATTGGCTCTGCCGCCCTTCACCTGTTTGATGCGGACTCCATGTGTCTCGGCAAATCTGCGCACCTGCGTCTTGCCCAAACCATAGAACTTCATGATGTCGAAGCAGGAATACCAGTCATCAGAGAGAGACTTTCCCTGTTCCTCATTGTAGAGCCCAATGGCCCTCTTCACCTCGTCTTTCTTAAAGCAGGTTGTGCCCCAGGCATGAACAGACGACAGATTATATCGGTTGCGTACCTCATAGAAGCGTCCATACTTAATGTTGAAGATGCGTAGCACCTCGGCCATGGTGTAATGGGAGTCGTGGGTAATGCCCTCTGGAGCCATCTCTCCGGCCTTGGGTGTCTTGCGGCACTTGGCATTCTTGTTGGCAGCACCAGTCTCAGGCTTGGATGAAGACACTCTTTCCCTCATGTTCCTACTATTAGATAAAGGGAGGGAAGAAGGGACTTCAACCTGAAAGCCCTGTTCCTCGGCAAGGAGGATAAGATCTTGCAATCTGATTCTTGTCATACGGATACCTAAATTAACTGCTCGTAGCTTGCCGGAGCGAATGAAGCAACGCACGGTTTTGACGCTGGTGCTCACCGCCAGGGCGGTCTCGTGTACCGATAGAAGTACTACCGGAATGTGTGTTGATGTATGCATATTCGACTGTTTTTTGAATTTTGCAGTCACCTGCGTGGGACGGTCCAAGGCGGAAACTTTTTAGAGGAAATAAGGGGAAATAAGGGTACTTAAGATCCCTCCCCTCGAACCGTGTGACCGAGTGTCCGTGGTACAACTGCGGTACAAAAATAGTCGAAATACAAGGAAACGACAAAAACGCATAAAGACGTGTTAACATTTGAATGACGCTGTTTTTTAGGTGGTTATGAGATACGCTTCGTGTTTTCCTTCTCTCCGTTTCGAAACGTTTTGATCCGACTTTAAACCATCGAAAA
>CAZCCJ010000040.1:0-5688 GCA_964497235.1 uncultured Staphylococcaceae bacterium
GAATAGACTCTACATCTACCCCCAAAACATCTGCCAGCTTAACAAGAAGCGACTGATCAGGAATACCAATGCCGCGCTCCCAGCGCGATACCGCCTTGTCGGTAACATTCAACGAGTCTGCAAGCACGCGCTGCGTAATGCCCTTACGCTTGCGCAAGAAAGCAATAGTGGCACCAATATTTTGCGGCGAAGCAGACATAGGTTTAGCTCTTCTTCAAATGCTTAGGATCAGCTGAAGCTACATTGCTTGAATCAACCGAACTTTTACCAGCGGCAGCATCACTGGCTGAAGCACTACCACTCTCACCACGCCCTTTATAGCTAGCGAGAATCTCCTTGGCGGTGTCAAGCAAGTAGGTGAACTCCTCCACCTTAAACAACTTGGCAAGCAGCAAATACACCGCCATAAATACCACGGCTTGCAGCAAAATGGTCACAATATCTGGCAGCGCAGCAAAGCAAATAGGATACGCAACCGCGCCCGCAACCAGCGCCAACCCAAACGCCGGGCAAATATCACGAATCTGCTCCAAGTAAGAATACCCAATAACTTTCTTATTGGGATACGCATTAACAAAAGTAGAAATAACCCCAGAAATCATGTAAGACGCCACCATAAGATACACATCTTGCAGTACAAACGCACCAAATAAAATAAAGAAAATACCATACCCTTTTTTAATAAACTCAAGCTTAAGGAACAAATCGCTGCGCCCCATGCCATTAAGCGCTTGCAAGTTAGTGGTATGAATAGGCAGCAACGCATACATAAAGCAATACATTTGCAAGAAGGGAACGCTTACCAGCCACTTTTCACCAAGCAGCAAACGCACGATAGGCTCTGCGGCAACAGCAAATAACGCCATAGACGGAACAATTAAAAAGGTGGAAGTCTTAAGCGCACGGCGCACCAAGCGCTTAACGTACGCAACATCATCTTGTACGCGTGCTACAGCAGAAAGCATTACCGGCTGAATAGCACCATCGAGCATTGAACCCAAAGCTGCAGGGTATTTTTTACCTTGGGAAACATACCCTAAGCTGGTAGCACTAAATTGTTTACCAATAATAAGATCAGAAAGAGATTGATACCCCTGGTCAAGCAAACCAGATACAAGCAACTTCCAACCAAAGCTGAACAGCTCTTTAGCACGCTGTAAGCTGAACATAAAACGAGGGCGCCAGCGAACTTGTATACCCAACACCACACAATTAGCAAGCTGATACAGTAGTTGTTGAATAACCAAAGCCCAAAGCCCCGCACCCGCAAAAGCGGAAGCAATACCAAAAATGCCAGAAAAAACAACCGCCACAATTGTGGCATTGAACACTTTGCGCAACTGCAGTTCACGCTGAACAATAGCAACTTGAATGGAGTTATACGAAGTAATTACTAGCAGAAAGCCCAAAGCACGGAAAGGCCAGGTAATTTCAGGTAGTGCATAAAACTCCGCCACAAACGGGGCGGCAAAAAACACGCACAAAAACAAAAGAACCGAAACACCAAAGCTTATCCAAAAAACGGTAGAGAAGCTTGCATCGTCTACCTCTTTTGCCTGTACAAGTGCGGTATTAAAGCCAGATGTCACAATAACGTTGCCAACGTTTACCAGCACCAGCATAATAGCCAGTGCCCCAAATTGCTCCGGCGCCAACAACCGCGCCATAACAATCTGAACAACAAGCTCTACAACAGCCCTTCCACCCTTTTCAAATAGCTTCCAGAAAAGAGAGGATATGGTTTTAGATTTAAGTTGTTCGCTTTTAACTGAATCAGACATTCGTAGTCTCACCATTTACCTGCAAAGCATTTATTTTGGTAGCTTTGGCATATACAAGCGTCTGAGCTTTTCTTTTTTTTGCAACAAAAAATATCCTACGTACCCAATCGTAGCCTTTACTTGGGAGCAGCCGAGCAGCTAAAGCCTTTATTTTTAGCTTCAAACTAAGGCCCTTAATCAGGCTTAGCTTGCCATTACCAGCAAATTCCAATATAAGGATTCGTTCATCCGCCTCGGTTTCTTGGTACTTTTCACGCGCAACAAAGCTATCATGATATAAATACGAAGTAGCTTCATCCATAGATTTGAGCGCGGATATATATCTTTGCTTATACCTTTCAATACTTTCTTTATTTCCAGCCCTAACTCTACCAGTAAATGAATTAACTGCACCATAGCGATAAACCGACATCGGCTCACTCATCCACCTAAGCTTACTACCCGCTACTAGTGACATCATCATGAAATGATCGCCAACAGGCGCATTAAAATTGGAACAATCTATTTTTTTAGCATTAACTCGATAAAAAAACGAAGCGGTTGGATTAAGAAGCCCGCCTCCTTCATGTATGATATCCTCCATTGTTTTATCTTTATCGTAGTCTGATTTTTCAGATAAATACACAATGTTTGCGGCGTAATCAATGACGTAGGCATTATGAACAACCATTGTATAGTCTTTATTATTTTCTAAAAAATCAAACTGTTTTTGGAGTTTATTCTCATCAATCCAATAATCATCGCCCTCACATTTTGCAATATAGCGACCATGAACCAAAGGAGAAATGTAATCCTTATAAATGCCTATTCCCTGTGAAACTTTGTTTTCAGTCTGAATAACAGGAATGATAAGTTTTGGAAAGCGTTTAGCATACTCGAGTATTATTTCCGAAGTTCCATCTGTTGATGCATCATCATGAACAATCACCTCGTAAGGAAACGATGTTTTTTGCGCAATAAAACCCTCAAGCGCATCTCGAATATAACTTGCTTGATTGTAACAAGTGCATACAACTGTTACCGCAATGTCTGTATTTAAAGCATCTTCACTCATAGGTAATTTATTCCCTTTTTACGAATATAACCATAAGTCGCATGAAACATTAAATCTGATTTGGTTTGCTCCCAGAATCATCATTGAAATTATAGTCAGCACGTTTAAAAGCTATTGCCCAGAAAACCAGGGTAACAATCAATTCAGGACGATAAAGAAAGCTTTCAATAGAACCAATAACAACAATAGCAATTATAAAAGAGAGCGTCCAAAGGTCGCCCATCTCAGCAGAGCGCAATATAGCCTTATGTAAAACTGCAACTGCGCATATAAGAAACGGAAGTCCATAATGGCCGACCATAACCAAGTAGGAGTTATCTACTTCTATAAACGCATCGGAACCAAAAATCCACTCTATTGGTGATAAATTGCTAAGTGCATTAAAGAAATAGGTGGGTCTATAACTTAAAATAGAATCAATTTCGCTATTAGCAAACAATGAGAGAACAAATGCAGCAACAACTACTAAATAGAGTAAAACGATTCCAACAATTCTCTGTAATGGCACCAGATTCTTTATTTTTCTCATTAAAAGAAAAATTATATAGAAAAAAATGAAAATAAATACGGAAAGCAAAACGCTCCTGGTATTTGTAAGAGCGTATAAAGAAATAAAGAAAACGGCTACGCTTAAGAGCTTTATATTAAAATGCTTATCTTTTTTGTAAAGCAAAAGTAATAAAGGTAGGAAGAATAATGATGCAGCGTTTACCTGCGAAAACCCCAAGTTATTACGAATTCTACCCTCATGCGATGTAGTAGTGATAATCGCACTACCAGTAGCTAGGGCTAAAAGATAAACAACTGCACTGATAAGGAAGCATTTAAATAAAATATCAAGCGCTTCATTGAACGAATATGGAGATACAGCAAGTACAAACAATAACACAGCAAGCATGTTAAGGGCATCACTTCCATGAAGCAAAACACATATGCACGAAATTGCCACCATAGGAACAAAAAGAACATCAAACCGAAGGGATTTAAAATTCATTAACGAAGACAGAGAAAAGAAAACAACAGCTGCAATTCGTATAGGAAGGCGCATGAAGCCCAAATTGAGTACCCAATAAAAAACGTAATTCAATGTAAGAGCAAGTGCTCCCGCAAACAATAAATAATGAGCAAGGGTCTTTTTGTCCTTTACTAACATTGCACGCACTTCCCAAAAAACAGGGAATACCGTAACTTGTGAAAGAACAAAAGATTGTTGCATGAAATTCTTTTGCAAAGAGCAGGCAGAGCTAGCCAAGAGCTATACCCCCCCCCGGCGATTAACAAAACTACGGCCAAGCACAGGCTTTATACCAAGACATATAATGCAAAACATAAAAAATGCTGCAGCATAGCCAACGGTAAAAGCTAAGCTAGAAAGCAAATCTCCTCGCATCATAAAAAACAAAAGAAAACATAAAAACGGATAAAAAAGACGAAAAACGCTCTTTGATTGAATAAACCATATATCTAATTTTTTACAAACAACAGCCAAAACAACTGCGAACAGCAGCAAACCGAAGATATCAAAATTAATAAGTCCCTCTGCTGGCAAAGGCGATGAAATGTTCAGTTGTTGTTGCCCCTGTGCTTCACAGACCATATTTCCCGAACCTTCAGGTTTTGTTGTCCACATAACACGCGGTACAAAGAAAAACAGGGCGCCTAATAATTGATAGCCATACGTTATGCCATATAGCTCTATGTAATCAATAGTTCGAGCAACCATGCTATAAGCATCGTAATCGACTGCGCAAAAACCCTGAGGAATATTAATAATTGCATCTAAAATTGATATAAAAAAGGTCCCAATATCAATTGAATGATAGCGATAAGCATTACCAGCTGGCAAAATGATCAAAAACGCCAGTAAGAATAAAACAGGAAATAACCCTTTTTTATTAAAGAGAGGTGTAATTACAAGAAGTGCTAACCCGCCATACAAACAAGCAAAAATATAACGAGCCATAGAAGTTGGAAAATTTGAAATAAGAACAAGCAAAAAAGCTATAGGAAGCAACAAAGAAAAACGGTGTTGCTGTTTAGAACGAACAAATATAAGAGCAAAAGAGAAAACCGGCAAAGGTCTTACCACTTTTTCAAATAAGAGATTTGCTGTTTTAATTAACCCTGTTGAATAATCTCCTCGTGAAAAAAGATTATCAACACCTACCAACAGCACAACCACTACAGTAGCGAATACCGCAAGAAAAATAGCAATATAAGCAGCATTGCTGCTTATATTTGGCAACGAATCAAAAAAATCTTTTGAAGCAGTGCGCTTTATACTGTTTTTCTTATTTGATTTTGTAGAACTAATAATTGCAAATAAAAATGCCCAAACAAGCAATAAAACATTTGTTACCAGGTAACTATTTGCCGATAACGCATAACCCCAAACAGAATAACCACATAAGCACTGTGAAAGCGGCGCTAAAACAAACATGGTTAAATAAAAAATCCAATGTATTTGCACCAAAGAAAAAGGGGCATCCATGATGCTTTTTACAAGAAAGATTGAAGAAATTAAACCGTTAATAAAGAAAGTTGCTAAAACAGCAGGTGTCGCTATTCTAGCAACAGAGTCATTTACAAAAAAAGAAGCCGCAAGGGCTACAATAATGGCAAGAAGTAGAAGGGTAAGATAAATGCTGCTGTAGCTGAAAACGGTCGTTTTTATCTTTGAACTATACGATTGAAGACCAGATAAAACAACCATACTAATATCTTTCTAAGACCCTATGTTGAATAATACTTTTACAGGCTGCAAGATTATCTATGGTAACAGATTTCTCGCTTTGCAAAGTTTCCCTACAGCCGCCGGTATTATAAGTTATTACTGGTGTGCCGCAGGCTTCG
>CAZCCJ010000041.1:0-5335 GCA_964497235.1 uncultured Staphylococcaceae bacterium
CTTCGCAAGGAGATGGCCAAGCATGGCGTGATCTTGAGCGAGGGAGAGGGTGACGTTAAGGAGTAGGCCCCTGGGCTAACTTCCTACCGCTTCGAAACTGCTACTCCGATGGCCGCCCGGCTATGCCTCCCGGCGATACTCTTCCAGCATCGCCACAATCGCAGCAGACTCGGCGGCCATCATTTCCAACTTCTCGCGACGACTCTTGTCTTCACATGAAGCAGTGGGGACGCGTCGAATCCGCTCGGCAGAACCCAAGCGAGTCAAAAGCTTTTCCCAATCACCAGTGACCCATTGTTCGAACTCTGCGCGTTCAAACTCGCTCGAAAACACCGGCACGAGACCATCCAGGAGTCGAGCCTCTTCCTCGCATTGATGAGGCCCCTCCTTGCTTTCATCAAGCTCGAAAGACATGAGAGCGCGCTCGATTGAGCCTTCGATGAAGTAGGCGTACATACAGGCAGCTTCCTGCCATGACGGTCCATTGGGGTCCCGCAGAAACGCCCACTTGGGCGCAGGAATCCAGAGGTGGTCCGAATAGGAGCCCGGTATTTCACAGAGCAGCGTCTGGTGGTAATAGAGCCGGGCGGTCCACCAATTGGGCCCTTGGCAGAACGGGCTCGCAAGCATGAAGTACTCCCAGGCGTCCTTTTCTGGGTCATCGGTCCTCACGAGGACAAACTCAGGGAAGTCTTCGTGGAAATAGCAATAACCGCCGCCGTACTCACCGAAAGGCAGCAGCGACTTAGTGTGATGCCATTTGGCCGGCTCGGAAAGCAGCTGCGGGAGCCGTTCCATTGGCGTCTTATCTAGGCCAAAGCGGCGTCGCCAGAGCTTTTCAGTGTCGAGGGGCGTTGCCGTTGCGTTCTTGGAGACGTTGCCGTCTTGAAGCCGCGTGTACACGGCGCCAGCCCTTACCGTTTCCTTGCCGTCCCTATAATCCTCCGTCAGGTAATAGGGAACGGCCGCGTCATCATGGTCGATAACGACAACGTCGGCGCAGCCGCCATTCAAATGAACGGGAACTACCCTCACCGACGGAAAGGCGCCCGCCCAGTGCTTACTGGACAGAAAGTCGTTCAGTCCCTGGGTGTTCCTGCGATTCTCGTAATGCAACTCGATGTCATAAACGCCAAAATTGTCGTCCTCATCGATCCCGATAATCAGCAGGCCCGTCTCGCCACCGACGTTGTTGGCAAGACAGATGATGTCATGGAGAAGGTCGGCCTTGTTGTCATGCCACTCCCGCTTGAAATCCCAATACGGACCCTCGATGCGCATGGCCGCCAAAGCGAGGACGACATCCCCGAGGCTCTCGTCGTCTATGTAGCGCGGCCAGTTCACAGCCGCCACCTAATTACCTTTCGCATCTTGTGCCTGGCGCCACTCATACGCATCCCACAGATACTCAACAAGGGAAGCGCTAGCACCCACTGCAAGTTTGGCATGACGGGCGGAAAGACCTTGATAGTCGTCGCCCTTGCCGTGTCCGCTGCCATACGTGTTGCGAAGCTCCGCGATACCGCCAGCAATACCGGCCAGCCCGCCTAAGACCTGTCTCACGGTCTTGCCTGCCGGCTGTTCTTCGTTGATGTCGTCAGCAGCGATATCCAATGTCTTCATCGTCGCTTTTGCCAGCTGCGAAACATTCCAGCTTTTGTCGAACTCAACCCCGCTGCCGTCCAAGATGCAGATGCAGCAGCTCTCAATGAGCTCTTTGGACTTACCGATCGCCTCGGTTGGATTGCTTTCCCTAGATTCGAACAGGGCAGAAATTTGGCTATGCATGTACTCGCTTGAAAAGCGCGCCTCAAGCCCGGCCTTCTGAACAAGCACAGAAGTAGTGGCGCGTTCACGCTCAGCGATTAGCTTGCATTTCTGGTAATAACGGTGGTAAGCAGCTACCTCAGACCTGTTGTACAGGCTCGCAGCGGTGCCGTCAATCTCATCCCCATAGTGAAGCTCGTAGTACTCGAGAAGGTCAAAGAGCAGCTTGTTCACTTGTTCGCATGGAGCATCGTTGACGAATTTAGTCAGCGATTTTCCTTTGGACAGCCCGTACTTCTCGCAAAGCGCAACGCCAACGCTGCCCATAGTGAACACGTTGAAATCATCAGTGCTGAAATTAAGCACGTAGCCGCCCCTGTTAAACAGGGACAAAAAGGCGCCTTTCTCAATATCTGTCATAAAGCCCTCTCTGCGGGTCTCACCTTACGCCGCCAAATCGCGCTCGTAGAAGTATTCAAAGATCTCGGTGATGCAGTCGCCCAGGACCTCGTCGGGGTAGCTCGCTTCGGGCAGCTTGTACACCTCGTCGCGGACGATGATACGCACGGCGTCGCGGGTCTCGGCCTTGTCGGTCCAGCGCACCATGTTGGCCAGGCGCTCCTCGATGATGGAGACCATCTCGATGGCCACGCTCTTTACCTGCTTGATTTCGGCTGGCGTCAGCGTCTCCTTGAACAGCATCTCAAACACGGTCATCTGCTGCTGGTTCTGGAAACCCTCGCGCACATATTCCTTCTGCTTGTCGTCGAGGTCGCGCGACAGGTTCATGAGGTCGTTGAACGTCTTCTCGATCATGGCCTTGTCCTGCTCGGAGTTGTAGCTCTCGATGATCCGCTCGTATCGCTCGAAGTAATCGATGCGCCTTGGGTTGTCCTTCAGCGCACACTGGAGGCGCGCCTCTATAACGGAGCGCATGTCGTCGATGATGAGGTGCTTGTGCTTGGCCTTGGCGAACTCCTGCGAGAGCCTGTTGAAGTCGATGCTGCTGATGTCGAACTTCGTGGCAGTCTTAAGCCCCTCGGAGGCCTCACTGACTATTACGTGCTCGCTCACGATGCCCTGCACCCTGACCATGAGCTCAGTGGTGTCGGCTCCGTCCCTGCGGGCGTTGATCTGGTTGAAGACGGCTCGCAGGGCGTCGCGCTTGGCCAACAGCCCCTCATCCACCTCGCGGCGGCTCACGTACTTGTACAGGGTGAACAGCTCGCGGCACATGATGCCGTAGCGTTTCTTGGCCTCGTCGTTCTGCGACACGCAGTCGGCAGCGTTCTTGATCTCGGCCACCCTGTCGAAACCATCAGCCGTAAGCAGGGACTCCAGCTCGTAGCCCAGCGCCGACACAAACGAGACGGTGTCGTCCGTGAGCTCGGAGATCCTCGCCAGCAGCTCGTCCTTGTCGACCACGGGGTCGGCGCCACCGCCGCCACCGGGGTTCTCCGTGTAGTCGGCCAGGGCCTTCCTCAGCGCCTTCACGACGCCGATGTAGTCGATGATGAGGCCGTTGCTCTTGCCCTTGTTCACGCGGTTGGCGCGCGCAATGGCCTGCATGAGGCCGTGGGCCTTGAGCGGCTTGTCGAAGTACATGGCAGCAAGCGACTTCACGTCGAAGCCAGTGAGCCACATGGCGCACACGAACACGATGCGGAACGGGTTGTCGGCGTCCTTGAACTCGTCGTCGAGCTGGCGCTCCTCCATCTTCTGGCGGTGCGGGGTAATGTCGAGCCCCCATTTGCGGAAGCGGTCTATCTCGTTCTGTTCCTGGCTCACCACAACCGCCATCTCGGTGGACTCCATCCACGCGATCTTGCGGCGCTGCTCCATGGCCTGCTGCTGGTCCATGCCTGCGAGCTTGGAACGCTCCTCGTCGAGCATCTCGGCCCAGTACTCCTGCACATAGTTGTACATCATCACGCAGGTGACCTTGTTCACGCAGATGAACATGGCCTTGCCCGACTCCCAGATGTTCGTGTAGTGGGCCACGAAATCGCGAGCCACCGCCCTCAGGCGCGGCTCGGCCATGATGATGTGCACGCCGTGGTTGAGCTGCGCCTGCACCTTCTCGGTCTGGTCGGCGTCGAGGTCGGCGTCCTCCACGGCCTGGAGCAGCTCGTCGTTGATTTCGGGGTTCTCGATGCCCAGCTGGTCGCTGCGGTTCTCGTAGAACAGCGGCACGGTGGCGCCGTCCTCCACGGCGCGCTTGAAGTCGTAGACCGACACGTAGCCGCCAAACGTTCTGGCGGTAAGGTTGTCGAACGCCAGGATGGGCGTGCCGGTAAAGCCCAAGCGCGATGCCGTGGGCAGCAGCTTCATCATGTTCTCGGCGCAGATTCCGTTATTGGAGCGGTGCGCCTCGTCGGAGAGCACCACGATGTCGTGGTCGGGCACGATGGGCTCGGCGTCGGGCTGGTTAAACTTCTGTATGAGCGAGAAGACGTAGCTGGGGTTGCCCTTGAGCTTCTTCACCAGGTCCTTGCCGCTCGTGGCACGGCAGCGCTCTGCGGGGACGCCAGCCAGGCATCCGCAGCTCTCGAAGGTCTCGCTGATCTGCTTGTTGAGCTCGTCGCGGTCGGTGAGCACCAGGAAAGTCGGCGAGCCCGGCTGGGTGCGCCGTATCTTCTCGGCGAGGAACACCATGGAGTAGCTCTTGCCCGAGCCCTGTGTGTGCCAGAAGACACCGAGCTTGCCGTCGCGCAGCTCGCGCTCGGAGTAGGCACGAACGGCCTCGTTCACGCCCAGGTACTGGTGGTTTCGCGCCAGAATCTTAGCGGCCGGCGAGTCGTAGTGGTCGAACAGGATGAAATTCTGGAACAGGTCCAGCAGCGTCTCCTTGTTGCACACGCCGCGCAACATGGTCTCCAGCGCCACGCTGCCCTCGTCGCCCTCGCTCAGGCGCTTCCATTCGCCGAAGAACTCGTAGGGGCTGCCCAGTGTGCCGATCTTTGACTCCAGGCCATTGGAGAGCATCACGAAGGCGTTGTAGTGGAAGATCTGCGGGATGGTGTCCTGGTAGTCGGTGTAGTTGTCCTCGAAGGCGCGGCGCACGTCCTTGTCGTGGCGCTTGAACTCGACGAACAGCAGCGGCACGCCGTTCACGAACCCCACCAGGTCGCAGCGCCTGCGGTACATGGAGCCCTTCACCCACAGCTCCTCGGCGGCCACGAAGCTGTTCATTTTGGGATGCTCGAAGTCGAAGACCTGGGCGAGCTCGGTGCGCGAGGAGCCGTCGGGCTGCACCTTCTTCACCGGGATGCCGCCTCGCAGCATCCTGTACTTGGCCTCGTTGGTCTGAAGAAGCGAGCGGCCCACGAAGACCTGCTCGAGGGTGGCCACGGCCTCGGCGCACTCGGCCTCGGTGAGGTGCTCGTTCAGCTCAACGAGCGCGTTCATGAGGTCGCGCTTGAGCAGCACATCCTTGTACGAGTCACGGCCAAGCGTGCCCTCGGGTCCCAGGACTTCCTCATCGAAACAGTAGTGGACATCCCATCCCATGCGGCGCAACAGCTCGCCCGCGGGCTTCTGGACGGCCTCCTCCTCGGAGTAACGGCTA
>CAZCCJ010000042.1:0-5325 GCA_964497235.1 uncultured Staphylococcaceae bacterium
AAAACGTTGAAAATACAACAAAAAATCGGCTTCCATCAAAACTTGATGAAAGCCGTTAAAAATTAGCTGGGCTAGTAGGATTCTGAGCAAGAATACCTTTATTTCCTGCGTTCTCAGGCATTTGACACAGATTTTGACACAGATTCGAGTATCTAATACTTAAAAGAAATTAACCGCCTCCATCTGCTCAACCTTCGTCTCAGGCATTACATGCGCATACAGGTTCATTGTCATCGAGATGTCAGAGTGTCCCATGATCTCCTGTAATGTCTTCGGCTGCATTCCTGATTCAACACATCGAGTTGCAAATGTGTCTCGCATTGCATGAACGCTGAAATACTCAATTCCTGCTGCCTTACAGATTCTCTTGATATCCTCATTGACGATAGAATCTTTCAGAATACCGCCCCTTGCCGCTTTGAATATGGTGTCTGTCACATCATCCTTGCAGATACCCAATGCAGCATTAATCCGCTTTTGGCTTTCGATTGCCTCCATCGTTTCAGCAGTCATAGGAATAACTCTGCGTCCTGCTGCCGTCTTCGTGTCCTCTCCGATCCTGTAAGCGCCATTTTCCATTCGTGTGATCGTCCTGCATATATTGATCGTCCCTTTCCTGATGTCTCGAAGCTGCAGTGCCCCTGCCTCGCCTACTCTACATCCTGTAGAAAGTAGGAATGTGTACAGATTCCGATAATAACTATCTCCCATATGCTTCATAAATGCCGCTGTTTCGTCTTTTGACAGTGCCCTATGGATATTTTCACGTGCAGGTTGTTCCGTGCGCTTCAGCGACTTCACAGGGGCAGCAGGATTAAATGTAATGATTCGATCATCATTGCAAGCCGATCTAAAAACACTTTTCAGCAGGGATATGCTATCATTCGTTGTTCTTGTCGATAGTGTCCGCTTGAGTCTCTTCTGTAATTCGCGTATGTTCTCCACCTCGATGGCATTCATTTTCAGCGTGCCGAACTTCGTACCTGCCCCATCAATCACTGTCCTGCTGATTGTTGCATATAGCATCGCATAATTCCGAATGGTGGTTTCCTTGACCGTCTCCCTCTTGGATTCCATCCACCTTGCAAAATACTCATCGGCTTTCACCTTACTGCTACTCTTATATTGTCCGTCCTCAATTTCTTTTCGCTTTTCGGCTTCCTTCTCCCTTACTTCCTTCACCGTCTTCCCATATACGGTGTATGTTTTGCTATCCACAACGAAGCGCCCCATAATGCGCCCGTCTTGTCTCTGTGTCATCCCCATCGGTAACCTTGCCATTGCACACCTCTTAACTTTAATCCGCCTCCATGCGGTCAATCACTCACGTCTGCATTCGCGTTTCGCTCAGCCATGCCGACCGCACACAATGTAATCGCTTCCTTCTGCTCATCCGTCAGCTTTTCAAACGCTGTCAAAAGTCTGAATGCATATTCAGGAATCTGTGTATGTTCCCCTGCTCTCGTTGTATATGGCAGCAGGGCAGCAGGATTGCCCCACTTGTACGCTGTTATATCCATATTCTTTTATTCCTTTGTCCTTTCCTGTCTGGCTTTGTCTAATCCTTTTTTACAGAATATATCTCTACATGTATAGATGCAAGTCTGAATATTTTAATGTGTCTATCGTCCCCTGAATAAAGTCGCTATACTGGCATGGATGACACTTATCCTGTTGGGGGATTCGATGAAAGAAAAGAAAGTCAGATCATACACTGAGGCTCAGGCTAGAGCGCAGAAAAAATACATGAGTACTTTCGAACATCTCGATTTGCGGATGTCCAAAGAGCAGAAGGTCATGATACAAGAGGCGGCAGCGGCAGCAGGTGAAAGTATGAACACATATGCTCTGACCGCAATTGAGCAACGGATGAACCGCGAAAAGGATAATCCATGATATAATGACCTTGCCAACAGAGGATGCACACCTCTAACAGGAAAGAGACTTGCAGAACATCGCAGGTCTCTTTTTTGCTATTTTCTCAGGCTTCCTCGCCGCTTCAACCTCGACCTTTTTTAGGAAAAAACCTCAAAAAAAGTACCCCCACCTTATCTCTACCTTAGACCCACCTTATCCCTCGTCAGCATATTCTGAATTGAGGATCGCACCTCAACAAAACTTCAACAAACCTCAACAAAGCCGAAACCAAACGATAACCAAATGGTAACCAAAAGTAACCAAACGATAACCAAACCTCGACTAAAGTCGACTTTCCGATCTATCACATCATAGTTCTGACCGCTTGCAGCACAGGCATGTATGGAGGCAAAAAGAGCGGTTTAGGCTTTCAATGGTAAATTCTCCACCTGCTGCCACAACCGCCATTTTGGGGTTTCCTGTCATCGCTGTACACGTAGCATCTGCATTGCGGTTTAACGCTCACTGTATCCTGCTCTTACCCTAAAAGTATTCGCAGAATCTTTTTGTCTCCTTTTTAGGGAAAAACCTCCGAGAAATTCCTTGATCACCTAACCCTGCTCTCATCCTGATGTTGTTCTCTGTGAGGCTTTGGTTGGAGTTTTGGAGTCTCCCCTTATACTTTCCCCTCTGCGTTCTCTGCTCTTCAAGCTGAGCCTATCACCGCCGTTGTCCTTGCTCTCCTGTGATGATTCCTGCAGCTTTCCCAATGTCTCCTGCAGGTACCTATTCCAATTACCGAACATTGCTTCAAATCGTCTCTTTCTCTAACACGTAATCCACACACTGCCTGTAATTATCTCGCGTCAATTTTCCCGTATTGTATGCCTCATTGAATATCTCCTCAGCTTTAACATACTCAAAGCCTTTCTCCATTGCGTAGTTGATAAAATCTCTGTACAGTTCATCAGAATCGTTGTCTGTGGATTCGATCGAATTATTTTTCATCGTTCGGGTTTTCCCCTTTGGGTTTTCCCCCGACTCCCCTTTTCTAGATTCCCCTTTCCTATGCTCCCCTCCGTTACCCTCATTTAGACTTTTCTCATCTAATCTATCCTCGTCTAATCTACACTTACCTAACCTATCCTCAGTATCCAATCTGGTAACATCCTGTATACAGTTTGTACCCACATCCGTTTGTTCCTCAGATGTTTTTAATACATATTCGTTGTTTGAGTTAAGGACAAGCATTGCCTTTTCCTCTTGATAGGTTGTCGGGTGATAGCGGTCTTTCTGTATGGAATTGTTTATGTTCCATTGTCTTATCACAATTACTCCCGATTCGAAACGAATGATAAGACCATAGTGTTCCAATTCTTCAAGTGCATCCTCTGAGGCGGTGATAGCGCGCATGATTTTCTTTGCAGAATGAAGTAGTCCATCATCATCCGCGCCCATCGACAAATGGAGATACAAGGCTTGCGCTTCGAAGGATAATTCCCCGAATTCATCACTATCGGTTACATCTCGGGAGAACATGCGCCTTTTTGCCATTTAGTCCTCTGTGCCCCCTTCCCTGCTTTCTTCTGCTTCAATCAGTGATTTCACAAACGCGATAGTTTCCATGCGTGTTTTCGCCTGTTTCCGCATGTAGAAGTAATAATGTTTCAGTTCGTCAATTCCATCAGGGATGAAGTAACCCTTGCCTGAACTAGCGATAACCACACCTTCCTTCTCTGCCTCAGGTCTCGCCATTCTGACAAGTGCCTTTGCACCTTCTGTGGTCATGCCTAACCGCTCTCCCAACTCCTGCATATGAATTGCGTTCTTCTCGCCAACAGGAATGTACTTCTCTAACAATTTCCAATTCATGCCGTCACCTCCTCGCTCAGCTTGTTGATATAAGCCTCGACCTTATCGACCCTGTACAGTTTCCGTCTACCAATGCGGACAACTGCCCCTGCCTCAGTTCCGATTGCAGCAGCACTCTGCATTCCGACCGATAACATTCCCTGCAGTTCATTGATGTCTACCATGATCTTCTTCTCCGTATCTGTAGTTCTCGTTTTTCTCATGTGCGTTCTCCTTTGCATAATCTTTATCTGCTATTGCTTGAAACAACTGTTACGCGTATAATTATGGTCAGTTGGCATTATTATGCAATCTTAGTATTCCATACTCGTCAGTAGTACGAATACTGTTTATGCATATTCTATGTGTATTTGCGAATTAGGAGGTGTGCAATGGCTTTATCCGAAAACATGATGGAATCTCTTCGTGATCGGCTTAAGCAGCTTATGGAGGATCACAAGTATTCCCAGAAACAATTAGCCGAATTATCAGGTTTATCTCAAAACGATATTTCATCTCTCGTAGGCAAAAATCAGCGCGAGAAGAAAACTATCAGCGGCGAACAACTTTTTGCAATTGCCGATGCTCTCAATGTATCTATTGATTGGCTTGTTGGACGAACTGATTACAGGGAGGTTGTCCATTCAGAAGAGCAGCGTAGACAGGATTTCGATTATTCAAAAGTGACTGTGGGAGACCTCAATAGGACTTTGGCTTTTGCTGCCGCTTGTGGAATGTTGCAGATTATTTCCCCTGACAGTAGCACCGAATGTATTTCCTTGCGTGTCATAGATAAACAATTGAGTGAGTTTCTCCGTAGGCTTCAGAAGAAAGCCATAGATGTTATTACCGATCCTGATGAAACGGAATATCTTACAGATTGGTTTGAAAAGAAGTGTTCGAACAATCAAGTTCTCGCACCATTCGATGGTAACATCATTAGTAGCGTGGATAAATATCATGGTGCCTTTCCTTGGGGCTACGTTACATCCATCGGCGAAAATATAGCTTTTGATTTCGATGATGCTGAATGGCGCAACGATAACCCTTCTGCCGAATGGGACAGTGACCGCGCTGACATCATAACCTATGCAGAAAACTGTAGTTATGGCGCATACAAGGATTATCTAGAACTTTTCGATGGAATAACAGGATATTATTATTGCTCCACCAATCGTCCCAAAGCGCCACACCTTACAGGTTCTGCATTACTTGAATCTATAAATGTCATGAAGATTGTTAATGATTACGAAGTAGATATGCCTGAACTTCCTTGAAACTCATCTAAAAGGGGGCTGTCCTTTTCGGAGGACAGTCTTTTTTATTGTCTCCGCAAAATTCAAAGCACTCACCAACCATAGTGCAAACCAAAGTACCCATGAATCAGATTTCCTGCAAAATATTCCGTTGTGGATGTAGTACCTTTTGATTCTCGATGTGGCTTTATGGTGTGGGGAGTGGGGCAGCAGGAATGCCGTAAAAGCTGACACAGATTTTGACACAGATTTTGACACAGATTGACACAGATTATAGACAGTATTTCCATGTATCGAGATGGGGCTTGATAACCCCTAAATGTGCCCGAAAACGTTGAAAATACAACAAAAAATCGGCTTC
>CAZCCJ010000043.1:0-5293 GCA_964497235.1 uncultured Staphylococcaceae bacterium
ATTGGGAATGGATAGTTGTTGACGACTGCTCGAACGATGGATCGTTTGAATACATAAAAGAACTTGTTAAAAATGATAGTAGAGTTACGGTTTTGCGAATCTCTAAAAACAGTGGAACGGCTGCTGCTAGAAATCTTGGGTTAAGATACGCTAAAGCGAGATATATAACCTTTTTGGATTCCGACGATACGCTCGACCCAGACTATCTTGAATGTCAATTAAACTTCATAAAAGAGAACGGACCGCTTATATCGGCGGGGGATAGGAGAAAGACTGAGCGTACATGCACGGATTTTTTCGTTCCAACTGACGTAGATTATGTTACGGCATTGAAAGGCAATCCGTTGTCTTGTCTAACGACTATGTACGATAAGAATGTTATTGGAGAAGTTTATTTTCCCGAGGATATAGACAGACCTGAAGACTATGTTTTCTGGCTTAACATCCTTAAAAAAGGAGTTGTTGCTCATGGCAATCCGAAAGTGTTGGCCACCTATAATATCCATAAGGGAAGCAAATCATTCGACAAACTCAAATTGATAGGTCGGATGCATAAAGTTTACTATAAAACGCAAAAAATCAATTGGTTCAAAAGTTGGTTTTATGTCGTCAGATGGGCGCTCTACGGAAAAAAGAAATATAAAAACGTCAGATGAGGTCTATTTATACTAGCGATTCTCGTTTTGAGATTTTCAAAAAGCCTTTTGATTTTTGACGCATGCCGTTTCTTGCCGGATTAATCGAGGAGGGAAGGGTGTATTATTTTTGTTTTCTAACTCGTTTTTACTTCGTTTGAAAGTCGTGCATTGTAAAAAATGCTTTTCTTCTTCTTCTTCTTCTATCATTAAAAAGTGAAGATTTGTTTCATCGTTTGAAAAACGAGCGATCAAGAGCGGCGCATTATCTTTGATGACATCTTCGTAAAGATTTACAAGGAGGATCGATTATGGCTTTAATTAAATGCCCGGAATGTGGTAGATGTGTTTCTGACACGTTGGAACATTGTGTTCATTGCGGATATCCTTTGAAGAAACTTCGAAACGGAGATGAAGTTATTTTAAGACGTAATCGAGAAGCCAAATTCACTGACGTTCAATGGTGCATATACATCGTTTGCGCAATATGGTGGTTGGGTGTCTCAACTACATTTTTCTACAAGTTCGCCAATGAACATTATGATGATTGGAAAATAATTTATCTACTGCTTGCGATTGCACACTTTCTCTTTCTTGTTGCTCTTATCATTGGTTGGATTGTTGCGGCGGTAAGAATCTCCAGGAACAATGATTGCAGAAAACAAATTCTGATTCGAAGAAATGGCGTTTTTATTGCA
Organism: uncultured Staphylococcaceae bacterium; assembly: GCA_964497235.1. Taxonomy (GTDB): domain Bacteria; phylum Bacillota_I; class Bacilli_A; order RFN20; family CAG-826; genus UBA4951. The sequence continues at coordinate 1,334 of CAZCCJ010000043.1, forward strand.
TATGATTCGAAGATGAAGGCCCACCGTATCAAATCCCTGGATGCGATCCGCTACAAAAAAGGAGTCGTAAGTCTTACAGGACAAAGCGATTGGATAGGATTTTTGGGGTATTGCGTGCCGGACGATATTATGAATCTAGAAAAGTTTGGTTACAGAGGATAGTTAATCAAGAAGCGCGATGTTGTTTTGGAGGAACCGAGCAAGGACGACTCTGCTTTTATGTTCGAACCGAGGATGGTTGGCATTTGTCTGTATGGCTGTAAGCGCGGCATAAAGAAATCGGCTACCTTATTTGTTCGAGTGCAGTGGAAGATTTTCTCTTCTGATGATAGGACGCATTCCATCGTCTCGACGGTTTTTATCGACAAACCTCTTTGTTTTTGCAATCCTTCTTTTCGGCCATGGAATGGCGCTTGCATCGTGAATTGAGTTATAAAATGAGTTTTGGAACGAATTGCTGACGGTTCTCGGAGTATTGCGGAAATTCGTTTGATGGTTTCGCCTGTTTCCAATAATTCATCCATTTGTTTTCGCGTATTTCTGACAAATGCTTGAACGCCCCAATATTTAATCGTTACCTTTCTACAAAAATCCCAAAGTTTATCGTGTTTTAGCTGTTTTTCTTGACAAAAGAGGGGGGGGGGTTAAAATTTTTATGTATTAACATGGCGAAACCGCTTTTTTGATAGGAGGTGCATATGGCTGATAATTCTTTATGGATTCATTTTACATACGATGAGCCTTTGGCAATTCAAGAATTTGTCAAATTGCTTAATTTTGTCGATAAATCATTTTCTAATGCATTAGATGTCATATCTATTAAAAATCATGATTCATCTATTTCTTCCAAGAAACCGGTAAGAATATTGGAAGTCAATAATGGTTCAATTCTAATTGATTTTTTGTTTGAAGCATTAACCGCGATTGGGATAGAGGTTATTAAATCGATCTTCGAAGTATTAAAAAAACGATTTGCGTCTAAAAACAAACAAGTTGGAGATGTTATATATAACAATGAACATCAGATTAATATCCATGTTGGTAGAGATTTAATCATCCCTTCAAAAATTGATTGGGGCAAGGTTGAAGAAGAAAAGTTTGTCCGTAAAGCAATAGAAACCTATGTTAAAAATAAATTAAATATTCCTGCAGATGAATTTATAAGAGATGTAGATTTTATTGATTTAATTTCTTTGCACGGATTAGGTTCTTTAAAGATAAAATTACAAAATATAAAAGCTGTTCTTGAAGAATTAAAGATTGAAAATTCACTTGATATAAGTGGCCTTTCAAATTATTCAAAAACTAACAAAGATTTTATTTTAGGACTTTTGCGATGATTCATTATGTTTCTTTGATTTTTATAGTAATTGGAGGAGAAATATGAAAATAGTGAAAAATCTTATGTTTTTATTGGCAAGTCTTTTATTTTTGAGTGGTTGTGGAATTTCACATGATACCGGATCCGCCGAATCGGTTAAGCCCGTGGAATACACCATTACTTGGAAAAATTATGATGGCTCAATTTTAAAAACTGATATTGTTGAGTCAGGAACCAAACCAGAATATTATGGACCGACACCTACGAGAGAATCGAACCAACTATATAAATATACATATGCTGGATGGGTACCAAAAATAGTACCTGCTACATCGGACACGTTTTATACCGCCTATTACAATACCACTGTAAAACAATATGAAGTAACTTGGAGAAATTATGATGGCTCACTTTTAGGAGTTGAAAAATGTGATTATGGCAGGACGCCTGCATACAAAGGAACCACACCAACTAAAGTTTCAACTGATCCTGCTATTCAATTCGAATTTCTCGATTGGTATCCAAGCATTAGAGCGGTTTCGGGTGATATAACTTATACCGCTTATTTCGAAGAGACAACGGCAAAATATGATGTTGTTTTCGACGCAGGAGAAGGATATTTTGATGGTGACTCATCAAACCACACCAAAACTATAACTTGTGAATACGGCACTGTACCCCAATTTGATGAAATTCCGACTGTTTTTTCTCGCCAGTATGCGGAAACGACTTTTACTGGTTGGGACAAAGAGTTTGAAACGGTATATGCTAATCAAACTTATAAAGCTGAATATTCTTTTTGCAAAGAGAACGATTTATGCATTGAATATCAATATGTTAAAGATCAAACGTCCGAAACAGTTTCTTTTTCACTAATGCACATAGTAGACGGAGAGGTTCTAACTACTTGTGACTGGGGTGATGGTTCCACAAAAAATAATAATTCAAAAAGACATACTTATTCTACTTTTGGATTAACATCTTGCACGTATTATATTAGGGTTTTTGCTACGTACCGTTATTATCTTAAAAAAGCAACACTTTCTTTTGTATCTAATATTGTTGGTTACAATAACGGAATTAAGCGAATTGATTGTTATGCCGAATTGAGTTCCCTCGTGACAAGAGAAGAATTCAACGTTCAATATTCTTCTTATGATCCTTTTCGCTCAGAAATTGTTTATACGCCTAATTTAGAAATAGTTAATTTTCATGAAGGGGTGCGTAATTTAAGTTACCTTTCCTTTTATTCGCTTGCCAATTTGAAAGAAGTTAGGATCGGTGGCACTAATACATATGTAATGGTAAGTGATTACACCTTTTACAATTGCAAAAAATTAGAGCTTTTTGCTTATGAAACGACGAGATGTGTTGTTGGTATAGGCGACCACGCGTTTTACAATTGTTCATCTTTGACAAAACTCATTCTGCCCTCTGGCTGTGAGGCAATTGGTGGCCACGCGTTTTACAATTGTTCATCTTTGACAAAACTCATTCTGTCCTCTGGCTGTGAGGCAATTGGTGACCGCGCTTTTTACAATTGTTCTTCACTGAGCGCATTAGAATATAACGACGGTGTTGCTAACTCAAAATTATGTGAGATTGGGTCATACGCTTTTTATGCGTGTAAGTTTGCTTCTTTTGATATTCCTAAAAAAACGAACACAATTGGAGAATACGCCTTCGGCAATTGTCTTTATTTAAGCAGTGTATGTTATCACGGGTCACAAAGCGACTTCGCAAATTTAACAATAAGCTCAACCGCGTTTTCCGGCACCAAGGTTACAAATATTTCTTGTGCCTAACCAACTTGCCGTTTAATGTAAAAACGATGAGTACTTATAATTTTTAACAATTCTTTAGCGCCTGAGCCTGATACAATGGCTATCTTAGACAAAGTGTCAGCTTGCGCTTTATTAATATCATTTCTTCCTTGCTCATATATTTGAATGGAACGAAGTTAAATGTGTGATGGTTTAGCGTTTGATATCGCTTGATGCAAGACATTCGGACGGCTTTTCGACAGTGGGCCTTACCATATTGTCTATGCTGTGGACGGTTCCCAATTTGTTGTGTAAACGCACAGGCGACCATGCGAACCTTATCACTAAGCTAACGGGTCATCAAGATACCTCCAGCATTTCACCCTCCGCCTCCATTTCCTGAGGTTGCAGTAGTTGGCGAGGTTGGTGAGGAACCTTTCCTCGGCCTCCTCCTTGACCCATTGGATGTGCTTCTTCGCCGCGCGCTTGATCTCGGAGCTGAAAGCCTCGATCCTGTTGTTCGTATGGGCGATGTAGCGCACCTCCTCGCGGAAGGCGTAGAAGGCGGAGGCGTCGTCTTTCGACAGCCTGTCGATCCAGCGGCCGACGGATGGGTATTTCCCGGCCCAGTCCTCGCGGAACCTCGCCAGCCCGGCGACGGCCTCATCCTTGCCCCCGAGCTTGGCGAGCGACATAAAATCGGCCACGATCGACTGCATGCCGCTGGGCCTCACCATGTCGCCGGCGTTCCTGGCGAGGTGGACGAAGCAGCGTTGGTATCTGCAATCCGGGAAGCGCCCCCTGACGATCTCCTTCATGCCCACGAAGCCGTCCGAGACGACGACGTCGCATCTCTTGACGCCGCGCTCCCTTATG
>CAZCCJ010000044.1:0-5151 GCA_964497235.1 uncultured Staphylococcaceae bacterium
GCGGATCATGGCCATTCCGATGGCCTCACCGCCTGTGGTGCTGTGGGTCTTCATAATTGTCCCCTTTAAGTTTGCGTTTTGGGCACAAAAATATCATCCATTGTGCACCCATAGAGGTCGCACATGGCTCGTAACTGCGGCACGGGCGGAAACCGTTCCTCCTTTTCCCAAGCCACCATTGTGGACTGGGAGATTCCCAGTCTTTCGCAGACTTCTTTCTGCGTCAGCCTCGCATTTACGCGGGCTGCATTTAAATGTATCGGCTTCAAGTTCTCACCTCCTTCTGCCTGACGTAAGCCAATCGTACAACCTTAAAGTTTGTATGTCAACATAGAGTTTGCACTTTTTTGAAAAAATATTTAATCTGCACCAACTTAATGGTATTATCAAAGCATCAGGAGGATGACATCATGGACGAGGAACTTAGACGGATATTTGCGAAAAATCTTAATGATTTTCTGGAACTGAATGGATACACACAGGCAGACATGGCTAGGCACATGCTGGTGTCTACAACAACTGCCGCAAAATGGTGCACAGGTCAGGCAATGCCAAGAATAGATAAGATACAAGCCCTGTGTGACTGGCTCGACTGCAATAAAACAGATCTTCTGGAGACACACGCCGCTCCCACAGAGCGCTATTACATAGACAAGGATGCGCAGGAGATGGCGGAATTCTTGTACAAGAACCCCGACTACCGGGTGCTGTTTGATGCATCCCGGAAGGTGAAGCCGGAGGACATTGAATTTGTAAAGCAGATGATTGACAGGATGGGAGGAAACGATGACTGACGTTTATACGAAATGCACACAGCTTCCCGCGAGGATCAGAGGATTCACACGGGAGAACCCCGACGGGAGTTACACCATTTTACTCAATGACGATTACTCCGTAGAGGATCGGCTGGAGACTTACCGGCACGAGCTGGCGCACATCACCGGCAGAGACTTTGAGAAGGATCAGGAGGTAAGTTATATAGAGACTTTAGCGCATAAAAATAGCCGCTAACCGGGCGAACGATTAACGGCAGGAAACCAGCAACAAACGCACAAAAAGAATATTTGTCTGCTATATGAGGTGATTATACCATGAAAGCTACGAAACTACCAAGCGGAAACTGGCGAGTGCGTGTCTACCTTGGGGAGGATCCGACCGGGAAGAAGATGTGGCGGTCTGTCACAGCGCCGACGAGAGCCAGAGCAGAACGGGAAGCAGCCAACCTGAAGGTTGACCATGAGGCAGAGAGGGCCAGCACGGATCGCTATGCGCTGTCCGAAGCAGCTGCCCGGTTTATCGCTTCCCACGAGTCTGTGTTGTCCCCCAGCACGATCAAGGCATACGGATCCATCAGCAGATCTATTGAGCGTTATAGTCCAACACTCTGGGAGGCATCTGTCTATCGGATCAGCACCGCAGATGCGCAGAGGCTCATTGACATTATGGCCAGAGAGGGCCTGTCAGCCAAGACTATACACAACGTCAACGCTTTTATATCTGCTGTCCTCAAATCCTGTGATGTGCAGATCCGGCAGCCGAAGCTCCCCCAGAAGATCAAAACCGGGATGGACATCCCGGACATATCCACTGTCAAGCGGATCCTAGAGGCCGTCAGAGGAACAGATCTGGAAGTGCCGGTGATGCTCGCCGCTTTCGGATCCATGCGTCGTGGTGAGATCTGCGCATTACAAATGGAGGACATCAGCGGCAACGTGGCACACGTACATCGAGACATGGTACTTAATAAAGATAATCAATGGGTGATCAAGCCCCCGAAGACCTACACCTCTGACCGCTATATAGAGCTTCCTGATTTTGTGATTCAGGCGATACAGGCCAAGGGACACATCACAGATAAGAATCCCGGCTGCATATCGAAGAATTATAAGGATGCGCTTCGGCGTGCCGGTATCCCGCACTACACCTTCCATGCGCTCCGGCACTTTAGCATCTCTTATATGCATGCACTCGGCATCCCTGACATCTACATCATGCAGCGGTCGGGTCATGCTACAAGCAACGTTCTGCGATCGGTTTATACTCACACTTTGCAAGACCATTCAGAGGTTGAGACCAGAAAAATTCTGGAGTCATTTCGTGTCAACTTTTCGTGTCAACTTTTGGGTCAAAATGTGGTCTGAAAGGGTCAAATCTGAGCTTTACGGCTCATATCTGACCATCGAAAAACCCCGTAAAATCAACGTTTGTTGAAATTCCGGGGCTTTTTCAAAAATGCGGTCGATGGGACTTGAACCCATCGTATATTGTTGAAAAATGTTGATCTTAAAGGCTTTTAGGAATCCGTGTCAACTTTTCGTGTCAACAAAAATAAGGGGGCAGCGTTTCCGCTGCCCCCCTTTGCGCCATCTGCCCCATCCCAACGGCTGCCCGCCCCGCCATCCAATGCGAGGCCCCTTATACTACCTATGCATATACATCATCTTGCCGCACTTCCGGCAGTACAGCACTTTGCGTCCGCAGGACTCGGTCTGATACCACTGATGTCTACACAGCGCCTGTAAGATCTTATGCCACATAGTTACACCCCCTTGAGATACTGCTTGCTCATGTAGCCCTCACGGCCGCCACACCTAACCCAGAGCCACAGCTGACCGTCTATGATCTTGTGATAGCCATACCACGTGACCCTCGTGCCCTTTTTAAACGCCATGATGACCGCTCCGTTTGGTGCGTCCTTGCGCATATTAAGGGCGCTGGCTGTTACCTCAAACGGTACGCCAGACTTGGCGGCCTCGTGGAACAGTGCGCCCGTAGGCTTACTGCCGGTTATGCCGACCACTGCGGCAACATGATGCTGTGTGTTAAGCAGGATATCACCCACCTTGAGATTGTCGGGCTTACTGGTATAGTCGGAAGTCTTATAGACCTCTACGGCCTTAGTCGCCCGGAAGGCTGCCTCCAGATTGCCTGTCCAGATATCTTTACTGATGGGGCATCCTAAAAATCGTGCGCAGACCGCCATGAGGGAGCTGCAATCACACTCGCAGGCTTTGATCTCTCCGATCCTTGTCGGCTGCCAGTTGATTCGCTGAGCCTCTGCCCACAGTGTGGTGCGCTCCCCCTGATCATATCCCACATTATTATTGGCGCACAGAAGCCGCAGGATATTGGCGAAGCCATTGGCATTTTCCGTGGATTTCCATCGGATCACTGTGTCCCACGGGCGGCTGTACCAGCCGCACAGATAGACCTCTTTGCCGGTCTGATCACCAGCCTTGCCGCCTCGGTACTTTCCGTTCTCATCCTTAGCAGCCATTCCAAGCGTGACAGTCATGCCTCGTCCTCCTCCTCTGTGATGGCTCTGGTAGAGTCGACCCACCCCTCGGCAAAGATATATGCAATGAGCGATCCAAACGCCATGATGATAGCGGAGACTTGTGATACTGACGCATCCGGCACGTTAAATGCCACAAGCAATGCCGTAATAAAAGCCACCAGCGCCGTCCAGAACTTCCGGCTTGTAAGTTTTCTGATAATATCTTCTCTACTCATCCTTCCGCATCCTCCTCATTTACTTCAAGCTCGTCCCACGACTCGCTTGCATCCTTTTTCTGCTTCGTGATCTGGATCAGACAGCAGCTTCCGATCTCTGTGCCGAAAAAAGCAAACACACAGGTAGTCAGCGTGTCATGGGTTGTGCCGGACAAAAACTCCACCACTGTGTATACGATCAACACAGTGATGGAGAAGGCTACATACTTTGATAAGGTTTTCATCCTTCCTTCAGCGCTTTCACCTCATGCTCCAAGATTGTCAGCCGCGTATCTAAGTTGCTGTTATCCTGCTGGAGCGCTTTAACGTCTGTCTGGAGTCCGGTCAGCTGTGAGCAGATTGCATCAAGCTTCATATTGGCTTTCAGGCATGCCGTCCTTATGTCCTCCATCTTGGACTCCTCCGTGAGCGCATCTTTCTTCCGTGCTGTGTTAAAGTTGTACACCGTAATAAAAAAACCCACCACTGCGATGATCAGCGCAATGGATATCGTTGCATCTGTTCCCACCTGTCTCTACCTCACTTTGCCTGTGCTGAAAATCGTCTTGATATCGTCCCATGAGGATTCCGTCCAACCGGACGAGCCTTTAACCCATGCCGATTTTGCTTTTGTCCAGACTCCATCCACCTTTACGTATCCGATGTCCTCTGCAGTCTCTTCCGTGAATAACGTCTCGATCTCGGACGAACTGAGGCACTTGCTCCAGATCCGCATGGAGGAGATCGCACCGTAAAACCGCCCCGAACCCTCAGAGTTATACAGATACTTTTTTGAGCCTCTGCCCGTGCTGGATGTTGTCGATCCCACGGAGGTCGTGCTGTCCACATACAGCGTTGTCGTGCTGGATGTGATCGTGATGACGATGTGATGCGCTCCTGTCGTATAGATACCCGATGTGATTGTCCCAGACGAGCCGATGTCCAGCTGAATACCATTGCTCGATACCTTGGAATAACAGCAGATACCTCCCCAGTATCCGTTGCTCGATGACCAGCCGAAGACGTTGCCGGGGCTGCTGTTGCTCCAGTTACCGTCAATTCGTCCGATCCACTCAAACGTAGCAGGATAGGTTGTGGTGGTCAGAGCCGCTGATGTAAACGTGTTGCTTGTCGTAAGCTCCACGCCGTCATCAGAGACAGACGTAGGAGCCGTCCCGAATGTCAATGTTTTGTTCCCAACGCTGTCCGTCCATGTCGTAGATCCTGCCGTGTAATCCGATGCCTCCCAGCGATGTATGAGGCTGTCCGTTACTACCTGTGTAGCCATATTGCCTCCTTTACGCCGTTACGATCCAGATATCACCGACAGATCCATCGGACGATGTCGGCTCACTGGTACTGGTGGTGAGAGTCCTAAATGATAATGTACCAGTGACTTTAGATCCGTTGATGTATGCGGTCTTGCCCGACTCCAGACTTGCCGCCGTAGCGGTTGCATCAGATGTGTCTGCGTCATAGGAGCACGTACCCGTCAGCTTCGAGCCATTTACGTATGCCGTCTTACCACTGAGGATCTGGGATGCACTCGCCGTTGCGTCAGAAGTATCAACGCCCTCCTGCACCGTACCAGTGACTCCAAGGACGCTCACGCCCTTTTTGATATTGGACGCTATGATCTTGGCTTGCTCAGTCGAGGAG
>CAZCCJ010000045.1:0-5060 GCA_964497235.1 uncultured Staphylococcaceae bacterium
TTGACTGCTGATGCAATCTTATCTGCCGTTACCGCTCCGGATGCAATCTTGCTTTCCGTTACCGCGCTGTCTGCGATATGGCTGCTGCCGACAGATCCCGCTGTATCTGCAATCGCCCCCACATCCGCTGCCGCCAATACCACAGCTCCGGTCTTGCCGTTGACACTCTCTACAGGGGCTGTATACGCTCCCACAGGATTGCCATAGATTGTGCCGCCTGTGCCGGTCACATCAAAGAGTGCTGCCTGCAAGGTCAAATCCTTGCTGGGTTTTGCGCCGAATGCGTAGACGGTCACTGTGCCGCTGGCATTGACTGCCATGAGCATTGTGCCGCTTTCCGTCAGACTCTCCAGCTGATCAATAGTAGGGGAGAGGTCTACCTTGCTGTTGACCGTCACACCATCAACTGTCACGCTCTGGCTGTATGGGGATGCTGCCTGCTTCCAATTTGCCAAAGCAAGAGTAATGCTTGCTGCCTTGCCGCCTGTGCCGCTGCCGCTGGCAAATGGCCCATTCAGAGTCACATTAAGGCTGCTTGCCGATCCGTATTGTGTTGCCATTAAATCACCTCCCGGCTCATAGCCTCATGTATCCTAAGTCCGTAGATATCCTGTCCTTCCACTGTGCCGTCTGCCCACTTGACACGCACCTGCGCTTTGGCTGCTCCCGGCCTCAGTGTAAAGCTGTCATCCTGCGTTACAGGATACCCCCACACGCCATCCGTGTACACCAGCTCACCCGCTGCATATGTCTTAGCCAGCCCATTGATGGTGATCTCCACATCAATGATATCGCTCGGCGTTACGATGCTTCCTGCGTTATTGGATATCGTCAATCCAATGTTATAGCTGTCGCCCTGCATCATGGGCATCGCCCCCTTTCTTTAGACCTTATGATAGCAAAAAAGCGTGGAAGATTTTCCCTTCCACGCCTGATGCTGGCTATGATTATGTGGGGATCGTAGAGTTTGCCACGCGCTCCCTGGCATCCTTTGTGACACTGCTTTCGCCTGAGGATGATTCAATCGCCGCCTGCCCCTGGGGCTGCGCTCCTGCTGTGGTTGCCTCTCCGGTCAAGGCTGCTGTGAGATTGCTTCCTGTCAGGCCGTCAATGGTCTGCGCCATCTGCACCATCTGCTGCTGCATCTGCATCATCTGCTGATACATCGTGCCGTTCTGGGCAATCTTCTGTGTTACAGATGATTTCCGGTCAAAGTCCATCATGTCAAGGCAGGCAAGCGCCTGATCCGCAAGCTGAGGATTGAAGAATCCCGCATTGTAGAATTGCAGCGCCATCTCATTCTGGCTGAGTCTGCTGTATGGGCTTTCCTTCTCCGCGCTGATATCAATATCAAACTCAGGCACGCGATATCCCATATCAATGCCCAGCTCCATTCCCTGTGGCTGCGGCTGTATCCCTGAGTTGTTATACTCAACAAATTTCTGGCTTCCGTTCTCACCGGTTATACGGAACTTACGGGGTAAGTCATAGAATTGCCGTATCAGCTCAACTACGAGCCTTACTACCTTGCGGAATGCTCTGTAGGAGGCGGCATTGCTGTTCCGGCTCAGCTTGCTTCCTGCTTCCTGCATGGCGGCAATGGCACTGGCAGCTGTCACACCGCTGGTAGAGCCACCGGTGGATACATCCCGGTTGCCGGTTACCTCTTTAAGTTCGGTAATCTTATCGTTGAGCACATCCACATAGATGGAGTTGAGCGGCTTGCCGGTGATAGGTAAGATGCTGTCCTGACCCAGATTGCCATCTACATGGACAAAGTCTCTGGTCATGTCCGCATACTCTTCCTCGTTTACGCTGCCGTCATTGCGGATAAAGTGCCGTGGTTTAGTGTTGGCAAGCAGATTTTCGAGTATCGCCTGATTGCACCGGTCGATATACTCCTGTACGCTCTTACCTACATCGATATAGCCGAAGCCGCATGGTGTGCCCTTCATGCGGAAGAGTGGGTCAAATACATAGGGATATTGACCGTGCGCATACCATCCGTCGGGGTATTTATCCGGCTCGTTCTCTGTGGCAAAGAGCACCTCGTCATTTACAAAGCGGCAGTAATGCAGGATCGTCTTCTGCCCTTCCCGCTTTTTGTAATACCAGTCCACCACCGCGCTCTTGGTGCTGGTGTCTACGCTGTCATCATAGATATACCTGCTCAGGTCGAGTGTGCTGCTGCCCAAGTGCCCATTCAGATTGGGATATTCGCCTATCAGCAAATCATTTTCGCGTAAAGCCACGTGGAAGAAATTCGTGCTGTCCTGTATATCCGTCACACCCGGCTCCCAGAAGAGGCTGAGAATGTCTTCATGCTCGACCGTGATATCTCCCAAGCCATTGAGCTTGGCAGCATCCCAGAAGATTCCGTACACACCTGTTCCGCACTTCAGCTTGTCTTCCGCTTCCTGCGAGTATTCGTCCCAAAAATCATTTTGGGCTAAGATAACCGGCACAATGGCGCTCAGTGTCTCCGCTTCCTGTTTGTCACCTTCCTCCCTCGGCTGAATGTTAGGGGAAGGGAAGCTGTCCATAGCATCGGCGTGTTTGTTTTCGATAGCGTTAAATAGCCATCCGGATACAGGCTCGACCATTTCACCGGGCCTGTGCTGCTTCTGCTGGCCTCTTCTGAGGCATTCCCAGTTCCGGAGCTTATACCACTGCTCCGCCTCGATGACCTTTTGCTCCAGATTTGCTTTGCCCGCCTTGTACTTGAGCAAGGTCTGTCTTGCTTCCTGCACCTGCTCTTTTCCGATGGCCTGCTTGACCACCTGCACCGGCAGCGCATCAGGCTCTCGCTGCTGCATGGGCTGCTGCATTTGCTGCATGGATGCCATATCCATGCCTAATGGCTGCTGCATTGCCGCCTGATCCGGAGCAGTATTTGCGCTGCCATTGTCCCACAGCTCACTTCTCGCCTCTATGGGAGGCATCTCCTCGGCCTGAGTGGCCTGCACCGGCTGCTGCTGTGTCTGCTCTTCCGGTGCTGTCTGTGCTGCTTGCTTTCTTCTATTCGCCATTGCTGTCTATGCCTCCTGTGATTCTTTCCATTCTCGGCCTTGCGTAGCTGCTTAAGCTCTCTTTTGGGATATCCAGATACATGCTCATTGGGTTCTTGCTGTATTCGTCCGGTATCGGCGCAAGTCTCGGCGATATCGGCCTTGACATGCAGAAGTACCGTACCTCGTCGGCTACATGATCCTCGCCGTCGGTATCCAGATCTTCCGGCTTATGCTCATCGTACTGGAGCATGGGCATCGTCCGTATAAAGGCCTTGCAATTGCTGAAGACATACATCATCGGGTATCCTGCCTCGTCGAATGCAAGGCGATAGTGTACCTGCATCCATCCTGCAATCCGTGTATGGTCGCCGGGGGAGAAGTACACCTGATGATTTGCCGCCACATCTGCAATGCTTTCCCCGGTCTCGGCATTCCAGATCGCCGGGTCTGCAATACCGATAATCCGCTTGCCTCTGAGCCATCTATGCTCCGTCTCTATCTCATGTATCTTCGAAAACACCTGTGGCGGAGTCCATTTAACGCCCTGATTTGGCGTATCTGTGCAGCCATATAGCTCCAATATCCGGTAGGCCACACCGTCATAGTCTACAGCCCACCAGCCGCATGAAAAGGGATGGTTGAAGCCCCAGTCAAAGGAGCGGTAGATCTTCCAGCCGTCAGGAATCTCAAAAGGATCGATGACATGAGTGTATGCTCTGTCCTTGTAATGCTCCGGTCTGTCGGCAAACTCCTCGAAAAATTGTCCCTCGTATACATCCCACTTGCCATAAAGCCAAGCATCCCTGAGCTTTGGTGGCAGTGCCTCCAGCTGCTGGATATACTCAGGCTGCGCCGCCATGAGCGCTTTGTTGTCTGTCACAAGCGCCTGAATAAATCGGTAATCTTCCGGGTGCTCTCCCTGCTCAAATCTCCGGTCGATAAAGAGCCGCTTGAAATATCCGTGACTCACGCCTCCGGGATTGCAGGTGTAATAAACTCGCTTTGGGAAATCATTAACACCACGCACGCATGCGAGAATCTTTTTGATCCATTCCTCCCGGAGCTGCGTTGCCTCATCCAGAAAGATGACATCATACTCCGCACCCTGATACTGATCCATGTCCTTATCAGTCGCGCAGTAGCCAAATTTAATCGTGCTGCCATTGGGAAAGGTAAATACCTTGCCGCTTTGATTGTACCGCGCAATGCCGTGCAGCTCCTCGCGCAGCGGGTTAACGTGGTTGGATATCAGCTCCGGATATGTCCGTCTGACAATCAAGATTTTAATGCCATCATAGGATGCCGCCAGTATTTTAGCCTTTGTCCTCACAGCCCAGCTCTTACCGCCGCCTCGTGCGCCGCCGAAGCCAACGTGCTTTTCCGTCGCCGTGAGGAAATCATGCTGCTTTGCTGACATCATAGACAGATCTATCCTTGCCTCACTCATTTGGCATACTCCTCCGGCAACCCCTCTATGACCAGCTTCACGCCACCGTTCTGCTCTCTGTCTCTCTCACTGGCTCTGGCCCTCAGCTCCGCAATCCTGGCATCCTGCTCCGCTTTATCTCCGGGAGCTTTGATGCCCAGCATATCCATAACGCCCTTCAGGGTGTTGGCATATCGCTGCAGCTGCGCCGCATTTTCCGGGTCTGTCTTGCTCATCCCCTCTTTGACCATCATCAAAAGGTCAAGCGCAGTGCTGTGCAGCTCAGATGCCTCGCTCAGAGCTTCCGCCTCTGCTGTGTCTGTAACCTTTTGGGCGCTTATTGCCGCCACTTTGTCCCTTTTTTCACGCCACTTTCCAGCACTGCAGTGCTCAGCCACGGTCTTCCTGCTGAACCCATACTTTTCCGCAAGGGATTGCTGCGTTACGCCTTTGCCGCCCTTGATATATTCCTTCTGTATTTTTTTCCACACATCGTCCACAGCTTTCCCCCCCTTTGTGCCCATCATATCATTTTCCCGCATTGCTTTCTCCCTCACTCGCCCCCATGCGCAATTTGTGCATATCGCATAGAATTATGCCCTTCACTTTGTCTACTATTTTGT
>CAZCCJ010000046.1:0-4969 GCA_964497235.1 uncultured Staphylococcaceae bacterium
GAGTTCCTCGTAGACGTTCGGCATCGTTACCTGTGTTTCGCTTGCACGCTCGCCGCCTTCTTCTGCATTAAGCGTCTTCACAAACTCCTGAAGCATCTTGCCCTGGTCCTTGCCCTCAGCCGGATAAAGACCCTTGACAGACCCTCTGTAGTCGTTGCCTTTCTCAAAGCCGAAGTGCATCTCGCCCGCCATGTGGCCGGGGTGCTCGATGAAATACTTGTTATAGTCCATCGAGAGCTCCTTCTTCTTGCGCTCCCCCGGAGCCTGGTACTCCGCTGTGCGCTCGCCGCTGACGGTGCTTACGTCGATAGCGTTGGGCGACTCCTTGCCGTTCACACGCTTGCGGATAACGATGATGTCCGAGGTCACAGGAGCGCCGCCGAACGTCTCGTTGTGCATGCGGAAAGCACCCACAAAGTCCGCTCCGCCCTCGTTCACGACCCAGTCACGCAGCTTCTGGCTGTTGTCAAGCGTGCCGTTCGACGTTATGAAGATACCCAAACCGCCCTCGCGCAACTTGCGCACGTTCTTCGCAATGCAGAAGTCTTGAATGTTGCGGAACTTCTTCGACAGGTCGCCGTCGCCGGTCTTGTCCTTTACAAGCATGCCGGCAACAAACGGCACATTGGTAATGGCCAAATCAACGCTGCCGTTCGGTATGCGTGTCTCCTCAAAGCCTTGTATGTCCACCTTTGCATCGGGATAGAGCAACGAAAGAATACCGCCTGACGTGCCGTCTATCTCTATGGCATGGATGTCGCTGCGGTCGTTCATGTCCATCGGTATCTGCCCGATGATGTTGCCGATACCGGCTGAGCCTTCAAGGATCTTGCCGCCCTTGAAACCCAACTGTCTTGCAATGTCCCAAAGGGTATCCACCACGTAAGCCGGAGTATAGTAGGCACTGTTGGCGCTCATCACGGCTTCCTCGTAGGCTTTCTCGCCCAACAGCTCGCGCAGCTCCTTGTTGCGCTCACGCTGTTTCCAGTCGTTGCCGACCTTGAATGCGGAACCCAAACCGCCCCAGCCGCTATACTGGCGGAGCACGCCCATCTGCTCGGGTGTGGCCGTCTGACCGCTCTCAAGTAGCTCGTGAGCCAGCTTGATGGCCTCTACGTTGGCATTGTAGCGCGCGCCTACCGTCTTCGGAGCATGGTCCACGCCACGCTCCGAATGGTTGTTGCGCACGTTCTTGCGCTCCTTCTTGCGCCCGTCTAATCCCTGTAAGCGTCCATCGGGTCGTCCGTCGCTCTGCGGTACTGCTCCGCCAGCTCTTCCGCCTTCGCCTTTTCGGCTCCCGTCAGGTCCTCCACTTTCTTGTGAAGCGACTCTGCGGTCGTCTTCAACGCTTCCTCTTCGGCCGTTCCCACCACCGTCGGCTTGCAGTCCTCCGGTGCGTACTGCATCATGATCTCGTTCCAGTCCATTGTTCTCTTCTTCTTTATCGGGCAGACCTCCGGCAAACAAATCGCCTACCTTCTGCTCGGGTTTAACTTTATTCTTTGATTTTGCTTTACTCTTAGACGGAATTGTTGTAACTTTGCGATCGGTTTTGTCTGTGTGCCGCGCAGTTTGCACTTCAATCGCCGGGGCTATAGCGCTTACGCCCCCGTCAGCAGACAATTCATCATAAGCCGTCAGAACCCAGTTCTTGTCGGCTATTTTTTTGCCCTTTTCTCTTACATTCGTGCGAATAGTTACAAGTTTACTTCCTTTCTTGAAAACAATTCTGTCACCGTTCTCAAACTCTTTTTTGCCTGTTGTTATGATGTTCTCAATGACTTGGGCTGCCTCATTAATAGACGAGAAACTTTTACCCTCTCCGACATGCTTGCTTATGATATGGTCAAAGCCTCCGCCTTTGTCACCCCATACAACATCAATATCGCCGACACCGTCACGATGGAACACACCAAGCAAATCTCCGCCTTTATGGCTCGACAAGAACGCAAACGCCCCTTGAGCATCTCCCTTAAACTGGTTATACACGTCACCAAACTTACCCTTGCCAACAGGAACAACATCTGCGTGTTTCGTCTGCTCCTCCTTCGCAATGCGCTCCGCCTTCTGGAAGATGTCCTCCTTGGCAGTTCCGCCCAAAGAGCCTCTTGCGCCCATTGAGCCTGACCCGTTCTCGTTCTCGCCGTCCGTCTCCGTCCCGGCCGTTCCCGTTCCTGTCTGGTTCTGTGCCCTGCCGCCCTCGGCAGGGGAATGGCTTCCTCTAATCACGCCATCCTCTCCCTGCGGTGCGTCCTTGTGCCGCAACTGGTCCTTTGTGGCGTTCACCCACATCACAGGTGCATGCCCGGTATCAATGCGGATGCCGTCCATGTCGTTGGGCTGTACCACGACACCCTCCGTCCAGGTGCGGCCGCCGTCATGCGTGTACTCCACCTTGTCGCCTGCCTTATACTCGCCATCGGCTACATCGGCACGCTGGGGAATATACTTGTACACGTCACGCTGCACCAGCTCCAGCAAATCTTTGTACGTTGCATCTCTCGCAACAAAGATATTACGCCCGTAGCGCTCCATGCCCTTGCCGTTCGGATTCTCCACGCGGAAATAAAGCCCCTGTACTTCAAGGTTGTCACCGCCTTCGTAAGCACCCTTTGCAGCGACGCTTCCAAGACTGATGTTCATATACAGCTCCCGTCCCTCTGCCAATGGCAGGTGCATGGTGACGTCGCCGCCTATCGGGGCAATGTTCGCTACCGCCAATGGCTTGGTCTTGCGCTTGCCCTTCTTGTCCGGCATGCCATGGGTAGCCTCGTAGCGGTCAAGGCCGAGGTCGTCAATAAGGCTGCCTGCAAGGTTCGCCGCATCCTTCACCGCCTTCTTCTCCGCATTGCGCATGTACCCGTACTGCTCGTTGTAGTCCTTCTCTACCTCGTCGGCCTCGTAGTAGCCCAGCAATGCAAGGCGGTCGTTCACCTTGTCGAGCGCCTCGTCTACCCGTTCTGTTGTCTCGCAGACTGTCCGTCTGTCTCGCGAAGTCTTTGCGACAGTTTCTGCTTCGCTTGCAACAGCCTCGCTTTCGCTTGCAAGAGCTGCTGTATCTGCCTCTGATTGCTTGTCATCTTCTTTTCTCTGTTCATTGCGTTGTGATTTTAGTTTGTCCGTTGCCTCCTGGGCTTCACGCTCCAACGCCTGCTCCTTCACGATATGCTCGGCGGTAGCCAGCATGTCTTTTGCTCCCTTCTTGTCGAAGTTCTTCACGTCAAAGGCGCGTACCTCGTCGTATGGGGTCAGCTCCTTCTCGAAGGCTTCCATCTCCGGCAAGTCACGTGCACCGTTGTAGAACGACTTCAGATAAGGCCGCACGTCCTCGCCCAATGCCTCGATCATGTTCTTGGCATACTCCGAGAACTTACGTGCACCGTGTTTCAGCATCAGGAAACTCATCTCCACACCAATAGAGAAAGCCTCCGGGTCAATGCCCATGTTCAGCTGTCCGCGCAGTTTCATGCGCAGACGCTTGCGCAATTCCTCAAAACGCTCTGCATCCGCATCGTCAACCCACTTGCTCTTGGTCTTCGCCTCCTGCTTAGGCTCTTCCTTCTCCTGCTTGGGCTCTTCCTTCGTTTCCTCTTGCTGGTGCTCCGCCTTCGGCTGTCCCTCTGTTTGTTCAGCCGCCTCCACACGGTTTGCAGCCTTCGGCTTCTTTGTAGTCTTGGCCTTCTTGCCTGCCGCATTACCTGCGCCCTTGTCGTTCGCAGCCTCCATATCCTTAGCCGACATGGGTTGCGCATCCTGCACGGCCTCTTCGCTTCCGAGGGCCTCCGCCAATTCCTTGGCCGATTCCTCGCTCCGCATCATGAAACCGCCCTGCTTGCTGTCCCACCAGCCACGGCTCTCCTTCGCCAACTCCTTGCCGGCACGCACCTGCTCCTTCGTCGGCTCACTGTCAAACTTCACAAGGTGCATCGCCGTGGTCTTGCCTTTCTTGTTGGTGTAGGTCGTCGGGGTGATGGTGTAGCCCTTGCTATGCTCGCTCTCGCCCAACGAGCCTCTTGTGCCCATTGAGCCTAAACCGTTCTCGTTCTCGCCGTCCGTCTCCGTCGCGGCCGTGCCTGCCTCGGTCGTGTCCGTGCCCGCCTGGTTCCGTGCCCTGCCGCCCTCGGCAGGGGTGCCAGTAGTCCACTCGCCTTCATTCTTCGGCGCTTCATCCCGAGTACTCCAGTCAATTCCGCCTTTTTCAACAGATTTCTCGCCTTTTCCTTGCACGGTCGGAGTATTGTCATTAACTTTGCCTTCGGAAGTCCCGGTTCCACGGGGCTCTGAAGATACTGCATCGCCACGAGATTCAAGGCTTATTGCGGGCGCAGCGTTGTCTGCGTGACTGATGGAGGAAGCGCCGCCCTCCGACGATGTATCTTTTTGCCGTATGTCAGGAAGTTTGGCATACGGCTCTTTCTTTTGGTTGAACATAGACTTATGCAGAACTATTCTGCCGTTCTCTTCCAGTTGAGTAAGTTCTGCAAAGTAACGTCCAATCTTCTTGATGAAAACGACAGTACGCTTTCCATCTGTAAAAGTTTCCTTTATATGGTCTGGATTGTCAAGCACATACTGAATGTTGAGATACTTGCCTACGTCAACGTCATCAATGTCTATTTGTGTTCCTTGACCACCATGATTGCGAAGAGCATGGTCTATGAAATAACCTTTGCCGCAATATATTCTTGGATCTTTCACATTGTCGCCCAAAAGTGATAAATGCTTTGCCGGTATATAGGCAATGGGAGCAAGTTCGTTTCCAAACTCTTCGAATATTTCTTCCCTTGTCTTTCCTGCTGCGCGTTCAAGATTCTCTTCAGACAACCAGTCCGTTATACGGTTTCCCATTTCAGCCCGTTCCGAGCTTGACACTACATCCCCGGCTTCCGCCAAATCACCTTGCCTCGGGTCAGGACGTCCCTCAGCTCGTCCTCGTCCATTGTTCCGAAGTCCGTCACTGCCATTCTTC
>CAZCCJ010000047.1:0-4570 GCA_964497235.1 uncultured Staphylococcaceae bacterium
ATTGAATGAAAAAACCATTTAAACGCTACAGTAAATCCAATATAATTGTATTTATAGGAGCAAACATGATAGTAACAACATCGATATTGAAAGAAAAATTTAAGGATTACTCCAACCCTTTGGACAAGATAAAGCGAGACGCCGATAAAGGCATTATTTTTCGGTTGACGAATGGCGTTTATGAAACCAACGCAAACGCCGAACCGTGTTTTCTTGCCTCCTCCATCCTATCGCCATCGTATTTGAGCTTCGATTGGGCCTTGTCTTTTTATGGTCTGATCCCCGAAAGGGTGGTTGCCATAACATCCGCTTCATTAGAGATGAGAAAAGATAAGACTTTCCAAAATCGATTTGGGAGATACACATTTACTGATATACCTTATAGAGCTTTTTCCGAAGGCCTCACATATCTTGAGGACGGCGACTATATTGTGAAAATGGCGACGAAAGAGAAAGCGATATGCGACTCTCTTTGCAAGTGGCCGGTTGTTAAGAGCGTTAAGTCCCTCAAAGAACTTTTGTTTGTCGATAAGAGAATCGATGAAATCGAATTCGATTCGTGTGATTTTAAATTGATGAAAAGACTTGCTGGATTGTATAGAAAAACAAACCTTAGACTGTTGATAAAACTTATTGAAAGGAGATGTGAGAATGAATAGCGCTATTGAAACAATGTTGGAGAGATATGCGCCAAAGAATAACGGCGAAAGGGAAAACGCCGTCAAAGAAATTATTCAAGAAATAGCTTTAGCTGGCCTTTCGCGAGGCGGTTTCTTTGAGAAAGCCGCTTTTTACGGCGGAACGTGTTTAAGGATTTTCTATGGCCTCAACAGGTTCAGCGAAGACTTAGACTTCGCTTTGCTTAGTAAAGATCCAAAATTCAAATTAGATGATTATTTCCCAGCTTTGGAGAAGGAATTTAAATCCTATGGAGTTGAAGTTCGGGCGGAAGCGAAGAAAAAGAATGACGCTTTAACTGATGTTCAAAGTGCATTTCTAAAAGGCAACGCTTTAACGCTTATGATGTATTTCTATCCAAAAAGCGAGGATGCTAAGAAAATTATTTCCAACCAAAAAGTGAGAATCAAATTTGAGGTGGACACAAACAATCCGGAAGGCGGAAGAGTGGAATCTAAATTCAGAATGCTCCCTGCTCCATATGAAGTAAAAACATTCGATGAATCTACTCTGTTTGCCGGGAAAATACATGCGATTATTTGCAGAAATTACAAAAACCATGTAAAAGGAAGGGACTATTATGACTACCTTTTCTACATCGGAAAGGGCTCGTCCTTTAATCTTGCGTATTTGGAAAATAAGCTAAGAAACACTGGCGGTATGCTGAAAGAAGGAGAGAAATTAACGTTGGCAAGAGTGAAAGAATTATTGAAGGCAAGATTCGAAGCCGTCGATTATAAATCCGCCGAAAAGGATGTTTCTAATTTCCTTGGTGACAAAACTAGTCTAATGCTATGGAAGAAGGATTTGTTCTTATCTACCCTCGAAGAGTTGAGGTGGAACTGAAACATAGAGACGTTGCTCATTTTTCTCCAGCTAAATTCTCTTGGACATTTAGACTTAACTTAAAGTTTTTTGTGTTTTGACGCGCATGACTTTTGGTCGGCGCCGTGAGATGGTTTGTTGTTTAACAACTTCGATTCAGCGCCTGATGTGCTGCTTCTGATTTCTTGTTTCTATTCGATAGAGACCACCGGTAAAGGACGCATTTCATAAAAAGCGTATTGAATGAAGATTATACCGGCATGTAGTCTACTGAAGATATGTTCACTGAAGATATGTTCAGTTCGAAAAAGCATTAATGAGTTAATGCTGTTTTTCAAATGCGTTTTCTCTCCGTTTGTTAGCTTTTTTAATCCGAACCGATGAAACTGCCCTGAATTTTCGAATTGAAATCGGAGGGCTTTTTGCGCGTATTTTTTGTTTTTTGATGTTGTATTCGTACACGTGTAAATGAATGAAAAAACGGCGGACTTGTAAAGACGCATTGACTTTTCAGGGGGGGGATTATCATTAAGAAGATTTTCCCCTTTGCAAAGAGAGCGTGAGTCTAGTTTTGGAGGACGAGAAATGGAAAATGCCAATAGCGGGTTTAAATGCCATTTGATCAAAAGCAAGGAAGGCGCTTCCCCTTTTGCCGATTCTGCCTTTTCTTTTTTCGAAGAAAGGATCGAGCCATTTTGCGCCCAGTACTTTAGCGGTTTGGCGAATAACGGCGCCGAGGAATTCTTTGAACACGCTTTCGAAGGGATTGCCGAAGCGTATATCTCTTCTCACCAAGCCGAGATAGAAGACTACATAGAGAAGCATAAGGATGAGCATGACGCTGCCATAAAGGAACCGCTATTCCAAAAAGGCGGCGATCCCGAAAAAGCGTACCGTCTCTCGTTGTTATGCGCCAATTACGTTCTTTATTGCCGCAAGGGAGAGGACGCTTTAATAGTGGACCTATCCGCGAATGTTCCTTTGCCTCACGTTTCCGAAGATAAGCCCGTCGAAATGAAGAAAGAGAAGCCGGTAACTGAGCCGGTTGTCATGGAAGCGGCCAAAGAGCCGGAAACTCAAGAAGAACAAGAGCCCGATGGCGAAATCGACGATGTCCAAACACGAGCGGAAGAGCCGAAGGAAGAGGATCCTTTCTCGGGCATAAAGAGAAAGAGCTTCTCCGAGAAATTAAGAAAAAGCCCCGCAGATCTCAAAGGAAATTACAAAGAAATCAGAAAAGCCGCTCTTGAGCATGACCTAAAAGAAAGGGTATCGAAGAATAGCGCGACTTATCATTTAGGCCGTAAAACATATCTGAAGATGGCGATCGTAGGCAAAACCCTAAGATGCTATTTCGCCGTGCCTAAAGATAAATATGACGATACCGCCATCCCACTTGAAGACGTTAGCGACAAGAAAGCTTATGAAGATACTCCATCCTTGCTTCGCGTGCGCAGTTCCTTATCCATGCGTCGCGCGGTGAAACTCATCTCCGACATGATGGAGGAAGGAAAGTAGGGAAATGGTCAAGAAGGGCGTCATCGCTACATTGTTCACCTTGGCAGGACTAGTCTTAGCGGCTTCCGTCGCTTTACCAGTCTGTTATTTCCTCAATGAGCAATCCCAAAGCGTGGACCCTTCCAAAAATCCAGATGTCACTTTCGTCGATGAAGAGGTACATCTCTCTACAGATGCTAACCCTCTTTTCCCGGGCGAATCCCGCAAACTCATCGTTTCCGTTTCCAAAACCATTGAAGCGGAATGCAACACTTCCGTTTATTTCGATTCATTCTCCGGAGACGGATATGAATATCTGTCACTATCGATAGCGAAAGGCGAAGAAGAACAAGGCGCCATCTCTTCCATAAAGAATGCGACCGAGGAGAAGCCAATGACGTTCAAGACGTCTATTGGGAAGGACACTTCTTTCTCCTTCCGTTATTCCTTAAGCAAAGATGTTCCGTCTACTTATGAGAACTTATCCTTCTCCTTCACGATGCATATGAGGGTCGGAGATTAGATGAAAGGGAAACGATTATGGTGATTGTGATTATCGGCGTCGTAATCCTCGGATTGGCGATAGTGGGCTTCCTAACGTATGTCGGAGTGGATTCCGTCGTCCAAAACAAGAAGGAAGCCGAGAAGAAGACGGATATGGATGGTTTATATCGAGTGAGGGCTTACCCCCTCGTCTATAAAGAAGGGGATTCCGATAAGAAAGACGGAATGCTCTCCGCTTGCATCCTCCATCAAGATGGATCCAAGCAAAAAGAGGTTATAAACAAAACACATAAGAAAGGAGGTGAAGATGATGAAAAACAAGCACATTAAAGGGCTATTGATCGCTTCTGGATTTGCGGTGATAGGGCTAGTCGGCGCGATTGGCGGCACATACGCCTTATTCAATCGTAGCCTAAGCGTCGTCACCCATGTCAAAGTGGGCAACCTCAATTTCTCTTTCCGCAGGACTAACCTAAAACAAAAGGTCCTTAACGACAGCGGATATCTCGAGGAAAAGGTCGATAACAGCGTTCTCGATCTAACTGAGAATGGCGCTCAAGCGTTTGATCTTGATTCCATCGTCCCCGGAAGTGAGGTTGAATCCACATTTGCATTGTCCAATACCGGAGGCACCGCGTTTGAGACGGCCTTCTCGTTACTTAACGTCACGGTGAAAGATGGCGATGAGACGATTTCCAACGCCAGTTGGTTGGATAACATTTCCGTCAAATGCATTAAGGAAGGAACGGAAGAAGCCTCGTTCACCTTGGGCGATCTTCGCTCGGTGAACTTGGGGGATCTTGCGAAAGGAGCGGAGATGACTTTCTCCCTCAAACTCTCTTTCGACGCCAATGCGATCGGCAACGAAATGCAAAGCAAGGATATCTCCTTCGCGATGCGTCTAAATTGCGCGCAGGTCGTTGAATAAGAAAATGAAATGAATTCTATCTAAGGCGATAGAAGAAAGGAAAAATAAAATGAACAGAAGAATTACCAAAACTTTGGTGTTATCCGCATCGGCTGCCCTTATGTTCGGGGCTGTTGCGGCCGGCACCACGTACGCTTT
>CAZCCJ010000048.1:0-4324 GCA_964497235.1 uncultured Staphylococcaceae bacterium
GCTTCCCAATGACGCTGTTTGCAAAACACGGAGTTCTTCTTGCTGTAACTATAGTTCACCAGTTTTGTCAAGCAATCTTTCAGAATTTCCAAGCGTGTAGCTTCATCCAAATCTTTTACCGTAAGACATTCAGCCGCTATCGCCAAGCCGTCTTCTTTGTCAGCATAGTTCTCATCCGGTAAAGTATACCGCATAGACTTATGTGGCGTGGTCGAAACCGGTTGTTCTCCGGCATTCACGTCAAAACCATTGCTTTCCAACTCGGTGATATTGGTACCGACAGCATAGAGATACATATCGATGACGATACCTATTGCCGCATTCACCTCTTGTTCGGATGCGCTGACGCTGCCATGCGCCTCATCGTTGCGCAATTGCCGAACTACATCAAGACGGTTGCTGAATTCCTGGATTTCGGGTGTATGACTATACTTTAGTAACTTCAGTGATGGTATGCCGAAGATACATGTCGACAACGTGGCTCCCTTCTCGGGGTCACGGTTTTCTATTTCCTTGTTATTAATAAGGTAGTACAGTTTCTTCAGGAACACCTCAAACTTCATCAGCAATTGGTTTAGGTGCATCCGTTTCTCGCTGGCTGAAAGTCCCTCTGCCATGCAGAGCATGTTGAGCGAGTCCTTCACCATGTCATCCATGCCGTCAAGGTGCGACAGCGACTCCTTGTTCAGCACAGCGAAAAAGTAGTCTACCACCTCGTCGATCGGACGTATTCTGCCTGCAATCTTCTCAAAGTGCGGAGCATAGACGGAGCACATGCATTCCTTCAACTCCGTCTCATTGTAGTCGGGGCGCAGTTTTTTGCGTGCCAATTCCAGCAGGTCATCCATCGTCATACCTTCTGGTGTTGGGTCAGTTTCGTCTGTAGTGTCGTAGTCGAAGTCGGCCTCACCATTCTCCACAGGTTTCATTTGCTGCATGAAGATGGAATAGAACTGCTCTACATTTTCGTCGAGCATCTTCTTGAAACGATCCACTTTCACAAAGTCGCTGCGCTTCTTCAGTTCCACCAGTTTGTATATGTTCTGATGCTTCTGATATTCCTTCAGTTTCTCGTCTTCCTGTGTTCTGTCATCACGGAGCACCACACAGAGTTTGTCTTTCTTATGGAGCCACTCATACATCACGCCTATCTCCTTGAGCCACATTTGGGCTTCGTGTGCATTGATCTGCTCCTGTTCGTTGAGTTGGCGGAGCAGTTCCAGCAATTGCTCCATCGATTTTTGCTTGGGCTTCTTCTCCTTTGGCCCGTCTTGTTTCCTACGGCCTCCGCCAGGTTCTGGCCCATCCTCGTCATTGTCTACATCGGTGATGCCAGGTATCTCGTCGCTGTCCGTCACATCGAAACTGTAGCCTTCCTCCTTTTCACTTCTCGTAGCATCGCGGTAGATGCGGCAGAATATTTGCCAGAAGTCGAGGAAGGTCTCGTCGGTATATTTCCCGGCAATGTCGTAGATGTTCTTCAGCGACATCAGCGAGGAGGCATATTTGCCCACAATGAAGCGCAGCATCCTTGCGGCATTGTCCTTTACTGGGTCTATGTACCCGGCATCGCCTTCTTTCAGTCCATGTTCTTCATTATGCCGGCGTATGGCCGCCTCTCTGGCGAAACAGTTTTCTATCCAGCCTCTTATGCCGTTCTCCATATCGAGCACGAAGTCGGCATCGTTTTTCTGCTGCGTGTATGGCTTGAACCACTGCAGGTAAGGCTCGCCTGCAGACATCTGCTTATAATAGCCGCTGATGAGTTTGGCTTCTTCTTCTGGGTTGAAGCACGAGACGCTCATATCGCAGTATTTTCTGAATGCCGCATTGATGCTTGCCGTGTTCACGTTCTGCCATGAGCAGTCGATGACATGACACTCGGTCTTGTACTTGCATGTGCGGTCCACACGACTGATGGTCTGTATGGCGTTGATGTCCTGTATCTCCTTGTCGAGGAAGAGGGTGTGCAACTTGTTCTCGTCGAATCCGGTCTGCAGTTTGTCCACCACGATGATGAGTCCGTTCTTGGCATTCTTGAAGTTTTCTATCACCTGCTCCTCCGGTACACCAAAGTTGAGCGAGGCGGACGACTCGTAGCGTTGGCTGTCACTATAGACAACCGATATGGGTGCGTCGGCATACTTGGCATAGCGGTTCTCCTCGCATTTCTTGGCAAAAAGTTCACGGATAATCCTTGTGTACTTGATGGCGACAGGAATGGACGTTACAGCCAGCATCGCTTTGCCCTCGCCGCGTATCTTGCCGTAGACGAGCGTCACGAGGCGGTCTACCACGAATTCGGCTATCTTTCTCATGCGAGGTTCAGACTTGTAGACTTTCTGCTTCACAATTTTCACGTCAGGCATTTTGCCGTTCTCGTCAGGCTCAATGCCGTTGGGGAACACAAACTTCACGGGCACGTTGTAGGGAATGATGTGCTTGGTGGGATCGAGGATGTAACCGTTGTCGATGGCCTCCTTCATCGTGTAGGTGTCGAAGGGCACCCACATCGGCACGGTGGTGGCACTGCGGAACTCTCCGAATCGGCTCAATGTCTCGTCGCTCGGCGTGGCGGTGAAACCCACGAGCAGGTTTTTCTTCTTGATGGTCTGTCCCTTTTTGTTGAACGAGTCTTGCAGACGTTCGAAGAGGTTGATCATCTCCTTGTTGTTCTCTCCGGAGTTGGAGCGGTGTATCTCGTCGATGAGGAAGGCCACGCGCATGTTTTGCAGCGTCTTGCCCGCATCGTCGATGGCTTTCTGCAGGTCGAGAAACTTCTGTATGTTCACCACTATGATGCGGCGCTGGTCGCTGAGGGCGTCAACAAAGGTTTTCTTGTCCATTGCCTCCACAAACATCGATTTGTCGATGTTCATGTTGTACATGCACTCGTCCAACTGTCCGCGCAACTGCAGGCGGTCTACCACAAGCATAATCTTGTCGTAGGCATAAGCGCCCTGGAAGCGATAGTCCTTGAGCATGAGGGCGGTCCAGCCGATGATGTTGCTCTTGCCGAAGCCGGCGGCATACTGCATCAGGAGCGAGTAGACATACTTATTGTTGCAGTAGCGTTCGCGGCGCACGATGATTTCCTCCACCTTCTGTGTCGGAATGCCGAGGGCGTAGAGTTCCTGGCGCAGTTTGTCGTTGTAGTAGTTGGGGTTGGCCTCGTTGTCGAGCATCTCGCGTATGCGGCCTATGATTTTGTCGCAACCGAACTTCTGCTTGGGGCGCGGTGCAATGAGCCGGCCCGAGTTGGAGGTTCGGGTACGCATCTTCAGTTTCTTGTCATACTTGTATTTATAGGAGATGAAGTTGAAGTAGAGTATCTCGTTCTTTATCGCCTCTTTGGAGTAGAGGGCGCGCGCTGTTTCCTCGAAGCGCTGTTTCTGGGTGAGCAGCGGCGAGGAGACGGGATAGAGTTTGAACACCTTCTTCACCTCGGGCACCAGTTTGTCGATGGTGGCGGTAGATGACTTGGTGGTGAACTCGGCGTGTGCCGTGTCGTATATCTGTGTCATGTTGCGCATCACGTAGGTCTCGTTGATGTCGGAGGCGGTGATGTGGATGGCTTTTTCGTAGATGGCGAGCAGGGCTTTCTTCTCCTTCGCCACCTTCGGGTCGGCCTGTTCCAGGGAGGTGATGGCGCGTACGGCAGCGAGATAGTCTTTTGCCACCTTGCCTCGCCCGTGCTCGCTGGCGTTCTGACCCATAGTGACGCTCTTCAGTTCCATGTAGCCCAGAAAGATGCCATTGAGGTAGAAGGTGACATCGGGGCGTACCGACGTTATGTCCGTGCCGTTGTACTGCGACTTGTATGATGACTCCTCCACGGCGCAGAAGATGTTCTTGCGGAAGTCCTCGTCGCCACGCAGTTCGGTGTTGGGCACATAGAAGAGCGTGAGCGTCTCTCCCTCAAAGGAAATGGTCTTGTAGGTGTTGAAGAAGATGGCTACGTTTTGCTTGTCCACCACCTTCTCACGTATGGTCTCCATGAGTTTTGTGCGCAGCGCGTTCTCGTCGCCGTCGAATCGCTTCATCAGTCGGTGCCACTCGGCAGGCTGCGAGGTTTGCAGAAACTCTGCCAACACCGAGGGGATAAACATGCCGTTGTTCACCACGTTGGGAGCAACGTAGCGGTAGCCCAGTCCGCCCTCGTCTTCGCGACGGCAGAGAAACTGCATCACATAGTCTTTCTGTATCTTTCTTTCGTCCATGGCTATTCTTTCTTTTTGTTTATGGCGTTACACCGCGCGTTTGCCTGTTATCACTTCGTCAATCAGCGAGCGTTTCAAGTCGCCGTAGCGGCTGATTTGCTTGT
>CAZCCJ010000049.1:0-3029 GCA_964497235.1 uncultured Staphylococcaceae bacterium
CGCAAGCCAAAGACAGCCGCTGTTACAAGTATTACAAACCCAAGCACGGCAATTATTGCTTTCATAGATGTGTCTCCTTAGTTTTCAAAATGACTTCCGGTGCATCTTTTGTAAGTAAAGGTGTGTTGTGCGCTGCTAAAGCGTGCTGAATCAATGAGCTTTAAGGCAAGTGAGCGCTCACCTCCAAATTCACAAAGAAGCATGAGTGCGAGCCCGATTACCGCAATTGCCACTGCCCAGCGAACCGGTAGCGCTATTGCATCGGTTTGTTCAGTCTTTACAAGTAAAACTTTATCTTCAAGCGCATCCCCCGTTGTTTCATACGTGATTTCGTCTTCTTGTGCCATACGGATAAGCTCCTCTTCGCTATATTTTGTACAGGAAGACAAAATTGCGTCGTACTTTGAGAGCTCTTGTGTTAGCTCTAAGTAGCGTGCGTATTCATCTTCGTTAATTCCCGTTTTTGCACCGGTGCGCGTTTCGTTTTGGTAGAGCGCAAGTTCCGTTTGTGTGGCGTCGCGCGATACAGCAGCGTGTTCTGCATTAAGTATTGTTTTTGCTTCAAGTTGTTCGGCTTGAGTTGTTTTAACTTCAACAGCAACCTTTGGGGCCCCTAAAAAAAACGCTAACGCTATGGCAAAAAGAACAGATGCCCCAAGTGCCAATGCTCCTTTTAATGATAAAAAACTAATGATTCGCCCGTTTATTTTTTTAAACATAGGATATTGCGGGCGCTCCATGTCAGTTGGTCTATACATACACATCCCTCCTTAAAAACTTGTAATAGTTGAAAGCCAGGAAGAAGTAGCGCCCATACCGCTAAAGAGCCACGATATTATGCTTCCTAGCATCGCAAGAAAAACCGACACGACTACAATGCGCACAAGCTGCGCTTTTGTGTTTTCGAAGTTGTCGGGTGTGGGGTTTGCCGCACATCTCACACATACGATGATGACGGCTACAATACCTGTGGCAGAAATGAGGTAAGGAAGGGCTGCAAGCACCGATGAAAGCAAGCTGAATACATCAGAGCCTACCGTAATATCAGTTCCTATCGTGACCGTTTCCATATGCCACCTACCTTCGAAGAAGGGAAGTAATAGCAGACCTGCCGCCAAACATCACCGCTGTGCCAACAGATCTGCCAACAGATCCTCCCCCGCCAACAGAAGGAGCAAGCGTGTAGCGCTCAATCCAGGTGGGAATCTGCTTTACCGCAGCAAAAAGAGCAACAGATACCAGTGGCACAATGAACACACAGCTTGCGTCTTCTGCCACCATCTGTCTAATAGTTGCAGGAGCTGAAATTGCAGCCATTAAGGCCGCAAGCTGCATCACGGTAATTACCGCAACGCCAAACATTTCCTTTAGTAATGTCACAAAATCCCCCGATGAAGAGTCCGCTACCGTCGTTGCCGCAATTAAAGGCGCAATAACGCTATAGACTGCAAGCTGGAGCTGGCGCTTTACGCACTGAAAGAGCACGGTTGTGATGTAGTAGGTAATAACAAGCGCACACACTGCAACAAGAACAGGACCGATTACGGTTGCATCCGAGGATAGATCCACAAAAACGGTGACCATATCCCGAAAGGTTTCTGTGGTGGCAAGCCCTCCTGTTGCATCCGCTATAACGGTTGATATGACATCTGTGAGTGCTCCCATAAGCGACGGACACGCGGCAATTAAGGCAACCGGCCAAAGCGAGCGAAAGATGTAGGCGCCACTTGACATGTCTTGTGTACCGCCACATCTAAGATATCCCCGCGCTACACCGTTTACCACAATAACCACAATGGCAATAACAAGAGCTATCCCTTGAAAATACACGCTTAGAGCTTGCCCCCAGGCAAAACGAAGGGGGCGTGTGACCCAACCAATGAAGGCGCCCATTACATCTGCCATACCACCTGCGATAATTTCACCAAAGAGGTAGTCAACAATTAAGGCATATAAAAGGTTTCCGATAATCATGAAGTCCCCGCCTATGCCATAGCCCAAGACACTAGGCCTGAAGCTCCTGCACACACAACAGCAATAACCAAAATGGTGCCAATGCTTCGCAGATACTCTGATTTCTTTTGATCGTTGTGCGTGGCGCCATATGCAATGCAAAGGGCCACAAGCGCACACACCGCAACCGCAACAAACAAAAGGGTCAGACTTGTTGTGGTAGAAGAGATAAGGGAAGTGAGTTTTTGAATTAAATCAGGCATAAGTTTTTCCTTTCTTGCGTGTTTTACTCTTCGTTTTGCTCGTCATCAGGCTTCATTAGTTCAGCCTGTGCCACCATACGTGTTAGCTTTTCGTTTAGACTTGTCTGGGCAAATTCAAGGTGTAAATCCACTACAGGGGCGGTATGCCCAGGGGCTACCCGTCCCTCTACATAGCAGTGGGCTTGCGGCTTTTCAGCATCCTCTTTGTTTGGTTTGAGCTGGTTTTTCTTTTCCCTGTTCACTTTCGTCTCCTTTTCTGTCAGTCTTGTTTGTTCGTTGCGTGTTAAGCGTGTCATAAAGGCCGCTTCTCCAGATGCTTTGCGCTACCTGGCGGCGGCGCAGGTATTCCTTTTCGGCTTCTTTTTCCTGTGGGGGTATAACAAAAGGAAGAGCGGCAATCATAGTTGCCACCAAGTGGTTCGCCTTAGAGATGCTCATTTTTCGAGTCTTTTCAGCACGCTCAGCAGCGCGTTTTACATCCTCATCCGTTTTGAGCGGACCAAAATCTGAAAGCACATCGCACGCAGCCTGCACGCCTTTCGCATAAGCCCACTCGCGCAGACGCGCTGACATGTTTTTCTCAGCTGCAACTTCTACTGCCTTATCAATATCACGGGATGTGGATAAACCTACCGCCTGCGCATCAGATAATGCACTCGTTATTTCTTCATACTCTTCTTTTGTTTGGTTAAAATCCCAGGAAGGAATCTCACGACGAAGAGCTGAGCAATCCTCGGCAGCCGCGCGAGCTCGCACCGCCTGGCCTTTTTCTTTTGTTTCTATTCCCATTTCACACGATGCCGGCATAAAACG
>CAZCCJ010000049.1:3129-4207 GCA_964497235.1 uncultured Staphylococcaceae bacterium
CCTCAGCGTCTTGCGCCTGGCTAATCTTGATGTAGTTTGTGCAGTTGATTGACTCTTTGATGGTTTGAGCGTGTTCCTGGCCATACATGCTTGCCCACTGGTTTTCACTTTGAAGGACAGCATGAATGCGAATGCCGTATCCGCGCCCCGTACGTAAAAACTCTTCAAATGAGCCTATTAAGCTCATTGAGCCTAGCTCTTCCATCAAAAAGTGGGTGTAATAAGGCGCCTCTCCCCCATGTTTTGCTGACGCGCGAATGAGCGCGTCATAGATTTGTTTGGTAATGATGGGAAGCATTACCTTTTTGCTGTCAGATTCAGTTGACGTACAGATATAGACAATTGTCTTTTTCTCCCCTATTGCTTCCAGGTTTTCGTATCCTTTTGGCATACCGTATCCAATCATGTCGTTTGCAGGGGATGAGGTCTCACCTAAATACTTATTCAACGATGAGATAAGACTTGTAAGGTTTGCACCTTCTGCGTTTCTAATCTGCGAATACTTTTTACTGAAGGGGTTTTCTGTACCAAGTCCGTCCATAAAATCCGTCAAGGGCATGCTGTTGGTATTTCTGTTCCACTTAGTTTTCTGGTCAATTAAATACGCTACTGTCTTTAGAGTACGCTGCGTTATGTCCGGCTCTTCAGGAGCCACACCTTTTCCTACCCACTGATCTTTGGTGTAGGTGGCAAGTGCTCCTACTACTGCATGAAAAAAATTTCGTGCAGAAGGTGTCCAATACGAGTCAGTTTTGATAGTTTCGGGGATAAGCGCAAAAGCTAAGCTTCCTGCCATCGCATCAGAGGCCGTGTATGCCTCCACACGCGCCATTTCAGCGCGTTTTGAGAGATCTTTGGATAGGTTATCGTCTCCGGCTAAAACGGCGTTTGCAGCGCGTCTCACAAGCTCTCGGTAGCTATTCCAATTACTCATAAAGACGCTGTGGATTTCACTTAGGCAGTTGTAGAGGTCAGAGCGCTTCCACTTGTCAAAGTCCCAAAGCACTACGTTACATCCACTCTCGCGTGCAAATTGCCCTGTTAGTTCATAGAGCTCACATTTGGGGTCAAAGATAAC
>CAZCCJ010000050.1:0-4175 GCA_964497235.1 uncultured Staphylococcaceae bacterium
GTCCGCATTTCGTCCGCATCTATTCTTCAGCCGTCCGCATTTATATGCCAAAATTCGTTGCGGACAACTTTATTCATCTTTAGTGAAATGATGCTTTTTGGACAAATAATCGAGTGTATTTTGGCTAAAACCCTATTTGCCTTTTTGTTTTTGGATAAGCTTTCTCTTGATAAGTTATCTTTTTTCTATTTTTTTGAAGTTTTTGGACAGTTTATCTAGCAAATTGCAAGTCGCATTCCAAAGCAATTAGCCTGTTCACAAATACGGCATTTCTTCTTCCGCTACTGTTGAAACAGAAACTATTTGCCTTTATAATTTTTAAGTCACTTAATTAATTAAGCAAAACAAAGGAGGACACGCGTGAGCAAAGAAGAACTATACCATTATTTTTTGCAGCAGCTAACCGATGGCTCTTGTTACATGGTGATTGGCAAAGGCAAAGCCAGCTACAAGATGACAAGAGGCTCTTTCAAAACGAAAGACCACATAACCGACCGCCACAAACTGGTTTTCTCTTTTCAGGATGGGAAACGTTACATCTTTACTGATGGCAAAGTTCAGGCGGAAATCATCGTCGACAAAGACCCCTGGATCAAATTCCATTTCCATGTTGACCCCGGCTATAACCGTTTCACCCTCCGCTTCAAAACGTTCGAAGACGAGCACATCTATGGATGCGGCGAGCAATACACGACCGTCGATCTAAAAGGGAAAGACGTCCCCATCTGGGTCAGCGAGCATCAACAGGTGATGAAAATCGCCAAGAAGCAATTAAGGGAAAGGCTCCATGGCCCCCAACCAGATCACGAATCCCCTTATAAGGATCATCAGACTTATTGCTCCGCGCCCAGCTTCATGTCCTCGAAAGGCTATGCGATTTATTGCCATGAGGACACCTATGGTTTCCTTTCGTTTAAGAAGGACGAGCTGCTCATCAAATTCAGACAAGTCCCTCAATCGATTTCTTTGTTAGCTTCTGATTCCTTGTTGGGCTTATCACAAGAGATTTCAAAACTCGTTGGGCTTCAACCGAAAGTCCCTGCTTGGGTCAATGACGGGGTCATCC
The DNA here is from genome assembly GCA_964497235.1 of uncultured Staphylococcaceae bacterium. GTDB lineage: Bacteria > Bacillota_I > Bacilli_A > RFN20 > CAG-826 > UBA4951. Next base: position 1,067 of record CAZCCJ010000050.1, read on the forward strand.
TCGCCATCCAAGGCGGAAGCGAGGTTTTGCTTAAGAAATATGAGGAAGCCAAGCAAAAAGGACTGAAGATTGCGGCGATTTGGTGCCAAGACTGGTGTGGAAACCACGTGACGAGCTTCGGCTACCAAGTCTATTGGAATTGGGAAGCCGACGAAAAGCTCTATCCCAATTTAAAAGAGATCATCAAGAAACTGAATTCCGAGGGGGTGCGTTTCCTTGGCTACATCAACACCTTCTTAAAGGAAGGGGCTCCGATGTATCTAGAAGCCAAAAAGAAAGGCTTCTTGATCCGTCATAAAGACGGCTCTGTCTATCACATCAAATCCACCACCTTCAACGCCGGCATCGTGGACCTCACGAATCCGACCGCCCGTGCCTGGTATGTCGACATCATCAAAAAGAACATGATTGAATATGGTCTCTCGGGCTGGATGGCGGACTTTGGGGAATACCTCCCAACCGATTCGGTCTGCTATGGCGGAGAAAGCGAAAAACTTCATAACCGTTGGCCGACCATGTGGGCGAAATGCTCCTACGATGCAGTCAAAGAAGAAGGGAAGGAAGACGAGATCTTCTACTTTTCTAGAGCAGCCTATGGCCATACCTTCCAATTCACCAATTCGATGTGGAACGGCGACCAGCACGTCGATTTCTCGGACGAATACGGGCTAGCGAGCGTCATCCCCGCCTGCATTTCTCTAGCTTGCTCAGGAGCGGGCGTCATCCATAGCGACATCGGAGGCTACACGACCATCACGGCTTTGTACCCGATGAAAAGAGACGCGGAACTATTCAACCGCTGGGCGGAGATGAATATCTTCTCTCCTATCTACCGCACCCACGAAGGCAATCAGCCGAAGAACAACGTTCAATACGATGATCCAAATACCTATCCGGAATTTATCAAGGACACGGATATCTTCGTTGGGCTAAAGCCTTACCGCGAGCATCTTTACGAAGAGTACTACAAGAACAACACCCCGATGATCGCGCCTCTCTTCTTCTATTTCGATGAGCCAGAGGCTTATACGAACAAGAGGGAATACATGTTTGGTCCAGACGTTTTGGTGTCTCCTGTTCTAAGAGCCGGGGAGACAAAACATCATTACTATCTCCCAAAAGGTGAATGGGTTCAGTTCTTCACCAATAAGGAGATCCCTTCAGGCGAAGGAGAAATCGATTCGCCGATGGGCCTAGCGATTGCTTTCTACAAGAAAGACTCCGCTTTTGCGGAGTTATTCAAAAATCTAAACCAAGAAAAAGGAGGAAATTAACAATGAAATATTTTCTTGATTCAGCCAAATTAAACGAGATCGATTTTGCCTATAAGAACTACAAAATCGACGGCGTCACCACTAACCCCAAGCACATCATGGCTTCCGGCAAGCCCTTCTTGACCGCGATCACCGACATTGCGAGTTGGATCAAAGAGAACCATCTCGAAGGGATGGACAAATTCCCCGTCTCCGTAGAGATCAACCCCCATCTCGACACCGCCGAGGCGATGATCGAGGAGGCGAAGAAAATCTCCTCCCTCTCTAGCAACTTCGTCATCAAGATCCCCTGCACCACAGAAGGGGTCAAAGCCGCTTATCAACTCGAGAAGATCGGCGTCCGCACAAACGTCACCTTGGTCTTCTCCCCCTCCCAGGCCATCCAAGCCGGCCGCATCGGTGCCAAGTTCGTCTCCCCCTTCGTGGGCTGGAAAGAGAACAACGGCGAGGATACCTATCCTTATATGTCGCAGCTCGTGAACATCTATAAAGAAAAAGGCTACACCACCGAGATCATCGTCGCCGCGGTCAGGAACGGCAAGCAGATCGCCGACGCCGCCGAGATGGGCGCCGACATCGTCACCGCGGGGCTAGCCGTCTACGAGGACAGTTTCAACCACCCCTTCACCACTTATGGCTTAGGCGTTTTCCAGGATGCCTGGGACCACACGAAAGGAAACTGACATGAAAGTAGCGTTCATCGGCCTTGGCATCATGGGGATGCCGATGGCCACTAACGTCGCCAAAAAGTATCCTCTTATTGGCTATGATGTCATCAAGAAAGACACCACCTTCCCCTTCGCTTCCTCTTACAAAGAATGTGCGGACTTCGCCGACGTCATCATCTCGATGGTCCCCAAAAACGAGCACATGCTCTCGCTCTTTAGCGAATTGAAGCCTCACTTCCATAAAGGTCAGATCTGGATTGATATGTCCACGATCTCCCCTGCTACCAATCAAAAGGTCGCGAAAGAATTAGAAGGGACTGGCATCGAAATCTTGGATTGCCCCGTCGTGAAATCGCAGCCTGCCGCGGTGAAAGGCGAGCTCGGCATCTATGTCGGTGGTAAAGAAGACGTCTACGAGAAAGTGAAACCCATCCTTTCTTGCATGGGCAAAAACATCATCTACATGGGAGACCACGGAGCCGGGCTTCAGATGAAGATTCTCCATAACGGCTTAGTCGGCGAAATTCAAAACGGTGTCAATGAAATTCTTGGCTTAGCGAAAGCCCTTGGCCTCAATCAAGAAGAGGTTGTCAAAGCCTTAGGCTATGGCGGAGCCCAGTGCTTCTATTTGGACACCAAAGCCAAAAACATCATATCGAATACATACCCCACCGCTTTCTCCGTGGAGAACATGAACAAAGACGTCCATTTCGCTAGAGAAATGGCAAATGATGCAGAAAAAGAATGCCCCGCCTTAACGCGCATCGTTTCTGTCTATGAGAAAGCGATGGAAGCGGGCTTAGCGAAAGAAGATTTCTCCGCTTCCTACAAAATCGTCAACGAGGTCAAATAACATGAGAAAACCCATCATCGGTCTAGTTTGTCTAGTCCGCAAAACATTCGATTACGAAACTGCCTTCAAGCTCTATCAAGAAAGATGCAAGAAGGTGATGGAAGATGATTCCATCGACTGGGTCTATTACCCAAGCATGGTCATCGAGCCCAAGGAAGCCAAAGAAGCTGGCATCTATTTCGTTGAAAAACACGTGGATGCCCTCGTTGTCGTTTCGGCGACTTTCCATTTAGGCGGACTCGCATTGATTCTTCACGACATCGTCAAGAAGCCCTTCCTCCTCCAGGGATATAACGAGCTTCCCTATGATGGAG
>CAZCCJ010000051.1:0-2733 GCA_964497235.1 uncultured Staphylococcaceae bacterium
AACAAACGAAACAGTGAAAAACACTGAAACAAACGAAACAGTGAAAAACACTGAAACAAACGAAACAACGAAACAGTAAAACAATGTTAGTTAAAGAATTATATAATACTGATAATGGTTTTATGGCAAACGTTTTTCAACAGAACTTTGCCGAACTGTTTAACACGGTGTTCGGAACAAACACAAGTGGTAAGGCACTTGATATGTATGTTATCCATAATTGGGGTTGTAAAACATTATTGAATGATGATATAGATACCAATAATAGCATAATTGGAGCGGTCATCTCAATTAATAAAGAACAATGGCAAAGATTATTTGAAACATTAACGAAAGAATACGATGTTATTAATGTTGGTAAGACAACGACAGACACCGAGTCAACAAATACCGATAGTAATAATAACGACACACAAACCACGTCTAAAACAACGTATGACGGTGGTACATTTAAAGACACCGACAAAATCGGTAACATAGGGACAGTTAACCAAAGCACAACAAGGGAAAACAAACATACCGAAACCGACAATAGCGGTAATACTATCCGTATTGCTAATGAAATAGCCTTGCGACAAAAGACATACCGAAAAGCGGTATTGCAAACCCTTATAGATGAAATAACTTTACAAATATTCAACGTTTAATTTAAAGCATTACAATTATGACAGTAAAACAAATTTATGAGTTAATGAACACCGTAAGCACGGAAGTGCTTGGAAATGCCGAGTTGGTTAATGAAGATTTGACAGGGTTAGTTGACCTTGGTAATGAAATATTCAACCAAAGTGCGGTGGACAATTACGTTAAATCACTTGTTAATCATATCGGTAAGGTGGTTTTTGTAAACCGACCGTACACCGGTAAAGTACCATCTATTCTTATGGATAGTTGGGATTTCGGTAGCGTATTGGAAAAAGTTAATGCCGATATACCCGATGCGATTGAAAACAAATCGTGGGAGCTTGTTAACGGCACGGACTACACACAAGACATTTTTTATAAACCGACTGTTTCGGCAAAATTCTTTAATAGTAAGGTTACGTTTGAAGTGCCAGTGTCAATTACTGAAAGACAAGTAAAAGAAAGTTTTAGTAATGCGGAACAACTCAACGGCTTTATATCAATGATATATAATGCGGTTGATAAGTCAATGACGATTAAAATTGACTCGCTTATTATGCGAACAATTAATAACATGATAGGTGAGACTTTGTTGGCTGATGCGGTAGCATTTGGCGGTAGTGAAGGTGATTTGACAAATGCCGATTTGTCAAATGCAACAACATCAAGATGTGTTAATCTTCTAAAGATGTATAACGACAAAACAGGTAAATCTTTGACGGCTAAAGAAGTTATCACAGACCCTGATTTTATCCGTTATGCCGCTTATGTGATGTCACTATATACGGACCGACTTAATAGTATATCAACGGTGTTTAATATTGGTGGTAAACCACGTTTCACACCTAACGATATGCTGCATACCGTGTTACTTACGGAATTTGCTAAAGCTGCCCAAACATTCCTATATAGTGATACCTATCATAACGATATGGTGCTTTTGCCTAAAGCCGAAACAGTACCATTTTGGCAAGGTAGCGGTAACAAGTATGATTTTGATAGCACGGCACGTATAACAATAAAAGAAACAAACGGTAAAACCGTTGAAATTAGTGGAGTATTGGGTGTAATGTTTGACCGTGACGCTTTGGGTGTGTGTAATCAAGATAGACGAGTTACAACCAATTATAACGCTAAAGCAGAGTTCTTTAACAATTACTACAAATTCGATGCGTCATATTTCAACGATACGAATGAAAATTTTGTTGTTTTCTTCATTGCGTGATGTTTAATGTTTAACCAAAGGGGACGGTAATCCGTCCCCTTATCATATTTGGAATATGTATATAACGTTTTATATTAATAAGGCTGATAGTAATGTAGTAAATAAATCCTCGCAACTAACAAAAGTAGTAAAATTAAATAACGTTCAAATACCCGATGCTTTTAACGTACGTGATTTTGTTCTAATTATGTCAAAAAACGATTATGACATTACCGCAAATAGAGCTAATTACGTGTGCCTTAATCACTTATTTAGATACTATTTTGTAATGAATGTTGCGTATGATGGTGATTTTGCTAAATTACACTTAAAATGTGATGTTTTGTATACATTTAAAGACTACATATTAAACAACGCAAGTGGTGGCTATATCACAAGTGCAAAAAGACGTCCCCAACACGAGGCATACCAAAGAAAAAGCGGTGAAACGTTTTTCTATGATGATTCCGAAATAACGAGAATTCCTACCGAATGTTTTGAAGGCGATTACAAAGAATTTACAACCGAAAACCCTACAACGGTACTAACGGCACTTAAAGGAAAAGGTAATAATAATATTTAATTATGGCTATATCAATATATAATTCCACTACTAATATAAAGGGTAATATACCGGCAACCGTTAATGATGGTGATACGCTCAATATCACGTTAACACCGATAGACGGTTATACATTCACATCAGCACCGTATATATCGTATATCAATTATGACGGTGACACTGCAACCAAACAGTTTACATTAAATAACGATGTTGCTACACTGTCTTGGGTTGTTAACGAAGTTTTAGGTAGTATTACGGTATATGGTTCGGCAACACAGAAAGCGACAAAAACGATAACGGTAGACAATAAAACCGCTTATGTAAGCGGTGATGTGCCAAC
>CAZCCJ010000051.1:2833-4056 GCA_964497235.1 uncultured Staphylococcaceae bacterium
CTACACTGTCTTGGGTTGTTGCCGATGTGTTGAGCGCAATTACGGTATACGGTTCTGCATCTAAAAAAGCAAAAACGATAACGGTAGACAATAAAACCGCTTATGTAAGCGGTGATGTGCCAACAACCGTTAATGAGGGTGACACACTCAATATCACATTAACACCGATAGATAACTACACATTTACATCAGCACCGTATATATCATATACAAACGGTGATGGTGATACCACGACTAAACAGTTTACATTAAACGATGACGTTGCTACACTGTCTTGGGTTGTTGCCGATGTGTTGAGCGCAATTACGGTATACGGTTCGGCTACTCCGATACCATACACTAATAAAAATTATGGTCTTGTAAATGTGTATATAGTTAATAATGATGACTTAGAAAATTTAGCAAAAAAACGTTTCTTTACACGTACTGTTGGCGAAACCGCACAAGAGATTGATTTGGGGTCGTATATATATAGTATTAAACGTATATTCTTACCATCTGATAACGGTTTAGAAGATACTTTAAAAATAGGTGATTATAATTTAAGCGATATAAAAGTACATCAACCAAAACAAGACACAGTAACCGCAAATTATAGAACAAATATTCTAAGCGAAATGAGTTCCGCTCAATTTGCTAACTGTCAAGTTAAAATTTTTGTACCATTTAAAGGACTTATAGATATTGGTAATGAAGTATTCCACCACGAATATTGCGGTTTAATATTGTCGGTAAATCTATTAAGTGGTTTGGGTACGATTACCGTATATGTAGAAGATGAAGGCGAAAGAACAAATATTTATTTTGATGAGTTCGAACCATCAAGCGATGTTGTGTATACAACAAGCAATAATAACATAATAGGACAATTAGCAACCAACGATGCAAAAGAAAATTGGGGTCTATCACCGTATTTTGCAATATATTGTAATGCAACTTATTCGGGAAATAATGACACGATATTGTCATGTAAAATGCCTTTACTTTATCCTTTAAAAAATTTTAGTGGTCTTATGACATTTGAAGGTGTTTCGTTAGGTAGCGATAATTCAATACCGCTAATGAATAAAGATGATGTTGAAGAAATAAAATCATTACTAAGTAGTGGTGTTGTATTATAAACATAATATCATTTTCGTGGTATCACGAAAATGATTGTACCATTTTCGTGATACCACGAAAATGGTATTTTATTGTATGATTGTATCATTGCATCATTGCAC
>CAZCCJ010000052.1:0-3533 GCA_964497235.1 uncultured Staphylococcaceae bacterium
TTAACAAATAAATTAACTTATTATTCAATAAATGGTCAAAAAGCATATCAAGGAACAGATGGAAACGGCAACAAAATAAATATCTATTATATATTTGGAAGTTGGGGAACGACAGAATTAGGTTTTATAGGAGTATTAGATAAAAATTTTAATTTACTTTCTTTACTAACTAAATACACATCAGGAGTTAGCATCGGATATATACACGCATTAAATGTTGATGAAGATGGTTATATATCAATAGTAGAAAGTAGAGCAGCAGATAGTAAAAGAAGATTTGTGATGTTAAATAATATTGGTGTTATATCTCCAACGCAAACATATTATGCCAAAATAAGAAAAGCATATGAGTTGGCTAGTCCATTAAATGGGACAACAGCATATATTAAAAACATATTTAAAAGGGAAAACTCATCAGAATATGCTTTTGTAGGAGCAGTAGGAACAACATACACAGTCCAAACATTAAAGATAAACGTAGGTTCTGATAATGAATGGACTAATTATACATATACGAAACAATCAAGTGATTTATCAAGCACTTATCCATCTTATAATAGTTGCTACTGGTCTGGTGATAATTTCCATTTTTATTTAGTAGGTGATCCAACGGTAACATTAGGCTCAAATAATGCCAAAGTTCCAATAATATATAATTCTGGAGAAACTATAAGTACTAAAAATATTAGTATTGCAGGAACATTTAATCCTAGTTATTCGTGGGTAGCAAGTGCAGAATTTGTTGATAATAATTGGTTGTTTATGGGAACGGTAGAACAAGCAATAGCAAAAAATCAAACAATAACAGATTTATTCGCAATAAATGCATCAACTGGTCAAATATTAATCGTAAAATCAGATACTTTCACGCATGGCACTGTTACTTCTGATTATAGTTCTTATAAAATTATTAAATTAAATGGCTGTATAGGATATTTCTTATATCATCTAGCACAAGGAAAAACTACTTGTGATATTCAAATAGGAATATGCAAAATAACAACAATATATGATGTAATTAGTTACGAACACGAGTTAGGAGTAAGTTTAACGAATACACCAACCTATCAATCATTAGTTACTTGTTTGCTTTCAGAAGAATTTGAATTATATACGTTTTCATTAAATTGGCAAGATACCGCTTATAAATGCTATACTATATGGAAAAATCAAGAAACATACGCATCAGAAGATGAACCAGCTTATTCATTAGGTTGCTTAAAAGCAAAAAGAGGAGTTTTATATAATTCAAATAATTATCCTATATTTGCAAGAGAACTTTATAATAGAACAGTAAATGGAGCAATAACCACTTGCACTATAGAAGTACCAAACAACTTTTTAAATGATGAAACTATAGCAAAAGAATGTTTAGTAGGGTTAACAAATGCTGATTTAATTTCTAATCAAAAGAACATAACAAAAAACATTTACGAAACTTTATATATTAACTTTATAAGCACACTAAGTGCAAAATGTGAAAATGGATATGTTTATCAAAATACTATAAATTTAATGAATAATGCTATTACTAATTATACATATGGACAAGAAGAAGTTCAAATATGTTACTTAGTTTTAGAATTTGATAATGAAAAACTATTTTATTTTGATATAAACACAGATGAATTTATAAAAATTACAGATACAAAATATCAAATAAATAAATTACTATATGTTGGATATTCTCAATATGAAGAAATAACAAGTATTTATTTTGCAGATGCTAATAAAAATGATATAGCACAAGTTCAAAATCTACACTTACCAACAGAGAAATTATACAAATTTAATGAAATTATAGAAATAAATTAAAGGAGATGATAATATGATTAACAAAAAATTAACATGGGGGGGGCAATATTATTTAATTAATACCTCACAAGGAGGTAACTTATGATAACATACGAAGATAAAGTAGCATTATATGAAAACGCAGACATTGCCGATATAAATAAGGTAACTGCTGGAGATATGAATGAAATAAAACAAGTTGTAAATTCTCTTGCTAATTTATTCTTTCCTATTGGAAAAATAGAAATGTTTTATGATGATAAAGACCATAGTTCATATCTAGGTTTCAAATGGACTAGAGTGGGACAAGGTCGCTTCCCTGTGGGTTGGAATGGTTCATCTTCAACAGAAACACAATTTAAAACAATAGGACAAACAGGTGGTGAGAGGAACCATACGTTGACTGTTGAAGAAATGCCTAGCCATAGCCATAAATATAGTCTTGCGTATAATATCACAGGATCGGCAGCTGGTTTAGCATATGGAGAAACAGCAGCTGGAGTTTTCAGTGACGGATTTATTAAAAATACAGGTGACGGACAATCACACAATAATTTACCACCATATATCGTTTATGCTTTTTGGAGAAGAGTATCATAAGTGAGAAATTAAATAATGAAAAATATGGCTAAAATAACATATGAAGACAAAGTAGCATTATATGAAAACGCAGATATAGCAGATGTAAATAAATGCAAAGCAGATGACATGAATGAGATTAAATCAGTAGTAAATGGGATAGACACTGCTACAAATACAAACAAAACAAATATAGGAACATTATCAAATTTAACTACATCTAGCAAGACTAATTTAGTAAGTGCTATAAATGAAGTAAATAGTTATACATTAAGACCTACAATCTTATATTCTAATTCATCTGGAACAAGAGGCACTATATCATTGTCCGATTATTTTTCCAATTATAAATATATTGACATATTTTACAGAGATAACGATGATAACTTTTCAAGTAGAAAATTTAAATATAGTTCTTCTTTAAACAGAATAGAATTATTCACAGAGTCTGTTACCGCAAATGCTGATGCTGTGAGGTTGAAAGGGGCTTTATACATTCTGGAAAGCAAAGTATTAACTTTCAAATCTTTTTGTGATTGGAATGTAACTGAAAATGCAGGAACTAAAGGAACAAGTTCAAGCTCTAGTACGATATTTATCACAGATGTTATTGGTTGGAAATAAATTAGAGGTAATTTAAATGAAAACAATTAGAAAGGAGATAATATGTCAGACACAATTATAGTTTCAATAATTAGTTTTCTAGGCACTTGTTTAGGTTCTCTTGGTGGAATAAGTTTAATCAAATATAGAATAGAACAATTAGAAAAAAAAGTAGAAAAACACAATTCTGTAATGGAAAGAACATTTAGGCTAGAAGATGAAATTAAATATATAAAGGAAGATATTCAAGAATTAAAAGGGAGGTGTTAATATGAAAGATATCTTAATAAGGGCATTAAAAACGTTTATACAAGGCTTTTTAGGTGCTTTGGCTATAACACTACCATCTAGTGATTTCAGTAACGCAGAAGTTTTGAAATCGCTTCTGATAGGTGCTTTAGCAGGTGGAATAAGTGCAGTTATGAATTTAGTTATAAATTATCTAAATAAGGAGGAGAAATAATGAAAGGAATAGATGTAAGTTCTTATCAAGGGGTTATTGATTGGAGTAAAGTTAAAACAAATTTTGCAATAATAAGATTAGGCTATGGGGATAA
>CAZCCJ010000053.1:0-3492 GCA_964497235.1 uncultured Staphylococcaceae bacterium
CGGTCGAAAGATCGCCCCGAAAACGACCCCCCAGACCCCCTATTTTTGGCACGCTTTTTTTTTGCGATTTTCTCATGCCCGACGGCTGGGGGGTGGTGTACTAACAAATCGCATCTAACCAAGAGACGGACGGGGGCGATTTTCGCCCGCCGTGCGCCCTTCTGCAGACGGCGAAGGAAGCCTATTTTTTAGCGTTTTTAACCGTTAGCGGCATGAGATTTTTAGCGGCTTTTTCGGCAAAAAAATCGGGAAACTTTTTGCACCATTTTTCACGCGAAACTTGACAATCGGGAAACCCTGTGCTATACTATGACCAATAAATAAATAAATATTGCGCAATAGGAGTTATAAAAATATTCCGGCGCGAGCACCGATTTTTATAACGTCCTATTGCGGCAGGGGCTACGCCCCCACACCCCCGGAAAGAAAGGAGAAAATCACCATGGCGATCGAATATTTATCCGTTACTTCATGCCACGGACAAGCCGCTCATTTATCCGACTACATCGAGCGTAAAACCACCCACCACGAAAAGGACGATTTTTTGTGTGCCGGGCATGGAAATTTGCCGACATGGGCAACGTCCGCCCATGACTTTTTTGCAACCGCCGACCATGCCCAAAAAGAGAACGAAAAAAAACGCATGGAGCGCAACGGAAAAACAAAAAATGATTTGAAAATTAAGGACGAAATCGGAAAACATATTATCGTCGCATTGCCAAAAGAATTTAGCGACGATGAACTCCGAATTTTAGCAAAAGAAACGGCGGAAAAAATCGGCGAAAATCACGCCTACACGTGGGGAGTACACATCAATCAAGGATCGCTATCGAATGAACGAAATCCGCATTTACATATTTTAATTTGTGACCGTAAAATTGAACCCGACCGGGAAGAGCCGGATCGGGACAACTATTTTAAGAAATCCCGACCTTGCAAAAACGGTAAAATCAATGGCGGATACCGTAAGGATACCGCCATGACCGGGAAGGATCGCCGGGCATGGGTGGAACTCAAAAAAAAGGAATATCAAGAAATATGTAATCGGCATATTGATCACCATAATCAAAATACCGCCGAAAACGTGCCTAAAATCGATTTTGAAAGCCGTAAAGGGAAGGGCGGTAAACATCTTGGACAAAGTACGATTGCCCATGCCGCTCGCACGAATTCCGCCGTCCCGGCGATTCAAAAGGAGCTTGACCGCCGGACGGAAAAAATAACAACAGAAACACAAAAAAATGTTGCCAATTTTTTGGACAAAAACGGCGGAAAATTGGGACTCTGGGACAAAACGAAAATATTTTTTACGTCGAACGCAAAAAAACAGGAGAAAAAAGAGCGGTTGCAAATCGAAAACGCCCCGGCAAAACGCCGAGGAAATCTCCGGTATGCTGTCAATAAAATGAGATCCGACGGAGCGTCAATAATCACCCAAAAATCCAACGGATTGAACAGCGGATTAAAACAGACCGCCGAACGGCGGGGAATCGATCGGGATTATGTATACAATCCCACCCAAAACGCCGATTTAAATCGGCTGAAATTAGCGGAAAAGCGAATAGAAAATTTTGAAAAACAAAAAGCCGCCGCCGAAGAAAAAGAACGGCGGCGGCGTGAAATGGAACGAAAAAACGCCGAAGAAAAACAACGATTAGATCAAAAATTGGGAGAAAATATCGAAATAAATGGGGAAAAATGGTATTTTTCTATCATGCCGGAATATCGCCGGGAACAATTCCGGGAACTTTTAAAAAAATACGAAAATGCCGAAAATGCCGAATTAAAAAAGCAATATGGAAACGATTTTATCCGGGAAGGACAAATATGCCACATTTTATGGAAATTTAAACCGGAGACGGAGCGGATCGCATCGCATCAGCCGAACGAACGCACCGCCGAACGGACGAAAAAAAAGAAAAATCGGGATTTTGAACGCTAACAGCACTTGGCGGAGCACCGAGATCGACTCGACAACCCCCCGGCAACGGCCACAGGAGCACCGAAGAGGCTCGCCCGAATGAAATTACATAGGGGGCCCGGGGGGTCGCGTCCTGGGCACACCTCACGCTGTCCGGGACGAATGTCCGATCGGCGATCCCGGAATAATACCCGCCTTCGCTGTCTTACGCGTGCGTAAAAAGTGGCGCGTCGGGCATGGGGATTTTCTCTCAAAAATGTATGTAATCGCATTCTTAAGAATATAATAAAGCGAATGCCGATAAACGGCGTCCGTCTGCGAAATGAAATGCCAACTCTTGGTATTTCAAATGACAGAATCCTTGTTTTCAAATGTCATTCTCTATGTTTTATTTGACATTTGAAACGACATGTTATATAATGTTTTTGTCAAGAATAAAGCCAGACATTATTCTTTGAATTGTCAAAAAATAATTCAATTTGGCATTTGAAAAACAAAAGAAGGAAATTAAAATGGCAAGACAACGTGAAAATGAAAAATTTAAAGAAAACCCCTTTTTAAAACACACTACAGAAATTACAAAAATTGGGCAAAAAAAAATGTTTAGTCCTGCTGATCCGGACAAATTTATGATCACAAATACGCAAACCGGAGAAGCCATTCCTGCCGGCATATATTGTCATCGAGAAGTAGCCAAAAATGAATTTGTGCAATTGTACGCCGAAGGTGCCGCCGCCATAATGGGATTGAAATCCGCAGGTCAAAAAGTTTTTCAAATTCTTTATGGCAAATTGTTGGGCATTGAAGGAAAAAACGCAACAGAAATTTTAATGAATTATGAAATGTTTCCTGAAGAAATCCAAAATTGGATTAGTAGACGAACTTTTTTTCGGGGAATCAACGAATTATTAAAAGCTAAATTTATAGCTCAATCCTATAATCCCGGTTACTATTTTGTAAATCCGGCTTTTATTTTTAATGGAAATCGGTTAATAATTGCCAGAGCCTACACAATGCAAGATAAAAACGAACCATACGACATTCGACAATTAGCCGGACAATTAGCCGAAGGAAAACAGAAAAAGGCAAAGGGAAAAACAGAAGAAAAAGAGCCTAATTTATTTGAAAAAATCGAACAATAAAAAAAGGACGCCCCCACGAATTGAAAAGGGGGCGTATTTTTTTTGCCAAAACCACCTATAAAATAAGGTAACTTATTAAGCGACCATACATTTTAATAGCCGTTTTTTTTGTGATAATAATCGTCCAAAATCGCCGACAATTCCTCAATCGTTGTTACATTTTTAGCTCCGGTAAGCTTTTCAAAAGCTTTTGCCAAAGCCCGATCGGCTTTCCGCTGTTTCTCCGCCTTGGCGGTATTCACTTTTTCTTGCATTTTAGCGATTTTTTTTTCTGTCTCTAAAATTTCCAAATCGGTCATTTTTTTTACTCCTGTTCTTCAAAAATTTCGTTACTAAATTTTAGCATAAAATCCCCATTTCGTCAAGTGGGGCGTCGGTCGAAAGATCGCCCCGAAAACGACCCCCCAGACCCCCTATTTTTGGCACGCT
>CAZCCJ010000054.1:0-3486 GCA_964497235.1 uncultured Staphylococcaceae bacterium
CAAGATGTGCCCCAATTGACGTAGGCGGCATCATGCTGCTTTTCCAAAGTGGTCTTGCCATTGCTGGAATAGGTGGTGTACTTGGAATCAAAATAGGTATCACTGCTGTATATGGACTTGGTGGAAGTCTCCCCCCAAGCATAGTAATTGCCGTCATCGGCAGCAGTCGCTGCACCGATATTGGTCTCGGCCCACAACAGTCCGCTTGGTAGACCAAGGTCTATGAACTTATGGCCGTTGATAGTCCAGGAATTGTCCGCGGGAGTCTTGGCATTGGCAACATCGCCATAGAACACGCCACCTGCCCACTTCACATAGGGCCTGAAATAATAAGTGGTGCCCGAAATCAGGGATTTTAATGTAAACCTATAACTTTTCAACTCCGAGCCCAACGACAGGCAGTCATCTTCTATGGTGGGAACAGTGTTGTCCTTGGAGTAGCATACACCTACTTCAGGGGTAACAGAAAGCGTCTTGACGTTTGATCCTGAAGACAGGGAAACGGTGCAATCGGCTGTAATAGAACTCGTACCGGCACGCTCTATGCCATCATTGCTTATTGTAAACAGTTTGTTGGCATTGAACGTGGCATAGTCCACTGATGAAACACTGATGGCATTGATTTCGCCATTATTGCCCACTAGAAGCATATTCTGTTGGGCATTGGCCAACTGCGTCGACATCAATATGCCGACCAGCGCCATGTATAATTTTCTTATTTTCATTGTATATTCCTATTTTTTCAAAAAAATCGACGCGCCTTCGGCGCGGAAGGGAAAGGAAACGCCTTCGGCGTAAGGTTTAAGAGATGCGCATTTAGCACTGGAACCAGTTGACATGAGAGTTATACATTCATGTCTGGAACCAGTTGACATGAAAGTTACACATTCATGTCGATCTTAGGGTTCTGCGACGGGGCGGACGGTGCGGCCATAACAACGACTACCAAAATTCGGAAGGACGCTTCCACTACTAAAATCGAGACAGCATGCTGTTTCTTTCAATATCCAACTGATTGTATTGGACCAGTAATACCCACAGGAATAAGCATCAGGGATCCCATCCTCGCCTAAACCTGAAGCTGGGAGGAAGATGGAATTGCCGTTCTTGACACTGGTGACTTTGTAACCTTCGGTGGAAGAGCCATTAGAGGCGGTCTTGCTGGTCCAGATCCAGGTGCAGTTGGCCGAATCAAGGAGCTCTGCGAACTCATCGTTGGTCGGCATACGGCAAGAGTCGCCCCAATTGACGTAGGCGGCATCGTCTTCCTTATCAAGAGTGGTTTTGCCGTCAGAAGAGTTGTACTTGGTCAAATCAAGTTGTGTGCCAAACTTGTAGTTATTCCAATCCCATGATGACTTTTCGGACGTATCTGTCTCGCCCCATGCGAAATGGCAACCATGGTCGGTTGATTCCTCTGCACCGATGTTAGTCTCTGCCCACAGGAGGCCGCTTGGCAAGCCGAGGTCAACGAACTTGTGCCCATTGATATAACTATAGGTCGGCTTCTCGCCAAAAGTTGTTTCACTTTTGACATCACCATAGTAGACAGCATCATTCACCTTGACATACGCACGATAATAATAGGTGGTACCGGCATCAAGACCGTTTATGCTGAAAGAATATTCCGACAACGACGTGCCTTTCTTTATCTTGCCGTCAGCTATCGTTGGATTCTCATTCACGCCAGAGAAGCAGATGCCTATTTCGGGCGTCTGCGAAAACGACTTGTAGTCTGTAGACTTGAATTCAACGCTGAATGAGGTAGAGAAAGATTCCTTGGTAATCTCCGTTACGCTACCATAGGTAAAAACGAAGATGTCATTGTCAAAAATCACCTTATTGACAGTATATGCAGCCAAATTGCCTGACTTCGAGTAAACATAAAGCGTCTGCTGGGCTGCAGCAAACTGCACAGAGAAAAGCACTGCAAACAGGAGAGTAAAAATCTTCTTCATAGTCATTCCTCCTTATTTCTTCAATAGTTTGAAACTTACACCGCTGCCGGTGCTTACAACATACACACCATTGGTTGTACCACTAAGGTCAACACTGGCGCAACCAGCATTGTCGGCCTTTGCCTCACCAACCTTACTGCCGCCAATGGAGAACACGCTCACGCGCTCTGCCGCTTTCAAGCCACTAACGGTAATTACGCCATTATTGCAACTGAACACTGGGTGTGTAGCCGAGCCTGCTTTGACCTCTTGTATGCCCGTCTCAATATTATCCACGAAATAGAAACGCTGCACTTCGTCAAAGGTGTAGCTGACGGCATCCGATGTCGTTGACGTAACCGTTATGCCGTCACTAGCGACCGCTATCTCGGGTTTGGATGCGAAAGCAAAGCTAACCTTTGCCTGATTCTTAAACAAGATGGTTAGCCCTGGCGTTGACTCTGCCATACAGACAGATGCAACAGCCATTAGAAAAGTAAACAACAATGTCTTCTTCATATTCTCTATCATTTAGTATCGTCGTAACTATTGAACCACAACTTTCTTCACGCTTCCATCGCTATACTTCACGATGTTCAAGCCTCCTGTTGGAGCACTTAGCCGCTGGCCTTTCAAGGAGTAGCGAGCGACTTCCTTGACATCGGTAGAAGTGGACACATTATCAACACCTGTTGCATTATACTCCACAATGTTTTCGAAGACGCCCCAGTTTGTGAGCCAATAATCTTGATATGTTCCCTGAGGAACATACAATGTACACTTCTGTTTATCAACACCAGCAAAAACACCAGCGTACATAGATACAGGTGTTTCCCAACTGACATATATACTCGCCAGACCACTGCAACCGGAAAAGGCATAATTGCCTATCGAGGTGACACTGGAGGGAATTACAACACTCGCCAGACTACTGCAATACCAAAAGGCATAATTACCTATCGAGGTAACACTAGAGGGTATCTCTATGCTCGCCAGACTACTGCAATTCTCAAAGGCATTTTCACCTATCGAGGTAACACCGGAGGGTATCGCTACACTCGTCAGACTACTGCAATATCTAAAGGCATAACGGCCTATCGAGGTAACACCAGAGGGTATCTTGATACTCGTCAGACTGCTGCAACCATAAAAGGCACAATCGCCTATCGAGGTAACACCGGAGGGTATCTCTATGCTCGCTAGACTACTGCAGCCAGAAAAGGCAGAATTGCCAATCGAGGTAACACTAGAGGGTATCTCTACACTCGCCAGACTACTGCAACCAGAAAAGGCAGAACCACCTATCGAGGTAACACTAGAGGGAATCTCGACACTCGCCAGACTACTGCAGTCATAAAAGGTTTTATCGCCTATCGAGGTAACACCAGAGGGCATCTCGATACTCGTCAGACTACTGCAATATTGAAAGGCAGAACCGCCTATCGAGGTAACACCGGAGGGTATTTCTATGCTCGTAAGACTACTGCAAAGAGAGTATCCATTAATGGTTGATTATCAATATTTTGAGAATGATACGATAGAAGAGTGA
>CAZCCJ010000055.1:0-3378 GCA_964497235.1 uncultured Staphylococcaceae bacterium
ACTAAGACAATCTTCATAACTCTTCGGACAAAAGAAACTGAATTTTTCTACACCACTATTTAAAACAGTATAATAAATGTTAAGTAGATCTTGATAATTCTTAGGAGAGAAAGTATCCGTGTTTTTTACAAATTCAAAATCATAATCTCGGTAGTAACTATTCTTTTTTGGAGGATCCACGTCTTTATTCGCATATACAAATTTATCATAGTAAAACAACATAATATTTTCTTTATAAAAATAGCAAAGGCCTAATACAATTACTAAACAAACAAAAATAATAAACTTCTTCATCTTATCACCTAGAATAATTATAGCATTTAAAAAAATAGATGTAAATTTAAATTTTGACATAATAAAAGCTCTAATTAAATTAGAACTCTTATTCCATATTATTTGTTTTCTTAGTTAATCTTGATTTCTCTCTAGCAGCTTTGTTATCTTTTACTAATCCTACTTTATTTGCTTTATCAATTCTCTTAATTGCAGTTTTTAAAGTAGTTTGTGCTTTTTCCTTGTCTCCAGCCTTTACTGCTTTTTCTACATTTTTAATTGCAGTTTTTAAACTAGAAGTATAAACTGTATTATTTACTGCTTTTTTAGCATTACTTTTTACGCGCTTTTTCGCACTTTTAATATTTGGCATTTTTTCACCTCGCTTTTAAACATCTATAATTCTAACAAATTTTTATCAAAAAAGCAAATAAAATGTGTAAAGTTTGGTTATTTTATAGATAGGTGAGAAAATGAAACATGAAATTGATTTAAAAAACTTCGCTATAAGAACGGATTTAATAAATGAAAATTTAGAAAAAATAACAAACAAGAGTGGAATAGAAATAACAAATAGTAAAAAGGGAAAGATTGAAATAGAAGAAGTAAGTGTTTCAAAAGAGTCTTCTTTAAAAGAAGGAGAGTACGTTTCTATTTTATTTGAAGATGTGAGCGATAGTAAAAATAGAAAAGAAGTAGAGGAAGTCTTTTATGAAGAGTTAAAAAAAATATTAGAAAAGAAAAAACTAACAAAAGACAAATCTTGTTTAATTGTGGGACTTGGTAATAGAAAATCTACCCCAGATGCTTTAGGACCTTATGTGATTGATCATGTAATTGTAACTCGTTATATAAAGGAGATTTCGACTTTAGACGAAAATTATAGAGAAACCTCTGCTTATGCGCCAGGCGTATTTGGAGAAAGTGGAATCGAAACAGGAGAAATTGTTCTAAAATTAATAGAATGCATTCATCCTGACTTTCTTTTAGTTGTGGATGCCTTAAAGTCTGGAAACATCAATCGAGTAAATAAAGTAATCCAAATAAGTGATGCAGGCATTCAACCAGGCAGTGGTATTGGAAACAAAAGAAAAGAAATCAGTGAAAAGACAGTAGGAATTCCTGTCTTGGCTATTGGTATTCCTACAGTAATTGAAGCATCGGTCATAGTAAGCGATACAATAAAATATTTATATAAAAAACTATCTTATAGTAAAGAAAACGCAAATAAAAGTAGACATAAATTTGCAAGAGAAAGCGATGTAAATTATTTAAAATACGAAAACAAAGACTTAACAAAAGAAGAAAAAGAAAAAATATTAGGAATGGTAGGAGCCCTAGACGAAGAAGAGGTCCAAAAATTAATTTATGAAGTCTTAGAACCTATCGGATACAATTTAATTGTAACTGGTAAAGAAATTGATTTTACAATAAAAAACTTAAGTGAAGTAATAAGCAAAGGAATCAATCGAGCCTTGCATAAGATACAAGAACAAGAATAAAAATATTCTTGTTCAGAGTGTAGACAAACCCCTAGATTTTTTCTAGAGGTTTTCTTATGAATAAAATTTTTATGATATTTTTTAATGTTTTTATAAAATTATGTGTATTTGATGATAATGTAAGTGGTTTCTTTCCTACATTATCATTTTTAATTGCTATATTTTTCATGTTTTGGGCAGCACAAATAAGCCATGTATAGTGTTGATTTTTTTTAACTCCTTTATACATGGCATATCTATACCCATGATTTTGTTTTGAATCTGCAAAACTTCTTTCTACATGTTCTTTTCTTTTTTGATAAAGTTCTTTTCCTTCTTTTGTAAGTCTATTTTCTTTAAAATGTTCATTCCATTCTTCGTGAATATGTCTTCTTACTAATTTTGTTCTATCTAGATTTCTATATGTTTTATATCCATTCTTATCTATTAATCCAGAATATTCTAATACCTCTCCAGTTTCTTTTTCATAATATATATCTAATTCTTTATCATACTTAAATTTGTTTTTTTCTTTTCTTGATTCTGGTGTTCCATATCTTCTATATCCAAACACTCCAAATATATTATTCTCTATAAAATATTTTTTAATATCTAAGGTTAAATATCCTGAATCTACTGCATATTTTTTTAATTCGAATCCAAACTTATTTTTTATATATTCTGCTCTTTCTATAAACGGACCAGAATCATGAACATTTCCTTTTGTTACATAAGCATCTACAATAATATTACATTTATCATCTACAGTCCTATGGTCTAAGTACATAAAACCTTTTTCTTTATTATCTCTATGATAATATCCACTTTCTTTATCAGTAGTACTTACTTTAATATGCTTTTCTTCTCTTTCATCTTTATATTCAAATGGTTTTCTTCCTTGTTTTATTCTTTCTTCATTTATTTCTTCTTCTAACCATTTCCTTCGTTCTTTTACAACTTCTACAACTTCATCATCATACTTATTTTTATTAGCATTTGCTTTTTTATGAGTTGAATCTGTATAAAATGTAGTGCCATCTACTAAGTTATATTTTATTGCTTGATTTACTATCTCTACAAATATTTCTTCAAATATATTTGTATCTTTAAATCTTCTTTCATAATTTTTACTGAAAGTTGAAAAGTGTGGAGTATCAATACCAAATGGAATACCTAAAAACCATCTATATTCAGCATCTACTTTTATTTTCTTACATGTTTGTCTCATTGATTTTATTCCATCTAGTGCTTGTATAAATACTATTTTAAATAATACAACTGGATCAATACTTGGTCTTCCATTATTTTCACAATATAAATTCTTTACTTTATCATAAATAAAAGTGAAATCTATATATTTGTCTATCTTACGAAATAAACTATCCTGAGGGACAATTTCTTCCATAGTAGTCATTAAGATTTCACTTTGAATATTTTTATTTATACTTATCATTTTTACATCAACTCACTTCTACCTTAACCACTTTAATTATACCATTTATACATAATAAAAGCGAGAAGTTGAATCTTTTTTTTGGTTAAAATAGAAATTTTTCTCGCAAATTAATTTTATCACATATTTTTTCAAAAGAAAAGAGTATTGAACTTTGTCAACACTCTGAAA
>CAZCCJ010000056.1:0-3233 GCA_964497235.1 uncultured Staphylococcaceae bacterium
ACAAAGGCCGAGCAAGTAAGCCACGGCGTTGACGCTGACTTGCTTTTCCGAGACAGTGACCCCACCGACGGTGTGGCGGACGTTGTACGCGGGCTGCGTGAAGAATACGACAAGGCTGTCAGTAAGTCCGGCTTCCAGATGCAGGAGGCTATCCAAGACAGCATGCTTGGACTGAAGAAACTCACGGAGATTATCCAGAGACACAGCAAGCAAGCTAAGATTGAGGACTGGGAGAACGCGTATATGGCAGAGAATGCACTTAGCAGCCGCAACAAGTCAGAAGCCGACGAGTACGCACGCAAATATTACCGCCCCTTGGTGGAAGCACTTCGCGCACTCGAAAAGGCCGGTGCCGCTAGAGAAGATATCAGCGACTACGTCATGGTTAAACATGCTTTGGAGCGCAACCGCGAGATGAGCGTCCGCAAGGCACTGACCGACGAGGATAGCGGCGTGATGGACACCAAGCGTCTCAAAGAATGGAACAAGCGCAAAGATGATGTCCGAAAGGACGCAAACTTCAAGACTTGGCGGGAGAAGCAAGAAGAACTCGACCGCATTGCGACGGAAGAGTTTGGCGCAGACCTTTACGAAAGGGACTACAGCGGCCTCACATCAATCTACGACGGTTTCGACAATATCCAAGACTGCGCCAATGCAGCCTACAATGAAGTGGAAACATTTGAAGGCGCATACGATACGGACGAGCTGAACGGCAGAATCCGCAATGCCACTGGCGCGACACTCGAAAAGCTCTTTACGAGCGGATTGGTTAGCAAGGAGACTCTTGACGACATCAAGCAGATGTATGACTACTATGTTCCGCTCCGGGGTTTCGACGAGACCACGGCAGAGGAAGTCTACGCTTATATTCGTGATGAGCGACGCGGCTTCAACAATCCATTGAAGCGAGCCAAAGGGCGCAGCAGCAAGGCAGAGAACCCGTTTGTCTATATCGCCAACATGGCGGACAGTGCCATTCTGCAAGGCAACCGTAACCTGATGAAGCAGAAGTTCCTCAACTTCGTCCTCAACCGTCCGAGCGACCTTGTAAGCATCAGCGATATGTGGATAAGGAAAGACCCCGCTACGGGAGAATGGCAAACCGCATTTCCAAAGATACCAGACAACGCTACCGCCGACGAGGTTGAGAAAATTGTTGAACAGTTCAATGAGAACATGAAGACTGAGAGCGAAAAGGCCGACCCAATAGTAAAGCGGATAAAGGGCAAATCCGATGTTCCTTACAGGCTGCTCCATGATGAGCTGAGCGCACATCAAGTAATCGTCAAACGTGGCGGACGCGAGTATGTCCTTACCATCAATGGCAACCCCCGTGCGGCAATGGCACTCAACGGTCAGACTAACCCACACAGCGACTACTCCGGCGTGGGAGGAGCTTTCAAAAAGTCAGCAGACTATGTGAACCGTCAGCTCAGCGCCTTCTATACGACACGCAACCCGGATTTCGTGGCATCGAACTTCGTGCGCGATGCCATCTACAGCAACAGCATGGTTTGGGTAAAGGAAAGCCCACGTTATGCCGTGGGCTTCCATAAGAACTTTGTCAAGTTCAACCCTGAGCGTATGGCGGCATTGTTCCATAAATACAATCACGGGCGGCTTGACATGAGCGACCCCGTGGAGAAGGAGTTCTACCGCTTTATGATGGGCGGTGGCGAGACAGGCTACACCAATCTGAAAAACATCGACGAGATGAAGAAGAAGCTGCTTAAGGACTTGCGCAACACCAAGCTGCACCAAGCCAAGGCACTTCTTGACCGTTTCGATATCATAAATCGCAGCGTGGAAAATACCGCGCGTTTCGCAGCTTATATGACAAGCCGCGAGAATGGGCGCAGTGTGGAGCGCAGCGTGTTTGATGCGAAGGAGATAAGCGTGAACTTCAATAAGAAAGGAGCCGGAGGCACGTTCTTCGGCAAGACTGGACAGACCGGACTCGGTAACATCGCTGCCGGCTCAAGTGCGGCTTGCAGATGCTTTTATGTGTTCTTCAATGCCGGAGTGCAAGGAACGACAAATGTCCTCCGCGCGGCGAAGAACCATAAAGGGAAGTTTGCGACTATGGCAGCGGCTTACTTTATTCTTGGCTATGTCGCCCCATTGCTTATGGGAGGAGGAGACGGAGATGATGACGACAATAAGAATTATGACGACCTGCCGGACTATGTGCGCAGGACAAACCTTATATTCCCGTTGGGCGACAACTACGTTTCCCTGCCCCTGCCCATAGAGTTCCGCACCATGTACGGTATGGGCGAGTTGGCAAGTAATGTCCTCCGGGGCAAGGAGCATTATACTGGTGTAGAATTGGCTAGAGCGATGGGTGAGCAGGTAACGCAAGCCTTGCCTATCAACTTCTTGGAGGGAGAAGGGACGGGCTTGTTGTCTCCTTTCGTACCGAGCATTGCCGCTCCCAGTTACCAAGCCCACGAAAATAAGGATTGGACGGGTATGCCTATTTATAAGGACAATGACTTCAACAAGAAAATGCCCGATTGGACAAAAGCTAATGGCCGTACTAACCGCCACCTCATAGACTTGGCACGATGGATGAACAACAGCACTGGCGGTGACAAGTACACTAAAGGAACTATTGACATGAACCCTGCCGTTGTTGAGAGTATTGTAGAGGGTTATTTTGGCGGCATGGTTACTTTCCTCAATAAGATGAGCAACAGCGTTGATATGGCAACGGGCAATATGCCATTTGACTGGCGCAACGTGCCAATCGGCAACCGCCTGATTAAATCGGGTACCGAAGCTACAAAGCAGCGTGCCATCAACCGAGAATACTTCGACAATGTAGAGGAACTGGAAAAGATGTGCCAACAGGAGAACGGCTATCTCAAAGAACTGCGCAATCCGCAAACGACAGTTCTTGACAGAGCAGAGTATGTGAGCAAGCTAAACGAGCTGCAGCGCAGCGAGAGATACCGTAATATGCAGGCATTCGAATACCTCAACAAGCAAATCAAGTACATGAACGAGTTGGGCAAGAATGGTTTTAACAGTCCTGAACTTGAAGCCGACATTTGGCAATCAAAGAGAGAGGCCAACGAGGCGGCGCGTGGCACATGGGATAAAGATAAAGAAAAGTAAATGAATATAGAGGATATTCACTTCGCTTACAGTATCTTTGCGAACATGAAGAAGGATAGACTATGGCAATAGAGAAATTGAGACCGTTGAGCCGCATCACGGTCAGTGAC
>CAZCCJ010000057.1:0-3143 GCA_964497235.1 uncultured Staphylococcaceae bacterium
GTGCCAGCAGCGGGTTCATCGTCTGCACTATCTGCAATATCTCCTTTGTCTTGTCGTGGCCGAATAACGCCACCAAATCACTTGCAAGCATAACTAATTACAAATTATAAAGTAAACACTAAACATTAAACACTAAACATTGTCCAATAAAGTAAACACTAAACATTAAACACTAAACATTAGAAGTTTACTTCCGTTTCCTTTCCCACCTGTCCTTTTCCCGTTTCTTCAGTGCGTCCATGTCCTTCTCTTCGCAGGCGAAGTCGCCGCTGTCCATCTTCACCACCTTCTGCGAGAACACCTTGCCCACATAGGCGAAGATGGTCTTGGGCGTAATGTCGATGCCGTAGGGCTTCATAAGGTTGCTTATTATCGAGCCACCCTCGATGCCGCACACGAACAGGCAGCCCCACATTGCGATTCTGAACTCGTGACCGCTTGCCGTGTCAATCATCGCCACCATGAGCACGAAAGCCACATAAGTGACCATCTTGCCCATAGTGTTACGGAACGCCATGCTCCAGCTCACGTGCACGCCCAACTTCAGGCTCTTTCTCAGTCCTGCTATCAAGTCAGCGAGCACCACACCGCACATCGCCATTATCCACGGAATCATCGTGCTTACCGTGTCCTGCAAGTAGCCCACGGCCACAGACGTGAACACGCTGCACGTAAGCGACATTATCCATTCCGGTAGTCTTACTCCCATTGCCCTTTTGCCTCCCGTCTTTAACGTCCTACAAGAGCCACAGGGCTGCACCTACCACACCGCCGATGCACGTGAAAGCGAAGTCCAGCGCATCAGAAACACTCTCGAAAGTCTGGTCTGCCACCTCCTTCAGTATGCCGACGATTGCCGTCAGCATCATGGCGAAGAACACGCATGTCCAGCGTCCTTCGCCTCCTACCTTCTGCATCACCATGGCGGTTGCAAAGGCGATAATCAATCCGGCCAACAGATGAAGGTATCTGTCAGCCCCTGCACTTGCCAGCCATTCTCCGGCTGAGTGGAATACTTCATAAATCTTTTTCATGTTCTTATGTCTTTAAATGGTTACTCTGTTTTGTCCGTGGTCGTGTCGCTTGCGCTGCTCTCGCTCTCCCCGTCAAAGTCTATCATCTCGGGGTAGCCAGTAGTATAGTCGTAGTCGCATACATCCTCAACGGTGGTCAGCTCCTTCACGGCTTGCAGATGCTTCTCCGTGGTGTTCTGGCACTCTGAGGCATACTGCTCAACCCGTGCCATCATATCCCTGTATGTGGTTATCGGGAATGTGTATTCCGTACCCTCCCACACTTTCGTCATCTCTGTCTCACCGTTGTGCTCGTAAGCGTCAAGCGCAATCTTCAACGCCTGCCGCTCGCCCAGCGTGAGCCACATCGTCTTGCCGCCCAGCTTGAAGCCGTTCACTGCCGACGAATTGTTATACCCGTTTATCTGCGTCACCGTGTCGTTGATTGCCCCTTGCAGGTAACGCGCCTTCAATGCTTCTGAATCTCTTGCCATAGTATTGTTGTTTTATCCGTTTTACCCCATTAATCCCGTGTTTGGCTCCGAGCCTTGCCGAGGGCGGCAAGACACAGAACCAACAAGCCTAATACTCGTCCCACTTGCCGTTACTCAGGTACATGCTTGCAGCTGTGGAAGATATCTTGGTCATGTATGCCCTCACCGTCTTTGCAACCTTGCCGTTCTCGTATTTGTAGAACTTCTGGTAATACACCGTCTCCGTCTCGCCTGTTACGCTCTGTACCGCAGGACTTATTTTCGTCGGCAGTGTCGTGCCGCTCGGCACGATATACCAGCCGTCGGCGAGGAGATAGGCAAAATTATCGGAGCTCGGCCAGTTGTTGCCGCTGTATTCCTTAGTAAACACACATCCGTCATACGCATCCGATGCACTACTCTCCTTAGTTGCCGTTGTCTGCTTGCGGTAGATATACTTCTTGTCGGTTTTCAGTTCATCCGGCTCGTAGCACCATCTGAAGCCTGTTATCGTGTCGCCGTTCGTGTTCACGTAATCGCTCGCGTTATACAGATAGCAAATATCGCTGTAAGCCAGCTTGTTGGCATCAAGGAAGCTCTGCAAACCGCTCGGGCCGAAGTCATACGCTACCTTGCCATCCGTGCCGTAGAACTGGAAGTGCGGCACGCCAGCCGCATCGTAGAACACGGCAATACCCGGTGTCGCTCCGTCTTTCTGATACCAAACCGTAGTGTTGCCACTTATCACGGTGTTGCCGCTGCCGCTGTTCACGGTGCTTATCTTCGAGGCGTGCAAACCGTCTTGGTCTATCACTGCCAGCTCGTGGCCGCTGTTGTCTTGGAATACAGTGTTGTCTGCCGTAAGCGTTATCTTCTTGTTCTCGATGTCTATACCCGTGGCAAGCAGTGCCTGCTTGTCCACCATGTCGGCACGCTTCTCAGTCCATTCCGTCATCGTTGCACCGACCTCCAATTTGGGTTGCGCTATGCTGACGTTGTAGATGGTGGCTTCCCAGTAGGATGAAGACGTTGAAGGCGTGTTGCCCTTGCTTGCCGCCGTGCATCGCCAATAGGTGCCGTCGTATAGCACCACGTCATCCACGGCATAGGTCTCGGTCGAACTGTACGTGCCTCTGTCTGTGCCTCTTCTCAACAAGCGGAAAAGCACCGTCGTTTGGTCGTTGGCGGTCGGTCTCCAGTGCACCCAGTAGCGTTTCCATGACGTTGTGGGCACAATGCCGTAGAGCAAGCTGCCGTCAGACGGGTTGCGGCTATTGTCGGTGCCCGTGCTGTCCTCGGTGTTGGTGCCGCTTGCCGACGGGTAGAAGTAGCACTGCACCATTCCTGCGCTCTTCTTGTTGGTCGTGTCAACATCCGCCTTGGCGTAGAACGACAAGATGTAGTCCTCGTTAGCCTTCAAGCCCATGCCCGAAGTAGTGAAGACCAACGGGTCTGCCATGTTCACAGCCGTTGGCAAAGTTCTTGTGACACTTGCACTCTCGCCATAGCCGCCTTGCACCACATCTCCGTTTATCCCCGACAAGTTGCCGTCTTTCGTCAGCGTGCCCGTGTTGTCAAGCAGGTTGCCGCCCACATAGTCGTAATCCTGCTCGCTCTGTGTCCAGCCGTTGTATTCGTCGCCCTCTTCAAGCATGGG
>CAZCCJ010000058.1:0-3044 GCA_964497235.1 uncultured Staphylococcaceae bacterium
CAAAAATCGGAATTTAATGATCATCGACTGGACACCGGGCAGCGAATCCGCTGCGTGTGCGACAGCTTTGCACGACTCCAAGTAAGCGTTGACCAGCACCTCTCGTTGCGTCAGCAGCTCCTCGTACCGCTCAATATATCGCAGCATCGGATCACTCGGAGACGATTGCACTTTATCGCGGTCATAAACGATGGCCTGTGGTTTTACGGTATCCTCCAGCAATTTTAAATCCAAGGCGTTGCTTTTCAATCGGATTTGGAGAGACCGGGGGTTTTTTAAAAACGTTCTAAGCTCGTCCGTCATCGCTTAACCTCTTAACCGTCCGCTGCTGTTTAAAATCAATCTTGTCCTGCATCTCCTGCTCCGGCACTCCGTACAGCTGCATCAGGTACTCGATGCATATTGTCACGTCTGCCATCTCCTCTGTCACAGCATCCCGCCGGATCGGATCATCAGGATATCTCACTGACTTGCTGATGGCCTGTATCAGTTCCGCACACTCCTCCATGCAGATGGTACGTACATAGTCCTCACCAAAATGCCTTATGCTGTCCATGCATATAAGGTTATCTACCATCATTCTCCAGCTCCTTTGTCAGCTCCAAGTTTAATCCCTGCATCCCTACATGCCGCTCGATGGTGTCCGGCTCCTCCAGCTCATCCCAATCGTACAGGACTTCCAGCCGCTCCTTACCTTTTTCCCATGTCGGAGCAGTGACCGTCACACGCTTTGTTCTGGTCTCCGTTACAATGGCATTCCACACCTTCATACTCATCCTCCATCTCGATCAGCTTGCCCAGATACCACTGCGCTTTTTTGAGATCCTCCAGTCCATTCTTGCGCTTGTGTCTCCAGAGATATTTAAAAGTATTGCATAGGCAAAAATCCTTTACCGCATTGTCTCCGTAGAGGCTCCTCAATACATCGAGACACTCATACTTGCCTGTGTAGTGTGATGGATGATTGACCGCATCGCTCATAGCTTTTTAATCCTCCCCATAACCTCTAACACATCGCTCATCCGATACAGCTCTACGCAATCGCTCTTGAGATCATCCTCAAAGTATTGCAGCATATCGCCGTCTATGCACTTGAGCACCAGCCCGTAGTAGTCCTGATCGCCCCACTCTATCAACGCCTCGCGGATATCCTCCAACGTGAGCTTCCCGCGCTCCTTGCGTACCACTGTCACCTCGTGGCCGGATGCATCCCATTCACAGGATACTTCTATCCCCTTCTTCATCGCTCCTCCTTATCCACGTCCTGCACCCATCCGTCTTATCGACTGGCTTCCCGTCGATGCATCGGAGGCCGTCTTTAAATCTTGTTGCCCATACACAGGTATCACAGGTCATAATCTGTGGCTTGCTGTACATCATCACCACACATCCTCCTCAAAGTATGCCCCAATGTATAGCAAGGATCATGCTTAAAAATATCAAGCCTCCTGCCGTGGATCGCTCGCTGTCCCGTAGCAGGATGATTATTGCCACTATCCACGGGAGCGTGTTCAAAATCTTCACCACACATCCTCCTCTATCGGTCTGTACACTGGCGGCAGCGGCATCCATGCAAGGATGCGGTTTGCCGCTACGTCACTTGTTTCAATGATCCAATAGTCTGCATCTTTATCGTGGTAACCTCTTGCGGGAAACTTGCGTCCCTTTATCGTTACAAGGACAATTTTTCCGTCTTCCGGCAGTCTCTCCGTCATTGGTATCCACCGCATCACCATGCTCTTAGGCACTACCGTTCCGTCATCTACCTTAACCATTGCCTCTACACTAGCCATTGTCTTCTTCCCACATCTCGATCAGCGCAGCCTTGGCTGCCTCCTCGTCCTCGCCATCGTCCCAACCGCCGATGCATATATCTGCGTCCCCGCAGGTCTCGCAGTATCGTTCGTCCAGTGACAGTTCATGATCTGTGACGTAATAGCCGCCAAGATGACTTTCATACAGATACTTCATCTGTTCCTACCTCCTTCACGCCCCCATACGCTATCTGCATTTCCACTGCCGACCACACCGCACCCGCCCAAAAGCTCGACTGGCTCTCATCTTTGGCATCTACGGCCTCACTGTGTCTTTTTACACAATACTTTATGTGTTCTTTTGGTGTCAGCATGTCGTTACCTCCTCATAAATATTAATCCCTGTCAGCTCCTTGCAAGCCTTTAGCAGCTTGTTCGGATTCCATTTGTACCGTGCTTCGATCTGATCCTTCTGCTCCAGCAGCCTCTGATCTCTCACCCCGCTCCATCCATACTTCCGATGCAGTGCCAAAAGGAGTGCTGCTGTAATCTGCGGATTAACCCACGGCTTCTGCCGGATGCGCATGTACTGATACTGTGCCTTGGTCATGGGATGCGGCTCCACCTTGCCGTTTAAATATTCCAAGTCGTGATAGCTTGCGCTCACACCTCTTGCCCGGATCTCGATCCCGGTCTCATCCTCCAGCATCATCAGCATGCTTGTCATGGGATCGGCTGCACAGGTGTTCCACAGATCCTGTGTCTCTTTAAGTAGTCTCAGGATTCTTTTTTGCCTCCAGCCCATGTCCCACAAGGCAATCGTAGCGGCAGAATAGACGATATTGACCTGCTTTACCATCTCATCTCTTAGCTGCTTTTCTGCGTGCATTTGCTCTTGCCTTTAGTCTTTCCTTATGCGCTGAGTAATAAGCCGCGTTTTTCGCTCGCTTCTCGTCCTTGTGTGCTATGTAATACGCATGGTCGTACATTGATTTTTTGGACCCTCTGGAGGGTGCACCGTATTGTGTATTGCGCTCTGCCGCCTGTGCATCTGTCAGTACGCAATCGGGATACGGGCAGTCATCACAATTTTTTATCCTGCACCACATCACCATGCTCCTATCTTGTTCGGATGCGTCCGCATATACTCATGGACGAAATCAACATCATCAGGGTCCGCTATTCTGTCGATCAGCCGCAGGAGCTTCCTTGCTCTCGCAACCGGGACTGACACAACCTTCACTCGCGGATTCCTGATCCCCGCCGACCCTACCAGCTCCGCCAAGTCCA
>CAZCCJ010000059.1:0-2955 GCA_964497235.1 uncultured Staphylococcaceae bacterium
CAATGCTAGCATTATTGATAACGAAGCTGTCCTGGCAGCTGCACGGGAATGCAAGGCTGATGGCATTATGTCGTTTGCTGCCGACCCAGGTGTTGTGGCTGCGGCTTATGCGGCAGAAAAGCTTGGGCTACCATTCCAAGGGTCTTACGAAGCAGTAAGTATCCTGCAGGATAAAGAACGTTACCGATCCTTTTTGTGTGACAATGGTTTCAACTGCCCTGAGTTGCATATATTTCGCTCAGCCGATGAAGCTATGACACAGGCTGAATTAATTACGTATCCTGTAATTGCTAAGCCGGTTGATTCGGCTGGTTCTAAGGGTTGTTCGCGTGTTGATGGCCCAGAAGTTCTGCGTGCGGCGGTTGAATATGCATTGGAGTTTTCTCGTGATGGTCGCTGTATTATCGAACAGTTCTTGGAGAAACAGGGCGATTCTTCCGATGCCGATGGTTTCATTGTCGATGGCAAATTTAAGTGTGTAAGTTTTACTTCGCAACTATTTGATTCAACAGTTCCTAACCCATATACACCTGCGGCGTATGCAATGCCGGCGTCTCTGCCTGCATGGGCACAGAACGAACTTGTTGGCGAGCTGCAACGCCTAGCTGAGCTTTTAGGCTTGCGTGACGGCGTATTTAACATAGAAACACGTGTAGCAACCGATGGTAAGGCTTATATTATGGAAAGCTCGCCGCGCGGTGGTGGTAATCGCCTGTGCGAGATGTTGAAATACGCTACAGGTGGAAAGACCGATTTGGTTCGTTGCGCTGTTCAGGCTGCGCTTGGTGAACCCGTTGGCGAGCTGTGTATGCCTGAGTATGATGGCTATTGGTATCAGCAAATGTTGCATTCAGACCACAATGGTGTGTTTGAGGGTGTTGAGTATGCGCCAGGGTTTGCCGATGCACATGTGGCTGAAGAACAATTGTGGGTTGAACTTGGTGCTAAGGTTGAAGCTTTCACTGCGGCGAATCATGCGTTCGGATCTGTATTTTTACACTTCAACAGCAAATCTGAAATGAACCAGTTCTTAGCTAACCCGTCTCAGTTTATTGCCGTTAACGTTACTAACGGTGAACACGAAGCGCCGCTGGACACTTCCGCAAACGCACAACCAAACAACGCACAGTTACGTAGCGATTCCGTATGCACGCAATCGCATAGCACTCAACCATACAAAGCGCAGCTGCATAACAGCCACAACGCTACAAACGAAAGGGGAACCGAAATGACTATTGCTTCGCAAAGTACCGCAGCAAGCAGGCAAGTAAGCCAAGTTTTGCCGGCTAAGAAAAATTCCGCGGGGGGGGGGTATTAATAGCAAAGTAAGCTATGAAGTACTCACGCCTAACATATATCCAGTTCATGACCGCCTGCCTTTGCGTAATAACGATGCACTTCGTAATGGGGTGGTTCGTTATGTCTCGTAAATCTTTGATGATTCTAGGCGGCTCCAGGTATGCGCTTCCCGTAATTGAGGCAGCGCATAAGTTAGGCTTGTATGTTATTACCTGCGATTATTTGCCTGACAATATTGCGCATAAGTACTCGGATAAGTATTGCAATATAAGCATTATCAACAAAGAAGCAACGCTGCAAGCGGCGCAAGAACTGCAAATAGATGGCATTGTTTCTTTTGCTTGTGATCCCGGGGTTGTTACTGCAGCCTACATTGCGGAGAAAATGAACTTGCCGTTCCAAGGCTCCTATGAGTCAACGTGTATTCTGCAGGACAAGGGCTTGTTCAGAGATTTTCTTGCTAAAAACAATTTTAATACGCCACATGCAAAACGCTATACCAACCCTAAAGCGCCTTTTGAAGACATAGATTTCTTTGACTGGCCCGTAATAGTGAAGCCGGTGGATTCTGCCGGCAGTAAAGGGGTTACTAAGGTAAATACCCCAGATGAATTGCCAGAAGCTATAGACATTGCAATTCAGGGCTCACACAACGGGGCATTCATCATTGAGGATTTCCTTACGTTTAGCGGCTACCACTCAAGCACCGACCCGTTTTCTGTTGAGGGTGACCTGAAATTCGTTACCTATTCTGACCAGCTGTTTGACCCTGAGGCCGATAACCCCTATACGCCTGCGTATATTATTTGGCCTTCTTCAATGCAGCAATGCCACCAGGATTATTTAACGGGCGAAATTCAGCGGCTCATAAATTTGCTTGGCATGAAAACCGGCATTTACAACATTGAAACGTGCGTTGGCAGCAATGGAAAGCCCTACATTATGGAGGTTTCTCCTCGTGGTGGCGGGTGCAAAATTGCCGAGCTTCAGCACAAAGCATATGGCGTAGATTTAATTGAAAACGAAGTAAGAAAAGCGGTCGGAATGCCACTTTTACCCATTGAACAAGGCGAATGTGACGGCTACTGGTGTGAAATGGTTATTCACGCCCGCCCTGGTCAAAGCGGTGTTTTAAAAGGAATTACCATTGATCCTGATATTGAACAAAAATACGTTAAAGTAGTTGATTTGTCGGTTAAACCAGGCGAATTTGTGCAGCCTTTTACGGGCGCCAATATGTCTTTGGGTGATATGTTCTTACGCTTTGACAGCAGGGAAGAGCTTGATACCGTAATTGGTAAATCCCAAGAGTGGTTACACATAGACTTGGCTTAGGTTTTTAGTTCAAGAAGTGAAGGTGAGTAATGTTGAATAAGCGCGAAATAGGCGGCTATTTAGAATTAGAAACTTTCACGGGCGAACTGTACCATAAAAACGCAATTGCGTTGAATTGTGGGCGTGATTGCTTTGAATATTTGCTTGAGCTGCGCAAACCATCTGCTGTTTGGATGCCCACGTGGATGTGTGATTGCCAATTCCGGGTGTGTGAACGCTTGGGTGTTCCTATAAAGTGGTATGAAATAGGCGAAGACATGCGTCCTCTTTACGATTTCCAAATGGCGCCCGGTGAGTATTTGTATCTCGTGGATTATTACG
>CAZCCJ010000060.1:0-2907 GCA_964497235.1 uncultured Staphylococcaceae bacterium
TTACCCGCCTATGAGCTTTCCAAGCCCACCCCTTCGACCACTTGGGTATTCCTCCGTTACGCCTATAGGCGCAAGACGAATTATAAATATCGGCATTATGATTTTCAACTTTTATTTGTCACCTTGGCGTAGCCTCTATGATAAAATCTTTCGTGATGAAGGAAATCACGATAGATCGTAATAACGACGGCCAGAAAGCGGAGAAATTCGTCAAGAACTATCTTAAGGAAGCTCCGTTAGGATTCATTTATAAGGCGTTTAGGAAGAAAGACGTCAAGGTGAATGGCCATTGGATAAAGAAAGACGTCGTCTTACATGAAGGCGACGTTCTAAGAATCTACGTCACCGATGAGCAATTAAAAGATTTCTTAGTCCCTTCTAAAGCGGTTAAGCGCCCACTAGAACATGAGGTAGTGTATGAAGACGATAACATCCTTCTAATCAACAAGAGAGCGGGAGTGATGGTGGTAGGCGATGGGGATGAGACGAGAAAGACTTTAGCGAAAGACGTGGTGGATTATCTCTATTACAAAGGCGAATATGATCCAGAAGGAGGGGCGTTTACGCCCTCTCCCGCCCATAGGATAGATAGGAACACATCGGGACTCGTGATATTTGGGAAGAACGATGCGAGCTTGAAAGAGCTCACGGAACTCTTCAAAAATCGAAAAAACATCAGCAAAACCTATGCGGCTTTGGTTAAAGGGGATATATATAAGCCCGGTGAAGTGTCGAAGCCACTCAAGAAAGATCCTTCATTAGGATTAGTAAAGGTATGCCCAATAGATAAAGGTGGAAAAGAAGCGGTAACAAAATATAAGCCAATAGAGAATCTTAATGGTTACACGTTATTGGAGCTAGAGCTATTAACTGGCAGAACACATCAGATAAGAGTCCATATGGCGAGTATTGGGCATCCACTGGTAGGAGATGGGAAATACGGAGACTTCGAGACCAATAGGCTATTCAAGGCCAAAGCTCATTATGATCATCATTTCTTGCACGCCAAGAGCATGTCCTTCGGCAATATAGACGGCGTCTTATCATATCTAAGCGACAAGACTTTCGAGGCGCCACTACCAAAAGAAGACCTCGAAGTGCTTTCATATCTAAGGAAAGAGAAATAGAATTCATATAGCAAAGGAGAATCTATGGATATCATCGAGAAGAACTACGAACGTTGGATCAATTCATCGTTAGTCAGCGAAGAGGACAAGGAAACCCTTCGCAAGATGAATGAGGAAGAGAAGAGCGACGCTTTTTATCGCGACGTTGAATTCGGCACGGGCGGTATGCGTGGGGTCCTAGGCCCTGGCACCAATAGGCTCAATTACTTCACCATCTTAAAGGCTACCGTCGGATTTGGGATGTATTTGCTAAATAAGCATAAGGACGCTAAGCAAAGAGGCGTCGTGATATCGCACGACAACCGTTATCATTCGAGGGACTTCACCTTGGAATCCTCGATGATCCTTAACAAGATGGGCATCCCTTGCTACATCTTCGACGATCTTCGCCCGACCCCAGAGCTTAGCTACGCCGTGCGTTACACCAAAGCGGTCGGCGGCATCATGATCACCGCTTCGCATAACCCCAAGCAATATAACGGCTATAAGGTCTATAACGAATATGGCTGTCAGCTTGTTCCTAGCGAGATAAAGCCGTATCTCGATATCTTGGCTTCATTGCCTAACGAGCTCGATACGAAGATACCGGAGGATGAAGTGGCCGCAGAGACGAAGGTATTGGGGCAAGAGGTCGACGATTCTTATGTTGCCAAGGTCGAAGGAATCCAAATCCATCCGGAACTAGATAAGAAAGGCTTCAAAGTCGTCTATAGCCCGCAACACGGCGCTTCCTACGAAAGTGCGATGCGCGTTTTCCAGGATTTAGGCTACGACATTCATCCAGTCACCGCCCAATGCGTGCATGATCCAGCCTTTGGCGCGACCTTATCGCCTAACCCGGAGATGGCAGAAAGCTTTATAGAATCGATTAAACTAGCCAAGGAGATCGGAGCGGACCTATGCGTCATGACCGACCCCGATGGCGATAGATGCGGTTTGGCCTACTTATCCAGCAAAGGCACCTATGAGAGATTCACCGGCAATCAAAGCGCAGCTCTCCTTATGGACTATATCTTCGGCGAGCGCAAGAAGATGGGAATCCTCTCTCCTAACGGCGTGATGTACGACACGATCGTCACTAGCGACTTAGGAAGAAAAATCGCGAAATCCTTTGGAATCGCAAGCGAATCCTTCCTAACAGGCTTCAAATACATCGGAGACAGGATCGATTATTATGAGGCACTAGGCAAGGGCCCGCACTTCGAATTCGGATATGAGGAGAGCTATGGGTGCCTCGTCGCCCCATTCGTCCGCGACAAAGACGGCGTCCAAGCCATCCTTCTATATACCGAGATGGCCCTCTTCTATCATTTGAAGGGCATACCGCTAGATGTCGCCTATGAAAACCTCGAGAAGAAATACGGCTATCACGAGACGATGACCGACAGCGTCTATTTCGAAGGCCCGACTGGCGCCAAAGAGATGATGGATATCATGTCCAATCTCCATCGCGAAGCACCTAAAGAGGTATACGGCAATAAAGTGGCGGTCGTTGAGGATTATAAGAAACGCTTGAGACTTGATGTCTCTAGCGGCGTTGCTACCGCATTGACGCTAGAAGAGGCGGAAGTCGTGCGTCTTATCTTCGAAGACACGAGTTGGATCGCCATTAGGCCAAGCGGTACTGAGCCGAAATGCAAGTTTTATATCGAGGTCTATCAGAAAGACGGCGTAGGTATCAAAGAGAGGGCGAGAGCCATGCTCGATGACCTAAAAAAGCAACTTGGAGTCAAATAGAAAACGTCGATGATCGGATCGCTTAGCGGTCCGATTTTTTTAT
>CAZCCJ010000061.1:0-2791 GCA_964497235.1 uncultured Staphylococcaceae bacterium
CGAGCGGCGGCGGACTCGAATTCATATGAAATTTGATTTTCAGGAATCAGGTGCCTTACAGACAGTAAGTTAAGGGGGGCTTAAAAGTTACAGATTGTAAGAAAAAAAAGGTTCCCGCTAAATATCGGAAACCTTGTCTTTGTAGGCATTCAAGTTGTCGGTGTAGATGATTCTTGAGTTTTTCCTCTTGAAAGAGAACTTAGCCTCCATGAGGAAAGTCTTCTTATAGTATTCAAACCCCTCCTCCTCGGAGATATCCCTATCCTTGAAGTGGTTGATTGTTGTGATGGTACAGTCATTGAGGATATCCTCCGAGGTTTTGGAGTCATAGATGGGAGTGTCCCTGTTGGTGCACATGGCGAGGAGTTCGCTGTAGTGCTTTGATATTATGTCATTTATCTTCATCAGTCAGGGATATCTTTAAACAATTCTTCAAGAGCCATGAGGATATCTCCAGGAGGTGCATAGCCATTGTCCTTCTGATGTTCCAAGCCATGGTGGTATGCACAGATGCTTTCGAGGTTGTTGGTGTCATACATAAGTGCCTGATTTACTTGTCCCTTTGAAAAGGGAGACTTCAAGTGGTGCACATGCTCGGCGGGGGTGACTTTCCCTTCCTTGAGGCATTCGGCACAGAGCGGGTGTTCCTTAAGAAAGGAGAGCCTCAGTTTCCTCCACCGAGTAGAGTTGTATGCTTTCTTCCTGAGTTCCCTCATCGGTGTGTCGCTGTGCGCTGTTGACTTCGGCTCCTTCTTTGGCAGGTTTATTGTCGGCATTCTTCTTTGGTTTTTTCTCTGTTTTTTCCTTATTCAATTTCTTCAGTTCCGCGAGTATCGCATCGAGGTACTCGGGGATAGTCAGTTGTTTATTCATCATGTTTTTCATTGATTTCTAATGTTTTATCTTTCATCCAGTCCTTATCGAACTGCCTTCTGCCTTCTATGATGTCATAGATGTAGTCTTCATTCTTGGCGAGCCAGTCGCCGATGATAGCCCTGACAAGGAGGGAGATGTTGCAGTTTAGGATGTTCTTGAGTTCTTCAAGGACAAGCCGCTGATTCTCAGTCAGCCTAATCATCATTCTCGGTTTATTCATAAATTGATTTTTATTTCATTAGTAAATATATGATTACCACTCAAAAAGTCAAGGAGTCTGCTCCGCTGAGTCCTTTATTAAGAAATCGATTTTTTAACAATGAGCATATTTTCCAAGATGATGAAAAAGAGGCAGCCAGCGGAGGAGAAGAGGGAGAAACTCGGCGGCTTGCTTTTCAATGGGATATCAAGTTTCAGCACCACGAAGTCAATGAGGCTTTCGGCGGTTTATTGTGCTACCAATCAGATATCCAATTCGGTAGCCTCCCTGCCCATACAGATAGTGCAGTATGACAATGATGAGCGGAAGCCGATAGTGCACCCATTGTGGAAGTTGCTTAACCTCTGCCCCGATGCGAAGTACAACCACTTCAATGTATTCAAGATGGCGATTGAGTCCGTGATACTCAAGGGCAATGCCTATTTTTATATCGAGAGGGACAACAAGTTGAATGTCAAGGCTTTACATTACATAAATCAGGATTATGTGACTCCGATGCTTCAGCGGGATGGTACAGTGAAGTACATTGTGAATGGCTTTTCGGAGGCAGTGGATGCGGTGAACATGCTTCACCTTTGGATGCATGTGGATGACACCTTCAGGGGGATTAGCCTTTTGAAGTATGCGGTAAAGGCTTTGGAGGGCTCGGCGGATGCGGAGAACACAGCCAACAACTTCTACAAGGGCGGAGCGGGACTAAATGGCATTCTCAAGGCTTCCGCTACCCTCACCAATGAGCAGAAGAAGCAGATTAGGGAGAGTTGGAGTCAGGCATTCAGTGCTGAGGGCAATGGAGTGGCGGTACTTCCTCAGGGACTTGATTATCAGAGTGTATCGGTTAATCCAGAGGATGCACAGTTGCTCGAGTCGAGAAACTTCAACATCACCGAGATAGCGAGGTTCTTCAACATCAGCCCTATCAAACTGTATCAGTTGGAGGAGGTATCCTATTCCTCGATGGAGAGTACTCAGTTGTATTACTTGCAGGATACAATACAGCCTTATGTACAGATGATAGAGGAGGAGATGAACAGGAAACTCTTCAAGCCTTCCGAGGTGGGCAGGATAGGAGTGCATTTCGATTTCACTCAGGCAATGAGCACCAACAAGCAGGCAGAGGCAGAATATTACAGGACTCTGCTCACCAATGGTATCCTGACTATCAATGAGATAAGAGGACAGATGGGATATCCTAAGATAGAGGGCGATGCGGGCAATGCACACTTTGTACAGATTTCCTATGGAACAGCCGAGGATATTGCGGCGGGCAAGTATGTGAGTCAGAACACTCAAGAGCAAAAACAGCAGGTGGATAACAAGGTAAAGTAATATGCAGACTAATTTGACTAATGGAGTGATATACAAGGGGAGCGATGCCGAGATAACAGTATCGCTCTTTCCGAGATGCATGACAGTGACAGAGTTCAGCGGGCTCACGGTTGACTTCTTCACCGCAGAGGGCGGGCATTCGATACACTATGATGGGGACAGCCTCGCAATTTCAGGGCAGACTGCCACAGTACACTTTCAATGGGAGGCACTCAATGGGTTGGATGATGGACTTTTGAGGTACAATGTATCCTGCACTATAGAGGGCAAGGCTTACACCATGGATATGGAAACAAGATGGTTCCTGAAGACTCCTTCCTCCTACACCCCTCAGGATTTTGTATCCAAGGATGAGGTTGAGGCAGT
>CAZCCJ010000062.1:0-2730 GCA_964497235.1 uncultured Staphylococcaceae bacterium
TATCTATATTAGTGCTTTTAAGTAAATTTTCTTTAGCTTTACCAATTATTTTAAAGCGATCATCATCACAAGTTCCTGCACACATAATTTTAAAATTTTAATGTTCTAATTTCCAGAGAATATCTTGATAAGCATTCAATTCTCCTTCATGAAATGTTACCATGTCAGCACAAATAGTGCTTGCTTTAGAATCGGTTTCTTTTAAAGCATTTAATGCTTCTTGAGACTCCTGTATTCTTTCTAAGATATATTCCTTGGTTATCATTAATCTACTTTAAGCGTAAGTATTTTTATAATATCCTCTAAAGGTAATTCGTGTCTAATAAGTGCTCGACTATCTTCATATATAGTAAACAAATGACTACTGTCATCTACATCAATATTAATTATAATCGTTATATTATCACAATAATATGTAGTAACATCAATCCAGCCATCAGAATCATATTGTACTAAACAATCGTTAAACGGTAATTTTGATATTTTATCAAAGATATACTGGGGGTTATAATTAATTCCTTTAACATGTTTGCTATATGAGTTGTTAAGCATATTCATTCTTTCTTCTTTAGTTATCATATGTTGTTATATATTTGCATAAATACCCATCAGAATCATACATTAGAATAGAGCATTCTTTTGTGAAAGGACATGAGTTACAATTATTATTATCCAAATAATCGTTGATTAAATCATTGAAGTAATCAGTAATTTCTTCTTTAGCCATGCTTTAATGTTAATATGATATAAAAACAACATACCCAAGCCTCCCACATCAATAGCCAGTTTAAGAGTTCCCTCGATTTACAGTCGAGTCCTCCACTTGTCTGCACGTACCTTAGCAAAATATGTTGTTATAATTTAGTAGTTATTTTTAAAAATAATCACAGGTAATAAGTCAGTACATTCCATTTCCCTTATTACCAGATAGAACATCTAGCTGTCTAGTCGCTATACAGGAAAGGCGACTATAGCATTCTTCAGTTTACAAGAACTGCTGCTACTCCTTTATCTTTGTGATTAGTTAATTTTGGGTATTTTTATTTATAAAGATTAACTACACCATCCACAATTAGTTACATGTAATTTATCTTTAAGTTTCTCACAGATTTCTCTGTATTCACCTTTAGAGATTTCATATCTTTCTAAAAGGTTATGATCAGGTATCTCATAGGGAGTAAATATGTTAGAACACTCATATTTATCTACATTTCCATAAGTATTACAATATCCAAATTCATCCATATCCGCTTCTTTACCATTAATAGTAAATGTAAGAAGTCTGCAAGGCAGTGCTTCTCTTGGAGTTATTTCTAGTTGCATAAATTAAAGTATTTAACTATAAAACCACCTATATATTTTCCTGCTTCTTTATAAGATATTGGTTCATATTCTATCAAAGAAGTAGTTGGCAAGGATTTATTATCGTCAAAACAAGTTTGATTAGTCTTCTTGAAGTCTTCTGTGTTCCCAAATTCAGATAAAGACACATAATACCCAGAATACATATCATATTGAGAATGATATTCTATTCCATAAAACAACTCAGTAGTTTTAAATAAGCAATTATCATACTTAGAATACTCTGTGATTTTAAGATACCATTGGCTTAGTTTTATTTCTTTTCCCATAAGACTATTTTACCTCCTTTATCACTTAGCCAAAGAAGTACTAATATTATCACTATAACCCATGAAAACAGGCACAGACATATAAATAATAAAGCATCATTCAAGGTCACTCGCCAATATCGTTCTTTGGCATCATAATAACACCATATTCCAGCTATAATAACACCTACTATGTATATAATTAATCCTATCATAGTAATCCTTCTTTAATCATTGAATTAAACTTATTCTCTAAAGCATCATCTCTAGATTGTCTTTCTTCTAGATTACCAAATTCTAACCAATCATTAATAGTAGTTAGTAATGGTCTATAATAAGCTTTGCAAAAAGCCCAATCAGGGTCATCCATTGGTAATTCATAGAATAATTCTCTAGAATCATGTTCTCCTTGCCATTGGCACTCTACAAAAGGAAAGCCTAATTTAAGGAATCTTCTACAAATAGTATCATTGGCATATAAATTGCCATATTTATCTGTTAGTCCCATAGCGAAAAGAAATGGTTTATAAATTTTTCAGAGTATCTATTTCTAGCCATCTCATCAATCATTTGATTCAGGTAATCTTGCCATTCTTCAAATGAATTAAAGTCTGACGGATAACCACAAGTATGGTCTGTTAAATAAGACAATCTGGGTAGTAAGAAATTATTAAACTTATGTACTAGCTCTTCATTGTCACCTCGCAGAAAGTCTTCAAGTTTTTTAAGAAAGTAATCATGTCTAGCTTCATCAGCTTCTATAATAAGTTTTGGATTTGCTTCATTATATGGAACTCCATTTATATCATAGTCAGACCAATCATCAAATGAACCACACTTTCTAAAGAATCCACCTACATTATCAGATAACCAAGAAGCTATAGCATAATCCAGTGACCAAGTTTCTGTAATGTCAAATCCATATTTACGGATATATCTACCACACTTTCTTTTAGATACTATATTAGCTTTAGTTCTCTTATTAGTAAGGCAACCATAACCTATATAGCCACTTTTACTCTTCATAGGGTATGGATTTGGCTTAATACATTCAAATAGTTCCATGTTATTTTAATTTTAATTCTATTTGGTGCAATTTATCCATCATTTCTCGATGTTG
>CAZCCJ010000063.1:0-2716 GCA_964497235.1 uncultured Staphylococcaceae bacterium
ATTTTAGTTCTTATAAAATAAGTGATGACAGATTTAAAATTGTATGGGCTTGCAAGAAACGTTCTTTAATGTGTGGAGCAAGGGCTACTGCATATAACTATGAATGTATATATACTCAAAAGGAAGTGATACTATGAATAATGAACAAGCAATAAACAAAATAACAGAGTTTTTAAAAGAATATGAAAATTTATGCAAAAAATATGGAATAGGAATAAGTTGCCATGATGATGAAGATTGGATAAGGTTAGAATTATCTGAAGAAGAAAGTATACAATTATACAACGTTAGATATGACCATGACAATAATTGCATAATATGTAATAATAAAAAGATAAATGAATTAAAAAAAGAAGATTTTGAAATATGGTAAATGGAAGGAAAAAAATGAGTGATTTTATAGAAGAATATTTTCCTATAATATTAGTAGTAATTCTATTAGTGGGTATATTTTTATGTGAATTCGTTAGAATCAATATAGGAGAAGAAGAAAGAAAGAAATGTATAAACAATAAAGGAACTGTTATAGAAAAATATAATGGCAATTATAATGGATGTATATATAAAGGAGATTAAAAGATGTATAGAGATGAATTTAAACTATTAAAAAGATGCAGATTCAGACTAAGCAAACAACAATATAAAACATTAAAAGGTCAGATAATAGCAGGAGACATAAATGGATTTAGAAAAGGACTATTCAATTTATTAAAAAGACAAGTAATTGAAAGGAGCTGATATTATGGTAAAAGGAGATACACCAGCACAAAATAAAATTGACAAGAAACAATTTGAAAAGTTGTGCTCTTTACAATGTACTTTATTAGAAATATGTGATTATTTTGATGTAGAAGATGACACTTTGAACCTTTGGTGTAAAAAAACATATAAAAAAACATTCTCGGAAGTATTTAAAATAAAAAGAGGAAAAGGGCAAATTTCATTAAGACGTATGCAATGGCAACAAGCAGAAAAGAACGCAGCAATGGCAATTTGGTTAGGTAAACAATACTTAGGTCAAACAGATAAAGTAGAAACAAAAACAGAAATAAAAGAACAACCAACTATAAAATTAGAAGTAGTAGACAATGAAGAATTGGAGAGAGTGATGTATGAAAATAATACAGATAAACAAGGATAGAAGTTTAAACACTAACAAGATAGTAGTTGGATACATAAAGGAAAACAATATAGAAATTCTTAAATTTGAGATACCAGAAGAATATCAAGAATATTCAAAAGTTGCTTGTTTCAAAACTGAAGATGGAACATTTAAAAAAACCTTTGATGATATAACTACTAACTATTTAACATTAACATCAGACATAACTCAATATAATGAATTAGATATGTCAATTGAATTTATAGACAGTTCTAATAACATAATAGCAAGAACAGACATCTTACATTTAATAATAAAAGATAGCATAATAAGTGATGATGATGTAAAAGCAGATGATACCAAAGTAACAATATTAAATGAGTTGATTGATAAGGTCAGTAAAGTAGATGTTGAATTAGAAGATAACATATTAACAATAACAAGAGCAAATGGCGAACAAAAGAGTGTTATTGTAAAAGGTGATAAAGGAGAACAAGGGGTTCAAGGATTGCAAGGCACTCAAGGATTACAAGGTATCCAAGGAGAAAAAGGAAAGGACGCTATTATAAATGGAGTTAATACATTAAACATATTAGCAGGAGAAAACATAGAACTAACTCAAACAGAAAACAACTTAACAATAAAAGCAATTATTCCAGAAGATGTTAGTCCCATCATATTAGATGAAACAAAAATAAAAGAATTATGTGACTTAAGTCATTTATTAAGTGATAACCAAGTGTTTGTTGGATACTTATATTCTAAATATGGAGATGGACTATTCTATGTAAATAGTAAGTTCTTTCTTAATTATTCAAATGAAACTAGCATAACAGATGAATATGACTATATAGACAAAGGAAGTTTGATTATTGTTACTAATATGGGGAAGAGTGTAATAGCATTTACAAAGAATTGGCATCATGCGATTAAATATTATAATTGTATAAACACTTATGGTGGAAGCAGTGCAAGATATGAACTAACTACTCTAACAAATGAAGAACTATTTAATCTAATAGAGAACTCTAGTAATTTTTTAACAAAAACAAATGAAGAAGAATATACACCTACTAGTGACTACAATCCAACGACTAAAATATATGTAGATGAAAAAGTAAAGGCTGATAGAGGTATCTACTATGCGGAAATATTTGGAACAAAATGGTATGCAAAAGAGAACTTACAACCGATTTTAGACTTAGCATATAAAGGTGGGTTCAGTGATGTACTAATAAGAGCAAACACTGGTGGACGATTCATGACAATAACTGGAATGAATTTGCAGAACCTATCCTCAAGCACGACAACAGATATAACCTTTGGAAGTTTGCAAAATTTAATAGGCAATTACCTAACACCGACAACAATTAATTATGGATATGTATATGCTAATAAAGTTGGACTAGATAGTGAGGGAAATGTTGTTATAAACGGAACAACAGGAATGTTGATGAACAGCATTGATTTAATGAAGTCAACGGCATTAACAGAAATAAGTGGTTATGATTCATCTAAAACACAAACATTAAAAAATGTGAATGGAGTATTAAAATGGCAATAAATAAATATCATAATATTCAAGTTTGGTATAAAGGAATAAAATTCGATAGT
>CAZCCJ010000064.1:0-2714 GCA_964497235.1 uncultured Staphylococcaceae bacterium
CAAAGAAATAACATGAGCTAAGGCAAGGAGAGCCGAAGCCAAGCATGGCGACGGCTGGGATCGGCATGGAGACGAGCTGAGTTGCAAAGGTATTGGATAGCCCGGACGCGCATGGAAGTGCTAAGGCACGGCTCGGCGGAGAGGGGCAATGATCCGCAAAGGCAAAGCGGGGACTGGAAGCGCATTGGCGAGGCGTTGATTAGCACGCATGGCGAGGGCACTGATCGGCAGAGCGATGACGAGCAAAGGCAAAGCG
This sequence comes from uncultured Staphylococcaceae bacterium, assembly GCA_964497235.1. Lineage (GTDB taxonomy): Bacteria > Bacillota_I > Bacilli_A > RFN20 > CAG-826 > UBA4951. The sequence continues at coordinate 257 of CAZCCJ010000064.1, forward strand.
AAGAACAGATTGGCAAAGGCTAAGCCATGCAAGGATAGGCAACGGCGGAGCAAGGCTCAGCGGAGCATAGCTAGGGCAAAGAACCGCGGCGCACGGCGGCGAGCAGCGACGGAAATGCACAGCGCAGAGCGGCAAAGCAAAGTAAAAAATATCCCCGGAGCAATCCGGGGAGAGAAAAAGGAGAATGGAAATGGCGAAAATCAGAGTGGTTATGTGCCCGGCAGACAGAGCACCTTATGTGACTTATGTCTCCAACACGTTGGAGAATATGCAGAAAATCGTTGACGGATACATTGAGACCTACACGATTACCACGGATGCGGTAATCATCTGCAACGAAGAAGGGCGGCTGCGGGATCTCCCGAGGTGTAAAAGCCTGTGCTTCGACAGCTTCTGTGGAGACTGCTTCATAGCGGGCGTGAAAGGCGAGGAATTTACAGACCTGAGCGAGGATGCTGCGGCATTCTGGCTGAAGGAATGCAAGAAGAAATGGAAGGAGAATGGTGGAGCAATTGCTGAAAGTAAATGAGCTGTTTTCCGGTATAGGCGCTTTTCGAAAGGCGCTTATCAATCTTGGGATACCGCATGAAATCGTGGGCATCTCTGAGATTGACAAGTACGCCATCAAATCATACGAAGCAATCTATGGGGAAACGAGAAATTACGGAGATATCTCCAAAGTAGACAAGCTCGATTACGCAGACCTATGGACTTATGGCTTCCCATGCCAGGACATTTCCACTGAGGGAAAGCAGAGAGGCATCATCAAAGGCCAGACCAGAAGCGGACTGCTTTACGAGGTGCAGAGGCTGCTCGGCGTGTCGGCTCTCTATGACGAATTGCCGAAATATCTAATCATGGAAAACGTAAAGCCACTGGTGAGTAAGAAATTCCTACCGACATTCGAAGAGTGGCTCGATTGGCTTTCCGGGTGCGGCTACAACAGCTACTGGCAAGTGATGTGTGCAGCTGACTACGGCATCCCACAGAAGCGGGAGAGAGTAATAGCCGTCTCTATCCGCAAGGATATTGACAAGGGTTTTACCTTTCCAGAGCCGATTCCACTCACGGTGAAGTTCCGGGATTTGCTGGAAGAAAAACCAGACGAAAAGTATTACCTGACAAAAGAAGCCTATGAAGGATACCAGCGAATTTCCGACAGGCACGTTCAGAATGGCTGGGGTTTCCGGTTCAATCCGGTAGAGAGAGAGAGAGAGCAGAAATAGCGACGGTCATCACGACCAAGCCGCACAGGATAGAGAGAAATCATGTCAGAGAAAAGCTGTAAACAGGTAGCCACCCTGACCGACCCGAAGTTCGGTAAATACGAATACATCAAAAGGGTGTACAACCCAGAAGGGCTATGCCCCACCGTCACAACCTGTGGGGGGGGGACATCAAGAGGTGAAGATTTTGGACGAGAAAAGAAGCAATGTCAGGAAGCTGACCCCAAGAGAAAGCTGGCGGCTCATGGGCTTTTCTGACGAGGATTTCGACAAGGCGCAAGCCGTGAATTCAGACACACAGCTTTACAAGCAGGCGGGAAATTCCATCGTTGTGAATGTGTTGGAAGCAGTGTTGGGGAAATTGTTGATGGAGGATGAACCATGAAGCGATGTTTTGTGTGCCTCAGTACGCACAACGTGAACGCTGAGGGGCGCTGCAGCTTATGCCAGACCGCCCATGATGCGGGCCGAGGCGGCGTAAGCTATGGGAGCTATCAGGCGATCCTGTATAACCCTGAGGCGGAGCAGGAGCAGAAGCAGGAAGCGGCAGGCTTTACGCCGGGACGATGCCGCTGGTGTGGAGGCCCGATGCCGGAGAACGCGAAGCCAGCGCAGATTTACTGCTCGGTAAAGTGCCGGAGAGGCGCGACGAGAGCCAAAAATCATCAGGCGTATATGGCACGGCAAGAGTTCAGCGAGGCCGAAAAGCAGGGGATGAAAGCATGCGGTGCACGCGCTGCATGGGAAGCAAGAGAAATGTACTAGGGGGGATAAAGATGGTAAAATTTATTGAGGTGCACGACCACAGGAAAGAGCCGATGCTGATCGGCCTGAGCCATGCGGTACTGATCTATCCGGACGACTACGGCAAGGCCGTCGTCGAGACGGATATGGAAGACACTGATCCTCTCGAGCTATGGGAAAGCTACGAGGATGTCAAGCGGATGATCGGAAGTGCACAGGGAGGCATTCCAATGGAAAGGACGGAGCAGTACTGATGGAGGTAAAGATCGGCGGCAAATACCTGTGGAAGCCGTGGTGCATGGTCCACGAGCAGAGGCAGCCGTATGTTGATGAGGACTACGGCAAGGTGGTTACCGTCATAGCGGCAAGCCCAATCTATCCGAGAGTAGTCAGAGTACAGACGGCAGATGGCCATGTGCGCTTTGGCAGAGATGATGATCTGGAGGAGATCCCGCATGGCAAAGAATGACTTTGCGGCGCGGCTGCAG
>CAZCCJ010000065.1:0-2661 GCA_964497235.1 uncultured Staphylococcaceae bacterium
ACTATCGAATTTTATTCCTTTATACCAAACTTGAATATTATGATATTTATTTATTCTACCCATTGGAGAACTCCTTTTACTTGTTTTAATGTCTGAGTTTTAGTTGCATCGTATCCATCTATTGATGCCATGTCTTGCATAACTTTAATAGAACCTTGCTTTAGTCCAGTAGTATCAATAGACACATCACCGTTTTCATCTAATTTAACTCCATTAGCACAAGCATATCCATAAAAGATTGTATTAGGAGTAGTACTACTTCCTGTGATATATTTAAGATTAGCCCACATAAAGGTTGAATTACTTGATGTTGATAATGTTTGTAAACTTAACCCAGCACATTGAATATATCTAGTCCCATCTTTAATTTTAATAAATACATCATCATATCCGCCTTTATATGCTAAATCTAATATTGGTTGCAAGACTTCTTTATCATACCAATTACTTGCAAATATTTCTGCATAGTAAATACTTCTTTCATATGCTATTTTATCATCTACATATTTTTTTGTTGTAGGTTGATAATCTGTAGTAGGTGTATATTCTACATCATTGTCTATTCTTAATAAATTACTTTCATCATTTATTAAATCAAATAATTGTTCTGTTGTTAATGTTGCTAGACTATATCTAGAGTTACTATCAGCATATGTGTTTATACATTTATAATATTTTATTGTATAATACCAACTATTTGTGAATACTAATATACTTCTTCCTTTGTTTGATACTACTATTGTACTTCCTATATCAACGTTATCTATTGAATCTGTTACATCTTCTGTGCTATTTGATAGATAGAAAGCACTATTAACATAGAATAATCCATCTCCATATTTTTCATATATACTTTCACAGAATACTTGGTTATCACTCATTCTAGGAGTTAGATTATGCAATTCTTCTATTTCTTCTTTATTTAATATTATAGGAGTAATCTGAGTTGAATTTATTTTTAAACTATTTTCTGTTTGTTCTAGATTAATGTTTGTTCCTGCCAATATGTTTAATGTATTAACTCCATTTATAATAGCATCGTTTCCTTTTTCTCCTTGGATACCTTGTTTGCCTTGTATTCCTTGCTCTCCTTGCTCTCCTTTATCACCTTTTACATTAACACTCTTTTGTTCGCCATTTGCTCTTGTTATTGTTAATATGTTATCTTCTAATTCAACATCTACTTTACTGACCTTATCAATCAACTCATTTAATATTGTTACTTTGGTATCATCTGCTTTTACATCATCATCACTTATTATGCTATCTTTTATTATTAAATGTAAGATGTCTGTTCTTGCTATTATGTTATTAGAACTGTCTATAAATTCAATTGACATATCTAATTCATTATATTGAGTTATGTCTGATGTTAATGTTAAATAGTTAGTAGTTATATCATCAAAGGTTTTTTTAAATGTTCCATCTTCAGTTTTGAAACAAGCAACTTTTGAATATTCTTGATATTCTTCTGGTATCTCAAATTTAAGAATTTCTATATTGTTTTCCTTTATGTATCCAACTACTATCTTGTTAGTGTTTAAACTTCTATCCTTGTTTATCTGTATTATTTTCATACATCACTCTCTCCAATTCTTCATTGTCTACTACTTCTAATTTTATAGTTGGTTGTTCTTTTATTTCTGTTTTTGTTTCTACTTTATCTGTTTGACCTAAGTATTGTTTACCTAACCAAATTGCCATTGCTGCGTTCTTTTCTGCTTGTTGCCATTGCATACGTCTTAATGAAATTTGCCCTTTTCCTCTTTTTATTTTAAATACTTCCGAGAATGTTTTTTTATATGTTTTTTTACACCAAAGGTTCAAAGTGTCATCTTCTACATCAAAATAATCACATATTTCTAATAAAGTACATTGTAAAGAGCACAACTTTTCAAATTGTTTCTTGTCAATTTTATTTTGTGCTGGTGTATCTCCTTTTACCATAATATCAGCTCCTTTCAATTACTTGTCTTTTTAATAAATTGAATAGTCCTTTTCTAAATCCATTTATGTCTCCTGCTATTATCTGACCTTTTAATGTTTTATATTGTTGTTTGCTTAGTCTGAATCTGCATCTTTTTAATAGTTTAAATTCATCTCTATACATCTTTTAACCTCATTTATATATACATCCACTATATTTGCCATTATATTTTTCTATTATAGTTCCATTATTTTTTATACACTTTTTTCTTTCTTCTTCTGATATTTTATTTTTAATATTTACACATATACATAATAAACTAATAAATATACATAATACTAATATTATTGCTATATTATCATCTATAAAGTCTTTCATTTTTTCACTTCCTTTTGCGTATATATACATTCATAATTATATGCAGTAGTTCTTGCTCCATTCATTAACGACCTTTTTTTGCAAGCCCATACAATTTTAAATCTGTCATCACTTATTTTATAAGAACTAAAATAAACTTGATAAGGCCTACTTGCTACCCAATCATAAAATTCTTTATGATTAAATCCATCTTCTTGATATTTTGCTGTGTTCTCATAAGGTGGGTCACAATATACTATATCCCCATCTTTATATTCATAATCAAGATAAGACTTGTTTGTAATTTCTAGTTGCTGTAGTTGCTCTAGTTGCTCTAGTTGCTGTAGTTGCTGTAGTCGCTCTAGTTGCTCTAGTTG
>CAZCCJ010000066.1:0-2655 GCA_964497235.1 uncultured Staphylococcaceae bacterium
TCGAGATTGTACCACCAGATAGAAACGTGCGGGTTTGAGTATTCGCCTTTAAGAATGTCCATGAGCTCCATCTTAACAGTATCACCGGCGCCATTTCGAACAGTGCCTTCGGACGACGTGGCCACAATAAGATAGTTGTCCAGCTTGGATGCGCCTTGTTCAATGGCGCCAATGACATCCTCACGAATGTCGCCGGATAGCCATTCGTCAACTGTGGCGTACTTGGAGCGTAAACCCTGAAGTTTACCGATCGACATTGGACGAATCTCAAGCAACGACCCCGTCAAAAAATTCTCAATACCTTTCTTAGTTGAAGCAAGTTTCTTTCGATCCGCTTGCGATCCTGTCGTGTTCTGAAGCGAACCTTCCGTTAAGAACTTAAATAACGGCCCTCGAGCTCGAGTAATCGCAGTTCTGATTGGGGACATGATCTCATCCGCTTGACTCATTGTAGGAGCCACAGTGATCTGATGCGTCGTACTGGCGTCCATATTCAATGCATACGACTGAATGCATGAGCCATACAATGACTTAGCTGCGCCTCGCCCGACGATTAGGTACTGCTTATTGGTTAATCGCTTCTTAACCCACTTCGTCTCATAAATGATAGTACCATTCGGCTGCTTTTCGGGAACCGACCGCTCTACATAATAATACCAACAAAATACTTGCTCACCCCATAGCTTAAAGCTATCGAGAAGCTTAAGATCGCCGCCATCGGTAAGGGTCATTTCGCCTTCGCAATACGCAATCCAGCCTTCGACTGGCTTTGGATCGTAATAGATTCCTGGGTTAGCAATAAGCCAGTCAATGCGATTCATTTCCATGGAAATGTGCTGATTTACCAAGATCTCTCCACGTAATACCGCATCCCGAAATTCGCCGTAGTACTTCGGAGTGGCCGTGTTAGATAGAGTCATGGGGAACCTTTCTTATTTGGAAACCTTCTTGGCCTCATTCCCTTTGGCTTTCGTCGTGATCGTATCGGTTACGCCCGAGCTATCAAGGGCCTTCTTAACTTCAGCGCCAGCCTTAGCAATCTCGCTAACCGACTTCGACAACTTCTGAACAGTTTCAACTTTCTTCATAAACTTATCAGCTTTTGTTTCTTTCTTAGGATCGATCTCCCGTAGCTGCTTTTCAAGATTTAGCCGGCTATATGCACTTCGTAATTCGTCCGTCGTAAACAAATCTGCATTTTTGTAAATAGCAGTCCCAGAACGTTCCTTAAGAATCGCCGCTTTCTTTTGTTCAACGGACATCGAATTCTCAAGAGCTTCGACTTGCGACTTTTTGTCCGAAATCTTTTTCTTCGCTTCAGCTTGCCTAAGTTTATTCTTAGCGGCTTTCTCACGCTTTTTAAGTTTTGCATTCTGGCGAGCTAAAATTCTAGCTTTAGCCTTCTGCTGAGTCTTCGACATCTTACTACTAATTACAGATAATGTACTACGATGCTTACCGCTAGAACTTGAACTGCGCGCTTTGCGCACTCCCCATTTCATTCCCGGCACCCCATGGTGCTCTAAGTATTCTTCCATTAACTATCACTCTCCGCCTGGACATTGATTCTCCAAATAAGCTCATCAAGCTGCTTCTGTATTGACTCCAACACGAATGATGATGATGGCGGGTCAAACAAAATTCGAACTTTCTGAGAAATGTAGTTCGCGATCACGCCTGGGTTAGGAAAGCCTTGAATGAAATCATCCCATGTTGCCGAAGCATCACTAACCAAAAAACCATCTTCTGGCCCAACGCCATTTTGAGTCAAATCTAGAATTGCAGCATTAATAAGGACTAGTAAATCCTGATCGAATACCGTGTATTCTTCACTTACACCACAAAGCTTCTTGACAGTATTAAGAATGCTTGATGATCCGTCAAATGTTGTTTCCATTTATGATCAATCCTTCCATGGGCATGTGTCGTTTGGCTTACGAACTGTCAGCTCATAGAACAGATCTTCGCCGTTTCCATAATGTATTGCGTTGTGCGTCTTATGACTGCAGCAGATAAGATTATTCGGATCAAACAGCTTCGGGTCACGATTAAGAACGTCTTCTTTCGAAATCGGATTAAGATGATGGATGTGGATCTTTGCCTTTATCTCCCGACCCGTGATTCCTAGATCGCATCCTTTATCGCGAATGATGACAGCGTCTCTTATAGCACGCCATGCCGAATCGTGATAGAACATTTGATTAAGATATCGATCCGATCCGAAAGTTTGAATGCCAATTCCTTTAGACAACTTGAGATATTCATAGCGTTCTTTAAATGTCGAAAGCTGCGAAAGCTCGGTATACGATTTACTCATCATCCGAACCACCATAGCGCTTAAGCGCAACAAGAACCTGCGAAATGAGTTCGTCGCTATGCTGCGCAGACTCTATTGCATTTGTTTTAGCACGAAGAAGTTCGGTTTCATGGGCGAGTTTTTCTCGCTCAAGCTTGCTCTTCTCCGTTCCAAGCTTTAGAAAATGGACAATAACGGCTGAAGATGCGGTACCGCTCCGCATTTGGTCTTCCGCGCAGTCCATAGCTAGCGCTATCATTTGATTCTCCTGCGCTTCCGGAGAAAGGGCAGGAGTTCTTCTGGCTTTCGAATTACGTTGTTTAGATGCCATGCGACTTCCTCCTTTCGATGAACTAGTT
>CAZCCJ010000067.1:0-2627 GCA_964497235.1 uncultured Staphylococcaceae bacterium
TATCGTGGCAACCCATTTTAAAGATATCGATTGGAAGCACTTTTTAATCATCCTTTTATCCGTCGGGGCAGGATTCGGGACAGGATTCGCCATCGAGCTTATCCCAATGGACACGAAGATCCTTTTATACATATACGCCTCGCTTGTAATCGTGATCGCGATCGCCTTTTTCTTCATCGACTTCGAGAAGATCAATTTGCCGAAATGGCTGATGATCATCTTCCTTTTCCTTGGAGGCATCATGCATAAGCTCTATGTCTCAGGAGGCCCATTCGTCGTCATCTACGCGCTCCATGAGCTGAAGGACAAAAACAAATTCAGGGCCACCCTGTCTTTGCTTTGGATCATCCTGAACTCAATGCTTTTCACCACCCAAATGGTGAATGGCTTATTCACCGCGCACGTCTGGATCCTCTTCGGCATCGGGGCGGGCGCGACGATCCTCTCTTTGGTGATCGGCTCCTTCATCGCCCCGAAGCTATCGAAAAAAGTCTTCATGAAGATCACCTGCGTGCTCTTGCTTATTTCAGGGATTACTTTATTCTTATAAAACATGACTTTGACCAAGACGCAGAAGACAATCATCCGGATCCTCTTCGTCGAGAAGAGCTCCACCAGAACTCTCCTCGCCGAGAAGCTTTCGCTGACGAATGCCGCCCTGACCTTGGCCTTAAAGCCACTCATCAACGAGGGCATGGTGAACGAAAGCAGAAGCCAAGAAAGCCAGAAAGTCGGGCGAAAAGAGCTGCAAATCTCGCTTAATCCGTCCTATGGACGCTTTTTGAGCGTCGATATCAGGAAGCATCATTCCTATTTCGACGTGGTTGATTTCTCAGGCGCCTTAATCGCTAACGCTGACGATACCTCCCTCTCTTTCGAAGATCTGCTATCCGCATCAAAAGACAAAATCTTAGGCATTGGCATCACCGTTCGTGGCGAAGCTTCCCCAGATTCCTTCAAGAAGAGATACCCTGAGCTCGCCAAGACCTTAGACGGCTTAGATATTCCTTATTATGTTTTCAACAACGTCGATTGCCTCGCGAGCATCTACTCTTTGTCTCATCATGATGAGCAAAATTTCCTTCTCGTCAAATACGGCCCTGGACTAGGGTCTTCCATCTACGCGAATGGCAAGCCCCTTGGCTCCTCTTCTGAACTAGGACACACCTTCTACCAAGACAAGACCGTCGAAGACACGATCTCCTACTCCTCGATCCTTGGGAAAGAGGTCGAGGAGAAAGAAGGCCTCGCCCTTATTCAGGAAGATCAGGCCAAGTTAGATAAGATACTGACCGTCCTTGCCTTCGCCCTTTGCAATGCGGATTCCTTATTATCCCTGCAAAAAGTCATCCTTTCCGGGGCTTTACTCACTTCTAGCGAGGTCATCGCCTCGCTTAAGAAAAAACTCGTTTCTTTGAATCCCGATTTCGATCTTGCCAAAATCTGCGTCTACGATTCCTACGAGGACATCAACGAAAGAAAAGGCGCGCTAGGCGCCTTTAATAAGACTTTCGGGGAATAGCTTATTCGCCGATCGTGACTTCGTTATTCTGGACTTGCTTAGCAAGAAGGGCTTCTTTTTGGTCCTGCAACGCATCGGTCTTTTTCTTGTTGAGGCCGTAGAGGAAGATGAGGACGAGGCCAAGGAGGAGGAAGAGCCCAGCGGGAATCGCGGTGGCCATGTAGTACATGGAGTTGAGCGTCTCGAGGGTCTGGACCTGGCCGGAACCAGATTTGTAGTTCATGGCGATGAGGGCGACGTTGACGGCAATAGCGGCGGCAACCTGGCCCATCTTGCGGAAGAACATGAAGGTGCTGTAGGAGGAGCCGTCGTTGCGGAGCCCCGTCTTCACCTCGACGTCGTCGATGGCGTCGGTGGCAAGGGCCCACATCTCAAGGGTGATGATGGAAATGCCGATGCCGCTGATGAGGCAGAAGGGAAGGAAGAGGATCGGGGTGGCGACGATCGCGTCCTTGAGGAAGATGAGGATGATATTAGGCAAAGCGGCGAGAAGGCCTCCAACGGCGCAGATCTCTTTCTTGCCGTATTTTTTAACGAGCTTGCCGGCGAAGAACATGAGGACGACCATCGGTCCGTAGGAGCAAGCCTGTGAGGCGAGATTCATCCAGTTCGCGGAGAAGAGGTCGTTGAAAAGGTAGGTATAGAAGGACTGAGTGAACATCTGCGCGGCGAGAAGCAAAAGGCCGACTAAGCAGATGGCGACGAAATTATGGTTCTTAAGGAGGGTTTTGGCGATGCGCCAGGTCTCGCCCTTCTTATGCTCGGCGGGTTTGGCGACGACCCTTTCTTTGTTGTTATGATAGGCGACGAAGAGAAGGATACAGCCAACGATGGCGAGGCAGGCGACGCCGATGATGATCGGAAGGTATTGGACCTGGGTGAGCTGCTTGCCGTTCTCGCCAATCATTGGAGTGCCATCCTCATTGTAGAGCTTCTTCGAATAGAACATCGTGAGGATGAGGATCGGCATTGAGCCGAGCGCGGCGCCGGCCGAACGGAAGACGGAAAGCTTATTCCTCTCTTTGGCGTCGGTGGTGACGACGCTGGCGAGAGAGCCATAAGGAATCTGGTGGACGGTGTAGACCATGCCGAAGATGATGTAGGT
>CAZCCJ010000068.1:0-2622 GCA_964497235.1 uncultured Staphylococcaceae bacterium
TATTAATTACTACATATCCCTTTGATTTTATTTTTCCACATAACATGACAACATTAAAATCATTTCTCAAAACCTGATCAGCAATATCATCATATGCCCAACATTCTATTACATTTTCATCAGCTGTCTCTATCCATAGCTTGATTAATGATTTATGAACTAACACATCTCCATATATAAACCTAAACTCTCCTAATTTTATAACTTTACCAATCAAATAAACTTCATTCATTATTCTCACCACAATAAAATAGTTTTTCTGTCAAGTTTTTTACATTTGCAATTTTTATATATCCTATGTGCCCTGTTATATATCTATATGCTTCTTTAGATGAAAGTTTTCCATCTTTTATATCTTTTTCAATTTTTCTTAGTTTTAATTTTAAATTTCTTTTTCCTCTGTCACGAATTTTTAGCCTATTAGCATTGATTTTATATCCACAAAAATTAACTCCATTTCTGTTTTTTATAATTTGAGTTTTAGAATTTAATTCTAATTTTAAATTTTCGTTTAAAAAAATCCTTATCTTACTTAAAATTTCAATAGCCTCTTTTTTGCTTTTAATTAGCACTAATGAGTCATCCATATATCTAAAATAATATTTGCATTTCAAATTATGTTTAACAAATTGATCTACCTCATTCAAATATATATTTGCAAATGTTTGACTTGTATAATTCCCAATTGGTAATCCCTTATCTCCTTCGCTTGAATAAATTATTTTATATACTAAATTCATTAATTTTTTATCTTTTATTTTTCGTTCTAAAATTTTAACTAAAATCTCTCTATCAACATTTTGAAAATATTTTGCCACATCCATTTTCAATATGTAATATTCTCCCCATATTCTATCGCAATGTTTCATAGCTTTTTGAACATCTAAAACTGCACAATGCATTCCCTTATCTTTTATGCATGCATATGAAGTATTTATAAAACTTTTCATAAAATATTCTTTTAAAAAATTATCGACAAGCCATCTATGGACAATTCTGTCGATATATCTTGATACTTGTATTTTTCGTCTTTTAGGTACTTTAACATAAAAAATTCTATATCCACTATGTTCATATGTTTCATTTTTCAGTTCTTGATATAGCCATTGTAAATATTCCTCTTTTTTTAAATTAAATAAAATAACATCTTTTTTTGTTGTTTTCCCCTTTTGACTTAACTTATGTGCTAATTCCAATTTCTCATAAGTTAACTTTTTTTCAAATTGATTTCTTATTGTTTTTGGCATAATGTTTTACCAATCCTCCAACTATTTTACCAATTTCATATATTAAATCAATTGAAACATTAAATTTTTTCTCATCAATCCATCTGTTGTTTTTCATTATTCGTAAATAAATTCTTTGTGTATTTAATTCTGCATCTACAAGATTAATGTAATATAATCTTTCTTCCATTTCAATTTTATTGACATACAAAATATATCTTAGCATTTTATACATTGAACTTTTATATTCTGTGCCTATACTAAATTTTTCCGTTCTAGGTAATTTAATAATTACATCTAGCATATATTGGATATATCTTTCAGATTTTGGTATTAGTGTAAGTTCGTTCTTTTTCTTATTTTCCAATTTTTCTTATCCTTTCCAATATATCTTTTTCGTTTTCCGGAAGATTTAAGCATTTCTTACAATCTAAACAATTTCTAAATTCATTAACATCTTTTCCTTCATTTTTTTCTTGTATTATTTCAATTTCATCTGTTAATTTCATCTCATCTCTCCTTTTTCTTTTGCTTTTATTTCTGTACACATATAAAAAGCAACAGTCATTATTAAAACTAGCTGTTGCTTTCATAAAATTGTTACTAACTTTTCTATTTCCCTTTTAAGGGTTAGATTATGTATATTCAACTAAATTTACTAATACATAATCTAATGATACATTTTTACCTAAATTAGGAAGGAATAATTCTCTTTAATATCTAATATGCTACTGTATATATTCCTTAAAATATATAACCTGGACTAATATTAGAGTACACACGGAAACCGATGTTGTTGTTGCTATTGTTCGGATTGTTGTTGTTACGGTTAGATGCTGGATTGTTCGAACCATTGTTGTTGTAATTGCCACCACGTTTCCTGCGGTTGTTAGAGCCGTTGCCCTTTGAATTATCCCTATTTTATTTTAATCAATAAGATTTCTCTTATTGTTAAAAATTATGTTTTTGGCTTTTGACCTTGTCAATGGTAGCAGGAGGATTTCGGCATCTTCGTTGCCAAAATTTCTCCTGACACCATTGACACTTCTGCAACTATTAACTTTTTAAAATTTCAATTCACTTGCAAACCATAAGCTTTTACTCTATATTTTTACTTCTCTTGTCCTACCCTAAAACTACCACGACCTCTTTCTTCTGTATCGCCTTCAGGGCTCAGTGCTACTCTATATTAAAGTACACACGGAAACCGATGCCGATGATGCTACCGTCCGGATCGTAGCTGTCACGGATAGATGCTGGATAGCTCGAACCATTGACGCTGCAATGGCCACCACGACTCATGCGGCGGTAAGAGCCGTTGCCCTCTAATGTCCAGTCCCCGACGTTTCCTGCCATGTCATATATATTATTTGCTTTTGTATACTCTGTACTTCCT
>CAZCCJ010000069.1:0-2618 GCA_964497235.1 uncultured Staphylococcaceae bacterium
CTTAGCATAAAGCTGTGTTTTTGATAAACAGTTACTTGGGCCTCTTCACTGCGGCTCCCTCGCGGGAGCACTCCTTCTTCCGAAGTTACGGAGTAATTTTGCAGAGTTCCTTGACAACAATTCGCTCGCTCGCCTCAGGATACTCTCCTTGACCACGTGTGTCCGTTCTCGGTACGGGCCACATGCACTTGAGCTAGCAGCTTTTCTCGAGACCTGGCAAGGCGGGCTTCGCTACTCGGCGAACCTTTCGCTCGCACTCGCGCCTTCGCCTTGCGCGGCGGATTTGCCTGCCGCGCGGCCACGGCGCTTGGCCCCCAATCCGTTAAGGGGTGCCGCTGGCCAGATCTGTCACTACATCGCATGCATGCGGGGGCAGGAATATCGACCTGCTGCCCATCGGCTACGCCTTTCGGCCTCGCCTTAGGTCCCGCCTAACCCTGGGAGGACGACCCTTCCCCAGGAAACCTCAGTCAAATGGCGATGGGGATTCCCACCCCATATCGTTACTTACGCCGGCATACTCGCTTCCGCGCGCTCCACCGCTCCTCTCGGTGCGGCTTCTCGCACGCGGAACGCTCCCCTACCACTCAGGTAGAAAAAACTACGCAGAATCCGCGGATTCGGCACTACGCTTAGCCCCGATGAATCGTCGGTGCGGAGGCGCTCGACTAGTGAGCTGTTACGCACTCTTTGAATGATGGCTGCTTCTGAGCCAACATCCTAGTTGTCTATGCATCTCCACTTCCTTTAACACTTAGCGTAGATTTAGGGGCCTTATCCGGCGGTCTGGGCTGTTTCCCTTTCGACCATGGAACTTATCTCCCACGGTCTGACTCCCGGCCTTGGCCGCATGGGATTCGGAGTTTGATTGCGTTCAGTAGCGCCAGAGGCGCCCATCAGGCATTCAGTGCTCTACCCCCACGCGGGAACGGCCGAGGCTAGCCGAAAAGCTATTTCGGGGAGAACCAGCTATCCCCCGACTCGATTGGAATTTCTCCCCTACCCACAAGTCATCCGCGGTCATTTCAACGAACGTCGGTTCGGCCCTCCGGAGGGCGTTACCCCTCTTTCGGCCTGCTCATGGGTAGATCGTCGGGCTTCGGGTCCACGGCCGCATATCGCGACGCCCTGTTCGGACTCGCTTTCGCTTCGGCTCCGCCTCTTCGGCTTAACCTTCGACATGCGCCCGTGACTCGCCGGCTCATTCTTCAATAGGCACGCCGTCAGGCTTAAACGCCCTCCGGCTTGTTGTAGGCATGCGGTTTCAGAGTCTTTTCACTCCCCTCCCGGGGTTCTTTTCACCTTTCCCTCACGGTACTGGTTCGCTATCGGTCACTGATTAGTATTCAGCCTTGCGCCGTGGCCGGCGCGTCTTCCGTCAGGATCTTTGACCCGACGTACTCTGGGTCCCGCTGGTCGCGCCGCGGCTTCGCCTACGGGGCTTTCACCCTCTGTGGCCGGCCTTCCCAGGCCGCTCGGCTGCCGCAACGCGTTCCCGTATGCGGCCCTAAACCCCATGCAAGCATGGTTTGGGCTCCTCCGCTTTCGCTCGCCGCTACTCGCGGAATCGATGTAATCTTTCCTTTCCTCCGGGTACTAAGATGTTTCAATTCCCCGGGTGTACCTCCGGGCGACGTGAATCGCTCGGCGACGCGATGTTGCTCGCGCCGGGTTCCCCCATTCAGAGATCGTCGGGTCAAAGCTCGCTTCCAGCTCGCCGACGCTTATCGCAGGTAGCCGCGTCTTTCGTCGTCTATCAGTGCCAAGGCATCCGCTGCACGCCTCTAAAAACTTAACTTCACAAAGAAAAAAGAAGTCAAATCGGCTCGATCTACATTCTTCAGATTTTGCCCGCCGCCCCCTCTCGGAGGCGACGGAAAGAACATGTTGTGTAATATCCGGTTTTCAAAGAGCAGTCGCGGAGGGATTGATCCCTCGAAGCGGAACGGATGCGCGACACGCCGGCGCCGACGAACGTTCGTCGGTTCTGCTTCTGTACCGCCTGAGCGCCGAAGCGTCAGGCTTCCTTCTCCATAGAAAGGAGGTGATCCATCCCCACGTTCTCGTAGGGATACCTTGTTACGACTTAACCCCAATCACCGATCCCACCCTAGACGCCTCCCCCCTCGCGGTTGGGACGGCGGCTTCAAGTGTTACCGGCTCTCATGGTTTGACGGGCGGTGTGTACAAACCCCGGGAACGCATTCACCGCGACATGCTGATTCGCGATTACTAGTAATTCCGCCTTCGTGGAGGCGAATTGCAGCCTCCAGTCTGAACTGGGGCCGGCTTTAAGGGTTCGGCTCGATCTCGCGATCTGGCGTCCCTCTGTACCGGCCATTGTAGCACGTGTGTCGCCCAGGGCATAAAGGGCATGCTGATTTGACGTCATCCCCACCTTCCTCCGATTTGCATCGGCAGTCTCTCCAGAGTGCCCAACCGAATGCTGGCAACTGGAAACGAGGGTTGCGCTCGTTGCGGGACTTAACCCAACATCTCACGACACGAGCTGACGACAACCATGCACCACCTGTCACCGGCAATCTCAGCGCGTTTCCGCGCCTAGCGCCGGGATGTCAAGCCCTGGTAAGGTTTTCCGCGTAGCGTCGAATTAAACC
>CAZCCJ010000070.1:0-2561 GCA_964497235.1 uncultured Staphylococcaceae bacterium
GACGTATTGCGTCATCGATCTCTCAAAGGACTTCGCGACCTCGTTCCCCGTCACTTACCTGACGGAGCCGCCGCCCGGGGGATTCAATACGGACGAATACAAGACGACGAAGCTTGTCCTGAAGCGCGTCGAGCCCGGCACTTACATCATGGGGGAGGATCAGACGGACGAGTCCCATCGCGTCACATTGACCAAGGCTTTCTACATGGGCCTCTTCGAAGTCACGAAGACGCAGTATGCGCGAATCGCGATCAACTCTGAATTTGAGTTGACGAATCATGTCTGGGAGGGTGACAGCCATTATTATGGGGGGAAGGACGACTCTGATTCCAAAAATCCAGTCGAATTAGGAAGCGACGGTGTCTACTACGAGAATATTCGTGGCGAGAACTGCGCGACAAATCCTGTCATTTCCTCTACGGTTGATTCCGATAGTTTTCTGGGAAGATTGCGCAAGAAGACAGGAATCCTTTTCGATCTCCCGACGGAGGCGCAGTGGGAATATGCGTGCCGGGCGTGGACGACGACACGTTATAGCTTTGGCGACGTGGCAAATAGGGAGTACATGTATCATTACGATTACGGTGATATTAGTCGTGAAGTCGGTCTGTGTAAGCCGAATCCGTGGGGATTCTATGACATGCATGGCGGCGTTGCCGAATGGTGCTTGGATTGGGGAGGCCCGTTGCCTTGCGGAACAGACCCCGTGGGCCAGTACTGTGATAATGATATCCATGTCCTTCGTGGAGGAGGGTATTATGATGATGAAGGCAATTTCTCTTTTTCTCGCGGCGAAATTTATGTGCTGGACGACGGGGAAGGAGGCGAGGTTGTGGAATATGAAGCTGAATGGGATGCCGAGGAGTATGCAGGTTTTCGGCTTGTCTTCCCCGCACCATAACTTGTCGAATGAATGATGGCCATGAATAAGGCAATCGCCTTTTTACTTGCGTTCTTTGCCTGCTGCTGCCGACAGGCTTGGGCAGACGAAGGCGAAGCGTTCGTTTCGAACGTGGATGTCGCGATCGTTGCAGACGGCGCGCAGGTCTGCGAAGGCTTTGACGTCGGTTATGCGTCGGATGCGCAATCTCCTGCCGTTGTCGTGATTGATGGAACAGAGGCCGTTCGCGTCTCGGATGTTGGGTCGTTTGCCTGGCAGCCGAAGACGGCGGGCGTGCATTCGCTCGTTCATTCCGTTGGCGACGTCTTGCTGGCGATGAGTTGCGTCGTCACGAAGTCCGGGTCGGAGTCCGCGTCGTCGGATGGCTCTGGATCCGGCGATGGCGATGAAGCGACGGCCTCTGCTTCAGGCGTGAATGTCATGATCGTCGCAGATGGTGCGCATGTCGGCGAAGGCTTTGACGTCGGGTATGCGTCGGATGCGCAAGATCCTGTCGTTGTCGCGATTGACGGGACAGAGGCCGTTCGCATCTTGGATGTTGGGTCGTTTGCCTGGCAGCCGAAGACGGCGGGCGTGCATTCGCTCGTTCATTCCGTTGGCGACGTCTTGCTGGCGATGAGTTGCGTCGTCACGAAGTCCGTGCCGGAGTCCGCGTCGTCGGAGGACGCTGAATCCGACGATGCGGATGAAGCGATGGCCTCGACTTCGAACGTGGATGTCACGATCATTGCAGATGGGGCGCACGTGAATGAAGGCTTTATGGTCGGCTACGCGCCAACGACGGCAGATCGTGCTTCTGTCATGATCGATGGCCAGGAAGTCGTCCGTTCGTCGTTCTGCGGCTCGTTTGCCTGGCAGACGGATACGGAGGGCGTACATTCGCTTGTCCATTCCGTCGGAGACATCGTACTTGCGATGCGATGTGTCGTCGTGAACGGAGGCGTGGTGGCGACAGCGGACGAACAGTCTGATGCGGAAGCTTCTGTTTCGATCGAGGTTCTGGAAGAGGGAGGCGTGATTGACGGAACAGGGAATGGCATGGCCATTGGCTATGCGCCAGATGGAAATCAGAATGCCGTGGTGACGATCAACGGAGACGTGTTTGTAGACGCCCGGGAGTCGGGAATGAAGCAATGGCGTCCCCAGGGACGCGGGAGGCAGTCGTTTGTCCACACGGTTGGCGACATTTCGCTTTTGACGACGTATGTGGTCGCGAGCTGGATGCCGGAAGATCCTGTTCCGGATGCGTTGACGGACGCTGATGTGGCGGCGGCACTCGGGGAGATGAAAGACGCGGGGCTCGTTGCAAGGCTCAGGAACGTGGCATTGTATCAAAAGTATCGCGACTGGATTGGCAATACTCGCGTTGCGGGGACGGATCTTGAGGACGCATCGGTTCTTGCAAAGCGCCAGGCGATCAAGAGCGCTCCTTATTCGTGGCTCGCGTATGCACTCGATCTCGACTATGACGCGGCGGTGAAACTCGCGCCGAAGCAAGGTGATCTAGTCATTGCAACGTTCGCGAACGACTCCTTGCTGACTGTCTTGCTCGACGGCGTTTCGGTCGGCGCGAACGCGACGGCGGAGAACCTCGCCGAGGCGTTCGTGGTCGAAGGCGCGACGACGCTCGACGACGCGGCGTTCAGTTCGTCGTCCGTGA
>CAZCCJ010000071.1:0-2549 GCA_964497235.1 uncultured Staphylococcaceae bacterium
ATTTGGGACGAGCTCACCAACTTCAAGAAAGCAGAGATGACCGCAGTGAAGTCCTTTATGTCTAAAGCTTCCGAGAAGGCTCGTGCTGCGTATGCTCATGAGACGTCTGAAGTCAAGAGGCGATGGACCATTGTTGGATCCACGAATACTGATTACTTTTTGAGAGACGATGATTCGTACGAGCGTCGATTCTGGATAATTCGTTGTGATGGTTTCAAAGATCCCGACAAAACATGGAATGCCCTAGAGCCATTATATGACGACAAATTTCTTGACCAAGTGTGGGCAGAGGCTGTGCGCATGTATAAGGATGACCCCAAAGGCTCTCTGAGACTCTCAAGCGAGGCGTATCTTGAATCGGTGAAAGACCAAAGTCAATACAAGGCGTTCTATGGTGATGACGCATATGATTCAATCCTTAAAAGGATGGAGTCTCAGTTCTGTATTGAAGGTGATACCATCACCTCTCTAGTTCAACTGACCCAGACTCCTGAAGAGCTTGCAGCGAAGGGAATAACGCCCACAGTTCTTCCTCACCAGGTCAACAAAATTCTCTGCTCGGCACTGAGCGAATGGACGCGCAAGAATGGTGTCTATAAGTACACGAAGCAACTTGAGCAATTCCTCAAGGGGAAATGGGAGTATAAGCAGCTGAAATATAAAGATGGCTCAGATTGCAGTAGGGGTAACAAATTCTGGGTCCGCGTTGAGACTGAGAATGAAGAGCCAACCTCAACTGAAAAGCCCAACCAAATCGAATTGGTCCCTGAGCCTGCTGAGACTCCCAAGACTGCTGAGCCTGCTGAGACTCCCAAGACTGCTGAGCCTGCTGAGACTCCTAAGCCTGCTGAGCCAAGCTCTCACCCCATTGTTACTCCACAAGGCTTTGATTCCTCAAGAAGAATGATATTTGGAGTCAGCCAAGACCTCATGACTCAATACACCGACGTCATTAATAATCGAATTGATGCTAATCCTGCCGTTCAAAGGAACCTTACGCAAAAGGGACAGGAATACCTCACAATTGATAGTACAATCCAAGAATTCGAGAATTCACCCGAAGCAAAGCAGATTGAGCAAGCTTCAAATGATTTCATCAACACTTTAAACCTCAACTTAAACCTCAACTAATCTCTACGAATATGAAAACAATAGACTTACTAAGCAATTCGTCCGTGACTCTCTACAACAGAGTCTTCGACAAGACAGGCAAGACCATCACCCTTTTTCATTGGCTTCAAATCTGCCAAACCAAGTTGAAACCTCAGTGTGACCTCATCAGGTCCACCAACCAAACTGACCCTAAAAAAGCCAAAGAGCTCAAGGAGAAGACCCTCCCTGCCGCCACTATATCAGCATCATTTGAGAACTCAAGAAAGGCTGAGCAAGCAACCCACCTCAATGAAGTCATCTGCGTAGACATTGATGAGCTCCCTGAAGGTGATGATGTTGAGACCATTAAGTCCAAAATCTTGGCGTTCCCTTTCGTCTTCTATGTTGCCAAATCAGCGAGAGGTGAAGGTGTGTTTGCCCTTTGTCATGTCAAATTCACCAATGCGAATGAATTTGGTCGGGTCTTTGAAGGCCTCAGACTGTTCTTCCTCAGCAAAGGTGTTAAAATCGACACAGCATGCTCAGACATCACAAGACTTCGTTTTGGCTCGTATGATGAGCACTACCTGTGGAAGAAGGAGGTTGAGCCATTTGAACCTGCGAACACACCCGCCATGACTTACAATGGGGTCGGCAATTATGATTATTCAACTTATGGCTCTCAGTCCAACCAGAAGTACTTTCTCTCTGACTTTGAGCTGAAGCACTTCAATTACATATGGGACGCAGCGATGGACCTCATCAACACAGAAGTCTGGAAGGTCCCTTCATACGATGACTTCATGCAAGCCGCGTACCGTCTTGCAAGACTCTCCACCAAAGACCGCATGCATGATCAGTTCATCAAGCTGTGCAAGAGTTCCCCCAACTATGATGAGAAGGCTGCTGAGCTGAAGTGGCAGTATGCAGTGAGAGACACGAGGGCTTTTCGTAATAGGTTCTCACTCTCTTGGTTCTTAGCCGCAGCCTACAAGAATTGGGGACCTAGATGGTTCCAAATGCACTTTGAAGAGAACGCTGGTGAGTATGATGATGAAGGGCAATTGAGCTATCCTGACCCCACACCAATTGTCAACCGTATGGAATCTCGAGAAGCACAAGAGTTCTTCGATTATGAGCGAGCGTATCTTGACCGGATCTTTGAACCTGAACCTCAACCTGAAACCGAAAATTCAAAATTAAAGAAATAATATTATGGCAACACTACTTCACATCATTTCTGACGAGGAATATGACAACCTCCCCCAAGAAGACATTGAGTACTGGGAAGAAGAAAACGAAAGGGCAATTGACTACTACAATGAGGTCGGAATCGACTGGTGGGAAGACCTGTACGACATGGTCACCTGCCTTGATGAAGATCATTATTCGCAATTCGTCGAGAAGTTCCTCTCCTGAGACTCACCACAAATTCTCAAAGATTTCTGATAAATATT
>CAZCCJ010000072.1:0-2476 GCA_964497235.1 uncultured Staphylococcaceae bacterium
GCGACACATTTTGGGGATGCCTGTATTCAGAAGCGTTGCTGGTACGCCCATCTCGAAATCCCCGAAAGGATGTTCTATCACAAGGAATTCCGTGAGGGCTTGAATTTCAATTATTCTGAGGACTGCTTGAATCTCAATATCTACACTCCCAAGCAAAAAGGCACATACCCCGTCATCGTTTTTATCCATGGCGGAGGCTTCGATAGCGGAGCGAACAGTGAATCTGGCTTTGATGGGGATGCCTTGGCTAAGCTAGGAATTGTCACGGTTTTCATTCAGTACCGAGTCGGGGTTTTCGGTTATTTCACTCACGAAGATATAAGCAAGCAATATGGCCACGAAGGAAACTTCGGACTGGACGATCAAGTGACCGCTCTTAAATGGGTCAGAAAGCATATCGCTGACTTTAATGGCGATCCCAATAACGTCACCGCCATGGGCCAAAGCGCAGGCGCGATGTCCATTCAAACCATGTTGCTTTCGTCTATATGCGAAGGCATCTTCGATAAGGCCATCATGATGTCTGGCGCAGGGAAATTCCCTTCCATAGGCACCCCGAAGCCCGTTGAAGAGAGAAGAGAATATTGGCTGGACGTAATGAAGGAATGCGGTTGCGCTACCCTAAAGGAGTTCAAGGTCATCGAACCAAAGAAAATATTCGATGCCCTAGAAATCGTCAAGGGCAGAAGGAAAGACAACCTCATCTCCACGATGATGATGGTCGATCATTACTACTTGGAGAAAAGCCAAGAAGAGCTATTCAAGAACAAAGTGGACGTTCCGACAATCGTTGGATTCACGAACAACGACATGTACACGGCAATTCTTGCTCATATGGCGCTTTCCTACGCCAAAAAGAACGATACGTATACTTATTATTTCGACGTCGATGCGAAAGGGGACGGGAATAAGGCTTTCCATTCTTGCGACATCCGTTATGCCTTTGGGACTCTTGATAGTTCCTGGAGACCTTATGATGAAGGCGACAAGAAAGTCTCCGAAACGTTCATGCGCTATATCGCTAACTTCGCGCGCAGCGGAAATCCAAACGGTGAGGGTTTGCCCTTATGGGAAAAGAAGAAAGGGAAAGCCTTGTGCGTCAGGACCGATGAAATCAAAATGGGTAAGCCAAATAAGTGGCAATTGCTAAGAAACACCTTCCTTGGAGATCCGAAATGAAATACGACCATAATTTCGTTCTAATAGATAAAAAGCCCGCAAAAAGGGTATATTTCGCGGACGGAAACTACGTTCAATTAGATTTTTTCAAGCACATCCTCCGCGTTGCAATCTATAAAAACAAAGACGATCTTTTCCCTACTTTCTCCATTTGCCCAGGCACTTCCGCAATGCCACGTAACGGCAGAGAACGTTTATCCGCTATAGGTCTGGAAGAAAGCCCTCAAAAGAAAGATAACGAATTCG
The DNA here is from genome assembly GCA_964497235.1 of uncultured Staphylococcaceae bacterium. Lineage (GTDB taxonomy): Bacteria > Bacillota_I > Bacilli_A > RFN20 > CAG-826 > UBA4951. The sequence goes on from CAZCCJ010000072.1 coordinate 1,426, forward strand.
CAATCGACGACGTTACCATCAAAGTCGACCCCCATAACTTTCTCATCCATTATTTCAAAGACGGGAAGAGGTTCTTCTCCGATCGAGAAATTCTTGCTTACAACTTCGAAGGAGAAATGGGCAAAGGCAGTTACCATTATCTTTCTAGAGAACAAGATGAGCATATCTATGGCTTAGGGGATAAAACAGGTCCCGTTAATAAAAACCTCCAATCCTTTAAGTTAGAGACTTTCGATGCATTAGGTTTCAATGCGAATCAAAGCGATCCTCTCTATAAGCAAATACCCTTCTTCATTTGCAAAAACAGCGTGGGCTCCTATGGGATTTTCTACGATACTTATGCGAATGGGGAAATCGATTTCGGTAAGGAGCATAACAACTATTACGAGACCTATAAGCATTTCCATTCCGAAGAAGATTGTCTCGTCTATTACGTCATCTTCGGAAGCATTGAGGAAATCGTTGAACGTTTCACCTATTTGACTGGCAAATCCTTCTTGCCGCCGAAATGGAGTTTTAAATATTGCGGCTCCACGATGGCTTATACGGATTCTGATCACCCCGTGGATGCATTACATGGGTTTGTTGACAAATGCAAAGACTACTTCATCGACTGCGGTGGCTTCTATCTTTCTAGCGGCTACACCCAAATCGGGGACAAACGCTGCGTCTTTCATTGGAACAAGGAGAAATTCCCCGACCCCAAAGGGCTCGCAGACGAATTCAAAGAGTTAGGCATCCATTTCCTGCCAAACATCAAGCCGGCCTTCCTAACCACGCATCCCCTATATCAATATATAAAGGAGCATGGCTGGTTCCTCCATTATAAAGACGGCTCCCCTTATGTCTTCCCATTCTGGGGAGGGATGGGCAGCTATCTCGATTTCACCAATGACGGGGCTTATGAATTCTGGACCAAATGCGTCAAAGAGAACCTCGTCGATCTAGGATACGACTCCATTTGGAATGATAACAACGAATACGACATCCACGATGAAGAGGTCTATGCGGACGGATTCGGGCACCCCGTGCAAGCGAAATTGATCAGGCC
>CAZCCJ010000073.1:0-2465 GCA_964497235.1 uncultured Staphylococcaceae bacterium
CTCGTCATACCAGGCGATCACGTTTTCGACCTCCCAGAAGGATTTCCCTTCGAATATCTTCGCCTTGAGGAATTCGGCCTTCACATCGTCCTCGCCATATCCCCACATGTCGAAAACAACCTCATCGTCTTTCCCGTTGTCGATGCGCCTAGTATAGATGCTATCCACGATCTCAGAGGGATATTTGCGGACATAGAAATGCATGGGCTTCTCTTTCTTGAGGTCCCAATACCCCTCGCACCAATAGGTGAAGCCGTTCAGGTAAAGCGTCGCCTCGTTGAACCAGCCAGTGTCCAAAAATTGCTCCAAATTAGCATTTATCATACAAATCAAACTCCTTTAGGTATTTAGCATATTTCCCCTTGATTTCGTCCGTCATTCTGGCGGCGGGCGACCTCGCCAATCCATCGTAAGTGTGATAATGGACAATCGGATCTTTGTTTCCATTGTTCAGTTTAGGCTCGCAATGATGGGCGATCTCCAAAACAGGATTCCCCTTGGAATCATAGAATCTCATTTCGTGCAAAGTGCCGTCTTTCTTTAGCTTTGCGTAAACCGAATTGGGGGAATGCGAATAATCCGGCAAAGAATGGTTGTTCCCATTCCCTTTCAGTATTTTCACTCCGTTCTCAGTCACGGACTCGGTTGAGTATTCGTCCGTAGTGACGTGACCGTTCTTTGCCTTGCTTCCTCTGGATGCCATCTTATTTCACCTCCGAAAAATCCCAGTTGAACAACTTCGCTTGCCAAAAGTCCTGCTTCGAGTCGAAGTTCCCAAACGATTGGCCGTAGTCTACATAACATATGTCTTCGCCCATCCCGTCCAGGCGTTTGCCCAAACATATGACTTGCGAATCGGGGAACATCCTCCTCATTTCGTTGTAGCCTAGGAGAAAGTCCGCCTTCGAATCGTCGTTGCATACCCCGAGCGTAGATATCATCAGCGGCGTCCCGTTCTCAATCCCTGCGAAGCACACGTCGTAGGTGTCGGGTTTCACCCAGCCGACCGTCACCAGCACCCGCTCATACCCGTTCATCTGCAGCCAGACGCCCGACCAGCGGTTCTCGAAGGTGGCGCTTATGATCTGGGCACGCTGCATCTCCTCGTGCATGCTGACGTCGAAAGTCGACGCGGCATAGCACTTAGTCATCTTCTCTAAGGCTAGGTAAGGGTTTTGGTAGAGCCTATTGAGCTCGCTGTCGAATTTGAAGCAATGCGCTATTTTTCTGCTCAGATTCTTCGTTTTTTTGTTTATGTTCGATACGTTGATCAGCCATTTCCCGTTGTTGATGTCCGAGATATCGAGGGTGCTTTTCTTGACGAAAGGGATCCCCTCTATGTCCTTGGGCCATCCGCTCGGAATGGGCCTGATGATCTTGACGTAGTCTCTATTGCTGTATATCGGCATTGTCATAGCCTCCTTGATTTTGTTGATTTTCGTCCACGTCAGGGCTATAACAATAACTGCTTACGGAACTGTCATAGTTCTGAATGGCGTCGTTCTCCCCAGAGCGGCGTCCTTTTTTTACGTTTTCAAGAAACCAATCGATGAAATCGTTTTCGTATTCAAACAGGGAATATCCATGTGCTTTGACTCTGTGATTCATCGCTCCCAAGGCGTTGCAGGATGCGGTGAACGTAAGCCCGAATCTCTCCTGAACCTCATAGGGGTTTTCATACTTCCCGACTATGAGGAGAGGCATCGGCGCAAGAAGATATCTCGCGAAATGATCAGCCTCAGACTCCTCCTCGCCGGTGGGATCCGTTTCATGAAATATCACGTGTTTGATTTCATGGGCGATCGTGAAGCTCGGCCTCTCACTGAAATTCATCTCTTTCTTGTCGTCATTGTAATAGGTGTAGGCGTGGTATCCTTCGGAATCCGGCTGCTTTAGCACGATGGAAAAGCCGTCCTTCAACTCTTCGTTTGGGGCGATTGACTTAATCTCCGAAAGTTTCGAAGGTTTCAGCGCGGAGTAGGGCGTCAGCTTTATCCTGAGCTTCTCGCACAGCCTCCCCAAATCAATCGGGAATTCGCCGCCGGAGTAATCCATTAAGATCTGCAGCGCTGCTTTGTCTAATTCATCGTATCTGTTGGTCATATTCATTTTTCGATCAGCGCCATGATGATCTTCCTCTTCTGCTCGTCGGTGAGCTTGGATCTGTTCCTGGTGACGAGGCTATAAGCCTCCTCGAATGCGGCGTCGCCGCTCAGTTGCGCTTGCGTCGGCTCGGTGAGCGTGTTCACGTCCACCTGAAAGGCGTTCGCGATGTTGATGAGGACGTCCATCCTGGGCTGGGTTGTCCCTTTCAGGTATCTGGAAAGCGAGGCTTCGGAGATACCCGATTTTCTCGACAGCTCTTTTTGGTTGATGTTTTCTCTGATCATCAGTTCTTTGACCCTTTCTTGAAACAGTGGCATGGTGTTGTTGTCCTCCTTAGACGATTTCATTCTAATGCTGTT
>CAZCCJ010000074.1:0-2441 GCA_964497235.1 uncultured Staphylococcaceae bacterium
CCGGAATTGGTAACCGAAATATTCAGGTTCCCGTAATACGAGGTTATACCGTTGTTGCCCAGATGCGAGTTGATGGTGCTGTAAGCAGCAAGCGAAGCTGCGTCGGCCCAAACAGGGTTCAACACGTCGGACGCGGTCGCCGTGGTGTTGTCGGTCTTTGCCTTATGCAGCGTGTTGATGAAGTTGAGCCTGGGGGTACCGTCTTTGACGAACAGGCCCTTCGCGTCGGAATCAGTGCCGATGTTACCGGCGTCCTGATAAATCTTGGCCGTGGAGCCGGGAAGAGCGATGGCTTCGGTCGTCGCGGTCGGCGTGCCGGAAGCGGTGCCGGCAGTCTCGTCGACTACCGCGCTGTCCATCGTGTAGTACGAATGCTTGTAGTAATAGGTGGCGTTTTCGTCGATGGAAGTCGCCTGCGTAGTGAATTTCTCGTCGGTGTAAAGAGCCGTGTCGGACGTGTAGTAGTAATACAGGTTGCCGTCAGAGGGCTCGAACGTTGCAACGGTATCGCCCTTGTCGGCGGTGCCGCTCCACTTGTTGGCGTAGAACTTCACGTTGCCGTCGCTGTCGGTGTTAGCGGCCATGTACGTTTTCATGGCGTCATCGGGGTTGGACAGCAGCGTCTTCGCGCCGCTCTTCACGGCCGAGGAGTAGCACACGACGACGGGCGTGGTGCTGTCGCCCGTCATCTTGTTGTTCGTCAAGTCGATGTTGTAGTGATGCAGCGGGATAAGGGAGGCGGGGATCTTCACCTGCACCTTGTCGCCCGAAGCCAAATCGGTTGAGCGGGTAACCGTGATGATGATCTTGTTCAAATTGGAAGCCGACGCGCCGGCGGTAACGGCACCTTCGAAGGTGTAGGTGTCAACGTTATCGGTGGTTGATTTGGTGGGATTGGAATAAATCTTGCCGTTGTAGACGAGCGTGCTCAGGTCGGTCACTTCCATGTAGGAACCAAGCTCATCGTCCATGGTGATGTAACCAGAGGTATCGGCTGCACCGTCGGTGGCCTTAGTGGGGTAACCCGCGCCATTGACGATTTGCTGCTCGATGTCCTTGAAAACCTGAGAAAGCTCGTCCGCACTAGTTGCGGTCTTAAAGTAGTTAATCACATTGCCATCGGAATCCGTAGCAGTTGACCTATCGCCAAAATCCCAAGTACCGGTGGAAGTCGAGCCTCCTCCACCTGGGCCTGGCCTCCCGCTAGAAGAAGAGGAGCTGCTTGCAGTAAACGTAGCTGAAGGGTAGTTGCTCGATATGGCGTGCATGAATTTGTTCACGTTGGAAGTGCTCGAGCTAGTAGGATCGCTGGTAGCATCCGAGCCGCTAAGGATATTAATGCCATAAATGGTAGCGCCTTTTGTCTTCATTTGATTGGCGTAAGAAACCGCGCTGCTAGCTACGGAGTCTTCCCAGTCACTACCGGAAGTCGGCGTGCCATCGGTGAAGAAGACCACGATTTTTTTAGCATCGGAACGGCCGTAGGCGTCTGAAAACAATTCGCTCTTCGCGTGGCTCATACCATAATCGGCCTGCGTCGCACCAGCTGGCGTAATCGCGTCGATCATAGTCTTCATGGTGGTGGCGTCATCTGAAGTGCATGTAGTCAGATGCATCATGGTCTGACTATTGTTGTAATTAGCGCCCCACTTACTATCGTAATAGGTGGTATTTCCCACAGTGTCAGTATCATCGCCAGCGAACTTAACCAGTGAGACTTTATGCTGCAAGTTCGTATCAGAAGTCTTAGCATTCGCTGCAGCAACCTGGTCGATAAAAGCCTTTGCAGCAGTCTTAAGAGCACTAATACGAGTAGTGGAACTAGAGCTGCTAATTTTGTCATCCATCGAGCCCGAAGCATCCAGCACTAGCACGATGTCGAGCGGGGTGTTCGTCATGCTGGTGAGATTCGACGTGGAGGAGATGGCCGAGAGGCTGGTGAGGAAGTCGGCGCCATCGGCCTTGTTGATGGTGATCACACCGTCGGAGGCATCGCCCGTGAACACCGATTTGTCGGTCCAAATGCGGCCGATGTTGGCCGTGGTAATGGGCTTGTCGGCTTTACCCGTGCCCAAAAGGCTTTCGTAATCGGTGACGGTCGCCGCGTCGGAAACGGCAGCGGAGGACGACGTTGTCGAGTTAGTGGAACCGCCCGAGATATCCCCCCCCTCTGACACGGCATTCACGCCATTCGAGCCGCCGAGCGCGTTCGAAATGGAGTTGCCCACCCCGCTCAAGAAGCTCGCCGCGTCATCGAGGACGCTCGCGTGGGCGGCAGGCGTCGCCACCGACACGGCCAGCAGGGCCGCGCAGAGGGCTGCGCCGATGCCGAAGGCGAACTTGCGCGTTCGCTTCGACCCTTTCCGTTGTTGCAATCTGTTCATCAGATCCCCTTCCAATTGCTTCCACTGCTTATTCACCACTGGAATACGCATATCAAA
>CAZCCJ010000075.1:0-2375 GCA_964497235.1 uncultured Staphylococcaceae bacterium
AATAAATACGGCATTGCCCGATGGCGGATTGATTCTGAAGAAGAGCGTAGGCTGGCGCGCGCAGCTGACATTTCACCCGAAGGCAAACATGCATATGTTGAATACTATCGTATAAATGATGCTGAGTATTATGCAGGTGGACTTCCTTGGATTGAGCGGACACTTAATCATTTTGGTGTAACAGCGCAAGGTGATAAGCGACAAACAATTGTTGAAGATATGATTTACTCCTTGCATCGCTTTGGTTTTTCGTTTGAAGAATACTTTCAATTTAATTTAATTGGTAAAGGTGTGCAGGTACGCGAATCGTATATAACTGATAAAAATAGATTTGAGTATTATGCAAAATTCAACACTCCTGAAGGAATGGAGCTTTTGGAAAACAAGGCAATGGCGCTAGACCGCTTGAAGCCCTATATTGGCCGTGATTATATGTTTGTTTCCAATCGGGGGGGGGTTCTTCAAAGAGATGAATTAGATGCTTTTCTATCAAACCATGGCGATGTTATAGTTAAGCCATTGACTGGCGGCTGCGGAAGAGGAATTTTTCTGGTAAAAGCAGGTGAAATGAATGCAGATACTTTGCTTAAGAACCTTCCTTCAGAGAGTGCTGTTATAGAAGAGCGTGTTGTTCAATCTGCAGAAATGGCAGCGTTTCATCCTGAATCGTTAAATACCATTAGGATAATTGCTTTCGCCTGTAAAGATGGCGTACATATAGGTAGGTCACATTTTCGTATTGGTAGAGGCTCTTCTGTTGTAGACAATGCAGGCCAAGGTGGAATTTTCGTATCTCCAGATATTGAAACTGGTCAATTAATGCCAAAAGGCTATGACGAATTAAATGGCACATATACTTCACATCCCGATTCTGGGCTTGTTTTCTCTGAGTACGCGATTCCCGACTGGGATGAAATGATAGAGCTAACTAAAAAACTTATGGCTTTAGTACCAGAATGTAAATATGTTGGTTGGGACTTAGCGTATACAGATAAAGGTTGGATAGTTATTGAGGGAAATGCTAATGCTCAGTATATTTGCCAGCAAATAGAAGCAGGTCATGGTTTGAAAAGCGAATGGGAAAAATATATTGAAATGATGTACGGATAGCTATTTATTTTTTATGTGTTGGGAGTCTTTATGATTGAAAAAAACAAATATGGTATTGCCAAGTGGAGAATTGATTCTGAAGAAGAGCGCAGTCTAGCGTGCTTGGCTGATGAATCGCTTGAAGGAAAAAGCGCGTATGTTGAGTATTACCGCGTGAATGATTCAGAATATTTTAACGGCGGACTCCCTATGATTGAGCACACTCTCAAGCATTATGGCGTAACAGTTAAAGGTGATGAGAGGCGTGAAATTTTTGAAGATATGATTTACTCGCTACATCGTTTCGGGTTCTCTTTTGAAGAGTATTTTCAGTATAAACTCCAAGCAAAAAACGCTGTGGAGCGCAGCGAATTTGTTTCTGATAAAAAACGTCATGAGTACTATGCGACTTTTAACACCTTAGAAGGAAAGCGACTGCTGAATAATAAAGCTACTGCTTTGGAGCGCTTACGTTCATGCGTGGGACGCGATTTTATGTTTATATCTGCTCGGGGGGGGGTTCTCCAAAGAGATGAAATTGATAAATTTTTGACTGAACATGGTGATGTAATAGTAAAACCTGTCTCTGAATCTTGTGGTAGAGGTGTTTTCCTTGTTAAAAAAGGCGAGATGGACACTGATACGTTACTAGCTAACATTTCTTCAAGCGATGTCGTAATCGAGGAATTTATTTATCAATCATCGGAGATGGCTTCTTTTCACTCAAAGTCGGTCAATACTGTTCGAATGATTTGTTTTGCATGTGGAGATGGTAAACATTTTATTCAGCCAATTTTTCGTACGGGAAAAGGATTGTCTGTTGTCGATAATACGGGTGCAGGCGGAATTTTTGCTAGTGTCAATCTTGAATCAGGGATTGTTTCTTCTGATGGTATCGATGGAACTTTAAACGTATATGAAAAACACCCCGATACAGGCGTAAAGTATCAAGGATTTGAATTGCCAGACTGGAATGGCGCTTTACATTATGTTGATGATTTAATGGCACTTGTGCCTGAATGCAGATGTGTTGGATGGGATCTTGCACACACGGATGATGGCTGGGTTGTTGTTGAAGGAAACCCGTTTCCTCAACTGGGCATACAAATGATTACTGGCGTTGGTTTAAAAGCAGAATTTGAGAAGTATATAAGTTTGCTTTAGTTTTTATCTATTAAAACGTTGATGAGGTTGTTTGTTTTATAAAGATAGATTGAGCGAATGTTTGGAGACTCATGATAGACGAGAAATACGAAAAGCCTCTTGCAGGAAAAAGACTTCTTGTA
>CAZCCJ010000076.1:0-2236 GCA_964497235.1 uncultured Staphylococcaceae bacterium
TCATTGGGCGGGGTTGTGCCCGCGGAGCGATGCCGGTATGCGGTAGTATCCTTTCTCTCTCCATTCCTTCCGCATGCGACAGAGGCATGCCTTGACGGAGGCCACGGACATGTAGAACGTGGGGGCTTGCTGCCTTATGACCTTGCGTATGATGTCACGGAAAGGCATATCCGGCTCGTCTTCGGCTATCGCCATTGCCCTTCGGTGAATCTCCTTGAACATTTCCCTTTTTTGTCGTCTCATGCCCTGGCACGCATCTTTTCGCCCGTCGATCATTGCGGACACGACCTGGCAGGCGCGTGTCTCGGAGACGTAGAAGCGCGGTGCCGCAGTGGTGGCAAGGAATGCGTAGAGCTCACCCATGACGATGAGCCTGTGGGTTGAGACGTAGAGATGGTACGCCCTTGCCAAATCGCGGCTTCTGTCTTCGCCGTACTCCATAAGCGAGCCTTTTCTTTTCATTTGTTGTTTTTAAGACCCCGCCGAGGGTGGCGGGGCACGGGACTTTAAAGATGGGATTTTTAGGCTTATTGGGCATTGTGGGCTCAATGGGCGGTTGATGGGGGTTGGTTATCGCCGGCTTTTGCCTTTCAGGGGAATGACGTTGTAGGTCTTGAAGCGGTCGACAAGACGACCGAAGCCGTCGTTGCGGTTGAAACGCTTAGTCAGTTCCTTGATGTCGAGGTTGGTTGTGAGGTGTGCGAACTTGCCGTACTGTGTCCAGATCTCGTTGCGCGCATGCAGGAACTCGTCGGTGAGAAGGCCGGTGTCCATGCCGAAGAATGTGCGGTCCTGAATGCCGATGTCGTTGAGGCATACGTTTTCAGGGCTGCACTTGAAGCCCTTATTCTCCTCTTCATGGTATGTGAAGCGGTCGAGGTTGTTGTGGATGGTGTAGTAGTTGACCATCTGAGTAACGGAGAGGTTGTAGAAGAAGCGCGGGTTGCCGGTGCGCTGGAGGTATTCGCTGAAGATCTGCATGAGCAGTGTCTTGCCTGCGCCCACGCCACCCTGCAGCAGCAGGTTTTTGTGGAGCTTGTAGCCACGGTTGGGGAAGACTTGTTCGGCCAGTGGGCAGTCGTTGAAGTAGTAGAGGAGGAAGCGCAGCACGTCTCGGTTGTCGTCGTCGATAACGAACCTGCGCCGTTGGGGTGCGAGGACCACGGAGTCGGCGATGTAGACGATGAACTTGCTGTGTGCGGCGAAGGCTGCCGGGTCTGCAAGGTCGGCGGCTTTGCGGCGTGCCTTGTCGGCGGTGTCCTTGAACCGCAGGGCAGCGTTGTGCAGATCGAGCCATGGTACGGAATGTTCCCCGTTGTTTCGGCACGCCTGCAGTATGCAAGCGTCCCATTCGGCATTGCCGGTAGGCTTTTTGCCGAACCTGGCAAGTTGTGCGGCGAGGGTTTTAGGATAATCTTTGTCCATGATGGTGTTAAGTTATAGAGCTAAATGTCTTGTCCGCCAAAGCCTCCGTCGAAGTCGTAGGACGGTTTTTCCGGCGTTTCCGTCCCGTCTTTCTTGGCGGGCGGGTATGCCTTCCGCATCCAGGAGCAGAAGTGTCGTTTGGCGTCGTTGATGTTCTTGTGCGGTTTGCCGTCGTTCTCGCACTTGCAATGGTTGAGGAATCCGTCGAGGCGCTTGGCGAGCTCTCCGGCAGTGAGGTGGAACTGCATGCAGACGGGTTCGTTCCATGTGCGGTCGGCTTTCATCCGGGCAATCTCCTCGGACAATGTGGCGGTTGCTGTTGTCCCCGCCGGGGGCGGCGGGGCACAGGACTTGGCGGGTGCGGGTGTGCTTTTGGCAGTGCCGGCAGCTTGCTTCTTCGGCCTTCCGCCGAGCTTGCCGTAGGCGGCGCCCTTCTGCCCGCCCTTGGCCTTTGCCGCATTGGTGTCGATGAGCGGCTTGACAAGTATGAACACGCCCTTGGCGATAGCCGACAACTGTGCCGGCTCTTTGCCGTTTAGGGCATAATCGACAATGGCGGGGTAGACCTCGGCCTGCACTTTCGGCGGCATGCAGCTGACGGCCTCGAAGAAGCTGCGGTAGAAGACGAAACTGTCGCGAGCCATAATCATATTTCCTTTATGCGGATGCCGTGCACGTGGAGCATGAGCTTCCGCTTGATGATGTATTCTTTGGTACGGAATCCTTTGGTGTCCTCAACGACGGTGCGGCCGGTGGCATTGTCGGTATAGACGAAGTCGGCGATGTATCGGCACGAGCGTTCGATAAGGAT
>CAZCCJ010000077.1:0-2191 GCA_964497235.1 uncultured Staphylococcaceae bacterium
CTGTTGCGTACAGATATTCAAAGGACATCCTTCCTTTGCCCGTTGACCAGCGCTATGGGGTGGATGATATGGACATTGTTGCACAGCGTTTGCTTGAATTGTTAGAGAGGCACTAGAAATTGGAAAACCTTAAAGGGAAAAAATTGCTGATTCTTGGAGCGTACGGTACAGAAATTGAAATTGTTAAGTGCGCTCAAACAATGGGCGTATACACAATAGTTACTGATAATCATACAGATTGGTCTTTAGCGCCTGCTAAATACGCTGCCGATGAAGCATGGGACGTGAGTTGGACGGACTATGAAACATTAGAGAAAATGTGCCTCTCTCATGGCGTTGATGGCATTATGGGTGGTTTTAGCGAAAGACGTGTTGCTTGCGTGCAAGAGCTTTCTTCCAGACTTGGTCTACCTTTTTATGCAAATGGTGCTGATTTAAATAAAATACTCCGAAAAGATAATTTTAGAGAAGCTTGCGTAAGCGCAGGTGTAGATGTTCCTAAGTGCTATTCATACAATGATATTTGCTTGCCAGTTATTATGAAGCCTGCTGATAATGGTGGGTCACGTGGAATTACGGTTGTAAGAAACGATGATGATATCGCTAAAGCATACAAGAAGGCAGCAAATGCTTCAGATACGAATTCTGTTGTAATTGAGGAGTACATTACTGCAGATGAAGTGATGATTTATTACGTGGTGCATAACGGTATTGCTACGCTGTCTGCCATGTGCGATAGGTATATGCATGTTTTTGATTCTAATATAACTCAGCTTCCTGTGGGCTATAGATTCCCCTCAAAGCATCTTGAACTGTTTGAAAATAAACATGATGAAAAGTTTAAGAAGCTTATTGCTGAACTTGGTATTCAGAATGGTTTGATTGCGTTCCAAAGCTTTGTTGATGGTGACAGAGTATTGCCTTTTGATCCTACTTATCGCTTAGATGGAACAATGGCATATTATACAACGCAGCATGCTAATGGCAGTAACGTACTTGAACGATTGATTGAAATGTCGCTGACCGGTAGTATGGGGAACGATGAAGAGATTAGTTCTTCAGAAAACCCTCATACTGACGCTATTCGGTTTCAATTACCTATTTTGCTTGGTAAAGGTGTTGTATCAAGTATTGAAGGGAAGAGCGAGATTGAGAAAATAGATGGTGTTTATTTTGTAAACTGGAGAATTGGTGAAGGCGAAAAAATGCTTTCATCCGCAGACTTTTCCCAGATAGCCTGCAGAATACAACTTTATGCCGCCAACGAAGATGACTTGTACCAAAAGCTCTCTCAGATTTTCAATACGCTCAAAATTGAAGATGAAAATGGCAATAGCCTTATTATTTATAGCGATGCCGGGGCGCTAGCATATGATGAGGTGCAACGATGCTAATATCAGTGATGGGAGCAGGTTGCGTTGGAAGTGTTATAGCAAGCAGATTATATAAAGTTGAAGGTTGCTCTGTTTCTCTACTTGCGCTGGGAGATAGGGCAAAACGCCTTGAGGGTAATGGGCTATTGGTAAATAATAAACGCTACGACATTCCTGTTTTGAAACCGGGTGAGACTAGTCCTGATCTTGTTGTCTTATGTGTAAAAAACTACCAACTCAAAGAAGCTTGTGAACAACTAAAAAACTGGATTAGTCCGCACTCCATTATTCTTCCCTTGCTTAATAGCATTTCTCCTGTTCCTATCATTAGACAATGCTTGCCTAATCAAACAGTACTTTATGGTTATATCTCTAAGATTGATACGTTTAGACAAAACGGAGGGTTTGTTTATCATATTCCTGGTGATGTTCATTTTGGCCACGCAGAAAACTTGAGCCCAGACCCCTTTATTGAAAAGGTCGCTACGCTTCTTAAAAAAGCAGGTTTTTCGGTATCGGTTGACAAAGATATGATTCGTGGCGTTTGGCGAAAATGGATGTTAAATGTTGGCGCGAATCAAGTTTCTGCGCTGACCGAAGCTGATTATCTTCAATTTGCAGCAATCCCAGAAATCGAAGATGTTCTAAGGCTTGCTATGGGTGAATTGTTACTACTTGCCCACCGTGCTGACGTTAAGCTAACTCAAACAGATATTGATGAACTTATTGAATATTTAACAACGTATCCCTACCCTAAAAAAACATCCATGCTTCAAGACGTTCAAGCACGAAGAAAAACAGAAATTGAGGCTATTTCA
>CAZCCJ010000078.1:0-2190 GCA_964497235.1 uncultured Staphylococcaceae bacterium
TTATTTTTTTTACAGCATTAAGGAAATCGAGGTGTGGTTTGTGAGACGCTTACGAAAAGAAGATCAGAAACTACAGTCTTGAGATTGAGAGAATGGAGCAGATGGAAGCTATGGAAAATGAGCTGAAAAAGCCTGTAAATGCACCAATCGTAACAAAGCCGATGACCTTGGATGGCAAGGAAGATGGCAAGAGAGGACGTGCATCTGACGAGTACAGAAAAGGAATGCTCACTGCACTTCGTACCAATTTTAAGCAGATCTCTAATGTGCTGCAGGAAGGTGTCGATGCAGATGGCGGCTACCTTGTGCCGGAAGAGTATGATTCCAGATTGATTGATGTCCTTACCGAAGAGAATATCATGAGAAAGCTTGGCCATCACCTTACTACATCCGGAGATCATAAGATCAATATCGCAGCTACTAAGCCTGCGGCAGCGTGGATTGAAGAGGGCGGAGCACTTTCTTTCGGTGATGCGACCTTTGACCAGATCCTTTTGGATGCACACAAGCTTCATGTAGCCATCAAGGTTACCGAGGAGCTTCTCTACGATAATGCTTTCGGTCTTGAAAGTTACATCATTGATATGTTCGGTAAGGCGCTGGCAAATGCAGAAGAGGATGCCTTCCTTAATGGTTCCGGTGTCGGTCAGCCTCTTGGCCTGTTCGCTGAGACAGGCGGTGGAACTGCAGCTGCATCGGTAGCTTCCCTTGCTACAGATAACGTGGTGGATCTTGTGTACGCACTCAAGCGTCCTTACCGTAAGAATGCCAAGTTCATCATGAATGATCAGACCATTGCAGCCATCAGAAAGCTTAAGGATAACAACGGAGCCTATATGTGGCAGCCTTCTCTTGTATCCGGTGAGCCGGACAAGCTTTTAGGCTACGATGTGTATACTTCTCCGTTTTGCCCGGAAGATAAGATCGCCTTTGGTGATTACAGTTACTACAACATCGGTGACCGTGGTACCCGTTCCTTCAAGCAGCTCAATGAGCTCTTTGCAGGAAATGGCATGATCGGTTACGTTGCGAAAGAGCGTGTGGATGGCAAGCTTATCCTTCCGGAGGCTGTGCAGATCCTTACAGTAACTGGTGGAACAAAGTCTGGCAAGGCGTAATTTATGGGGATACTTCCGATGATGGAGGTATCCCTTATTTCTTGGGATAGAGGTGGTGATACATATGATCGTAGATTTGGATGAGATGAAACAGTATCTGAGGGTTGATTTTGATGATGACGATGAGTTCCTTATAAATGCATTATTCTCTGCAGAAAGCCTGTGTGCTGATATTGCAAGACTCAGCGTAGAAGAACTGGAAAAGCAGAGTGTGGCTAAGATTGCCATCATGTATGCCGTTGCTTATCTTTATGAACACAGAGAAGATGCTGACTATCATGCACTGACGATTTCCTTGCGGTCGTTGCTCTTTGGTATCCGGGAGGAGGGATTCTGATGGATGTGGCACTTTTAAACGTGCGGATCATGGTACAGGAAAATCAAGTGGTAACCGATGATATCGGAAATCACAAGAATGCCTGGACAGATTATTATTTCTGCTATGCCACGGTGAGCAATGAGTCTCCAAGTGAGGATACCTCTGCAGGTGTGGTGATCGATAATTCGAAGATGGATTTCACGATCCGATGGTGTTACCTTGCATCCAAGATTGATGCCGAGCATTTCCGTGTTGTTTATGCAGGAGAAACCTATAACATCCTTGGCATTGACCATATGAATTTCAAAAAGAAATCCATCAAGTTGAAATGCCAGAAAGTGAGGCGGTAAGCATGGCAAGGAAAGTTTCTATTGATGGCTTGGCTGATGCAGTCATGAAAGAACTGAGTGAATACTCTGATGTGGTAGCAGATGACATGAAAGCTGCTGTAAAGAAAGCCGGAAATACAGTCAAAAACCAGATCAAGGCAACTGCTCCGAAGGATACCGGCAAGTATGCAAAGAGCTGGTCTGTGAAGAATACAAGAGAAACTTCTAATACCTTGGAAGTTACGGTGCATTCCAGAAACCGCTATCAGATCGCACATCTACTGGAAAATGGTCATGCAAAACGTGGCGGTGGAAGAGTGGCTGCAAGACCGCATATCGCACAGGCAGAGCAGATGGGTATCACACAGTTGGAACAGGAAATCGAGAGGAGTATTCGAAATGGATGAGATCATTAGAATTTTGA
>CAZCCJ010000079.1:0-2113 GCA_964497235.1 uncultured Staphylococcaceae bacterium
CGGATCCGGCCTTCATCCCGGTCTCTCTTTTCCATTTCCTCGCGGGTGTAGGTGCTCACGTACCCGCCCTTGTGCAGGTACTTCACTTTTTGTGCTCCTCCCTCCACCGCTTGGCGGCCGCTCTCTGCTTTTCCCGATAGGCCGCGTAGGCCTCCGGATCCTCTTTCAGCTTTTCCAGCCGTCGCCGCTGAATTTCCCGCCGTTTTTCCGGGTGCTCCTTGTTCCACTTGTTGCTCTGTTCGATGTGCTTCCGCCGCCACTCCTCGTCCGTGTGGTACTTCTTCTTTTGCCAGGCCAGCATATAAGCGTACTGCCGCGCCTTTTTTTCTTCAGGGGTTAGGGTGCTCGTTCTCATTGTTCTTTCACCTCCACCCACATGCCCTTCACCGTCACGCCTTCCTCCGTCGCTTCCCAGTTCCTCACAACGCTCACCGGCTTCACCAGCTCTTCCCGCTTCAGCATTTCCCGCAGGTTTTCGCAGGTCGCCGTTAGCATGCAGCTGTGCTTCCGGTCACGGAAAAAGATCCGCGTACCTGCCGGAATGGCCTCCAGCAGGTCGCGCAGTTCCAGCGGGAAGCGCGTGTTTTTCTTCTCGGTCTCCGCGTCAATGGTCAGCTGTGTTTTTCCCGGTGCCACCTGGTCCAGGTACATATTCGTTACTTCCGCCTGGAGGAAGTTCTCCGGCAGATCGTTCTGCATGGCGATCTGTTCCACCGTGCCCCACGCCGTGCGGCCGTCATCGTAATAGATTCGTACTGGCGTTTCAATGCCCACCACGTTCAGCAGTTCTTCAAGCTTCATTTTGTCCTTCTTTCTCGGCCGCTCGTTTGGCCGCGTTTCGTGCTTTGCTTCTTTCCAGGAGTTCCTCCCGGTGCTTCTGGTAATATTCTTTTCTCTGCTTCCGAATCTTGTCCATGTTGGCCGCCCGGTACTCCGCGTCGTATTGCCTTCTCTTTTCCCGGTTCTTCTCTCGCCAGGCCTTGTTGTAGTCCTTGCCGGTCTTCTTCGTCTTCTTCTTTTCCGGCTCGGCCGCAGGGGTTTCTTTCTCCATTTCCCGCCGGCCGTGCCGTGCTTCAAAGGCCGCTTTCTGTTCCCGGATAATCCCTTCGATCCATTCCGTTCCGCTCATCATGTTCAGATCAGGCAGGTTGCCCACGCGTAAACCATCCAGGCCGGCACCGCCACCATGGCCACAAGTCCCAGCCCCTTCAAGGCTAGAATCCCCACATAGCCCCAATTCACCGCATGAAACATTCTGCCGTTCCTCCTTATCCGTTGTTTCTTTCCTTCTGCCAGGCCTCAAAGGCCTTTTCAAACTCCGGGTCGCTGTAGGCCTCCTGCATCGCCTCCAGCAGTCCCCGCACCAGGTTTTTCTCCTGTGCTTCCCGGCTCAGTTTCTTCTGTTCCTTCATGGTTCGGCCTTCTTTTCTTCCTCGGCCTTCTGCTTTCCGGCAATGTAGCCGTCATAGAGGCCATGGGCGTAGGCCGCGGCCTGCCGCTCCAGCTCCTCGCCGTTCTTCAGTTCCTTTAGTACCGTCACCATCTGTTGCATGGTGTTCTGCTTTGCTTCGCTCATTTAGTCGCCCCCTTTCATCACTTGAATTCGACTCCACCACCGCAGGGTCTTCCGTTCCTGTTCTTCTCTTTTCGGTTCAATCCCCAGCACCGCCGCCGCGTTCAGCACGTCCCCCAGCTCTTCCCGCAGGTTCTCCCGCGCGTCTTCGATGGTGGTTGGTGTTGGGTTGCTTCCATCCAGAATCCTCGCCACCTTTAGTGCGGCCTGTGCGGCCTCGGTGCATTCCTCGGCGAACTGCATCAGCCGCGCCGGCTCGCTCACCTGCTCCCGAATCCTTCCCACAAGGTTCTTGTAACTCTCGTCCGTCATTCTTCTTCCTCTTCTTCCAGCACCACATAAAGGGTTACGCCGTGTCGCAGGTCGCCTTCGATGCCCATCCGCGCCACCCGACGCCCCAGAATGCTCTCGTCCAGGTTGTCCGCCAGTTCGCATGCCTGGTCAATCAAAAGCTCGTTGTCGTCATCGTCCTGCACGCTGATGGTGGTCGTGGGGTCGATGGTCTCAAGCAATACATAAAATTCCATGATGTGCGCCTCC
>CAZCCJ010000080.1:0-2087 GCA_964497235.1 uncultured Staphylococcaceae bacterium
GTGAACAAAGCGTACGTAGTTCCAGCGGCTATGCTGCCGAAGGCAACGGCCGCAAGAGCGGAGAGCATAATTGTTTTTGTTTTTTTCATGTTTTTCATGGTTAATACCTGCAAAAATTATTCGGATAGGCCGAGATCTTGTTCGACGCCATTAAGCGTAAGAGAAACATTGCTCTTAACAAATTTGGCATCGCTGTCAATGCCAAAAACACCAGGCGCATTGGTAATAAGGCCATCAGAATAATTACCAGAAGCGGCAACGTTATCAATAACGATATTCCAATGGATCAAATCACCTTCATAATCGTTAGATACAGTAACTGCGGTGTAATAAGTTTTAGCTTTTTCAGCACGAACCGATTTAAAGACACAATCTTTTACGGTAACGTTAACTTCTTGAGCAACACCGGCTTTTTCTTTGTAGCACTTGATCGCGCCTTTATCACTGGTGAAATTACATCCGGTAAACTCGAAACTCGTTCCACCGTAAAGGTACAAGTTATGTTCGTTTCTTCCGGCGGCAACTTCAAAATCACATTTAGTGAATTTGACTGCTCCATCGCCCCAATAGCCTATGACGCCTTCGCCACTATTAACGGTGAATTTGCAGCCATCGAATGTAGCTGATTTTGCATGTGGGAAACCTTGATAGTAAGAGCTGGCTACACTGGAATAGACAGTAATGTTTTCCATTGCGAAATCAACGCCATTAAACTGGTAGCCGTTCTTTTGATTCCATTTGGTTTCGCCTCTGCCAACGAGTTTGACTCCATTGGTGGCGCTAGCAAAATTAACGGCAGAAGCCTCAGGATCGTATGAGCCAGGGGCAAGTTCAATAACATTAAGTTTGTCAGCATCGAGTTTAGAAACGACATCAGCAAGTTTCATGGTTGTTTTTGCGCTTACATCAGCTTCCATGACCGTAAGATATTTGGCACCATTGACAATGGTTGCTGTTTCGCCATTATAACCAACAACATTTCCACGGCTCTTTTCAGCAGTATCGCTAATTGCAACCGAGAATTTGTCTTCATCATATGTGATATTTAATTCGAAATCGCCTGAGTGGGCTCCGACGAGTCCGCCTTCTTTAGAGATGGCGGTAACGGTGTTGCCGCTTCCCTCGACTCCATTGATACTAGCTTGTCCTTCGCCAAGTTGACCCATGACGCCGCCAGCAGCATAACCGGTAACATTCGTGTCATTGATTTTTACATCCTTGATAAGGAGAGAATCGTAGTTACTAGATGAATAACCGACAATCGAGCCAGAATATTTAGCCACCTCAACTTTAGAAGAATTAACTTCAATGTTTTCGATAGTTAAGAAATTGGTAGTAGGCAATGTGCTCCAAGAGTGAGCATAACCAACAACTACACCGGCTTTGTTATACGAGCCCGTTGCATCATCATCGACCATGGAGTCAGCAACAACGGTTGCATTTTCAAACTTAATATCGTGAATTTTGACAACGCCTTTATTAATTTCAGCGAACAAGCCGGCTTCATAATCAGCATTAAATGAAGGAGTCAAATTTTTAATCGTGTAACCGGCACCATCAAAATCAAAATCAATTTCAGATAATGTAGGCGAAGCATAAGCGATGCCCACCATATCGATATCATTCATTAATTTTGCTTTGTTATACCCTAATGTACCCGCGGTGACTTTGCCGGCGAAATTAACCAAGTCGATTGGCTCATAGATAGGATATGTATCTTCATCGGCCTTTTCGACTTTGGCGTTCTTTTGGATGGCTTGAACTTTAAAGGAGATACCGCTAGATTTGCCTTGATAAGCGTTGTCAGCATCAACCGGAAGTTCAACACTGACTTTAATGACTGTTGTTTTTTCAGCGGCGTCTTTTGCCCAGGTGACATATTCTCCAACTTTAGTGGAGCCATCATAAACCACATCGTCAATCGCGACTTTTAAGCCAGCAAAAAGACCATTATCGTTAATTGATTTGATGTAATTGCGATATTTAATGTCTACCGTTGACTCGTTGGTGATTTTAAGTTCAAATTCAACTTTGTCGCCGGGGGTGATGTTGCTTAACGCGACGTTTGCGCCATCGATGGCGACGGT
>CAZCCJ010000081.1:0-2076 GCA_964497235.1 uncultured Staphylococcaceae bacterium
CTTTGCAGACTTTGCAGACTTTGCCAAAGGTTATGAAGCCCGATGACCTCATTATAGCCCTTGTCGAGTGCCGGCATGAAGGCCCGCATCTTGTCGTAGTGTTCCTGCGTCGGAAATTCCCACTGACTCTTCCCGAAGTAATGGCCTTGCATCTGCGTGCCGAGCCTCCGTCCGACCTCTGCCTGCGTGAGTCCGCTCGACTCGAGCCCTCGCAGCAAGTATTGCCGAAGCTCTTCCTCCAGCACCGCAATCCGCCCCTTGCAGCGTTCAATTAGCACATTCAATTCCTCCTCGCTATACTCTTGCTGGCTCAGCCACCACTTGATATATTTCCGCTTATATTCAGCCTCATGCGCAACGATGTCCTTTCGGCTGCCGTCCGTGTGGATGCCGAACTCCTCCATCAGCGAGAAGTCGCCAAGCACCATCGCATAGTGCTGTGCCTTCTTCCATGGTTCGATTTCCTTGGCGTACATGTAATTCTTCTGGTTGTTGCCGAAACTCCAACAGCAGGCGACATACGGGTCGCTGTCCTTCAGTCGGGAGAAGTCCTCGCGGCTTATCCACCGCTTTTCGTCCTTGTACTTTCCGTTGACGGCATCCGTGAAGAGCTTCAGCCCTTGCCCGTCGAGGTCGTTCGCGTAATAGCGTTTGAATCGTCCGCACTCCAGTATCTTGTGGGTCACCGCGCAGCCTCCTGCGAAGAGGTCGTAGAAGTTCTCCGCACTCGGTATAGCCTCCGCCAGCTTCGTGACGATGAGGTTCTTGCTTCCTTTGTATGGTACTCCGTAGTTCATGTTTTTATTGTAAAGTGTCCATAATATCGAAACTTTCTTTGTAATCTTCCGTCCAGCGCAGTTTTCCGCCGTTGCAGAGAATGTACTGCGGAAGGCCGATGAAGTGCGTTTCGCCATCAGTGAAGACGGGTTCTATCACTTCGTGTTCTTTCCACTTTCCGATGAACTTTGCATCGTGAAACCCGGCTTCTTTCGCCATTTTCTTGGCTTCAAGTAAAAATTTTCGCTTCATATTATTGTTGTTTGATTTTTGTTTGTACTTTTGCATCGCAGGATTGGCTTATAAGCCTTTACCTGAAGTTCGAAGTCATAAGAAAACGCAAGGCTGCAAAGCTGGAAAAGACAATAGAGCGGAATCCGATTAAGTTGCGGCGGTTTTACACCTACGGGGAGCAAAACCAAAAAGGCGGTCGTTAGGCTGCCTTTTATTTTCTCTTCTCCCATTCTCTTGTAAACCATAAACGGAATTTTTCGCCAATCTCTGACCTTTTTACAATTATAAGCCTTTTCTTCTTTAGAAGCCAAATTTCCTGTATATCCGTGCTGTTAAAGGCATTGAAAACTTCCCCTAAGATGTACTTGGTACCTCTCGCGGTTTGAACGTCGACAAGTACTCTGTCGGCTTGCGTAGCTCCCTTCTGAAGATTGTGGTTAAGGGAGTTCTTGCCTGTAGACTGTTTGGCTTCCACGTAAAAATATCTATTGTCTTTCAGGAGTATAAAGTCTCCACTTACCCCACTTGTCGTACTCGAAGTCATGTAAACTGTATAGCCTTGATTTTGGAGTTTCCTTGCTATTGCCAAATTCCCAATCGCTTCTGATCGCGTACTCTCGGCAATTGTATATTGACAATATATATTTTCTTCTCCTTCTACAAGTTTATAGTTACGACTTTGTATCTCATTTTTAAGAACATGTACACGCTCTTTATTCGTTTTTACTTCAAAATATTTTTGAGTGAGGGATTTTTCTTTATTACCCAAGGAACTTAAACCAGTATTCGCTTGCTTTGAAACGTTATTTATCCACCAGGCCCCTTGTTCCGTTGTCATCTTCGGCGTATCAAGAGTGCTTCCTGCCTTTTTGACAACGCCCTTCACGATTAGTGGGTTCGGTTGTAGGTTGTCTACCCGGTAGGCGCATAGACCTCTCGTTCGCAAGTCGAATTTTGACAATTTCTTTCCTGCCCACGGAAAAATACCCTTCGCCTCTATCCCGGTCTGCGGGTCATAAAAGCGGCGTGTGCCGTCTGCAAAGGTCTCCATCGTAATGATATGCC
>CAZCCJ010000082.1:0-2070 GCA_964497235.1 uncultured Staphylococcaceae bacterium
GCGGAGGAAAGATCTACGACCTGTCTCTGCGTCACATCAATGTTCCCAGACGTATAAGTGGTCTGCTTCTCCGTATCCGTTCCGGTTGCCACCTTGATGTCGCAATACTTGATGCCGGGAAGCGCAGCATAGATGGGCGAAATGTAATTCTGCGAGAGGAAGCTGTCTCCGATGGTCAGGTCAACGGTGTCTATGATGATGTCTTTGATAATGTCCGCATACTCGGACGCAATCGACACGCTCCCCTGCGTAATCTCCACCTTGATCCATGCATACACACGCTCAGGCCGGTTGAAGCCGATGTCGATCACGTCCCCATACTTTCCCAGCACGCTCACCCGCTCGCTTCCGTATGTGTAGATCCCGCCGGACTTCTTCAGGAAGATGGCTTTTGCAACGGCTTCGTCATTTCCTCCGTCCACGATCACCTCCACACTGTGAGGCGGTCTGCCCTCGGAATCGGTGACATCTGTGGCATTCTCGTAGACCCGCACCGCTTTGGTGTCGTCCACCTCGCTCAGAAGATACGACTCGATGGCCTCTGCCTGTGCCGTTGCGGAATTGTACCGCTTGCCGGCATAGGACAATCTCAGCTCCGTATCAGACTCCTGCAGCTGGCCCATGTCAGGCTCTACTTCGTTCGTCACTTCCTGCAGTCCGGTCACGTTAGAGACAATTGTGTTGATGCTCCCTGTCGGAAGGTCTACCTCGCCGTATGTGTCAGTCAGATATGGGACGCAGCCAACTACATACTCTGTGGTCAGATTGCTCGATAGAACGAACTCATTATCACGAGTCGCCATTTCATCAACGATCAGCAGACCCGACCCAATGGACAATTCCTCCGCACGGAAGGAATGCTCTGCATCTGCTTTCAGCACGCTCATCAGCCCAGACACGATCTGCTGGCTTGTATCCGTCGTCTTTG
The DNA here is from genome assembly GCA_964497235.1 of uncultured Staphylococcaceae bacterium. GTDB lineage: Bacteria > Bacillota_I > Bacilli_A > RFN20 > CAG-826 > UBA4951. The sequence goes on from CAZCCJ010000082.1 coordinate 929, forward strand.
TCATATACGAATACATCTTGCCGTTCATCTGGATCTGGTAGGATGTTCCTGCCACCACTGTTACCGGATATATCAATAACGCATGGCACTTGCTCCTCGTGATCGTTGTATCTGCCGCACACTTTAACTGGACCTGCGGATTCGTACTCGACGCAATGATTGAATTCTTCGGAATCTTTGTTCCATCGACTGCTGTCGCATAAATGACATACTCCGTCTTCTGGTTGGACCCTCTCGTGACGTTGGCGTACTGACAGGCATTATCAAGATTGACGCCACTTGCCGTACTCGGATACTTGGCATAATAGCTTTCCTGCGCCGTTTCCCAGAGTGATGCAATCTTGTCCGCAAACGGGACAAGCAGTGCCGCGTTCAGCATTGACTGCCGGTTCTGGCTCACGTCAAAGCCAAGAGACGATGACACAGCACTCTGCAGTTCCTTGAGGATTTCGTCGTATCGCTTTATTACAAAGCCTTTATCCGTGACTCCATACTCAGCCATCCCTCCTCCTTTCTTTGCAATAAAAAAGAGACCCAAAGGTCTCAACATCAGTTACATATGGCAAAAAGAACAGGAATGGCTCCCCGCTCCTCTGCATTTTAATCATCGTGCTTTGTTCTCCGATAATAGAATACGGCCGCGACAGTAAGAACAGATGCCGCCATTCTTAACAGGCTGCACTTTACTGCCCTTCTCTTTTCGCTCATTGTTCTGCCTCCCTTGCCTCAATCGCCATCACAAAGGCGTTATCGTCATCCTTCGCGACATTCTCAATCGCTGTTGCAACCGGAAGCTCCTCGCCGTCCTGAAGGCACGTTCGGATATATTGCTCACAAGCCTTTCGTGCCATTTCTATAGCATCCGTCAGATTGTCTCCATATGTTGCAAGATCATTCAGGTCCGGAAATATAACACTATACCTTCCATCTGGTTCTGGATAGAAGATTGCAGGATAAGTACGGAACATAGCAGCCTCCTTATGTTTGACCATCGTATCACACATAACAATCCATCGCCATGTTTCCGCACCTTCCCTGCAGCAGTTTTCATCCCTCCTTCAGCGCTTTCACTTCATGTTCCAGAATGGTCAGCCTTGTATCCAAGTTGCTGTTGTCCTGCTGGAGCGCTTTGACATCCGTCT
>CAZCCJ010000083.1:0-2065 GCA_964497235.1 uncultured Staphylococcaceae bacterium
TCACCATTCTTTTGACCATTGACTTTTGATGGTGCATATTGATGAATGAAAACAGGAACAGGTCTTATATGGATAACTATGATACAGAGAACAAATCGATGAACGATAGACTCTCGAATGCGGAATGGATCTGGTCCAAAGAGTCATTCGATGACCAATACATCGTAATAAAAGGCTCTTTCACGGTCGATTGTGATTCCGATGTCACGCTAGATATATCCGCCGATACGAACTATATGTTCTATCTGAATGACGAATTGACCTCCTTCTCTCAAAGCCCATCGTATCCGAAACATCCGATTGTGGATTCCATATCCTTTAAAGCGAAGCACGGCGTTAATTCCTTCAAAATCTACGCTTATCACTTGGGAAGCGACGGCTTTAGCAGCTATTTCGCCCAACAAGCGGCCCTTATATTCGTCATCTCAAAAGGAGACGAAATCCTATGCGCCTCAAATGAGAACACATTGGTGGCTCAATCGAATAGATATCTATCGGGGCTTAAAGAAAAGGTGTCGCCCCAGCTTGGTTATAGATTAAGCGTAGACCTAACCAAAGACGATGATGATTTGGTTTACGAGAACGCATCGATGGTCGACAGGAACGATGCGGTGCCCGAACTTAGAAGGAACAAGAAATGCGGTCTCCTTCCTCCCTTATCTCCTAAGCCAATCCACATCGGTAAGGGAAGATATCGTTATGATCTAAGCAAGGAAATGGTCGGATATCTATCGTTAGATATCGAATCTAAGAAGGAAAGGAAGATCAAGATCGCCTATGCGGAGCATCTAAACGACGATAAGATGGTGTATTTGATCGATAACAGGAACTTCTCAATCGACGCTAAGTTGAAGGACGGAAGAAATAGATTCTTCGAAGGGTTCCTTAGGCTCGGATGTCGATATATCGAGGTGATCGCCGATGATGATTTCGATATCGAACCTAGAATATCGTTACATCCCTATGTCTATCCGTTCGATAAAAAGGAATGGTCGTTTGCTGACGATTCGGTCAAGGAAATATACGACATTGCCGTATATACCCTCGAATGCTGCTATCACGAGCATTACGAGGATTGCCCATGGCGTGAGCAATGCCTATATGCATTAGATAGCCTCAATCAGATCGATGCCGGGCTCCTCGCTTTCAAAAATCTTGAACAGATAAGGAGTTCCCTAAGATTATTCGCCGTGGACGAGAGAGAGGATGGATTGCTCCCTATATGCGCACCTAGCGGCGTCTCTTTGACGATACCGAGTTTCTCTTTGTTTTATATCTTGGCGGTTAAGAGCTATTACGACGCCTCGAAGGATGTGTCTTTCTTGAAAGAGTCATTGCCTAGGATCGATAGGATCATCGCCGCTTTCAAAGGCAATATGGCAAATGGGTTGGCAATGACTTTCGAAGGCGAAGGGAAATGGAATTTCTATGAGTGGATGGAGGGCCTTGAAGGCGAACTCGGCAAGGATGGAAGGAAAGAAAGCGACATCGTCATTAACTCTTTATTCGTCATCGCTTTGGAAACGTATGATTATTTGAAAAATAAGGTAGGAATATCATCCGATAACAGCGATTTAATTAATGATATACGCATCAAGTTGCATAACCGTTTCTTCGATAAAGATAAAGGCTTATATCATATGAGCGATTCGAATCCGTCGTATAGCGTGCTAGCGAGTTCCTTAGCCATCCTTAGCAGCATCGCCCCTAAGGATATCCGACTAGATATATCGAAGAAGATCATGGAGCCTGGCGAATATGGCATAACGCCAACGAGCCTAAGCATGAAAAGGTTCTTATACGATGCCCTTTTGAAGACAAACAATCCTTCATCGAAAGAATATATTCTTAATGACATAAAAGAAATCATGGATGCTCAAATGAAAGAAGGAGCGTCGTGCTTCATGGAGACGATGGACGGCTGGAGGGCCTTTGAAAATGCCGGAAGCCTTTGCCATGGCTGGGGAACCGTCGTCATCTGCTATTTATATAAGTTCGGGCTTATATATAGCGAAAAGAAATAGTTAGGATAAAAAGGAATCCGGATTTATCTCTATCGCTTGCA
>CAZCCJ010000084.1:0-2049 GCA_964497235.1 uncultured Staphylococcaceae bacterium
TGTCCATCTCGGCATACTTCTTTTCCTTCTCTTCGAGTTCCGCCTTCATGGCCTCCGTGTATTCGTCAAGCTGGCGGTATGCCTCTTCAAGCTCCTTGCCGAACTCGAACGGCTTGCCCTCGCGCTTCTTCAGCTGCTCCAGCTCCGACTTGTCGTGCTCGGCTGTACGGGTAGCTCTGTCGTACCGGTCCTCGAAGTCCTTGCCGGTAATCACGTTCTCCGTGATGTCCTCCAGCGCATTGCGGAGCAAAGCCTGCTTCACTGGCCTGTTCTCCACGCCGAGCTCGGGACATGAGTACGACATCACACGGTGCGCCTCCGTAGACAGCAGACCGCCGTCGTTCACCGTATCAAGCCACATTCTCGTCTCCACGGTGAAGTCATAGCCGCCAACAGACAAGGTGAGTGTCCGGGTCTGAGTGTCGCTCCCCGGCTTGGCCTTCATCGCCTTCACCGCATCGAGGATTGCCTTGTTGTAGTCCTTGATGAAGTCGCCCATCGCTTCCAGCGACCCGAACTTCTGCTTGCCGGCGGTTATCTCCCTGAACTTGCCGTCGGGGAACGCCTTCCGCACGGCCTGAAGGTATCTCCCGGCTACCTCTGCACGCTGCTCGGCTTCCCTTATCTGTCCTTGCAGCTTCGGCTTGGCGTTGTGGATGTACGTCTGGTCGGCTTCCCACTGCTTCTTGCGGCTCTCGTACTTGCGCACGTTCTTCTCCGCATTGTTCTTCAGCAGGGCGTACTCGCTGCCGGAGAGCTGTGCCACGGTGTCACCGAACACGTCCTCTTCCTCTTCCAGAACGCGGTTGTTCATGCTGTCCTTCATCAGTTTGTCGCCTTCCATCACGCTGTCCGCTATCGCGCCCTTGGTCTTCAGACGCTGGTAGGCCGTCACGTCCAGACTGTCCTCCACACCGAAGCGGAGCACGCGAACGGGCTTGCCCCATTGCTTGTGAAGGTTGCCCTGGCGCAGGATGCGGCCGTTGCGCTGCGTGTAGTCCATCGGACGGTTGGGCGCGTCGAGGTGGATAAGGGTATGCAGGCGCTCCTGGATGTTCACGCCGGTACCCAGCGTGGCGGTGCTACCCATTATCACACGTATCTCGCCGTGGTTCACCTTGTCGAAGATGTCGAGCTTCGCCTTGATGGTCATGCCCGGCTTCATTATCACTATCTCCTTCTCCGCAACGCCCTGCGCCACGAGCTTCTTCTTCACGTCCTCAAAGAGGTTGAAGCCGCTGCGCTTGTTCTGGTAGTGGTCGGCAAAGATGGCTACCGTTCCTTTGTAGCTGTCGGTCTCCTTCAGCGAACGCAGCGTCTGGCGCACGGCCTCGTTGGTCTTGCTGTTAGGCTCGTCCTCTGCGTCGGATACTACAAGACGGGCGTCAACGGCTGCACTCTGCGCAATGCCGTACATCGTAAGGGGAATGTGGCTGTTCTCCTTCTTCTCCTTGCCGCTCATCTCCTCAAAACGCTGCAGCTCTTCCTTCACATATTTCATCACCCTGCGCAGGGCACGTGTCTGGGGAAGGTAGATGTCCTGAGCCTTGCCGCCTTCCATCTCCGGTATCTTGTCCACAAGCTCCTTCTGGTCTTTGGTAAGCACAGTGTCGGCCACACCCGACCAGATGCGAACCAGCTCCGGGAGGTTCACGTAACCCGCAAAACGGTTCACCTCCTTGAACTTGCCGCTGGCTCCGAACTCCGGCATCTGCTGTATGTTGCCGAAGTTGCGCACGAAATCGTCAAAGTAGTATATGCCGTAGTCCTTCATCGTGTCGGCAGGCATGAGGTAGCGCATGAAGGTCCATATCTCCGCGGCGGTGTTGCTGATAGGCGTACCCGTGGCAAACACCACGTTGCGCCCTTTGCTCTTCTGCAATACGGCCTGCGTCTTCAGGTACACGCCCTGCGACTTCTTGCTGTACGACGGGTCCACACCTTTCACACCTCGCTGCATGGCGGTGGCGAAACCGAGGTGCTTGTACTCGTGCGCCTCGTCCACAAGCAGTGCGTCAATGCCCATGTCGTCGAAGTTCTCCACGTCGT
>CAZCCJ010000085.1:0-2027 GCA_964497235.1 uncultured Staphylococcaceae bacterium
ATACGTCTGGGAACATTGATGTGACGCAGAGACAGGTCGTAGATCTTTCCTCCGCGCGAATCGAGGTGAATCTGAAATGAGTCTGGTAGAGGAATGGAAGAAAGAAATCCCCTGCCAGTTCCAGGGGAAAGAGAATCTCAGCGCGGTGATTGATGCGGTCGGGCTGCAGCTTACCGAGCTGGAGACAGTGTTTTCGGATGTCATCAATAAGACGGACGTGCGGACGGCAACCGGAAAGAATCTGGACATGGTAGGCGACATCGTAGGGATTACGCGGAACGATGCCTATAACCTCCTGGAGTTGACGAACACGGATGAGCTGGACGACAGCAGCTACCGAAACGTCTTGTATTTCCAGATCCTCAAGAACAACGCAGACGGCACGTATGAGGACATCATGAAGGGTCTGCATCTTTTGTGGGGCGACGAGGCAATCATTACCTACACAGAGAATCCGGTTGTGGAGCTATACAACGGAGCAGAGTGGAACGACAAAGATCCGGCCACGCTGAAGATTGACATTGCAGATATCCCGTCAGACTCGCCAGATCCGACGATTATCAAACCGATGGTGATCCGTCCCGGCGGCGTGAAGATGCTGTTTGAGACCAACTACCGGGATCAGATCGAGATCAATGAGTGGGAGCATTTCACAAATCTGCTGATCACCTATGACAAGTACAACCGGTATGACGGCACATTCAAGTATGACGGAGCGATCCCCTACAGCAAGATTGACAGCGAGTCTCTGGAAAGCTATCTCACCCACAACGGCGCGATCCAGTTCAACGGAAAGCATCTGTTTGATGCTGTGGGACGGCATTACAACACATTCGACGGCAAGCAGTTGTTCGACGGCTCCACGCAGTGGGGGCCGATAGAAGGAGTGGAGGAACCAGACACAGTGGATGCGATATTGCTCAATCAGGCCAAGCTGAAGATGCTCAAAATGAGGGCCATCGGAAGCGATGCCTGGCAGATCAAGTATTTTGCCTTTGGCACCGGCCTTGGGGATGACGGCAAGAAGTACACGCCGACCGGAAAAGAAACGGCGCTCAAAAACGAGGTGGCAAGAACAGAGGTGATCTCCGCAACAAAGCTGGATGACAGATCCTATCAGTATCTGGGAGAGCTTCCGGAAGACACGGCAAGCGGAGAATACATCTCAGAGATGGGGCTTGTTGACAGCGAGGGTGATCTTGTCTGCATCAAGACCTTTGATAAAAAGCTCAAGAGAAACAGCGCGGCGATGGTATTCAAAATCGATGACATAGTGGACATCGTTTATTAAGGAGGCTTATAAATGGCAGCATTTTCAATTCCAAGCGAACCGGATTTCAACGTGACGCATGTGGAGCAGGTCAAGGAATCCGATTATGTACTGAACACGTTCGTCAACGGCTACTTCCAGACGTTTTTGCAGAATGACCGCTATCTGCTGAATCAGAATCAGGCTCTGGAGGAGTCGGTTGCTACACAGATCGCAAACAACAAACCGGATGAGATGACGGATACGGAGCTGGCAATTGAGGTTGCCAAGTTTAACTAAAGGAGGTGTGAAGAATGGCAACATTTGTAACCACGGAAAAGCTGAGCAAGCTGATGGATGCGGTCAAGACCAAGATTGCAACCAAGCTGGATGCAACAGGAATCAAGAATGATGCGACCACCACGGATGCAGGATATGTCCTGGATGCGCGGATGGGCAAGACACTTGGAGACAGGGCAACCACGCTGGAAACCAAGGTGAGCGACCTGTATTTTGCTACAGATTCGAACGGAAAGTGGGGATACAGATCCACAAAGAATGGAGCCGTAACCCCTTTTAGGAATCCCACCGGCGATGCGACAGCGGCGGAAGTGCTGAGTGGGAAAACCTTTTCTTCCGCATCGCTTGAGAACGCCACGGGCACAATGGCAAACCGGGGCGCATGGACAGGAGAGACCACAGGAAGCGGCAACGTGACCATCCCGGAGGGCTATCACAACGGCAAAGGCTATGTCAGCGGAGCAGGGGCGTATAACGC
>CAZCCJ010000086.1:0-2017 GCA_964497235.1 uncultured Staphylococcaceae bacterium
CATCAAGCAGATCCTGGAACTCATCCCCGGTACCAAATAACTCCGCTGCCATCTATCCGCAATGATCGTCATCCAAAACGAAGAAATCAGAAGCTTGGGCCTGCAGCCCGCCAATTTCATCGACTGCGTCAGGCAGTGCTTTATCGAGAAGCCTCAGTGTCAGGTGCCGCCCAAGGTCAGCGTCCATCCCAACGGCATCGACTTCACCACGTCCATGCCCTGCCTGCTACCTCCCGACACCCACCGCTTCAGCGTGAAGGTGGTGTCGCGCGTGCAGGGCCGCCATCCGGCCCTACGCTCCGACTCCATGCTCTACGACGTGACGACAGGCGAGTTGCTGGCCGTCATTGACAGCGACTACGTGACGACCATGCGCACAGGAGCCGTGGCGGCGCTTGCCGTCAGCACCCTCCAGCGCAAGGGCGCCAAGACTATCGCCCTCATGGGACTGGGCAACACGGGGCGGGCCACCATGGCCTGCCTGGCCACCGCATTCAAAAGCCAAGGCCCCTACGAGGTACGCCTGTTGCGCTATAAGGACCAGGCCGAGCGCTTCGCCGAGCGTTTTGCCGACCTTGCGGACTTCCATTTCACCTTCGCCGACAACGTGCACGACCTCTTCGACGGCGCAGACATCATCCTCTCTTGCATCACGCAGGCCGAGGGCCTCATCATCGACGACACGTCAGTGTTCAAGCCGGGGGTGCTTGTGGTGCCCGTCCACACACGAGGGTTCCAGAATTGCGACACCACATTTGACCGCGTGTTCTGCGATGACGTGGGGCACGTCAGCAGCTTCCGCTACTTCCACGAATTTCCCAACCTCACGGAGCTGGGCGAGGTGCTGCGCGGCGAAAAGCCTGGACGCCTCGACAACGACGAACGCATCATCGACTACAATGTCGGCTTGGGCCTACACGATGCCTACATCTGCAGCATGATCTACGATACCGTGGCCAGCAAGCCCCACGAACAGATAGCGCTCGTCCACCCGTCTGACAAATACATCATCTAAGGGCACTCCCATGCCCTCATCCTTCCCACGTATGAAAACACTGTCCGAAGAACAATTGGCCCAGCGCAAGACCAAGACACTGGAGACCTTCAAGGCCTTCATCACCTTCTGCCAGGCCAACCACCTGAAATATTTTGCCGCTTACGGCACCGTACTCGGCGCGGCACGCCACCATGGCTTCATACCCTGGGACGACGACATCGATGTCTACATGATGCGCGACGACTATGACCGCTGCCTCGGCATCCTGCGCGATGACCCGCCCGTGGGCTACGAGCCCGTCGACTATACACACGAAGAGGAGTATTACCTGCCATTCGCCAAGTTTTGCGACGCCCGTTCCACGGTCTACGAGATGGAAGACTACCGAATCTGTTTCGGCAACTACATCGATATCTTCCCGCTCGACACCGTGCCCGACGACAAGGCCGAACGCGAGCGCCACTGCAAGCGCCTGTTGAAACTGCGCGGCACGCTCGCCGACGACCTGCGGCGCAGGTCATGGTCAGCCATCCTGCACGAGGCCATGCGAAAGCCCCTACGCCTCACGCTCGCCGACGTGGCCTACGCCCTCTTCCGTCGTCCCATCCGCCGCTGGCTGGTGGAACACCTCGAACACGGTACCCGCACCTACCAGGGCCAGCCCCTCAAACACGTCTGCTTCAGCTCCAGCTACTACTCACGAGAAAAGGACCTCACCACCGACATCTTCGGAGACGGCACCCTTCTGCCCTTTGAAGACATCTGCATCGTGGTGCCCACACGCTACGAGGACTACCTTGAGACAGCCTATGGCAACTGGCGTCAGCTGCCGCCTGTGGAACAGCGCGGACAGCACGATGTCGTGTTTATGGACCTCGACCGCAAAATCCCCTACGCGGAGGTGCGGAAGATTATCGAGAAGGAGCGCCTGGCCGACAAGGCCAAACACTGAAACCCACTGCGCACATGGCTGACACACTCAAGGAAAAAACCACCAGAGGACTCTTTTGGGGAGCACTC
>CAZCCJ010000087.1:0-2013 GCA_964497235.1 uncultured Staphylococcaceae bacterium
GACTCCACCTTCAGCCGCAGCGGGAATATGCGCAGCAAGGACACCGGCATGACCATGCTGACAGCCTTCATGGCAGAGCCGACCACAACGGCAAACATGGTGGCACAGGCTATGCGGGACTGGAAGCAGGGATACAAGGGCAAGGCCACCAGAGCGGTAACAGCGGTAGGCGCGGCTACGATCCTGAACAGCATGCTTGCAAGCCTCGTGTACGCCAGCCGTGATGACGACGAGGACAAGACATGGCTTGAAAAATACCTCAAGAGCCTTGTTTCCGAGCTTCTGGACGGCGCGAACCCGCTGGGCTACATCCCCGGAGTGAAGGACATCTGGAGTCTTTTCCAAGGATACGATGTGGAGCGCAGCGACATGAGCCTGTGGGCCGAGGTGGTGGATCAGGCCGGCAGCTTCGTAAACGCCACCAAGAGTCTGCAAAGCACCGACCCGGAAGACAAAGAGGCCATGAGCGAGGCGTGGAAGACATTCGGCGAAAAGAGCGCGGATGCGGCGGCAAGTGTGCTGAACCTCTTCGGCATTCCGCTTAAAAATATCTTGCGTGAAGTGGGCGGTGCAAAGAACATCGTAAATGAAGTCCAGAACCCCAAGAAGCAGGATGCAGCCACCATTGGCCACGCCATGTGGGAAGGCTTCAACGAATATCTCCCCGACATCTTCCAAGCAGCGGACGGCAAAACGCAGGAGGTCTACAAGGCCGTAAGCAGCGGCAGCGAGGCGTGGATCGAGCGGGTAAAGAGCACATACGCCAGTGAGGACAAATTCAATACCGCTGTCGTGAGCGCTCTCAAAACCCAGGATGGGCGCATCAAACAGATTGCCCAAGCTCAGATCGACGGCGACAGCAAGACCGAAAGCAAGCTGAAAAAGGCAATCCTCGCTGAGGGCGGCTTTACGGAGGATCAGGTTGACAGCGCGGTTGAGAAGCAGCGCAGCAAGCTGAAGGGCGGCAGTGCGGACTCCCTGAAAGAGATGTACTTAAGCGGTGAGATTACCGCAAGCGAAGCCAAGAACCGTCTGGTAAGCATCGTCGGAAAGAAAGCCGACAGCGCGGAAGACACGGTAACGAGCTGGCAGTGTGAGCGGGACACCGGAATTGCCTACAGCGATATGAAGGATGCCTTCATTGGCGGCGAACTGAGCCAGAGCAGGGCCGAGCAGATGCTGGTGGAATACGGCGGGAAGAGCGAGGATGCAGCGGAAACGCAGGTACTGAAGTGGCAGTGTGAGCGGGACACCGGAGTCGAATACGATGACCTGAAGGATGCGTATCTGGGCGGCGACATCACCGGAACGGAACTGACAAAGGCACTCCAGAAGTACGGCGGTAAGACGGAAGAGGAAGCGGCAGAAACCCTGACCGTGTGCCAGTGGCAGAAGCAGCATCCAAGCTCCACCATGACGGCAAGCCAAATCAGCAAGTACACCACAACCATTACTTCCGTGGGCGGCAGCCCGGAAAGCCTGGGTATCTCCGAAAAGACATACCAAAGCTACCTGACCGGGATAGCTAAATGCACCGGAACGGACACGAACAACGACGGCAAGGTAGACAGTGGCAGCAAGAAAGCACAGGTGCTTGCGCTGATTGACAGCCTTGACCTGACATCCGCCCAGAAGGATGCGCTTTACTACAGCGAGGGCTACGCAGCCAGCAAGCTGAAGCGCGCACCGTGGCACTAGGGCAACGGGCTCGCTACCGGCTTGTGGCGGAACTGGTACAGAACTGTTACCACCCTGCGGTGGAAGTGTCTCACAATTAATTAGGGAATCAATAAGTAAGTAAAGAAAAGACCGGAGCAGAAATGCTCCGGTTCTTTCTTTACCGCACAGTTGATATGAATTTCACAGCCTGACCGAGGATCTCGGCGTTGAGCTGCTCCCCTCGGAGGATGATGGTTTCGTAATTGGGGTTCTCAGGCCGCAGCTCCAGATAATCCGGCCCATGGAAGATGCGCTTCAAGGAGTAAGAATCTTCCACACGGACAACCCCAATGC
>CAZCCJ010000088.1:0-1991 GCA_964497235.1 uncultured Staphylococcaceae bacterium
AAACGTCGTATAATATGAATGAGGACAAGGAAAAGTCCTAAAAACCAAGACATAATTATGTATATAGCCTTCGGGTTATATACAACATAAGAATGGCCTTCCGGGTGATGGGCGCCCCAGCTGGTCATCTGGGAGGTCATTTATGACATTGAATAAAGGCAACTTTAAACGCATTCGGCAATTGGATAAATGGCAGGATGTCAATAAATTGATTGAGTTCAACCTCAAATGGCGTAACATGAAAGTCATGCGCGTCGGCAGAAATCAGAAATATACTTCGACGACAGAAGCCCGTTACAGTCCTGAATTCGATTGTTTCGGGAAAACGATGATCATTTACGAAGGTCTTACGAAATTAGAAATCACCAGTAAATATTCGCCTGAATCATGTAAGGTGACGACTTGGGTATTCAACCTAAACGGCGAGGATACGAGTTCTATCGCAGGTCAGCAAGCATATGCGCAGTTATGCCGCGCATATAAGATTCCGGATTTCCGAGAAAACAGCTTAATGGAAAATTGGTATTTTAAAGAACAAGGCAGATTTCAATGCTCGGCATCACCGATTGTCGGCTATAATCGCAAATTCAACAAAACGAGGTTATATAATGTGTATGAGTATGATCTGAATTCGGCTTATTCATCCGTCATGCTAAATGGGCTGCCTGACACCTCAGAATATCGAGAAAAGGATTATGTCAAAAACGGGGAAGTCGGCTTCATATTGGATGAGAAACTGACGATGGTCGATATAGAAGGCGGTTATTCCGATGTCATTTTCAAAATAATGCCATGCCCAGATAAATTGAAAGATTGGCTTATAGATTGCTATAACGAAAAGAAAACGGCAATAGGCATCGATAGGCAACGGGCCAAAGCATTCCTGAATTATCCCATTGGTTATTGCCAACGAACCAATCCATTCATTCGTTCCTATATCGTTCACAAATGCAATGCGAGAATCGATGACTTAATCGATAAGGATACGATCTTCTGGAACACCGATGCGATATTCTCCATCCGAAAACGAGATGACTTGGAAATCGGGGATGATATCGGTCAGTTCAAGGAGGTACTCATCGACTCAGTCTATTATGACGGCAATAATTATCAGATAGGCTTGAATGAGCCATGTTATCGAGGCATACCAAAGCAATGGTTTAAGTCATTCGCCAAAATGAATGGAAGACCATTTGACATGGAGAAGGATGGTTTGCCGCCGAAGATGAATAAATTCATATTCAATTGGGACACATTGAGATTGGAAAAAAACAAGGAGATTGATTATGGCATATCGAAAAAATAAATTGATTTATGACAGAATGAACGCATTCTATGATGCCCATAAGGCGAAAATCGAAGCTGCAGGCTTCGATAAGAAGAAATGGAACAACCTAGTCAAAACGAAACTGTATGAAGATCACAGCAAAAAAATAAAAGCTATTTATGGAGAAAAGGTGAAAATGAGTTCTGTCAGCATGACGGTTTTCGGCATGAAAGAACTGAAGAAGGCGGAGAACGACACCTTAAATACGCAAAAGTTCACCACAGCTAAGGAACGCGGCATCAATAATATACTCACAGGCGCGAAAAAATTCAAGGCATACCAAAATATGAGAAACCTTATGAAAGACGAAAAAAAAAGATACCAGAAAGTAGATTGGTATAAAGAACTGGAATATAAGAAAGTTGGAGATAAATACTATTGGACATTCGTCGGTACTGATGGCAAGACATATTATCTGGATATCATTAATTCTCCTGAAAATATCGAAGTCAAGGAAGTAAAATAATGGACAGTTTCCTTCGAGAAGTCAAAAACTATAAAAAAGCTTTGCTGCAGGAAGTCAGCAAAAAGCAACTATACGAAGCCAAGGAATGGTATACGATACGAGCCATCTTAGGCAATCAATGGGCTAACTGGTTCATATTGGCCGGCGCGCGCGAACGCGGCAAGACGTTCTCGGTGCAGGATTTCGTGCTCAACCAGT
>CAZCCJ010000089.1:0-1981 GCA_964497235.1 uncultured Staphylococcaceae bacterium
CGCAACGGGTGACGGAAACGGGAACGATACCGAGAGCACTGCGAACGGTCAAGGAAGCGCTTTGTCCCGTGTGCCCAAGGACGAGAAGACCGGCGAGCCTATGTTTGAGAAGACCGACAGCGGGACCGCACTTGCCGCCATTGACGAGCTGACCGGCGGCAACGAGGCCAACACCGCTGCCATTGTCAATGCACAGGCAGAGCAGGCCGGCAAGGAGCTGGAAGCACTGAAGAAGAAGCAGCCGAAGAAGAAGGCCGCGAAGCTGACAGGTTCGCCAATGGCTATGATAAAGGCACAGCAGGAGGCGGACGCCAACTACAACGCCGCCATGGAGCAGTATAATGCACAGGTGGCCGCAGCCGAAGAGAAGGCTAAGGCGTGGAACGGCATTGTAGGAGCGATGCGCGGGAAGCAGCAGGCAGTGCGTGAGCAACAGGAGGCTGAACGCAAGGAGCAGGACAGAAGACTGCATGACGAGGCCGTGGCACAGCAGCAGGCCGACTACGAGGCCCGCAAGAAAGCGGAGGCGGAGCGCAAGGCCGTTGGCAACGGGAACCCGATGCCGGCTATTGCCGACAAGTGGGACAACGCACCGAAGGAAGACGGCTACAAGGACGAGATAATGTTGCCGGACGGCACACCGCTGAAAGGGCACTATGTGCTCCATGAGAGCGGAGCATCGTCGCCGAGCCACAACCCGCAGACGTGGCAGAAGACGGAAGGTTTCCCGATGGATGCCAACGACAACAGTGTGAACGACCGCGACTATGAGCGTGACCGTGACGCACAGGAGCACACGAAGCGCATAGCCGGGCACTATGACCAGCGGGCACTGCAGAGTGTGCCGGTGGTGAGCAGTGACGGTGTGGTGCTGAGCGGCAACGGGCGGACGATGGCCGGCGAGCTGGCGGCACAGAACAACACGGACGGTGCATACGTGAGCTACCTGAAGGGATATGCCCACAAGTTTGGCTTCACTCCCGAGCAGGTGGAGAGCATGGCGCATCCGCGTGTGTCGTTTGTGCCTGACGAGGCTATGCCCTACACAGCCGAGACGTTTGCGAAGTTCAACCAGCAGGAGATGAAGTCGCAGAACAAGACGGAACAGGCAGTGAAGCTGGGCAAGACGGTGAGCGATGAGAGCTTCAGGAAGATAGTGCGGACGATAAACGGCTATGACACTTTGGGCGACTTCTACAATGATGCGGAGGCAAGCCTCGGTGCGGTGTACGACCTGAAGAATGCCGGCGTGGTGGCACAGGCACAGTTGGCCGAGATGGTGGACGGTGTGCGCGGACAGGAGAAGCTGAGTGCCGTTGGCCGTGAGTTCCTGGAGAACATGCTTATCGGCAAGGCCTTTGACAGTGATCCCGACGTGGTGAGGATGCTCACTGCGGAGCCTGCCATGCGCCAGACGGTGATCACGGCATTGGGCGAGATAGCGGACAACATTGCGCTGGGCAAGGACTGGTCGGTTCAGAAGGAGTTGTCGGACGCTGTGCGGCTGTGTTTTGACGCACGGAATGGCGGTACGAAGTATGGTGAGATAGTGAGCGTGTATGCACGTCAGGGCGAGCTGTTTGCAGACCCGGGCGAGTTGCAGACGACAGCCGACTTCAACAATGCCACCATGCTGATGCTTGCCGATGTGCTGAACGACAAGCGTGTGACGCTTTTGAAGGCGACATTGCAACTATACAACGACGAGGCAAGACAGAGTGCGAGCGGCCAAACGGACCTGTTTGCAGGCGGTGTGAAGAGCCGTGAGGACATATTGAATAATGTAACAAACTATATAAACGAGAATTATGGCAGACGAAAAGAGATTGAATCAGCCCGGGCAGCAGCCGTGGAGCGCAGAAAAGCAGAGAGCGTTCAACAAGATGGCGCTGATGCAACAAGCGGTGGAGAGAGCGAAGCCGAAACGAAGAATGGCAGTGACGGACTTCGGAACAATGGACGAGGACGAGCTGAGGGACGT
>CAZCCJ010000090.1:0-1981 GCA_964497235.1 uncultured Staphylococcaceae bacterium
ACATCTGGTTTAAGTACTAATATGAGTTTGCATGTAAAAGCAGGTGGCTCCTGGCGGACTACCAACAACGTCTACGCCAAGGTCAATGGCTCCTGGAAGCAGATTAAGCAGGTCTACGTCAAGGTAAACGGCGTCTGGAAGCAGATTTGGACGTATGCAGTTTCTGCCAGCGACTCTCTGCCGGCAATCGACACCTGGTCTAATGTGGATCCGTACAACCTGCCCAGTGGTGTTACGTCTACAAAAACGTACAGCACAGTTGCCGGCACTACGGCTACACTTACTTACAATCCCATCACTATTGGCGGACAGATTGGCATTTCACTGGCTGTTTCCGGCAACACGGTAATCAGTTTTTCAGGTGCTACGGTTGCTTCGTTCAGCAGCAACTTCAGTTCCAGCCTGGTGTCTTCCGGCAAGGGAACTTCTTGGGTTCAGCTGTATACCAGCTCCTCAAACTCTAGTTACAAATACGCTCAGTCGTCTTGCAGTGTTACACTTAATATAACATCCAGCACGCTGAAGATTACTACCAGCACTTCCGGCATGTGCAAGGGAACTGGCACTATTTCTTACATGAAGCCTGGCTCGTAGGGAATTACTAATGAACATTTACGACACACTCTTCAACTCCGACGGCTCAGTTCGTGACGATGTAATTCTCAGCACTGCCACGCCTGTAACAGCTGACACCTCTGAGCCTGGCACCTACACTTTGGCCAGCATAGCCAAGGCAAGCGGGTTCCCTGAGGACTTCACAGGCAGATGTCTGCTTATCGTAGCCGGCACTACACAGCCTCTTGTAACCACGCATACTTTATTTGCCAACGGCAAGATATGGTACCGTGCCTCTACCAGTGGCACCTGGGAACAGGCTGAGGCTCTTTCGTATGAGCAGGGAGCCTTGGACGGAATTTCCGGTCTTAAAACTCAGGTTGAAAACTTAACCCTGGTGGTAAACAACATTCTCGATGCTGCCGGCAAGGTAAAATATTCTATTTTGCCTGACTTTGTGCTGCACAACAAGGGTGCCTATGCCCGTGAAGCCGATATGCCTTCTGATGCCATTGCCGGCGACTACTGCGTAAACACCACCATGGACACCATCTGGGTATACGACGCAGAAACTTCCAAGTGGGTTGACTCCGACCGCAAGGGACAGGTTACCTCGGTAAATGGCAAAACTGGCGACGTGGTGCTTGAGATTTTAAGCGGTTTGTCCGACGAAGACCTCGCCACCATTACTAATATGGCCAAGCAGGTTGAGGCCAACACCGAAGGCATCACCAATTTAGCCAACCAGGTTAATACCAATACCAAGAACATCGAAAATATTGTAACGCAGGTGAACACCAACACCACAAATATTTCGACGTTGAACAAGCTGGCAACCACCATTGCCAACCAGGTGAATGTAAACACCACTACCATCAACAACCTGGTAACCGACAGCATGCCTACCGACTGGGGCGTGATGGAAGACCTGACAATCACCCTGAAGGCTACTGAGACGCAGCTGATTGGGAATATAATAACTGATGAAACTGCTACAGCTGTCACACTCCGCACGGTGTCTTTAACTGACGTCCTCGCCACGCTCACAACTGACAACAATCCAGCTTCCGAGATTGCTTTCAAGCTGGTTATGCATACCACCAGCAACGACGGCAGCGTCAGCGAGGCTATAAGCACGGTAAAGCTTGGTTCGGACGGCACCTTCACCGGTGTTGAGGATGCTTTCTCGAATATACAGTATACCACTGATGCCAACACATTCACTTTGTCAGCAACTGAAGTGCCTGAAGGCTACAAGGTGGTTTGTGACATCACCTACACGCTGCCGAAGGCTGTTAAGTACACTGTGACCAACGATGACGGCAGCGAGACGGAGTCGTTTGTGCCTTATACAGGTGACTAATTAAAAAACCTAACACACAACCACAAAACATAACAATAATTTAGTATGGGCATTGTACG
The DNA here is from genome assembly GCA_964497235.1 of uncultured Staphylococcaceae bacterium. Lineage (GTDB taxonomy): Bacteria > Bacillota_I > Bacilli_A > RFN20 > CAG-826 > UBA4951. Next base: position 1,978 of record CAZCCJ010000090.1, read on the forward strand.
TGAC
>CAZCCJ010000091.1:0-1978 GCA_964497235.1 uncultured Staphylococcaceae bacterium
CATTAATTTCCTCATCCAGTCCTTCAATCTCCTTAAGAATATCCCCGCTATTCTCCAATTTCTCCGGCACATAGAATTCCTTGTTGAAATTGATTTCCACACCCACAGTATTGCCGCCAAGCACATAAGGCTTGAAGACATACTTCTGCATGAAGGCGTCAATCTCCGCATCATTGGCGGCGGCATCCTTGTGGTGAGGAATAATCTCGTAGTCGCCAGTGGTGTACGGCTCTATCGTCACCTTGTGCATGGAGTTTTTCTTGCCCGTGGAAGCCTTGAAGCAGAATGCACCACAGCCAAGGTCGGTGGATATGCCGTCCTTCGTATGGATGATGGTGCAACTATCAGGGTCGAAAGCATACGTGCCGTCGCTCTCCGTCTCCACAGAGAGCTCAAGGTTCAGTTTCTCTTCAGTCACACGCTTGGCGATGGTCTTCAGTTCATCGGCTGACAGCGACTGCAAGTCATCGTACTGCGTACCACCAACGTTGAGCGCCACTGGATTTTTGATGGCAAATGCCTTGTCGTCCTTGCAAACGTTCTGTGCCACGTACTTGCCAGCGTCCGACACCTCAGTAAGCACAAGCGACTGCTTGTTGTAGTAAAAATGCTCGCGGTCGTATATCTTGCAGATGTCGGAAGGCTCAAACGCCATCAGAGCGTCCGTGATACGCTCCATGTGCTCGGGCAGCATGCGGCGGCGCTTGTCGCCCTTGCTCGGCTTCTCGGGAGCCCAGCCCTTGCTGCCGTCGATGAGTGCGACGCGTCCGCGGCGGTCGGCAGGCTTGTTCTTGTTCATTATCCAGAGGTAGGTGTAGATGCCCGTGTTGAAGAACTCCTGCTGCGGCATCTGTATGATGGCCTCCACCCAGTCTTTGTCGAAGATGTATTTGCGGATGTTGCTCTCTCCGCTACCCGCTCCGCCACTGAAGAGCGTGGAGCCGTTGTGCACCTCTACGGCAATGCCGTCCTCGGCAAGCTGCCACAGGATATGCTGCATGAAGAGCAACTGCCCGTCCTTTATCTCCGGGTAGCCGGCAGGGAACTGCCCCAACTGGTCGTTCTTCACCTCCTTCTCGTAGCCCTTCCACTTGGTGCCGTAGGGCGGGTTGGCCACGATGAAGTCGAAACTCTCCTCCATGTCGCGGAAAGGTACCATGGTGAGCGTGTTGCCACACTTGATGGTGCTCATGTCACGGAAACGGCTCTCTATGGCCGCCAAGGCGTAGAGTGCATCATTGAGTTCGCTGCCATAGGTCTTGATGTATTTGTAGTCCTGCGCCTTGAGACGGTCGGACACACCATAGAGCAGATTGGCACCGCCACAGGTGGGGTCGTAGCCGTGCAGCAGTTGGTCTTTGGGCTTGTTCACCTTCAGCGCCACGATGCGGGCAATGAGTTCGATGATATCTTCGGGGGTATACTGCTCTCCGGCAGTGCTGGCAGAGATGTCAGCCCAGCGGCGCTTGATGTGCTCTTCGAGTGTGGTGATGGCAGAGTTGTCGTAGGGCGCGAGGTCTATCTGTGCCCATGCCGCAGCCACTTCGAGGAGAATGCCTTTCTTGCGCAGTTCCGCCACGATGCCGTCCATATTGAGAAACTTCTGGTCGGTCTTCTCGCGGTCGATGCCGAGCAGCAGTTTGAGGTCGTCGTCGAATGCCTTGAGGTAGGCAGCAAAGTCCTGCTCAAAGGTGCTGTCGTTGCGGCAGAGGTCCTTCAGCGTCTTGCGGTGCATCACGACATACTCGTTGTAGCCGCAGTCCTCGCTGTCGTAGAGCAGTTTGAAAGCCTCCACGTCGTCCTCGGCGGTGATGCCGTTCTCCTCTTCCACACGGCGTATGGTGTTCATCATTCGTCCTTCCACCATGACGAGTGCGAAGAAGGGCATCATGTAAGCCGGAAAGTCACTCTGCTTGATACCTGCTGCGAGGAGCAAGTCGGCCACTTCCCACACCTTGCTCTCATAGTGCATGATGTC
>CAZCCJ010000092.1:0-1925 GCA_964497235.1 uncultured Staphylococcaceae bacterium
ATCTCAAGGTCTTTCTCGTCCAACTGCTTCTGCAGGTCTGCCGTCTTCACAATGAAGTCGTTGATTGTTTCCTGTCTTTCATCTGCCGCCTTCTTCCATTCGGCAGTTTTGTGTGTTTCAAACTGGCAATCCTTCTCACACTTCTCCTGCAGACTCCTAAGTTCGTCATACAAATCAGCGATATTCTGCTCATCCTCATTCCACTTGATTTCGAATGACGTTGCCTTCTGGTGCCATTCTTCACGCTCCTTCGCTGCGCTTTCCGCTCTCTGCTTCATGCTGCAGGCGAAGTCGTTCTTGATGTTCTCCTCGGCGATCTCGAAGCAGCCTTCAAATGCCGTTGCAATGTAGCTGTCCTCGCCCAACTCAGCAACAAGTTTTCTAATCTGTTCCAGAACTTTTCTTTCCTGATCTTTTGTCGTCATTTCAATACGCTCCTTCTTCTGTCCAACCCCTTGCTACAAGAACATCGTACCGCGAGTTCATTATTCTGTCAGCTATCTGGACACTATAATAATAAACAGATATTCGTTGCCCATTTTATGCGCTTTCACAGCAACAAAAAAAGACCCGCTACCAAACCGGTAACGGGTCAATTCGGCAACCGCCGACATGAGGAAAAAAGAAAACAGCATATCATAAGCTATAGCATTACCCCTCTGCCTAGGGAAGGATAACTGCCTATATTATATCAGAAAGCTGACCGGAAGGACGGCAGCAGATTGTTTTGGACAAACAAAAGACCGCCCCATGACAGGCGGCCTATAAAAAAGAACAGCTTTGTTATACGTTATAATGCTTCATCCCCAGGATTTTTTCAAGAGCCTCAGCCAAAACTCTCGAATAATTTATGGCTTCCTTGTCGGCCGCAACACTCAACCTATATGGTATGGTCACATTCTTCCGAACCGCCTTGTTTTCTATTTGTTTTCTGTACTCGGCAAAGTCAACGTCAACCAACGTGACTATCTGCCCTGCTTCTCCAGCGGGAGCTTTGCTTGGGACGGGAACCTTCTCACCATTATCTTCGAGATCAACGCCCAATATCCCAATCGCATCCCTTGCCATTTCCATTGCTTCTGGAATTGAATCCCCCTGCGTACTTGAATGGAAATCCGGAATGTCCACAATGTATCCGTCATCCTCCCAAGTAATTAAAATTGGATATGCCAGTTTCTCAGCCATGCTCTCTCCTTTCTTTGTAAGCAATCAATAAAAGAGTTGGGGCTATTTCAGCCCCTTCTCCTTCACTGCTCTTCTGACAAGACCTTCCTTAATTTCGGAATGTCTCGGAACTGCCAGCCTGTCGGTTCCTTTTGCGAAAACGTCATGATTTCCGCCGGGTCTTAGGTAATGCCAGCCGTTTCTTTCCAGAAGTTTTACAAACGCTGTTCTCTTCATGTGTCGCCTTTCATCGCCATAAAAGAACAATTGATTGCTGCATCTATTATTATACACATTTTATGCGCATAGTCAATATGTAAAAAAAAGAGGCTGGCGCGTCCACCAGCCCATATTGCATCGTCTGCCCCATCCCAACGACTGCCCATCATGCCATCCAATGCATGACCCCTTTATACTATTTAAAAACCATCTTCCCGCACTTGCGGCAATACATGACCTTTATATCGCCCGTGCCGGTTTTGTGCCACTGATGCCCCTGCATACCGCATATGGTTTGCAGGATCTTGTGCCAGATTGCCCGCAGGACGGTGTTTCTCTTGTGTTGTTCCATATCCGTTACCTCTTGAGATATGCCAGGCTCACCCAATAGCCGGTTCCTGTCCATCGTCCCCAGTTGTTGGATTCCGCATCAATCGAGATGACTGCTCCCTTCGGCAGCCGGATCGGCGTTGCATCATTTCCTAATGTTGCCACCGCAAACCGTTCTCCCGGTCCTTTCCTTACATTCAGATATGAGCCGG
>CAZCCJ010000093.1:0-1887 GCA_964497235.1 uncultured Staphylococcaceae bacterium
ATCGTCAAGAAGCCCTTCCTCCTCCAGGGATATAACGAGCTTCCCTATGATGGAGGCAAAATCAGGCTTAACGCGGTCTGCGGGGTCAATCTAAACGCCTCGAATCTTTATAAAGGCGGCGTGGACGACTATATCGTCTATGTCGGCGATGACATCGACCATGACTGGGTCAAAGCCATCAAGATGAAAACCGCTTTGGAAAACTCCAATGTCGGCCTCATCGGATTTCACGCACAAGGTTTCTATAACGTCGGCGTGGATGAGCTTCATCTCTACAAAGAGCTCGGCATTCTCATCAGCCATTACGAATTAAGCGACTTCTTCGGCGGCGAAGCTAGCGAAGAGGAAATCGCCAAAGAAGAAAAGAGCCTCCGCGCGACTTTCGACTGCAAGAAGCTCAATGACTATCAGGTCAAACAGGTTTCTCGTCTCATCGTGGTCGCCGAGAAATTCATGAAAGAGAAAGGCCTCGACGTGGTCGCCATCCGTTGCTGGCCGGAATTCGCGAAGAACTATGGGGTCTCCCCTTGCGCGATGATGTCTGTCCTTCAGTCTAGAGGAATCCTCCTCGCCTGCGAAGGCGACATCGAAGCGGCCTTAAGCATGGTCGCCGTCAAAGCGGCCGGAGAAGCCACCCCCTTTATGGCAGATCTCTCCCAGGTCAATTACGAAGAAAACTACGCCCTCCTTTGGCATGATGGCGTTGCCCCATGCAACCTTTGGGACAAACGTTGCAACAGATCCTTGGAGACTTATTTTGCCGGCGGCAAAGGAGTCACCGCGGACTTCGTCTTAAAAGAAGGCAAGATGTCCATCCTCCGCATCGACACCGCTAGAGGCAAGACGAGGATCTATTACGAGGAAGGCGAGGCCTTCCCGATGACCAAAGACCTCTCCGGCACCTATGCCAAAGTCGTCTTCAACCGTCCCATCAATGAAGTCGTCGACACGGTTGCTTATACCGGGGTCGCTCACCACGTCATCATGGGTTACGTCCAATACAAGAAAGCCATGACTTATCTAGCCAGACTCATGAACTGGGAGATCCTTGATGAAAATACGAAGTGTTACTGATCCCTTATTCGCCAAATACGGCAAAGTCATCGAACTCGATACCAGCGAGATCGTAGACAGTTTGCATCGCCACGCAAAGATGCCTAAGGAAGGCAACATTTACGTGCGTGACGACGAAAATATGCACCTTTTGCAGGGAATTTCGGAAATAAAAGAGGAGGCTTTTGGCTTAGGCGAGATCGAGGTTGGCTATTGCAACGGCTACAACTCCTTGCTCAACTGTCTTGAATACCACGCCTGCCCAGAAGTCGACGTGGCGGGAGACGACCTCACTCTCCTCCTTGCGAATCAAGACGACGTCCATAATGGGCTCATCGATTCCAAAGACGTCGAGGCTTTCCTTTTGAAGAAAGGGGAGGCCGTCATCCTTTATCCCTACACCTTCCATTTCTCTCCTTGCAAGCTAAGCGATGAGGGCTTCCATTGTCTCATCGTGCTTGGCGACAAAACCAATATGGACCTAGAAGAGACTCCCAAAGACAAAAAGCTTTGGAAGGTCAATAAATGGCTCTACGCCCATAAAGACACCATCCAAGCCAAAAACGGCGCCTACGTCGGCATCGTCGGAAAAAACATAAGGGTTGATTTCTAGTGGTCCAAGATATCCTTTTCATCCTGATAATCTTTATCAGCAACATCATTCAAACCATCACCGGCTTTGCCGGGACGGTTTTGGCGATGCCTCTTTCCCTCAAGCTAGAGGGGGCGGACACCGCCAAACCGGTCCTGAATCTCGTTGCGATGGTTGTCTGCGTCTATATCGTGGCAACCCATTTTAAAGATATCGATTGGAAGCACTTTTTAATCATCCTT
>CAZCCJ010000094.1:0-1826 GCA_964497235.1 uncultured Staphylococcaceae bacterium
GCTGGATCTCGGCCATGCGCTCGTGGAAGTCTACGCCGTCGTCCTCGACGGGCGGCACGCCCACATAGGCGCCCGGGGTCAGGCTCCAGGAGCTCTTCTCGGCAGGCTGGTCGCCCTGGATCTCGGCACGCGTCGCCACCTTGCAGAGACCGGCCACGTCGGCGTACTCGCCCTCGCCGAACTTCTCGACGAGCCACACGGCCTCACCGATCTCTACGGCCGCATCCTCCATCTGCACGGTCACCTCGGCCAGGGCCTCGCGGCGCTTCTTCTGCTCACGCTTGGGCAGGGCGTCGACCTCGGCCTTGGCCGCGGCCTTCTGCTCATCGATAGCGGCGAGCATGGCCTCGTACGCGGCGGCGAAGCCGTCAACGCCGTCGATGCCCAGGAGCTTCTCGGAGGCGTCGCCGGCGAACAGCGGGGCCAGCTCGGTCGCTCGGCCCTTGTAGGCCTCGATGAGGTCGCGGTACTTGTCCGCCTCCCCTCGATAGAGCCACACGATGGCCGAGAGGTTCTTGAGCTGCCAAGGCGTCCACTCGTTGAGTGTGGTGGACACAGCGGTGTGATAACGCTGCGCATCGATAAAGAGCACCTTGTCCTTGAGCTCCTCGGGCTTGCCCTTGTCGAAGAACCACAGCGTGCACGGCAGGCTCTTGGTGTAGAAGAAGTTGTTGCCAACGTAGAGCATCACGTCCACGTGGCCGGTCTCCACCAGCTTGCGGCGCTGGGCCTGCTCGGCCTTGGAGTCGGTGGCCGAGGAGGCCATGACGAAGCCAGCGCGGCCCGTGTCCTTGAGGTAGGAGTAGAAGTAGTTGATCCAGAGGTAGTTGGCGCCGCTAGCGGACACCTCCTCCTTCTTGTTGGCCTTGGGCGCGCCGAGCGGCAGACGGCCGGCGTCGAGGGCGCCAGAGTGCTTAACCTTGTCCACGTTGAAGGGCGGGTTGGCAGCAACGAAGTCGCACTTGCCATCGAGCTGGTGGGCGTCGTTGTAGAAGGTATTGGCCTCGTCGCCCGACTTGATGTTGCCCTGCATGCCGTGAACGGCCATGTTCATGAGGCAGAGCTTGGCGTTGTAGTCCACCTTCTCCTGGCCGTAGAACATCATGCTCTCGGAGGGGTTGCCGCCGTTCTCGCGCACGTAGTCGCTGGCCGAGACGAACATGCCGCCCGAGCCGCACGCCGGGTCGAGCATCTTGCCGCGGGAGGGCTCGATGACGTTCATGATCATGCGAACGAGCGACTTGGGCGTGAAGAATACGCCGTCATCGCTGGCCACCGCCGGCGCGAACTTGCCGAGGAAGTACTCGTAGATACGTCCGATGATGTCGTCGCCCTCCTCGTCGAGGGCGGGGTTGTTAAAGATACGGATAACGTTCTGCAGGAGGTCGTTGCCAAGCTCGGTGTAGGTATCGGGCAGGACGCCGGCAAGCGACGGGTTCATGGCGGCAATGCTCGTCATGGCGTCATTTACGGCCTTGCCCGTGTCGGCGCCGTCGGGCAGGTTGAGCAGGTATTCGTAGCGAGCCTCCTCAGGAATGAACATAGCGCCCTTGGCGGTGTAGTCCGCAGGCTCCTTGGGCGGTTTGCGCCCCGTGATGGCGGCACGCTCGGCGTCGATCTGCTCGTCGGCGCGCTTGAAACGACCCCACGCATAGCGCAGGAAGATGAGACCCAGCACCGGCATGCAGTACTGCTGGCTCGTCAGCTTGGAGTTGGCACGCAGGTCGTCCGCCGCCTCCCAAAGCTCCTTCTCCAACTTGCGGATGTCTGCCATGGCTATTTCTCCTTCTTGGACAGGTACTCGATGAGGCTCGTCTTCACCAGGG
>CAZCCJ010000095.1:0-1819 GCA_964497235.1 uncultured Staphylococcaceae bacterium
ATCGGTATAAAATTAGAGATATCCAAGAAAAATCCAAAAATATAGACTTTAATCTTGCACGGGAGAAGCAAATCTTTTGTTCTCTTGTTATAAGTGTGTATGAAGAGTTGTCCAATCCCATTAGTAATAAACAAACAGATATGTGGGGACAACTATCGGATGTAGAGAAACCAGAGATAGAGGATGTTCACAATACGCAAACTGACCAATCTTCAACTGGAAACACAGATAACGTCCAAAAGAGCAATACGCCTCAAAAAGCAAAAGCATTAAGTTCACAGGCTCATACAGGAACAACCCTTATTCATAACACAACGAATATTGAGGCTTTAGACTCTGTAAATTATGAGTCAGCAAAAGAGGTGGAACTTTCTATTGACGCCACTCATAAAGAATCGGAGTCTAATAGAAAAAAGCAGACTGTACGGCAGAAAGGCGACATCGATTACGCAGAACAACAAAAGATAAGTCAAAAGATCGGTGACAAAGGAGAAGAACTCGTATTGCAGAAAGAAATAGAAAAGGTTACAAAATTGGGGCTATCAGCAGAAGTTATTTCAAAGGTTCGACGCGTGTCATTAGAAAGTGATGATTATGGCTTCGACATTCTGTCATTTGACGAATATGGAGATGAACGATACCTTGAAGTCAAAACGACAAAAGTAAATAAGCAAGACTTCTCATTTATTCTTACTCAAAATGAGTTAGAACATGCGAAGAAACTTGGTAGCAAGTATTGTATAGTTATCGTCTTTGACATTCTGGGTAATCCTCGCATTTGGTATATGGGTAATCCCTTCATCGAGGAACCATATAAAGTCAGAATTAAACCGACACAATATAGGGTCGATGTTAGTATACAATGAGAGAAAATTCTTGTGTTGGTAATCTGAGTCGCAGAATTATTTATAATCAAAAAATTGAAGCTTATGGGAATAATTGAAATCGAATTAACTCTAGATGGATACAAGAAGCTTGCTTACAAGCATGGACTTAAGATTGAATGGGTAGTTCGTAATTTGGAAAAAATCAAAACAGGACAACTGTTGGCTAATGTATATACAGCGGAAGGTATACACAAAGTTGCTATCAACAGCGAATGTGATGGATATTGTAAAATAGAAAAAGATGGTTTTTTTATTGGAAATGATATATATGGAGCTATAGGCTATATATATGATGGAAACAAATCATCTTTCCCAAATATTCCTATAAACACAAAAGATAAGTTCACGGGGACAACTTGTATTCACTGGGAAAAGATAGGAGGCTTTAATGCCATAGGAATTCCTTTGACTTACGATGAAAGTGATAATCTGTATTTATGTGCCATGTATAAGGACTCCAAGATTTGTTTGGAAATGTACTTTAATTCAAAAGTATTCAAATTGAAAAAAGGAGATACCATAAGTTTTAAATTTTCAGAAGGTAAAATTATTGACTTTACCTTAGGTGTAAGGCCAGCTACAGCCTTGCCGCCAATCATTTTTCCTGAAGATGATGAAGAAAGTGAGTATAGTAAAGCCATTTGGATAACAACAGGTTATTATACACCAAGTCATATGAATCGTAAAACAATGAAGAAAGTATGTTTCTTTCTTTCAAAAACAGATTTGCGCACATTTATTCAAAAGCCAATAGAATCATATAGAATAACATACAACTCTGAGGGTGGAGCATACATTGACAATATACCTTACAATGTTATGATGGTTACTCCGATTTGTCAAGAAGTAATACAAGATATGTTTGAAGTCTTGGCTAAGACCGTTAGCAAATATGACTCTGGGTATGCCATTGACAAATTAAATACAGAGCA
>CAZCCJ010000096.1:0-1801 GCA_964497235.1 uncultured Staphylococcaceae bacterium
ATTTTGCAGGGAAACGGTGGGTTTTGCAGCCCTTTTCAAGCCGACGCTTTATCCTTAGGATCTATTGGGTAACTCCGTGCAGGTTCGAGTCCTGTTGCCCGCACCATCGAAAACCTGGGGCCAGCGCAACGCTGGCCTTTCTCTTATTGGCACACATAATTGCGGAAGGCAGCTTGATGGCACGTTTTTCGCCTTATCCTTGATTGGGAAAAAGGCTCATATTCGTTAGGAATTCGGGTCCTACCGTTCCCGATTGATGGCTGAACCTTTGGCCGTCGATGCCTTCGTCTTCGAATTAAGTCGAAATTTAAGTCGAAATTTAAGTCGAAATTTATTGGAAGAAACGCCCATGTTGTCTATAATTTTCTCGGAGGTGAACAACTATGGAACTGCCGATAAACGTAGAGGATCTGATTTTGGAGAGGCTCGTCGAATCGACGAGGCTTGACTACAAGGAGGGGTTCGATCCGAAGGCCGTCCTCCACAGCATCTGCGCCTTCGCGAACGACATCGACAACACGGGCGGCGGATACATCATCCTCGGGATCGAGGAGGACAAGGGCTTCCCGAAGCTCCCGCCCAAGGGAATAGAGAAAGACAAGGTGGACGGCATCATGAAGGATCTCGTCGGCTACTGCAACCAGATCGAGCCGAGGTACCTCCCGATTGTGAAGCCCGTAAAATTCCAGGGCAAGGACGTCATCGTCATCTGGTGCCCGGCAGGGCACGGCAGACCCTACAAGGCGCCCGAGGATCCCCATACGAAGTCGCTGAAGAGGTACTACGTAAGGAAACTTAACAGCTCCATCGTCGCCAAGGCCGAGGAGGAGAGGGAGCTCTATTACATCTCGAGCGACATCCCCTTCGACGACAGGCCGAACCTGACCGCGACGATCGACGACATCGACGTCTCGCTTCTCAGGAAGCACCTCCGCGACTCCAACAGCGACCTCTACGAGCATTCCCTCAAGATGGAGACTTTGGAGATCGCCCAGTCGATGCAGCTCGTCACCGGGCCCGACGAGGCGCTGAGGCCGAGGAACATCGCCCTCCTCATGTTCAATGAGGACCCCGAGAGATTCTTCAGGGGCGCGAGGATCGAGTTCGTCGACATCCCGGACCCCACGGGCGAAGGGATGGTGGAGAAGGTCTTCTCCGGGCCTATCCAGAGGCAGCTCAAAGACGCCCTTCAGTACATTGGCAATTACGTGATCAAGGAGAAGGTCCACAAATTCGACGACAAGGCGGAGGCCAAACGGGTGTTCAACTACCCGTATAGGGCAATCGAGGAGCTGCTCACGAATGCGGTCTACCACAAGTCCTACATGATCAACGAGCCGATCACGGTCAGGCTGACCCCCGGCGAGCTTGAGATAACTAGCTTCCCCGGCCTTGACCGGAGCATCACCGAAGAGAACATCAGGGACTTCAAGATCAGGGGCAGGATATACCGCAACCGCCGAATCGGCGATTTCTTCAAGGAACTCAAGCTCACCGAGGGTAGGAACACCGGCATTCCTAACGCAATCGTGGCTTTGAAGGAAAATGGTTCTCCGATGCCAATTTTCGACATGGACGAGGAGAGGAGATTCGTCTCGGTCACCCTGAAGGTCAATGACGCCTTCAAGCCGGATTCAAGCGCGCGTCCCAAAGCGCAACCTTCCAAGAGGATGTCGAAGGCCGAGATGAAGTCCAAGGCCCTCTCGCTGCTCAAGGATGGCGATATGTCTTTGAACGAACTCGCGATGAGGATGGGCTACAAAGGCATCTCCAAATCGCTGACTCTAGCAATTGAAGAACT
>CAZCCJ010000097.1:0-1792 GCA_964497235.1 uncultured Staphylococcaceae bacterium
CTGCAGGTCTTGCAAGTGGGTAGATATACATATTACCCATTTCAATGACTCCATTTATTGCAGTTATTATTTCCTCTTTGTCGTCCTCTTCCATGTCAGAGTAAATTCTATCCATGATAGCTGTTAGCATATTCTCTAGGCTTCCAGTATCCTCAAACGCTGCAATCAGAAGGTCTGTGTTAAGTGTGACTACATACTTCTTTCTTAGGACATTGCATAGAAACTGTACTTTTAGCTGTGGAGGTGCCCCCTCGAAAAACTCTTCTGCGTTGCCCTTCATGTCATAGGCAATAGGGATAAACTGGTCAATTGCAACCTCTTCTATTACCCTGCCATCTGCCATCTGAGCTTTTGCCATTCCTACTCCGTTTCCGTATAGGAATTTGAATGGATTGTTAGCACTGTAAACTTTCTTAATAATGCCTACGCATAGAAGATTACTTAGTGTGTCGATATACGCATTCTGTATCTTCTGTGGTGCCGTCTGCAGTGCTCCTGCCATAGCCTTGAAGTTATTATCCTCAAAAATCGGGAAGTTATAATCGTATAGGCTATTCATTTCTTTGTTAATGCTGTTTACAATAGTTAATGCTTGTTCGTTTGTCATGGTTTTATTTCCTTTCTTTTCTTTTATTTATAGAGTTTTATATTAGATATACTTAGTTGTGTATATTTGTCGTAAATATTATTTATTTCTCGACCATATCTGTCTGTTTTTAAAACTTCTATTTTAGCCGTTTTGTCTGAATTTATAGTTAATGTTTGAGGGTAAATTGTCAAAATTGGATAAACTCTTGTTTGGACAGAATCATATGCGTTATTTCGCAGCATTCCATAAATTATACCATTTGAAGCTACTGGGCATGTGATTGGCGTATTGGCGTTTACTTGCGTAGTAATTGAAAGGCTAGTTTTCACTGCATATTGCTCTGTGTCGCTAAGACTTATCACTGATACGGTTTCTGTTTTAGGCCCATAAGCGTCAACAGTTGCCGTCATGATTTTTGCTTCTGCAATATTTTGAGTTTCAATTAGTCCCGTAGTATTTGCAGTAATGGAATTTATCTTCCCCTCCAGCTCCGTCCTCAACGCCGTATCAGCATCCGTATACGCCTGTGTCAATGTGGTTGACAGATTACTATCTGCCTGCTGGTAAGCTGTCGTGATATCCGTCTGAAGCTGTGTATCAGCGTTCTTGTACGCTGTTTCTAACGCTGTTTTTGCGTTGGAAATGAGGGTGTTTACTTGCGTGGTTGTAGGTATTGTTTCAAAATACCATACGTCATTTTCCGTGCCAAACCTATACATTGTGCCCCCACCATAGGTGAGGCTTATGAATTGGCAATTTGTGGGATACCCTGAGGCATCCTCGGAGTAAGTTCCATCCGTTGATATTGACATACTACCTATCACCCATTGATACATTGCGGGCTGAAAAGCGCCCCATACAAGGCAAGCCCCTTTATATCCTTTGTCTTTTAGCCTTGTGTAAAGCACTTTAACTGCTTCTTTATGCCATGTAGTATTGCTGTCCGACGAAGCGCCTAAGCCTACATCATTATAATTTACAGTACCAAAATAGACAGGCTTGTACTTGTTATTTGCCATCCCCTTATCATATGCTTTTACTATCTCCCCCAAAAAGACGGTGTCTATCAGTTCTTTGATAGGGTCTAGCTTAGTATTTATCGCAGTATCAGCACTCGCCCTTGTGGTGGCTTCTTTGTCGATGTTTGATTGCAATGAAGTGTCTGCACCTTTACGCTCGCTAGTCTCTGTTTCGATTGCAGTT
>CAZCCJ010000098.1:0-1757 GCA_964497235.1 uncultured Staphylococcaceae bacterium
TCGCTGAAGACGGTCATCATGCCCAAGGTGAAGAACATAGGCTACCGCCCCTTCGGCAACTGCACGTCGCTGGAGCGGCTCGACCTGCCTGCGAGCGTCACCAACATCTGGAACGACGCCTTCCTCGGCTGCACTGCGCTCAAAGTCATTACGATTGCGGCCACTACGCCCCCTGCCCTCGACACTACTGCGCTCCGCGGTCAGTCTGCGGAGTTCTACGTGCCCGACGATGCGGTGGAGACATACAAGGCGGCAAGCGGCTGGAGTGCCTATGCGAGCAGGATTCACCCGATGAGCGAGTGCCCGAGCGAGTGACGGGGAAAAGTAAACATTAAACACTAAACATTAAACATTAGGAACTGATATGACAGCGCAATGGATTAAGAACGGTGTCTATGCGTCTGACACCATAGAGATAGACGGCAGGATGGTGAGCAACCCGACAGACGAGATGCTGAAGGCTGCGGGCTATGAGCAGTACCAGCAGACCGACGAGGAGAAGCTGGAAGCCGCCAAGGAAGCTAAACTGAAGGAGATAACCGCCTACGACGAGAGCGATGCGGTGAACGGCTTCACGGTTGCGGGTATGACCTTGTGGTTTGACCCCGACACACGTGTGACGATAGAGAAGGGCGTGAGGAACTGCCAAACGGTAGGACGTGAGAGCTACGAGGCATGGCTTGACGCACTGGGCACAACGGTAAGCGTGCCGTGTGACACGGCCTTGCAGATGCTGGCACAGATAGAGGTGTATGCGCTGGACTGCATGAACACCACCAACAAGCACAAGGCGGCGGTTAAGGCTCTCACCACGGTGGACGAAGTGGCGGCGTATGACTACAAGAGCGGCTACCCCGACAAGCTGACGTTCAGCATCTGAAGCCCCACCCCTTAATCCCCTCCCCCATCTATGGGAGGGGCTGAAATGGAGAAGCCAACCGCAAGAGCGGGAAACTTTAAGTCTGACGATAATTGTTTAAAGTCTGACGACAATTGTTTAAAGTCTGACGATAATAAATTAAAGCAAAACGATAAACAAGGAGCGGCTCAACGTAATTACTCCCTCCCCCAGCCAGGGGAGGGAAAAAGGGAGGGGCCGGTAATAATTATGGCGATTTTTTCTTTTGTCTTGCTTGCCGCTTATCTTGCGGCAACGGCAAGGCGGTACGGACTGCCCGAGATGGTGAGCGATACTTACTATCAGTTGGGGCAAAGGGGCTGGATGTTCAGCCTCGTGATGGTAACGGTGGCGGTGATGATGATGACGGCCATACTGGACACTGGCGAGGGCGTGCAGTGTCTCGCCTTCATAGGATGCAGCGGCCTGTGCTTTGTGGGATTAGCTCCCAACTACTGCGACAAGAATGCCTACCCGATACACAAGGGAGGGGCAATGGTGGCAGCCATGGGCTGCGTGGGTTGGGCGTTGAGCGTATGCGTGTGGCCTACTGTGGCCATTGCCATTGCCTATGTGCTCTACCTCATAGGAAGCGAGATATGCAAGATATACGACAGCGTGTGGCATACAAGCCGGAGCAGCTTCAGGACACTCTACTGGGGCGAGCTGGCTTGCTTTGCCGACACGTTTGCGACGTACTTCGTTTGCCAAATGATAAATGATAAATTATAATTGATACATCAGATATAATGTTTTTGGTTTTATAGTTTTTGGTTTTTTCATACGATAGAAAGGCTCCGGCTGGCCGTGAGGTTGGCAAGAGCAAGGGCGTGGGTTGGCCGTGAGGGTCGGCTCACGC
>CAZCCJ010000099.1:0-1657 GCA_964497235.1 uncultured Staphylococcaceae bacterium
GGCGGCATTTCTTCACCGCTTGGATGTCTATGTACCCCTCAACGCCGATCCCCTTATAGAGGATATTGCAGTTCTTGCACAGGAAGTTCTCGCGCTTATTCTCGTACAGCACAGCCATAGCGCGGGCCTTTTTCAGCTCCTTAAACAGGTTTTCGTTATCTACGGATACCGGGTTTGCCTGATATAAGACCCGATCGTCCGTCTGCCACAGGTCACCCTGACGCAACGGAAGATCGGGTTCATAAAGGAGGGAAAAACGGCATTCATCATCAAGAAGATCGTCTAGAACCTTCTTGCTGATGTCAATCTCATCGACCATAGCATTGTTATCATTCGGGTACTGCGTTGAGATAATCATGCCGGTCTTGTTGTGCAGCACAATCTGCGATGTCCTCATAGCCTCGATAGGGTAAGAATCCATCGCTCCGGCTTCATCCGCCAGAAACACGTTTGCCTGTTTGCCGTCCATCCTGTCTTGGGAGTAGGCAAGCGGCGTGTAGATGTTTTCATTTAGCTCGCAGCGGATCTCAGAGCGCATAACCTTAAACGCGGGGTCTGCTTCATCGATCAGCACGGGCGAACTTTTGATAATCTTGCGGATAGCAAGCTTAAGCTCGGATGACAGCTGCAAATCTGGAGCAACAGAAAAGAACCGGCTGAAGGCCGGTTCGGTGAGCATGAGCAAAATAAAGGTTATTGCGCATGTAAAGGTCTTAAAGTTCTTTCGGGCGATCTCCAGCAGGCCGGTTGTATAGTAACGTATGTCCTCATCCGTATCCTTGCGCTTGGTACATAGGACAGCCACGATAAATAGCCATTGATAGCCCTCCATGACCTCATAGATCGGTTTGTGGAGGTCAGGGTGGATTAGTAGCTTGAGCACTCTGCAATGCTTCTGTAAAGCTTTCTCGTCCACGTAGGCGACATCTGAGTTGCCATCGGCAATCTGTATCCATTTGGCAGCCTGTTTCCGCACATACTCAGGCACCAAATCGTTGCTCGGATCGGCACACCGCATAGCATACTCATATGCTTTTGACTCTTTAATCACTCAGAGCCTCCAGCAAAGCACTCTTCTTGGTGGTCCGCTTCGGCGGCACGGTGCGGATAGATGATTTAATCGTCATGCTGTTTTCCTTTTCGAAGCTGTCCATCTCCTGCCGGATGGATTTACTCAGCTGCTCCTTGCGTGTCACGCTGTCCTCCAGCTTGGTGAGGAGCTTGTAATACTCTTGGAGGTCGTCAAAGCTGTCACGATCCTCCACCAGCTGATCTACCTCACCTTTGAGCCTCTCCACAGACACATCAGCGTCGTGGAGCTTGGAGGCGTTAAGGCAATAGCGGCGCGTCGGCGCTCCGTACAGTTCATCATCTCTGCCGATATTGGCGAGGATGCGTTTCAGCCGTCGGAACTCGGTATGTGCTATCTTGTCTGCTTTAACCTCGGCGGTCTCTTTGATTCGCTCACCAGTAAGCGCAGCCTTTTCGGCTTCTTCTCGCTGTGCAAGCTCTTTTTTAGTCTTATGTGATTTCCCCTCCGCCTTTAGGGCAGAGGCCGAAAATGCTGGTCTGCCCATTCCGGGACCTCCGTAAAAGGAATCATTTTTTTACGAACGTGGAGCGTCGGTCTATTTGATAAATTGTCTGACAATTGTCA
>CAZCCJ010000100.1:0-1645 GCA_964497235.1 uncultured Staphylococcaceae bacterium
TGAAGAAGACCGATGATTCCGCCGACGCCAAGACGCTCGCCAACGGCACCTTCAGCGTGCAGGGCCTGTTCGTCGACGCGGACGGCAATGTGTCGGAAACCACCAAGGAATTCACCACCACCTCCAGCGCAGCAGCTCTGAGCGTTCAGGGCATCCTGGTTCAGGGCACTGCCTACGAAGAGGGCGGCGCAGCGAAGGCCGCCAGCGGCGACTACGTTGTTAGCGAGAAGACCTCGCCTTTGGGCTATGCGGCAACCGGCAAGACGCTCGCCGTGCACGTGAGCGCCGACGGCACCGTAACGGCAACGCCCGAGGCCGGCTCGCCCTACACCTTCGACCCCTCCAGCAAATTGGTAACCCTGGCGAACACGCCCATCAGCCTGTCCTTCGCGAAGAAGGGCTACTCGGTTGAGAGCCTTGAGGGCGCCGAGTTCACCATCACGGGCAGGTTCGCCGACACCGACGGCAACGTGGGCGAAGCCCAGACGCTTGCCAAGCAGAGCATCGCCCAGCTCTCTGCGCTGAAGTTCGCACAGGGCCAGGAGTACTCGCTCACCGAGACCAAGGCGCCCGCCGGCTACGAGCTCATTCCAGGCACCGTGAAGTTCACCTTGGACCAGACTGGCAAGGCAACCATCGCCGATGCCGTGGAGGGCTACGAGGTTGATGCCTCCGGCGTTTCCATCACGGCAACCGATGCCGAGATCGGCATCCAGCTGAAGAAGACCAACGCAGAGGGCGCTCCGCTCGCGAACGCCGTGTTCAGCCTTGAGCCCGCTGCAGGCTCCGCCTTCGCCGACGGCTCCACCGCAGCGCTCACGCTCACCACGAAGGCCGACGGCACCGTGGACGGTTTGGACGCCGTGCTGGTTGCCGGCAACGCTTACTGCCTGAGCGAGACCACGGCCCCTGCCGGCTACAAGCAGATCGAGGGCCAGCTGAAGATCGCCGTTGCCGATGACGGCACCATCGCGGGCACGCCCATCGATGTGAGGAACGGCACGTTCAGCGTGGCCGACAACAAGGTGGAAGTCGACGTTGCCGACGAGGCGGTTCCGTTCAGTCTTACCAAGTACAGCAGCGAAAGCTATTCGGAAGGCACCGCCAAGGCATTGGCTGGCGCAAAGTTCAAGGTAACGCCCATTGGCGATGCAACCTTTGCGGACGGCAGCACCAAAGCCATCGAGTTCGCCACGGGCGAAGACGGCCAGGGCGGCTCCGCCGAGCTTGCCGGCAAGCTGGTGGTTGGCAAGGTTTACAGCCTGCAGGAGGTTGCCGCCCCTGCCGGCTACAAGCTGGTCGACGGCTCCATGGCCTTCACCGTGAACAAGGACGGCTCGCTTTCCGCCACCGGCGAGTGCCCGGCAGCCTACCACATGAGCGGCACCGGCGAGATCACCGTGTTCACCGGCGACGTCACCGACGACCCCACGCGCATCGCGGTGCGCAAGGTCTCCGCCGAGAGCACGGCGCTTGGCCTGGGCGGCGCGACCTTCGAGCTGGCTCCCGCCCAGGGCTCCACGTTCGCCGACGGCTCCACCGCCGCGGTGACGGCAACCACCCAGGGCGAGAAGGGCTCCTCCAGCGACACGAGCGCAACCACCGGCCTCGCCGAGTTCGACAAGGCCATGCTCGTCGCCGACGG
>CAZCCJ010000101.1:0-1627 GCA_964497235.1 uncultured Staphylococcaceae bacterium
GCGCCACCTTTATAGGGACTCCGAGCATGTCTTCTATCCTGTGGAACTTTCGGCTTTCGGTGCCTTGGCATGGAAAGCAACATTGTATTGCTCTGACTTGAATGTCGCTCCCTACACAGCATGCTCACATATAAAAAACAGTTAGCTTTTGCATACAAGAGCCTGTTCCAAAAGGTTGAAATCATGAAAAAGTCTTTATTCCTATTGCTTTTGTTACTGTTCACTAGCCTGGCTTATGCGCAGAAGACGGAGCACTACGTCGTGGGCCGTGTGGTGGACAACATCACGGGCGACGGTATTGTGGGAGCCAAGATTGTCCTTTCGCGCGAAGACGGTAGCCGGATAGCCACCACAGTCTCCGACTCGTCCGAATACTGGAACCTCAATGGCCAGTACCGCCTGAGGCTCCCGAACAAAGGCCGCTATGTCGTTCGCGCCTCATGCGTAGGCTACTCCGAAGACAGCGTGAAGGTGGCCCTACACTCGCTGCGCGAGACAGACATTGTGGCCGAGGCCATGCCGGCTGCACCACACGGCACATGTCCTACGGGAGGTGACCGTGCGCGCCACAAAGGTGAAGATGGTGATGCGCGGCGACACGCTCATCTACAATGCCGACGCCTTTAACCTGGCGGAAGGCTCCATGCTCGACGCCCTGGTCTCACGGCTCCCTGGTTGTCAGCTGACCAAGGACGGGCGCATCTATGTCAACGGCAAGTATGTGGAGAGCCTGCTCGTCAATGGACAGGACTTCTTCTCAGGCAATCCAAAGCTCGCCCTGGAGAACCTGCCGGCCTACACCGTCAGCCGCATCAAGGTGTTCGACCGCGCGGGCGCTAACTCAAGGATGATGGGGCGCGACATGCACGACAAGCAATATGTCATGGATGTGAGGCTGAAGAAGGAGTACTCCGTGGGCTACCTGGGCAATATAGAGGCCGGCACAGGCACCGACCGCCGCTATCTGGCACGAGGCTTCGGCATGCGCTTCTCTCCCGTGAGCCGCCTGCTGGCTTTCGCCAATGTGAACAACGTGAACAACGACGCAACAGCCAACATGACAATGGATGGCGACTGGGACTCGGGGGATGCGCCCCAAGGCTTGCTGGCCTCCAAGCAGGCAGGCGTCACTTATCTTCACACCTTGGGCAACGAAGCATCGTACTTCGCAACCAACAACCTGCTCAAGCACACGGATGCCGATAACCAGACAGTGACAAACTCGCAGACTTTCCTAAACGGCGGAGACAGATACAGCAACATTGCTACGTGGGGGTGTGACAAGCAGACCTCACTCCTGACGAAAGAAGTTCTCAAGATGCTGAAGCGAGGTTGGAACACGGAAAACATTCTGTTCTTGCAGTATGACCGGGCGAAGAGTTGGAACAAGACCGATGGCGAGACGCTGCTGGGCAGTCATCTGCTCAACAGTCTACTCGCCCAAGGCCGCCAAGACAACACGCAGTGGAACCTAACGTATGACATGAACACCAGCATACGCCTTTATGCCGACATGCTGAGGGTGAAGCTAAGCGGCAGCTATGACCATCTCGACGCCAAGTCGTTCGACGCCAGCCACTACCACTATTATGACGGCACAACATCGACCGACTATCGCGACAACTAC
>CAZCCJ010000102.1:0-1596 GCA_964497235.1 uncultured Staphylococcaceae bacterium
AATGCAATGCGGACTATCTCGCCCGCGAGGCGATGGAAGGCGCCCTGCGCGACCTTCACCGTACCGACGTCGCCCTGGCCGTCCTTTCGCAGACCGATCCCAGCGACCTCTTCGAGTTCTAGGGGGAAGCCGGAGCGGCGTTTTTACGGAAGCACCATGGAGCATCCCATGACGATAGACAAGATGAGAAGCCGTTCGAAGTTCGCAGGCTGCTACAAGTGGGTCGTGCTCGCGCTTCTGAGCGGCGCGTTTTTCTTCCATCAGGCGGATCGCGCGCTGTTTGGGCTGCTGACGATCCCGATCCAGGAGGATCTCGGGCTCACCGACCTCCAGATCGGTTGGGTCAACACCGCGCTTTTCTGCACGCTTGCCGTGACGACGCCCTTCGCCGGCGTGCTGGGCGACCGCTTCTCGCGCAAGTGGATCATCACGATTTCGCTTCTCTTCTGGTCGCTGATGACGGCCTGCACGGGCTTCGTCGGCGGCCTCTGCGGACTCATCTTCTTCCGTTCCGTCGCGACGGGCGGCGGCGAGAGTTTCTATGCGCCGAGCGCCTACGCGCTGCTCGCGGCGCACCACCGCGAAACGCGGTCGATCGCGCTTTCCGTGCACCAGTCCGCGCTCTACGTCGGCCTGATGTTCTCGGGTGCGCTCGTCGCGTGGGCGCTGCGCGCGTTCGGAGGATGGCGACACGTCTTCTTCGTCTTTGGCGGACTGGGCTTCCTGCTCGGCATCGTCTTCTGCTTCGCGCTGAAGGATCGGCGCGCGGATGCCGCGGAGACGCTGGTTGCCGCAAAGACATCGACGGCCGCGCCCTCGCTCCGGTCTTCGCTGCGCGCTTACTTCGGCACACCGTCCGCGTTGCTGGCATCGGTTGGCTTCATCGCCGTCGTCTTCGCGAACAACGCCTATCTCTGCTGGGGGCCGAAGTTTGTGACGCGCAAGTTCGGACTCTCGGTGGGTGCGGCGGGGAGCGGCACGATGCTCTATCATCATGTGGCGGCGTTTGCGGCGATCATGCTGGGCGCGTTCATCACCGACCGTTTCGTCGCCCGGCGTCCGCGCTTCCGTCTCGGGCTGCAGATCGCCGCGCTCGTCGGCGGCGCACCCGCGCTTCTGTTTATTGGCGTTGCGCCCGGCGTCGCCGCGTGTTGGTGCGCGGTCGTGCTCTACGGCGTCTTCCGCGGCCTCTTCGAGGTCAACACGCACGCGAGCCTCTTTGACGTCGTGGCGCCGGAGCACCGCTCGACCGCCACGGGGCTGATGACGATGATCGCCTTCTTCGTCGGCTCGCTGTCGCCGCTGCTGATGGGCGCGCTCTCCGATCGCTTTGGCGTGCGCGGCTTCGAGATCGGCTTCGGCGTTCTCGGCGCCGGCTATCTTGTTGGCGTCGCCGCGCTCCTCGTCTCCTTCTTCTTCACCTTCCGTCGCGACCGCATTGACGAATAGACGGCGCGGTATAAGTGCCGCACTTTGTCTTTGCACTTGATTTGCGTGCGCATTTGGGGTATACTGCTATCCCGATTTTGCTCACCCTCATTAAGGCAAGGACAAACGGTAGATGAAGCGTACGGACGTGGACAAGGTTCTGATCAT
>CAZCCJ010000103.1:0-1590 GCA_964497235.1 uncultured Staphylococcaceae bacterium
AGATCCTTGAAGAAGTCATCAACAGTTGGGAAGGATTAAGATCTCACGATTATACAGGTGTTGCTTGTGAAGGTGGCACTAAAAAGACAGCAACTGACTATATTGAGAAAATAGATGCATTAAGGGCTGATATGGATATTTGTGATCATTATGTTACACTTGCATTCTTAATGAATTGCCAAAACACACTTGGAAGATTTGATGAGAGATGCGTATTTAATAGACTTGTATTAAGGGGACTATCGCTAAAGGAAATAACAAATAGTGAAAGATTAAAATACAAAGAATACTATTATCCTGAGTATGCTATTAAGTATGGTGAGGGTTATCTTATCGATACTATCATCAAAGAAGTTGGAGATGAATTAAACTGGGAAAAGGTAGAGAGAACAACATATCGTATAAGATTAAAAGCTCTAGAAAAGATAGATTATGATAGTGCGATTAAGAAAACAAGAGAGGATTATCTCTCTTGGATTAGTTCAGCAACAGCCATTAAAGAGAGTTCCAAAGAGAAATGTCAGTAAGTGTCAGTTGATGTCAGTTGGTGTCAGTAAGTGTCAGTAAGTGTCAGTAAAAAAGGGGTTTTTCGGTGGTATAATGGTAATGTGAATTGGTGGGTAAGGAAGAAATCAAGTGATTTTCATAAGATTTTACCTGATGAACTTCCAGTAAGTTTAATCAATATCTTAGAATTATTATAGATGTTTTTGTTGTTAATGAACATCTGTTATTAGTAATTAATTTCAGGGATGAAACATCCCCGAGACAATAAAGGAGTTATATGAAAGAAGAGAAAAAGAAAAGTAAAGTTTGGCTAATAGTTTTATTAGTAATACTTGCTGTTGCAGCTGGAGTATATATTTACTTAACTAGATACGGTAAGGTAGATACAAAAGGCTTAACTGATGAAGAGGTCTATGAAAGACTTCAGATACAGTTTAATGTAAGTGATGATGAAGAGATCTACTTAACTCAAAAGATGGATGGTAGTTGGTCAAGTTGGAAACTTGTTAAAGGATACAACGGTAAAGTTACTATTGATCCAGAAACTATTGATCTTTCAAAGGTTGCTGAATATGAGATAACTTATAAAGTAACAGCTACTAATGACGAAGGAGTTGAAATAACTAAAGAATACAAGAAAACAGTCAAAGTAGCTCAACAAAGACCTACTATCACATTGAAAGAAGAAGAGATCACTTTAGATCTAAATGAAGAATTCAATCAAGATGATTGGTATTCAGTTGAGAATTTAGATAATTGGGAACTTAAAGTTGAATGTGACATCAATACCGCTGAAATGGGTAAATACTACTTAACTATTTCAGTTATTAATCCAGATACCCAAGAGACTATTACTAAGGAAATGGTCATCAATGTGGTTGATAAGAGTGTTGCTAGTGAAAATGATGGTTGTACTTTAGTCTGGGTGGTTGATAAAGCCGCTGTAAAAGAACAAGGACATTATGAAACAGTAAATGTTGCTGAGCAAGGTCACTGGGGTAGATTCTTAGTATCCGAAGAAGAAGGACACTGGGAAACAATCCATCATGAAGAAGAGTCTCATACTGAATGGGATAGTGAAAT
>CAZCCJ010000104.1:0-1565 GCA_964497235.1 uncultured Staphylococcaceae bacterium
GCATTTGCTGTTCAGTATTACGTAATGTACGGCAGCTCGCACGTAGGCGAGTAAAAGCTTATTAGGTATTTTACGTGCCCCTACAAGGCTTTCACTGATTTTTAGATATATTTTGCTATCTGCCCGTTTTTGCTCTGCATGGTAGAATGCAGGTGCAAAGGCGGGCAGATGGTTTTGTTGCACCATTTTTAACGAAGCTATAATTTCTAATTAATAGTGAGAGGTAATAGGGAAGGGTCAAGGTAATGGCCAGCAATGCAAAAATTTTAATTCTGGGCGGGTTTTTGGGATCAGGGAAGACAACCGTTTTGCTTGAAATTGCTCGTTATATGCGCGCGCATTCAAGCAAAGAAACGCCGGTTGCTATTCTAGAAAATGAGATTGGTGAAGTCGATATCGATGGCGCTTCCGTGAATTCAGGTGGTTATGCGGTTAAAAGCCTATTCGCTGGGTGCGCTTGCTGTGAGTTGCTTGGTGCTCTTCCCGATGCTGCAAACGAAATTCTAAATGATTACAACCCCGATTTGCTTATTGTGGAAGCTACTGGTGTAGCGGTGCCAAGCTCTATGGCGCAAATACTTTCTGCTCAGGTGCACAATGCTGTGGTTCAAACCTGTATTTTGGTGGATGCTTCTCGTTGGAAACGCATGAGAATTCCCCTAGAGCGACTTTTGCGTGGTCAGCTTGAAAGTGCCGATATTATTTTGATTAACAAGTGCGATTTAGCCGATGATGCCACCATTGACCAGGCGTGCCGCGAAGCCCTTGAGTATGCGGGCGCTGCTGATAATGCCGTGGATGATGGCGTGGACACAAGTGCTCCGAATGGTGAGGAAGAAGCCTCAAGCGCCCCAACTGGAGTAAAGCCCGTTGTGTGCGTGAGCGCGCAAAAGGGTATAAGCGATGCTGATATGGCACGTATTTTGGGGAAGGAGTAAGCACTATGGAAGAGCATAAACAGCCTCTTGAAAACAAGGTTGAGAGCGATTCGAATGAGCACCACGAGCATAGTGCTAACTGCTGCGGGCAACACCATGATCATCATCATGACGACGATTGCTGTGAACATCATCATGAGCATGGTGACAGTTATTGCGACCATCACCACGACCATCACCATGAAGCGCAAACCATGTCGTTTAATGTGGGTGGCGGTGTAGCACTTTGCCGGCTATCTTCGCATGAAGAGGCAAATATTGTTTCTTGTACCCTTGAGCTTGAAAACACCGAACTTGAGCTGCAAAGTTTAGCCGCAGCACTTGCGGGCGTAGCAACCGATATCGAAGAAGCGGGCGGATTAATAGGGCACATTAAGTGTGCTGCCCAAAATGGCGAATCCTTTGCACGTATTTCCGTGACACAAGCTGGCATAGATCCTTTTGTTGAATCGCACAATCTGAAAATTCTGAATGAAGAAACAGACATTTCATTAGCCCTTATTGTTTTTGCTGTTGAACATGAACAAATCATTAGCGCGCTTTTGGTGCATTTAAAACATATGTTTTAAACAGCGTTCAGCAAATGACCGTTTCGCACGCAATTTGCACTTTGTACAGGCGCTTTTG
>CAZCCJ010000105.1:0-1561 GCA_964497235.1 uncultured Staphylococcaceae bacterium
AACATTGTACCTTTCTCAACATCTTCAAAAAGTTTTGCCATAATTTATTTTGTTTCTAATTACAATGCAAAGATACAACTTTTTCTCGAAACCACCAAATATTATTATGAGTTTAACATATTTTTAACACATTACCCCAATATTTTGTAAGAATGTTCAGTAAAATGCAATGTTCAATTGTATTGAACATTGAATGTTTAATGAACAAATTTATTAAATTAAATATTTTTTATTTGTTGATTTTAATGGCATATATGAATTCATTACATAATCTCTACTAAACATATATCCTTTAGCCATGTGGTTGCAATCATTGATTTTACATAAATCACTAATTCTTCCTATACTAACTTTTGTAAAATTACTAGCATCAGACAGCATATCAAAATGTTTTAATAGATTACCATTTAAATCAAATACATTCACTCCTTTTCTTTTACATATAGGTTTCTTTTTATTAAAGTTAAAACAATATTCATATTTTTCATTTGACCATTTTCTACTTAATTTAGGCACATCTATATTATAAAAATGTAGAAATATTTTCCTTGCACATTTTGATGTAATGGTATAAGAATAAGTGTTTTTATTGTTTTCTTTATTTCTTTTTAATATAGAACCGCATTTTTTATTTAATATTTCGGTGTATCTACTTTTTATCCATTCACACATTTCTTTTGTGCCCAGTAAAGATATCGATAAAATGCTCTGAATATTTCTCCTACTATTACACAACGATATACTACCATCACCATCTATATACCCACAAATAAATGCATCTATAAGTTTATTATCTGTTATATTTGGTGGTAATAATATTAAACTTTTTTTTGGTATTATATTAAAGTTTTTATTTAAATCATCAGATATTTTTTGAGAAGTTATTGTTATTGATGAAACTTTAAATACTTTTTTTTCATTATTATATTCTTTATGTACACAATAATCTTTTATATCTCCCTCAAATTCTATATCTTTTATAAATCTTTTTAAATGATTTTTATCTATTGATGATAAAGCTATACTTAAAACATCTTGACCATGCTTATTAAATATACACCCATCAGCAGATATAAATCCCGCCCAATAGCAATTTAGAATATTTGGGACTTCAAAAAAATTATCATTAACTTTATATTTTCTAATTGTTCTATGTGTAAATTTTCCCTTACCTATATCATTTATTTCAAATCCATATTTCTTTTTATAATAATATAAACATTTCTGACTAAAATTAAAATGCTTACAAGATTCTTTTTCGGATATATTATTTTTTTTACTATAATTTAAAATATCTTCTATTATTTTTTTATCAATCATTTCATATATAATTTTATAAATTATTTATGAAATTTTATATTTATGTTTTTAATATACGTATATTTATATTTATAGGCATAATGGAAGATATTAAATATCTTCCATTTCACCATATCCTTCCATTGCTTCCATGTCAACTTCTTCATTATCATAAGCCTTTCTTTCTCTTTGAAGAAAATTGAAGCACTTCAACTTCCAAGCTTCTGCAACAGGGTCATTGCACTTACGGAGAACCACTCCT
>CAZCCJ010000106.1:0-1520 GCA_964497235.1 uncultured Staphylococcaceae bacterium
CATCGGACGATGTCGGCTCACTGGTACTGGTGGTGAGAGTCCTAAATGATAATGTC
Source organism: uncultured Staphylococcaceae bacterium (assembly GCA_964497235.1). Taxonomy (GTDB): domain Bacteria; phylum Bacillota_I; class Bacilli_A; order RFN20; family CAG-826; genus UBA4951. Next base: position 57 of record CAZCCJ010000106.1, read on the forward strand.
CCAGTGACTTTAGATCCGTTGATGTATGCTGTTTTGCCGCTCTCAATGCTTGCCGCCGTAGCCGTTGCGTCCGAAGTATCTGCATCATACGTACAAGTACCCGTCAGCTTCGAGCCGCCAACATAGGCTGTTTGCCCACTGAGGATCTGGGATGCACTTGCAGTTGCGTCCGAAGTGTCCACACCCTCCTGCACCGTACCAGTAATGCCAAGGATGCTCACGCCCTTTTTGATGTTGGATGCTATGATCTTGGTTTGCTCCGTCGAGGAGATGGAGACCTTACCAGAGCCGTTATGATATCCCGCATTGATCGTCACAGACCCGCTTGCCGTACTGATCGTGCCCGTCTGCGCTCCATTGTCGGTCATCGCTCCAGTGACCTTAGAGCCGTTAATGTAGGCCGTCTTACCCGCGAGGATATTAGCTGCAATTGCTGTCGCGTCACTGGTATCAACGCCGCCCTCCATCGTGCCCGTGATCGCTGTGCCGCTCTTATCATGAGCCGTGTAGCCGCTCAAGAGCTTATCAGCCGTGACAGTATCCGCACTCGTGTCGGCATTATTGGTGTTTGTCCCTGTCAGCTTGCTACCCTTAACATACGCCGTCTTCCCGCTTACGATATCCGCCGCTGTTGCTGTGGCATCATTGGTATTTGTCAGCTCAATGGCTGTGACCGTGACAGTCTCAGCTCCGTCTGTGGTCTGGCGGTCAATGGTCATATTGACGGACTCTGTGCCTGTGACGATGATCGTCTCAGCACCGTCTGCGGTCTGGCGGTCTACCGTCATCTCACTTGTGCCGCCGCTTGACTCCATTGTGCCTGTGATCACATCCCCCGCCGCATTGTGCGCTGTGTAGCCTTTTTTAAGCGTGGCGGCAGTGACCGTATCCGCAGTGAGGTCTAGCTTGGTAGTGCCGTTTATAACGACCAGATTAACTCCCATAGCTCCCTCCTACACTGTGCTGTCATAATGGATCGTTGCGTTGGTAGCTCCCCATGGCGCATTAGCTACCGCTCCCTCAGCCCAAGGCACGTAGATGTCGGTCAGGTTGGTGCAGCTCTGGAACGCACTGGACGATATCGTGGTCGGTGTGCCTTTAAAGGTGATGGATGTTAAGCCTGTGCAGGAGCTGAACACCCCATCATAAAGAATCCCCACCCCCGACGGGATGCTCGTGATTGCAAGCTTAGAACAAGAGCAGAACACCCAATAACCGATACTCGTCAGCCCCTCTGGGAGACTCGTCAGTGCGAGGCTAGAACATTTGTAGAACGCATTACCTGCAATCTTTGTTACCCCCTCCGGCAGACTCGTCAGTGCGAGGCTGGTACACCGCTGGAACGCATAAGCTCCAATGCTCGTCAGCCCCTCTGAGAGACTCGTCAGTGCGAGGCTAGAACATTCGTAGAACGCAGAGTCACCGATGCTCGTGACCCCCGACGGGAGACTCGTCAAGGCAAGA
>CAZCCJ010000107.1:0-1473 GCA_964497235.1 uncultured Staphylococcaceae bacterium
AGATAACCACCAAGACCGGCGAGAAGAAGGGCTTCAACCTCCTGCTGTTGAAGGGCGCCGACGGCAAGGACGGCGCCGACGGCAAGGATGGAGCTGCGGGAGCGCAGGGACCAGCCGGACCGCAGGGCGAGAAAGGTGAGAAGGGAGACAAAGGCGACACAGGTGCGGCAGGGGCACAAGGACCACAAGGTGCGGCAGGTGCCAAGGGCGATAAAGGTGACAAAGGTGACACTGGAGCGCAAGGACCACAAGGCGATAAAGGTGACAAAGGTGACAAAGGTGATACCGGAGCTACTGGCCCACAAGGTGCAAAAGGCGACACTGGAGCCACCGGAGCGCAAGGCAAGGACGGTGCAGCCGGAGCCAAGGGTGACAAGGGCGAGAAGGGTGACAAGGGCGATGCCCTCACCTATGCCGACCTCACCAGCGACCAGATAGCCGAACTACAGAAGCCTGCCACGGATGCAGCAAGCAAGGTGGATGGGGTGATAGCCGAGGCGGAAACGCAACTGAAGGGACTGGAGGTGCAGAGCGTGAGCACGGACACGCTGGAGATGGAAACGGGCAAATACTACGACATAACCCTTGCAAGCACCAACACCCTCACGCTGACCCTGCAAGCCACGACCGACACCACACACGCACACGACTATGAAGGAGGCTTCGACACCTCCACCACTGCCCCAACGGTGACGTGGCCTGCTGACGTGACATGGGCGGACATGCCGACACTGAAGGCGGCGATGCACTACGAGTTCTCCATCAGAGAGGTGGGGAGCAAGAAATACGGTGTTATCTACGCATGGAGCAAAGCGTAAATGGCAAACGATAAATGATAATGTATAAATTACAAATTGCAAAGTAAACATTAAACACTAAACACTAAACATTATAAAAGTATGGCCAGAATAAGACGGAAACTATTCCACACATACGCCAACCTCGACCTGCCTATCCAGTGGCAGGACCCTGTGGTGGAGGCATGGGCAAGCGGCAAGAACATATCCACAAGGCGCGACTGCATGGCGGTGACGAGCACAGACCAGTCTCTCCGTGGTAACAAGAGCCTCAAGGTCTTCCCCGAGTTCAAGTGGTTCACGGGCGTAAAGAAATTGTACGGTTCCATGTTCAACAGCTGCGACTCGCTGACCCACATCGAACTCCCCGACTCGCTGACCAGCATAGGGGACAATGCGTTCTACGATTGCAAATCGCTCACGTCAATCTCGCTACCCGACTCGCTGACCAGCATAGGGAGCTATTACGTATTCCGCGGCTGTACTAAGCTGGAGAACATCGACCTCTCGCACGTCACATCTCTCACGGGATGGTGGGCGTTCCAAATCTGCACGTCGCTGAAGAGCGTCTATCTGCCCGAATGCCTCGACGTGGACCACCAGGCCTTCGAAAGCTGCACATCGCTGAAGACGGTCATCATGCCCAAGGTGAAGAACATAGGCTACCGCCCCTTCG
>CAZCCJ010000108.1:0-1469 GCA_964497235.1 uncultured Staphylococcaceae bacterium
GGTTCTATAATTTTAGTTGGGGTGTTTTAATACTCCAACTTTTTTGTTGTAAAAAAATAGCATTTATTTAGCTTCTTTGATAAAATTATTTTGCTGAAAACCTTAACAAAGGAGGGCTAAATAAATGCAAAATGATTTTATCACAAAACTAATTGATTTAAAAGGAATTAAAGTAATAAAATTTAGAAATCGTGAACATCGCGTTAGAATTCATATTGAATTACCTATTAAAGAACATACTTGTCCCTGTTGCCACTCTAAAACTACTAGAATTCATGATTATCGATATCAACTTATTAAAGATATTCCTTTTTACTACAACAAGGAATGCTATTTATATTATAGAAAACGCAGATATTCTTGTACTAATTGTGGTAAACGTTTTTATGAAAAAAATACTTTCTTACCTAAGTTCGCTAGAAAAACTAATAGGTTAACTGCTTTTATTATTGAACAATTAAAAGAAAAACACTCCATTAAAGACGTTGCCAAAATTTCAAATGTATCATCTACTACTGTGTCAAAATTATTTCCTTATCTTTCCACTTCTGCTTCTTATTTACCAGAAGTTCTTTGTATTGATGAATTTAGAGGCAATGCTGGTAACTATAAATATCAAGTATCTTTAATTGATTGGAAAACTCGTAAACCTATTGATATCATTCAATGTAGACACAAGCATTATCTTTTTTCTTATTTTAATAAATTTACTTTGTCTGAAAGAAAAAAAGTTAAATTCGTTATTATGGATCTCTGGCAACCTTATAAAGACTTAGCTAATCACTTCTTTCCAAATGCTAAAATTGTTGCAGACAGATTTCACTATGCAAGATACATTGTCCAAGCTGTTGATACTATTAGAAAAAAGGTTCAAAACAGACTTACTCCTGAAGAACGACGTTATTTTAAGCATTCAAGAAAGTTACTTCTTTCAAGATATATAAATTTAAACAAAGAACAACGAGAAGAACTTAATTACATACTTATCAACTATTCAGAAGAACTTCGAAGAGTATATAATGAAAAAGAAGAATTATTAGATATTATCCATTCTAATGGCAAATATAAAGCTATTGATGAATTAAATACGTGGGTAAAATCAAATTTAGATTCGAATTATGAAGTTCTAAATAAATGTGCAAAAACTTATGCAAATTGGATTGAAGAAATTAGAAATTCTTTGTTAGTTCCCTATTCAAATGGTGTAATGGAAGGATATAACAATAAAATCAAAGTACTGAAGCGAATAGCTTTTGGATTTAGAAATTTTGAAAACTTCAAAGCAAGAATATTGCTTATGAATTAAGTATACAAAATCAAATAAAAAAAATCCTAGTAGAGCTAGGTTTATTAATGGTGTTCAAAAAACACAAATTTTATAGGTTTTTTAGTGAAATGACAAAACGTCAAAAAAGTATTGAAGTGAAGTGCTTTTGCAGGAACTTCACCCCAACTATTGACAAAGAACC
>CAZCCJ010000109.1:0-1460 GCA_964497235.1 uncultured Staphylococcaceae bacterium
ATCAACTCTTAGGGGTGAGCTGTTACCTAAAATGAATTTTTAAAAAGTTTTTCTTTATACTGATTCTGCACAAACTCCATCTTAGAAGTTAGCACATGGTTAGGGACTGAATGAGTATCGCATAAACTCAAGTACTCAGTATATTCATTGAGTATATTTTCATAGTGTTCTTTGCTGTAAGCTATACCATTACTACAACTATCTGCAAAGCATATCATATCGCTTCTGAGTCTATTTATTTCTCTTTTATCGACTTTTTCATCCAGCTTCTTTATATCTTCATTATTTTGCTTGGCATTCTCTGCCACTTCATTCAGCTTCTTTTGCAGTGGTTCGTTCATCAGATTCCCTATCCATTTAAAAAAAATGGTAAAGGGGTGATATGGACTACTCTTTATATTTTGCAAAAATAAGCATAATCCCACAAATGCATATATAAACCATGTAATAACATCTTTGACGGTGACAAGCCCTAAATACTCATATAATCTAGCTATCATTTCCACTCCTTTATTACATCAGCAAGTGAAGGGATAGAATCTAGGATTCTCTGTTCTTTATCTTCCTGAGTCTCTGTTGGCTCTGCTCCAGTCATTCTGAGAACTAGATCAATATTAGTTCTGTTCAAGTTCATGTTAGCAAGGTTCAGCTCGTCTATTTTGCTCTGCTTGCTGGCAATATCGTCCTGCAGTTTCTTTAGCTCTGCATCGTGTTCTTCTAGCCCTGCCTGCAAGGTGTTGAGCCCTACTTCGTCAAGTCCTTGCATATTCTCTCTTAAAAATTGTTTAAAACTTTCTTGCATATGAAACCTCCTTATGTTTATTTCTACTATTATATATTAAATAAAATACTTTGTCAACTTTTTTGTAACCAAAAAAAGCCTAGCAAATTGCTAGGCTCCTCGGAGGCTCACCATGAAAGAAGTAAGCCCCCTCATTATAAACCAAAAACAAGATTATGTCAATTACAGAAAGGGCAAATCGTCGGGGTTCTCTACTGTCGCAAATTCTGTTCCTGTGTCTGCCTGCTGTGCTCCATTTGTTTTGTTGAAATCTATAAAGTTAATAGATTTTACGGTGCATTCATTGAGATACCCTTTTGTGCCATCAGATTTATTATAAGTCTCGCTTCTCCAACTTCCTACTACATGAACACGGCATCCTTTACCTAAATATTTGCCCATGTTAGTTGCAGTGGTTCCAGTCGCAGCAAGCTGTATATAGTCTACATCTGCTTTCTCCTGTCCCTGCTTCTTTGGTCTCTCGACTGCAATAGATACTCTGCAGGTGTCAAACACACTGCCATTGCCTGCCTTTGCCTGCTTTACTTCTGGGTCTTTTACTAGACGACCCATTAAAATAACTTGATTAAACATGTTTGTTGCCTCCTTTAAAATAGAATTTTATGTACTACACTATTTATTATAAATAGTTATAGCTCATCTGTCAATAGAATATTTA
>CAZCCJ010000110.1:0-1448 GCA_964497235.1 uncultured Staphylococcaceae bacterium
AAGAAAGCTGCTCACAAAGAGATAGCGCGGAACGTAAAGGGTATGTGAGAGCGCATCGCTCGTTCAACCGGATATGGAAGGAAAGGGACAGTGCAGAGCCGGACATCTTGGGTAAGATACTGAATAAGGATAACCTCAATAGAGCTTACAAAAGAGTAAAGGCAAACAAGGGAGCACCGGGAGTAGATGGCATGACCATAGAGCAGGCGCTTCCATGGCTGAAGGAACATAATCACGAACTGACAGAAAGGATACGGAAAGGTCATTATACTCCGTCTCCGGTCAGACGAGTGGAAATCCCAAAGCCGGACGGTGGAATACGAAAACTTGGTATTCCTACCGTTATAGACCGCATCATCCAACAGGCAATAACCCAACAGTTAATGCCAATCTTTGAACCTCTGTTTTCAGACGGAAGTTATGGCTACCGTCCGGGGCGGAGTGCAAAAGAAGCGATTCAGAAGATAAAGGAGTACGCAGAGGACGGCTACACAAGAGCAGTAGTGCTTGACCTGTCCAAGTATTTCGACACGCTGAACCATGAATTGCTGATAAATATCCTGCGCAGAAATGTAAAGGATGAAAGAGTGATTCAGATGATAAAGCGATATCTGAAGAGTGGTGTGATGGAAAACGGTGTTGTTATGGAGACAGAAGAAGGCTCGCCCCAGGGTGGAAATATTTCACCGTTGCTTGCCAATATCTATCTCAATGAGTTTGACCAGGAATTCAGTAAAAGAGGCGTACCATGCATTCGCTATGCAGACGATATCGTACTGCTTGCGAAAAGTGAGCGTGCATCTGAAAGACTGCTGGAATCCAGTACGAAATATCTTGAGGGAACACTGAAACTGAAAGTGAACAGAGAGAAAAGCCGTACGGTCAGCGTGCTTGCAATCCGAAATTTTAAGTACCTTGGATTCTACCTCGGGAAGAATGGCAAAGGAATTTACATTCGTGTACATGCCAAGCCATGGAAGAAAGCCAAGGACAAACTCCGCAAACTCACTTCCCGGAGCAGGTGCGGAAGCATTGTAGGCGCCATGAAGCGTATAGAAGTATATATGCGCGGATGGTTGAATTACTACGGCATTGCAGATATGAAAAACAACATCAAGAACCTCAATGGATGGCTATACAGAAGGATACGAATGTGCATCTGGAAACAGTGGAAACTACCACGGACAAGAAGGCGAAAGCTGATTGGACTTGGGGTAGATAGCCATTATGCGGCAACGATAGCCTATGACAGAAAAGGGTATTGGTTCAATGCCAACAACAAGGCTGTCAAATGGGCGCTAAACAAAGAAAGACTGATACACTGGGGCTTTTATGATTTAGCCACAGCATACCAGTCTGTGCACGTCAACTATTGAAAGCGCCGTATACGGATCCGTACGTACGGTGCTGTGAGAGGACGGCGGCTAATCACCGCCTCCTACTCGATT
>CAZCCJ010000111.1:0-1440 GCA_964497235.1 uncultured Staphylococcaceae bacterium
CGGCTGATTTTGAACGCAAAAAATCCAACACTGAATTGCTCCAGTGTCAGATTTTTGCATTCAAAATTTGAGTTTGTCGTTCCTCGTCCGCTCTCGCGTCCTCACTCACGCCCGCACTCAAACGAGCCGACTGGCTCGATAGGCAACCCGCCCGCGGGTTGATTTTCTTCGTTCTTTTCCGCACACTCCAAATTTTTTGTTTGTTGAGAATTTTTTGCAACGCTCTGACCTGCGGTAATAAAAAAAAGTGGCACAAAGCACAAAGCACCCAATGGGGGGTGTCGTAGTAACCCCCCATTGGGTGCACCCCATTTTTAGCCTCTTTTTTGACGCTCAGAATGTCTGCGAGAAGCAAGATATTTGTCGAAAAAATAAGTATTCGTTGACGCAACTTCGTAAGCTGACGCCATTCCTTCGCCGTCCTGCAAAATGTCCATCAGCTCCGAATACTCTGTTATACCGTTATCTCGAATAAATGCCTGTAATTGCCTTTTAATCGCTGTAACCTCTGACCGTGTCAACTCTACATAATCAGCGATGTCAAAGCCGTTTAACGTCTTAATGTCATCATCGCTATATTGTGCTTTTTCGGGGTTATCCTTATGTGTTAAATAACGATAATAACCCCTGATCTGCTCTAACGGTTGAGGTATTGGCTGTTTGAGACTGTCAGTCAACTTTTTAACCACGTTAAACGATGTAGGACCACTATAAGCCAATATAACGTGATAATGCGCCTTTTTAGGTGTGTTATCTGCGTTAATATCCTTGTCATGTAGTGGACTAATTACACATTGCAACCCTGTTTGTTGCAGTAAATCTTGCCAATCAGCTGGCGCACTCTCTGGATACAGGACAAATGCCCAGTTGCGTTTTTTAACTACTTTAGCCATAAAAAAACACCTCCGTGTTCCGTGGAACAACTGAAGGTGTCAGTCTTTAATTTTTTTGTGCTATACTCTACAATGTATTTGAGGAGTGACTGGCACCATCAGTTGCTCCTTTTTTACTGTCTTGCCATTTCGGCGATTGCCATTATATCACGTTTTTTCGCGTTCCCGCGCGTTTCTTGACTTTCGGAGTACAAATAGGGGCAACTAAGGCGAGCGATGGCTCTCAAGCGCTCTAAGAGGCTCTCAGGCGCAACCTAACGCTCTCACAAACCTACAAGCCCTCGCATAGCACCTGCGCGCTGAATCTCCCTCACCAAACATCGCAAAGCGCAAACACGGTCAACGACTACACTACTACACTCACCCATGCAAACACATGCAAATTTCATCAGCACTCCAAAAACTAAACCACGCAAGCACGCACTATATGTGTCAGTTTTATTTTTTTGACAAAAAACTGACATATAGTGCACTTGCAAAGTTGCACCTTGACGGCTGATTTTGAACGCAAAAAATCCAACACTGAATTGCTCCAGTGTCAGATTTT
>CAZCCJ010000112.1:0-1413 GCA_964497235.1 uncultured Staphylococcaceae bacterium
CATTATCAACCTGGCTGACAGGAACCAGCAAGCACCAGATGGATGAGAGGTACGAGCTGCAAAATGCCATGGCGATTCCGGGGCTTCAGAAAGAGGGTGTACAGGCTCAGGAGGAGGCCAACGCAGAAGAGGCTTACATCATTACGAACGGAAGCACCAAATGCAAAATAAAGGCTGATGGGGTGCAAATCGAGTGCTCAGGTGTGACCATCAACATCACAGGCGGAGCGGTGAGCATCTCCGGAGCCGAGAAGGTCAGCATCGAAAGCGACGCGGCAATCAACGGCAATCTCAGCATCAATGGAGATCTGAGTGTATCCGGCAATTATCCTGGGAGGTCGTCATGAATGATCTGCAAATGACCAACAAGGGAGATCTGGCCATCCTAAATTACGACATAGCGACCACCGACAGTATTGAGCAGGCGATCCTGATCAGACTGCGGTGGTTTTTCAGTGAGTGGGTTTATGACACGGAGCTGGGTGTGGAGTGGTTCGAAAAGGTCCTCATCAAGAGTCCGAACAAGCTGCTGGTGCGGAGAATGATCGAAGACACGGTGCTGTCTGTTGATGGCGTGACGGACGTGTCCGACGTGAAGCTGACGATTTTCAACAGCACGAGAAAGGCGCAGATATCGTTCAAGTACAAAATGATTAACGGAGTCAATGACGTGATGGAGACCATTGATTTCGAGGCTGACAAAGAAGGACAAACATACTACGTGAGCCATGAGGCGCTGTTTCTCGTTCGTCCGGCATCCATGTTCTATGTGGATGGGGAATCGTTGGTGTTTACGGACTATTCCGGGGCAAAGATAGAGGATGAAACCTTGAATATTGGGAGGAGAACAGATTGAGCAATGTAACAAAAGTGATCGTCAGCGATGCCGATGGGAATAAGACCGCATACGACATACGTGACCAAGAAACGGCTGAAAAGGTAACCAGTCTGCTGACACATATATCATCCATCCAAGCATCACTCGATCGATCTGCAGCCACTGCGGAAACGCTGAAAGAATCCGTAGTTAAGACACAGAATGCTGTGGAGGCTGTGGACTCATCACTGAACGATCTGGATAGCAGAGTTACATCGGTCGAGACAAAGGAGACAAGCCTCGAGAAAAAGCATTCTGCATTGGATTTGACCGTGCAGAATGTGCAGGAAAGTCTGACAGAAGAAATTGCCAGAGCAAAGACTGTTGAAGGTGAACGAGAAAACCTGACAGCATCGAGCAAGGGTACGTTGGTGGATGCCATCAACTGGGTGCAGACCAGAGCGGAGAAGGCGATTGAGGATGTGTCCGCCATCGGAGACGCTACGTCATCGGCTAAAGGCTTGATGACGGCAGCACAGGCGAAAAAGCTGGACGGTATCGCAGAAGGGGCAAACAAGATTACCGTGGATGCCGCG
>CAZCCJ010000113.1:0-598 GCA_964497235.1 uncultured Staphylococcaceae bacterium
AACAAAGCCTTCTGCTGCATGGTGGCGTTTCGTTTCACCGCCAGCGTCACCGCCAGCGGCACGTTAGCTGCTTGCTTCGGAAGGGTGACTTCCGAAGGGCTGACCCAAAAGGCCCTCGGCCAAAGGCCGACCCAAAAGGCCCTCGGCCAAAGGCCGACCCCAAAAGGCCCTCGGCCAAAGGCCGACCCCAAAAGGCCCTCGGCCAAAGGCCGACCCAAAAGGCCCTGCGCCCTACCTTTGCCGCATGGGTTAGGGCATTGGCATTTGTTGTTTTTTGGAGGGGCAAATATGGATGGGGACATACTAAATAGGAAAATCCCAACGCCCAAAGGGCGGTGGGTGGGGGGCCGCGGAGCGGCAAAAGCGAGCGCGAGCGGCAGCTGCGAAGGCTGGCAGGGCGAGCGAAAAGGCGGCACGACATAGCGAAGCGCATGGCATGCGGCCTTTGAGTGAAGCCCTGCGCCTTGCAGCTGCCGCGAAACGCTTGCTTTGTGTGGGCTGGCTTCGGTGGTTCGGCACGGAGTGCGGAAAGAAGGGGAGAGAAAAATCCCAACGCCCAAAGGGCGGTGGGTGGGGGGCCGCGGAGCGGCAAAAGCGA
>CAZCCJ010000113.1:698-1397 GCA_964497235.1 uncultured Staphylococcaceae bacterium
TGAAGCCCTGCGCCTTGCAGCTGCCGCGAAACGCTTGCTTTGTGTGGGCTGGCTTTGGTGGTACGGCACGGAGTGCGGAAGGAAGCAGACCCACAAGCGCAGCTGTGTGCAACTCGCAAAAAAGCCATAATTGTGATTATGGGCGAAGCACATAATATAGAGCAATTATGGCCTTTTTTGCGCGTGGTTGGGTGCAACTGGGTGTGCAGCCGCCCAAAGGGCGGTGGGTGGGGGGCCGCGGAGCGGCAAAAGCGAGCGCACGCTCAAGCTGCAGGGCGATACGGAGCAAGCGAAAAGGCGGCACGACATAGCGCAGCGCATGACGTGCGGCCTTGTAGCTTCGCTCCGCGCCCTTCAGCTTGAGCAGGGCGAACGCTTGAGGTGGGGAGGGTGTCGGGCCACGTCTCGCGTGCACCGCCACACTTTCCTGGGGGATGGTCGGCACCTCGCAGCCTAGTTCCAGCCGCGGAGCGCATGCGTAGCGGCAGGATCTAGGCGTAGAGTATCCGCCCCACCAGGAAAAGTGAAGGTGCACGCGCAAGGTTAGGTGCGGTCAAAGCAAACTAAAAAAGTGCGGTGCGCAGCAAACGTGTCCAGCGCACAATCACGCGGTAGCTACTACGTGCGGAGCGCGATTCGGCATGGGTAGGGCGCAGGGCCTTTTGGGTCGGCCTTTGGCCGAGGGCCTTTTGGGGTCGG
>CAZCCJ010000114.1:0-1385 GCA_964497235.1 uncultured Staphylococcaceae bacterium
ATGATAGTGGAGTCTTAGGTTACACATTAACTGATACATCTCAATTAGCAGATGTTGGTTTTGCAACGATGGTTAAAGCAATTCACAAGGTGCAAGAAGAAATGGATGTTACTGGTACTACTTCCGAAGAAGCATCGAAGACAATCAGTGGCAGCTTAAACCAATTAAAAGCAAGTTGGAAGAATGTCATCTCAATATTGACTGTTGGCAGCAAAGAAGGAATGGAAGCTCTTGATATGTCATCTGCTATTGACTCAATGGCAGTATCTATATCAGACTTCGCTAATAATATCGTGCCCGCTCTGGTAAATATCGTGAGCAACTTGCCGAGTTTGATCAATACTCTCATTACTAACTCATTACCAACTATCATTCAGCAAGTGCCGATTTTAATTCAAGGATTGGCAACTGGCATTTTAGATGCAGTGCCACAGTTGATGAGCTTAGGAGCTACTATGATGAGCTCAATGGCAAGTGGCTTAAGTGAGTCAATACCGACTCTTTTAGCTCAAGTAATGCCAATGCTTTTAAGTTGGTCAAATGAGATCTTAGTTAATTCGGCAACAGTAGTGCAGAGTGGCATTGATTTGATCGTAGCACTTGTGCAAGGTCTGATGAACGGCTTACCAACTTTGATTGAATATATACCACAGATAATCTCAAATATTGCTAATGTCATTAATTACAATATGCCTACGATCTTGCAATCTGGAGTGCAAATAATTTGGGAATTAATCAAGGGCTTAGTAAAAGCAATACCTTCATTAGTCGAAAATATTGGAAATATAGCAAGAGCAATAGTCGATGTCTTTATGGCAATTAATTGGCTTGATCTTGGCAAAAACATCATTTTGGGAATTAAAAATGGAATTACTTCGTTAGGATCATCATTAAAAGATGCTATCGTTAATATTGCAAAAAAGGCTTTCCAATCGGTCAAGAACTTTTTTGGAATTGCATCACCTTCAAAATTAATGCGTGATGAGATTGGAAAATATATTCCTTTGGGTATGGCAGTAGGTATTGAAGCAAATTCAGATAGCGTTAGACAAGCAATGAATGATATGTCATCACTTGCTTTTGATTCTGCAGAGAATATGCTAACTGCTACACCAATAAGCTCTAATGGCACTAATCAATCAAACGCAGTGAATTATGGAGGCTTTAACATTGTAATCAATGCTCAAGATGGCCAATCTGCAAAGGCAATTGCTGATGAAGTGGAAGATAGAATTATGAAGCAAATTAAAGCTGAAAGGAAGGTGTTTGCCTAATGGAATATTTCAAAATTAATGACAAGGCATCATCTGACTTTTCGGTTTATGTTGCCAAAAGCAATTTACTCGACTCAGCAAGCGAAGATGTTTCGACTATTGAAGTAAGTG
>CAZCCJ010000115.1:0-1378 GCA_964497235.1 uncultured Staphylococcaceae bacterium
GTGGATAAAAATGAATTTATGCAGTTGCAAAGTGACTATGAGTATGATATAATAATATTGTAGCACTTGTGCTATCAGACTTGAAGGAGTATCTGGACAACCTAGCGAGTAGCTACCAGCCAAGTCGAGGATGGACATCCCAAAAGTTAGCATGGGTGCTATATTTAAAGGAGATTGCTATGATAAAGCGAAGTCGAGTTAATCAGAATACGAAGAGAACTATAAGAGAGCTTCAAAAGTTAGGCTACGAAAGACCTAGACTTAAAAAAGTTGAAAAAGAAGCTATCGAGCAGGGCTTAAGTCCTACAAGAATAGCAAGAGCCAGAGTTGAAGCTAAGGCTTATAATAAGACTCAAAGAAAGCTTGAAAAACAGCGAGGGATCAAATTAGATAGGGTGCAGTCAACTGCATTTTACCATAAAAAACCTAAGATAAACCAGCATCGTCCACGATTAAAAGATACTGACGAGACTAAAAGGCGTAAAAAACGCGAGTACATGCGTAAGTATCGAGCGAGGAAGAAGACACAGGCCGAGCAGGCAAAGCAAGGTAGAAGAGAAGTAACAGAGCTACCACTTACAGGATGGTATCAACTACCGAAGACTGTACGCACAGGAACATGGAATAATTCAGAAAACGGCAAGGCAGCATTCAACTATGTTAATTCAGGGGCAGGCATATGGGACGGACCCGCTGCAGATGGCATCGATCCAAACATCATATGGCAGTACGGACAGACCGACGACTTTGGAAATACGCCTTTGCAATGGCTCAAGATAGTATTTCCCGAGTACAATTATGAGACCGACGACGATGGCAAAATACAGATTTATGAAAGGAGTTAAAATGAAGGTATTAGAAATAGCAAACAACGAAGTAGGATATCTAGAGAAGACTAGCAGAGCTAGTCTAGATAGCAAAACGGAGAATGCAGGAAAGAAGAACTTTACAAAATACTGGGAAGCCTTAGCCCCTGCGTGCCAAGGCAATGCATGGTGCCAGTGCTTTGTAAACTGGTGCTTTACGGAAGCGTACGGGGACGAAATAGCGAGGGACTTGCTATGCAGTCCCGACAACTGGAGCTATTACACACCGACGGCAAGTAGCTATTTTAAGAAGGCAGGCAGATGGCACGAGAAGAACCCTCAGGCAGGCGATATCATATATTTTAAGAATAGTGTTAGAATATATCATGTAGGTATCGTCGAAAAGGTGGATTCTAGTAAGGTATATACTATAGAGGGCAACACATCTGCAGGAGCTGGAGTCATCGAAAATGGTGGAGGGGTAGCCAGAAAAAGCTACCCGATAAACTACAGTAAAATAGCAGGCTATGGCAGACCAAATTATGATTTAGTTGAGACCCCTGAGATAGGGT
>CAZCCJ010000116.1:0-1347 GCA_964497235.1 uncultured Staphylococcaceae bacterium
TTTTTGTTTCCGTGAGTTTTGGGCCGGTTATTTAACTTCATCAACCTTTACTATCTCAAGGCAATAATCCTGCAGGGCAGGGATATCTTCTTTCGCGGTTGCATATACCAAATCAAACTCAAGTGTTCCGTAGCCGTGGGCAACTTTATCGCGCATGCCTTTTATCTGCTTCCATGGCATTTTCTGGTACTTTTTGAAAAAAACGTCGGGAAGACTTTTCGCAAGCTCGCCGATTTGCAGCAAATTGAAGCAGACGATTTCTTCCAGGTCCTCGTCTTACCTAAGCGACTCTAAAGACACACCATCAATCTTCGAGACGATCCGACGACAATGCTTTATGATGTTCAAAGCGATTCTACGTTCCTTTGTGCTCAGCATAGTTCAATCAAATCCTTCTCTATCTGCTCTTTGAAGTGATCGTCCATGCAAGAGGTGGCGAAAACCAGATCGACTCTTTTACCGAGGCGTTCTTCGAGCTCTTCCTCAAGCTTGCCTTGCTCAATCAAAGTGGAGATGTCGCCCTTGTCGCAAAGGATGTCGACATCGCTTTCACCGTTTGCCTCGCCTCTAGCTTAGCTGCTGAAAAGATAGATCTTCCTGATTTGATGTTTCCCGAGGACTTCCTTTAAAACACTTTTGATCGTGGATAGCCTCAAAATGCTTGGGCGAACATCGTCTTTGATGAGGCTCAGGATGTATCCGTTTTTCGAAGGCACACTCTCGAGCTTGGTGACAAGGTCTTTTTCTTTCTTTGGGATCCTCAATAGAACCGGAAGGTAAGATTTCTTGTTGTAGGAGGCGTTAAGTCTTTTGCTATCGTCTTTCGGCTTTTGCTGCTTTTTTGCCGTCATATAGTTTAAAGAAGAGATAAGTTAGTTTAGTAGATTTTGATTTGCATCGCCGGGCGGATACCGACGCTAATGTCGTTGTTCCACATCGTGGATATGCCCCCTTTGTAATTGACCTTTGAGATATCGATATCCGAGCCAGAAATTGGGGACCTTGTCGCATAATTGCCATATCCGGCGTTATTGGTCGTACCATCATAGACGGCGACGCCACATGCTAAAGCGTAATCAGTCACCTTGCACATTCTGGTCGAAGAATCGCCCGTAGAGGTAGCGAAGCCATAATCGGTGTTGATAAGGTCTTGATAGCTCAAGGCGTAGACCTTATTGGTGGTATTCTCGCAAGTTTTGTTGTTGGTGGAACTGGAGGTGGAGGCTGCGCTGTTATCGATGGTCACGGTCTGAATCAAGGAATCGCCCAAACCGAAAGCGGCGGTATAGAAACTTCCGTTAAGGACCTTTCTGATGTTCGAATTCTTGTAATTGTTGCTATCGCCCC
>CAZCCJ010000117.1:0-1327 GCA_964497235.1 uncultured Staphylococcaceae bacterium
CGATGAACACGGGCTGGGACTTCGACAAGCTGGAAATCGACCTCGAGGGGCTTGACTTCGACTTCGGGGAATTCGGGTTCGACTTGGATATGGATACGGATATGGGCGACGAGCCTGGGGAGCCGGAGGCCGGGGAGGAGAGCCATGCGGGTTCCCTGGCGGAGCGCTTCGGCATCGCGCCGTTCAGCGTGCTGAACGCACGCAGCGGCGAGTGGGCGGAGCGCAAGCGGGCATGGATGTCGCTCGGCATCCGCTCCGAGCTGGGTCGCGGGGGGTCTAGCCTACCTGCCGGGGCTTCTGGGAAAGTCGCGGGAGTACCGGGCGGAAGCCCCTTGCCGCTGAACCGAGCGAAGGCCAGCGGCTGCAAACGGCGCGGCTAGGTCGCTGCGCCTCGATAACCAACGGAGAGCATAGGAGATTGCATGGGAACGCTGTTCCAGTCCAGAAGCGGTGCCGACCCCGGATACTACCGCCAGAAGCGGAAAGCCGAGAGAGAAAGAGGACGCTCAATGACTAACGCCGAGTTCGAGGCCGAGGCATACGAGCGCGGCGATTCCTCGTCGCTGTCCGATACCGGCACGAGCGTGTTTGACCCCGTGCTATGCGAGCTTTCGTATGCCTGGTACAGCGCCGAGGGCGACCGCGTGCTAGACCCGTTCGCGGGCGGCTCGGTGCGCGGCATCGTGGCCGAGCGGATGGGTCGCGCCTACACGGGCATCGAGCTTCGCGCCGAACAGGTGGAGGCCAACAGGGCGCAGGGCAACGAGCTATGCGGGACGTGCCCAACGTGGATTCATGGCGATAGCGCCGAGATGGACGGGCTGCTTGATGAGGACGGGTTCGACCTTCTGTTCACCTGCCTGCCTTACGCCGACCTCGAGGTGTACAGCGATGACCCAGCCGACATATCGAACATGGGCATCGACGGCTTCCTTGAGATGTACGAGGTCATCCTGCGCAAGGCCGTGGCCAAGCTGGCGGACGATAGGTTCGCCGTCGTCGTCATAGGCGATGCGCGGGGCAAGGACGGCTTCTATTACAACCTGCCGGGAAAAACCGTCGAGATAATGGAACGCGCGGGCGCGAGGTACTACAACGAGGCCATCCTGGTAACGCCCGCCGGGAGCCTGCCTATCCGCGCGGGCAGGCAGTTCGCCGCCAGCCGAAAGCTGGGCAAGACGCACCAGAACGTGCTGACCTTCTGCAAGGGAGACCCCAAGAGGGCGGTCGGGCGCTTGGGCGATGTTGAGATTCCCGATTTGAAGTGAGCGCACGCTTTGCCTTATATGAGACGCCCGAGCCGTTACCCCCGGGGCATACTCGCCCC
>CAZCCJ010000118.1:0-1303 GCA_964497235.1 uncultured Staphylococcaceae bacterium
TTATACGGAGGCTATGAATGGAAGAAATTTTGACTATCCCGATTGATATTTTCGAAGACTCAAAAATTGTTAAAGTTATTGACGGCATTGCAGGAGCTGCAAAAAGCAGTGCCGTCGATGCTTTTTTTAAAGCAAAAGGCATCGAGTACCTGAGGGTGACTAGCACGAATAAGCTAAAGGACGATGCTATCAAGAGGTTTGGTGGCAATGTAGGCACCATAGCAGGCGAGCTTTTTACGACTGAGGACGGCACCTTTTTTAAGGACTTTAAAGAATCCGATCATAAACATGTAGTTATAGATGAGATCCTGCAGGTGCCAGCGAAAATCTATGAATGGATTTTTCGGAATGTAGGAAAAATCAATGTTATAATAACGACAGATTCGCGGCAGATGCTAGCAGTAGGTAGTTTTCGAGGACTAGAAATTTTCAATTCACTAAAAACAAGAAAAGATTGTTATTTTGTTGAGTTGCTATACAGTTACAGACCTATCAATGAGGTTACACGAAAATATTTTAACTATTTATACTCTATGGATGCCAAGAATACTCTAGTTTTTGGATATTTTAGAAAACACGCAAACTGCGAAGAGCTAGGCTATGAAGTCCTGCAGAGCTTTGACCCTGAAGCAGTTTATATTTGTCACACAAACGAAATCGAAGAGAAGCTTTATAGCGATTTTGATTTATTTAAAAGATACGACTTACCTTGTCTCAAGAAGGGCGGCATATCAAAAAAGCCGATAAAAGATTATAGCAGATACCCTATTATACCACAAAATCGAGTGACAAAAAAGCAAGGTGACTACTTGCAAATTGCAAATGTAGCTACCCCGACAAGGTTTCAAGGTAGCGAGGTGATGCCAGAGCAGACACTGTATTATCTCATCGAAGCTTTTAGCCGAGTCGAGGCGAGGGAGCTATATACAGTGGTGACACGCTGCAAAGATATAGCGAGTCTAAAGATTGTAACAGTTGTTTTGGAAAAAATAGAGCCTTTAGAGACTTTTCGAGGCAAGCCGATAAGAGAAGAGACTGGACTTTTTATAAATTTTAACGATTTTCAGGAGTTGGAGCCAGACCTGCAGGCATGGGAGCAGAGCCCTGACAAATACATGCGATGTAATCCCGATTACATCGAGAGGCTGGTAGATAAATATAATAACGATGCTGAGTATAACGATAGATTTTTTAATTCACATCAAGTATATTTTAATGCTGGAAAAGGCAGACTTGTTACCATGATTCCTAAAAATTTAGAGTTGCCAGACCGAAAAGGTCAAAGGACTATCCAGAGCCTGAC
>CAZCCJ010000119.1:0-1298 GCA_964497235.1 uncultured Staphylococcaceae bacterium
GTCCTACATACTGAACAGATTGCGGGAGAATCCGTCCTGTATACTGAACAGATGGAGCAACCCATGAACCACGACATCCTGAAGAACGTGATTTACGACCAGCGCAACGTCATTCGCGCAGCCAACATTGTTCCGAGGCGCTACACCCTTGACCCGAAGGCGAATTACGTGATCACGGGATTGCGCCGCGCGGGCAAATCGACCCTTCTTTACAAAATTGCACGCGAGTTAGTCAAGTCGGGGGCCAGCTGGGACCAGGTCGTATACATCAACTTCGAAGATGAGCGCTTACTGGAATTCCAAGCAAGCGACTTCAACGACATCTTGGCGGTGCAAAGCGAGCTCAGCCCCCTGCCCGGCTACTTCTTCTTCGACGAAATCCAGAACATCGCCGGCTGGGAGAAATTCGCGCGCCGCCTGGCCGACGCGGATGAGCGGGTATGGATCGCGGGCAGCAGCGCGAACATGCTCAGCAGCCAGATAGCCACCACGCTCGGCGGGCGTTACATCACCAAGCACGTAACCCCCTACCGGTTCGACGAGTACCTTGACGCTTCCGAGGTCCCGCACGGCAGCGACGCGATCTTCTCCACCAAGGGCAGTGGCGCCATCGCGGGGGCGTTCGACGCGTTCTACCGAAACGGCGGCTTCCCCGAATCGCTGCGCTACGCCTCGGCGCGCGAGTACACGGAGAGCGTCTACCAAAAGGTGCTGCTCGGCGATGTGGCGGCCCGCAACGGCGTGCGCAACCCGAAGGCCCTGCGCGTGCTGATGAAAAAGGTTGCCGAAGCCGTCTGCAACGAGACTTCCGCCACGGCGCTGCACGGCACGCTGACTGCACTGGGCTACAAGATAGGCAAGAGCACGCTTGTGGACTACCTAACCATGGCGCGCGAGGCGTACCTGCTGTTCGAAGTGAAAAACGCGGTGGCGAAGTTCGTGGAGCGCGAGGGCAACCCCAAGCGATATTTCAGCGACAACGGCCTGCTCAACCTGTTCCTAGTCGAAAAGGAACCGGCGCTTCTTGAAAACGAGATCGCCGTCGCCATGCGCGACGCTTACGGCGAGGGGCTCCGCTACCTGAAGTCGCCGAAAAACGGCATCGACATCGACTTCTACGTCCCCGAAGAGGGCCTTGCCGTACAAGTGACGTATTCGCTATCCGAAAGCGCGAAGCCGCGCGAAATCGGGAGCCTGACCAAGCTCGCGCGCCTCGACGGTTCCGTTAAGCGATTCCTCGTTATCACGAAGGAGGAAGAGGGGGAAGTAACGGAAGACGACGTTCGTATAGAGGTCAA
>CAZCCJ010000120.1:0-1294 GCA_964497235.1 uncultured Staphylococcaceae bacterium
CGTCAGCCCAGACGGGAGACTCGTCAGGGCAAGCGCAGAGCAGTAGCTGAACGCATAGCTACCGATACTCGTGGCCCCCTCTGGTAGGCTCGTCAGTGCAAGGTTGGTGCAGTTCTGGAACGCAGAGCTACCAATACTCGTCCTACTTGCGTATATATCGCGCTTTACGCCGTACTCAATATATCTGGTGAGACTAATCGCCCCGTCAAATACTTTCATGGAATTTAGTCTACAGTTGCATGCGTATACGGCGGTCACATCGTAGATAAAGCTGTCGACCAACGCATAATATGTCCACGGTTGCACACGTCCAAGCGCAAACTCGGAGTCTGATGATATCGTGATATCGTATGTAGCGGGCGTGCTATACGTGTGTGACGCGGACAGCCCGCGCCAGCTCTCACTATCATACGTATTAGCTGAGTAGTTTGGAGAGACAGACTCCGTTGTGCCGTCACCCCAGTCAATTGTGATGTCTGCACCGTTGAGGGACATAAGATTGATGGTACGTGCAACGCCTTTTGCCGCCTCACCGACTCTTAAAAATATATGTGTCTTATTATCGCTTGGTTTATACACAGGCGATACCGTCACTGTGCCTGTTTTGGCTTTGCACTCATCCAGAGTAAGCGACCACCCCATGCTGTCGAGTCCGTCCACGCTTGGCTGACTCGGAAGTGCTGTGATCGTTGACGGAGATGACGTGCTGACCACGTTGCCGTCTATGTCCACAAATCGCAGGATATCCGACCCTGTGACCGTGCCACCCCCGCTTGTCATCGTCCCTGTGATGATCTCACCCTTGGAGTTATGCGCAGTCTTGCCCTCTGCAAGCGTGTCCGCTGTGACGGTATCGGCTGTGAGATCGATCTCCGTGACATCATTTATGATTACTTTTGCTACGCCCATAATCACATCTCCACAAAGTTATCGTCTGTCCACTCTGCTACGGCATTAGCGTCACCTGTCCAGACCTTGGTCACACCGTCATGCGTATAGTAGGCATTCTGGATCAGGCTCATACCTTCTTTCCAGACAATCGGATGATCAGACGTGCCGTACGGGATCTCCTGCTCCACGTAGTCCTTACGCACTGCCACATCATTGACGTAATAGATCAGCCAGTCGTAGCCGACTTTATCGGACTGTACCTGTTCCGTGCGAATACCGCCAGCCGCCTCTGTCATATCTGCTGTCTTGTGGTCTGCGATAATTGCGTTCAGTAATGTATTAAATTCCTCAGATTTCATCCGCGTATACCTCCCTGATCTCATTAAGCTGTGCCTCGGCATCC
>CAZCCJ010000121.1:0-1294 GCA_964497235.1 uncultured Staphylococcaceae bacterium
ATCTTTCTGCTCATTATGACAACTATGTCAAGAAAGCTGGAGATTCAATCGCGAATCTGACTGTCAATAATGAACTTTCTGTTGGAAAGAATGTAAGTTTTGGGAAGAACTTCAAGGTTTCCGAAGACGGATTCATCGAGACTGAGTTCATCAAGACCTCTGACCACAACGGTCTATCCGTCATTGGTCAGGGGACAGAGAAGAATGGTGTTCTGTATGTTGATCTACAGAATGCCAAGATGAACCTTAAGGGCAGTACTGAAGGATTTGAAATTAACGGGACATCTCTTTCTGGGCACATCAAGAACGCGATTGATGCACTTGATGTTGATTATGTTGGCGGATCTGTTGGATAGATGGTGCGTGGCGTATCAGAAACGGACGGCCAAATCACTGTCACTGTTAATGATATCAAGGCAGAGGACATTCCGACACTTCCTCAAGAAAAGATTCGTGGACTTGAGACAGAATATGTTAAGAAATCTGAATTTAAGACTGTTCTTGACGGCAATGATACTGATTTCTTCAAGGATGATCACGTTCTGTTCGAAGTCGTGAAGGATAGTACGACATCTGAGACGTTCCTCAGACTCTATAATAGCGATAGCGGCAAAGGTTTAAGCGTTAATGTTGATGGATTCATTGCAAAGGGTCTTGTCGAACATGTCGAGGTAGTGGCCGCCGGAACAGATCTTAAGAAAGTTTATTATCCACCAGCAAACGGACCCTATATCCACGTCACATGGAAGACGGACACGGAAGTGACTGATTCGTTTACCACCATCAAGAACCTTGTATAGACATACAAGTCCGGGGACGGAATAACAATTGACGATCTAACAATCAATGTCAACGACAAGGTTGTTACGAAGCGCGAGATATTCGATCCGATTGCAACCTATGTCCATCTCCTCTCTGATGAATATGATGAGAAAGGAACAGTCCGCAAGGAAGGTGTGATATCACAGCTTTCGGGAGATGTTCAGGAAGCGTTTCTTCAGAACGTAAGAAACATCAAGCTTGATGGTTGCATAAAGCACTTTAAGAACTCCTACACGATTGGCCAGCTTCTTGAGAAGGAATCAGAGATCGGAACGGAATACTGCATCAGAAACAATTCGCTTTACAGGGTCTGTGTCGAAGACGAAGGGATGGCTAGCGTATCTGCAACGTTCAGAACAACTGACGGAGCTGAGTTCTCGAACACCGACTATATCATTGTTCATAAGAGTGATGCGTCGATAAAGAGAATTCTCCCTGATGATCTTAAGCTTTCAGATATTATCGTAGTCAA
>CAZCCJ010000122.1:0-1290 GCA_964497235.1 uncultured Staphylococcaceae bacterium
AGATGCCTCCATCCTTTCTTGAGCCGCGCGCGCTCGCGCGTCTTGGCGTTCAAATTTCCTGCATGCGCCCACCCAGATGAACCATTTTTGTGGTTTGGGTGGAAGTGGTACTTCGTCTTGGGAGGTTGTGCCTTGATTTCAGCTTGTCGCTTGGCAAGGCGCTTCTGGTTGTTGAGGTCAAAGAGCTTGTACCGCACGCATTCCCCATGGCATCGTTCATGCCGCTCGGTACAACCCTGGCAGGGAGAATAACGTGGACTACTCATCTCGGCCACCTGTCGGGGTAGGTGGGCTGATGCCAATTACACGCCGGGAAACGGCCGTGCAGGGCTTTCCGCCCCTCCCATGAGGATTTGTGCCACCAGCTCCACAGAGCCGCTCTGATGGCCTCAAAGGGATGGAGCTTAGGCTTGCGAACGTTGTGCCCTGTCTGCATCACAGCACCCCCACAAACCAGCCGTAGAGCATCACCCAGGGAAGCACGATCATGCTGATCAAGCCCAGCCCCTTCAGCATCAGAATCCCCACATAGCCCCAATTTACCGCATGCATTTTTTGTCCCTCCACATGATGAATCGAATCCAGAGATCAACCGCTTGACTGTCCCCTAGATTCAAGGTTTTGAGAACTTTGGCCAGCTCATCATCGTAGAAGCGCTGAAGCCCAGCACACTTCTTTTGGAAGGTGCTTGGCGGCATCCCGATGGAATAAGCCATGTCCTCTTGATTCAGCCCAGCCTTACGCATCGCTTGTCGAAGCGGATTGTCTGTCAGCGGTGGCATGTTTTCCACCTCCCAGCTCAGCGACTTTACAACTCGCATAACCAATGATTTGATCAAGTGCACGCTGGCGGTTGGGAGGGGTTAGCGTGTTGAGCTTCGCAACAAGGTGCTTTGCCCAAGCTTCCTGTTTTTCGCGTTCGGTCATCGTTGTCACCTCCTTTTGTCTACCTGTAGACAGTATAGCACCGATCGTTGTCTACGTCAATACCTTTTCACATTTTATTGTCTAGAGATAGACAACTTTCTAGATTAGTGGTATAATAGGCTCGAAGGAGGTTGATAGACTCAATGACTATTGGCGAACGCATTAAGGAAGTACGGACGGAACAGTTTCCCAAGTTGTCGCAGGCGGCATTTGCTGAAAAAACGCGCGTGACGCGTTCAATGGTGGCACAGTATGAAGTTAGTCAGAGCACACCGTCAGATGCTTATCTCCAGGTCGTGTCCACCACGTTCGGCATCTGCTTCGATTGGTTGAAGTGCGGCATCGATCCGAAGTATCAAGCCG
>CAZCCJ010000123.1:0-1287 GCA_964497235.1 uncultured Staphylococcaceae bacterium
GGCCCTCTGTCCCGACATTCCCGAGGCCAAGCGCAAACTGAAAAAGCTGAGGAGGAAATGATTTTTGGGGCAACCGCCGGATACGGATTATTATTTAAGTTTCGGATTTACAATGCGTGAGCCGCGGGCTGAAGGCCCAGCAATTACCGCATACAGCGAGCATTGTGAACGACCTTAATGTAACAATGTAACAATGTAACAATGTAACAAATCGAGTTTCCACCCGTTAGACAATGCTCATGCCCATCCGGTTTAATATTCAGTTAAAAGTGAGGAATACTCAGCAAGTTGCTAATTCTACATAAATCTTTCGAGGGTTTGACATGTTTCTAAAAATTTTTTCGTACTTTTGCGTCAAACAATAGAGATGCATATGGCAAATAAGGAATTAAATTGGCTAAAGGTTGTGCTTGCCGAAAAGAAACGCACTAACAAATGGCTAAGCGAGCAGCTGGGTAAAGACAAGACAACCGTGTCCAAATAATTGCCAACTCGACTTGGAAAACCTTATGAAGATGGCTAAACTCCTTGAGGTTGATGTAAATGAACTTTTGCGTAATGTGGATTAACAACGCAAGAAAGACCAATGGAAAAAAAGAAACATACAAGTAAACTATACGAAATTACTCAAGAATTTTCAGATGTAGTTTGTGAGCCCCAATATGATTTGTTCTTCAACAATGGAGCAAACGAACGACAAGAAGATGGCACACTCAGAGTGCTATCGTTGTTTTCCGGCTGCGGGGGTATGGATTTAGGTCTTGAAGGTGGTTTTATTTGCCACAAGAAATCTATTACTAACGAAGAATACATTCACCACGCCATCAATGAAGATTGGGTATTGCTTCACCGAAATGTTTTTCGCACAGTCTTCGCCTGCGATATCTTGGAAGAAGCCAGACTAACATGGCTAAGATATATGTCAAGATTTAATATTAATCCTGACATATATCATCTCGACAGCATTGTTGACTTGGTAAAATTACAACGTGAAGGACAAGATGTCTTCCCGCATAATATAGATATCGTAACTGGTGGATTTCCTTGTCAAGATTTCAGCGTGGCAGGAAAGAGAAAAGGATTTGATTCCTCAGTTTCTCACAATGGTGAAAAAAGAACTGACGACAAACCATCAGAAGAGACTCGCGGCAAATTGTATATGTGGATGAAGCAAGTCATTGATATTGTTCAGCCTAAAATGTTTATAGCTGAGAATGTGAAGGGGTTGGTTAGTCTTGGAGATGTAAAGGATATAATCCAAAAAGATTTTTCATCGGCAAACGGAAA
>CAZCCJ010000124.1:0-1282 GCA_964497235.1 uncultured Staphylococcaceae bacterium
ATAATGGAAGACCGAGTATAGATCCAGTTGTTTTGTTTAAGATTGTTTTTATACAAGCATTAGACGGAATAAAATCAATGAGACAAACATGTAAAAAGATAAAAGTAGATGCGGAATATAGATGGTTTTTAGGAATACCTTTTAGTCAAGAAACACCACATTTTTCAACATTCAGTAAGAATTATGAAAGAAGATTCAAAGGTACAGATATATTTGAAGAAATATTTATAGAGATAGTAAATCAAGCAATAAAATATAATTTAGTGGATGGAACAACATTTTATACAGATTCAACACATAAGAAAGCAAGTGCGAATAAAAACAAATATAAAGATGAAATAGTGACAAATATAAAAGAAAGAAGAAAATGGTTAGAAGAAGAAATAAACGAAGAAAGAATAAAACAAGGTAAAAAGCCGTTTAAATATGATGATAAACAAGAACAAAGGCATATAAAAGTAAGCACCACAGATTCAGAAAGTGGATATTATCATAGAGATAATAAAGAAAAAGGATTTATGTATTTAGATCATAGAACTGTAGATGACAAATGTAATATTATAGTAGATGCGTATATAACCAAAGGCAACATACATGATTCTTCACCGTTTATAGAAAGAGCTGAATATATAAAAAATAAGTTTAATTTTAATATTAAAAAATATGCGGTTGATTCAGGTTATTGTACCTTAGACATTAAAAAGTATTTTATAGATAATAATATATTTGGAGTATTTGGATATAAAAGAACAGGAACACCTGAATCAAGAAAAGAAAAATCTAAATATATCTATGATAAAGAGAAAGATATTTATATAGAAAAAGAAACTGGAGAGGTATTAGAATATAAAGGCAATATAGATAAGAACGGATATAAAAAATATGAAAATTATCAAAAAGATAAGAAAATATTAAGACACATAAAAGAAGAATTTAATGAGATTTTTAGAGAAAATAGACTTTCGGAAGAAGGAAAGAAATTATATCAAAGAAGAAAAGAACATGTAGAAAGAAGCTTCGCCGACTCTAAACAAAATCATGGATATAGATACGCTATGTATAAAAGTATTAAAAAGAATCAACACTATACATGGCTTATTTGTAGTGCCCAAAATATGAAAAATATAGCAATTAAAAATGATAATGTAGGTAAAAAACCACTTACATTATCAAAAATTCACACTGTTTTTAATAAAATAATAAAAAATTTAAAATTAAAGCACAAAAATTTATTTAAAAGAAAACCCCTAGAAAAAAATCTAGGGGTTTGTCTACACTCTGA
>CAZCCJ010000125.1:0-1282 GCA_964497235.1 uncultured Staphylococcaceae bacterium
ACGGCGTGTCCAGTGAGCAGCACGCCACCGTCTCGGTGACCAAGGGCGACGACGGAATGATGACATTCTCGCTCAAGAACTTCACCTTGGTGTCAGACGAGACCGAGATGCCTATCGGCAACATCGTCATCGACAGCCTGGCACCTGTTGCCACAGGCACTGACACCCTGCTGGTGTGCAAGCGCAACATCACCATCACCGACGGCGATGATGCCAGTGTGGGCATGTGGCTTGGGTCTATGTTGGGCGAGGTGCCCATCAACTTTGTGGCCAAGTTGGCCAATGGACGGGCCTATGCCAGCATCAGCATCTACATGGAGGCTCTGCAACAGAACATCGACGTAACCTTCGGCTCGGGCTATCAGATTCCCAACAGCGGCTTTGAGAACTACCATGCCTACAGCAATATAGACGAGCCTCTGCGCTGGCACTCGTTTGCCACAGCTGGCGGCAAGTATGCCAATTTCGTCAAAGGCACAGCACATACCTTCAAGTCGACAGATGTTCGCCCGGGCTCAGCAGGCAGCACCAGTCTTAGCGTGAAAGCCACAAAGGTGTTGACCGTTGTAGCCAACGGCACTGTGACCACAGGCCGCATGATTGCCGGCAGCATGACCGCTACCGATGTCGCCAACCATGCCGAACTCGACATGAGCAAGACTGAAGTCGACGGCAACGGCAACCCTTACTATGTCGACATGGTGGGACACCCCGACTCGCTGGCCGTGTGGGTGAAGTTCTCGCAAGGAACCGCCCAAAAGGATCATCCTTATGCCACAGTGAGTGCCTACATCACCGACGGCACCTACTTCCAGGATCCGCAGGACAAGGCCTACACCAACATCATGGCCAAGGCGCAGAACAACGAAATCGCTACAACAGGCGGTGAGTGGAAGCGCATCGTCATCCCATTCACTTATGTAGACGACAACGTGAACGGCAAGGCTATCCTGGTGACAATCTCTACCAATGCTGATGCCGGCAAAGGCAGCAACGGCGATGA
Organism: uncultured Staphylococcaceae bacterium; assembly: GCA_964497235.1. Taxonomy (GTDB): domain Bacteria; phylum Bacillota_I; class Bacilli_A; order RFN20; family CAG-826; genus UBA4951. The sequence continues at coordinate 1,004 of CAZCCJ010000125.1, forward strand.
GATTCTCATCGATGACCTCGAACTGATCTACAACGCCGAACTGGTGAATGTGGCTCTCGACGGCGACCAGGTAACAACCGAACTCAAGGGTAAGGGTGCCTTCAGCGTGGTGACTTACGGCACCGATGACAACGACCACAAGGTGGCTACCATCGATGTCTACTCTGACGACCTGAAGACTCACAGCACACACACCTTCGACATGACTGCCGCCGGCATCAACGGCGTGAAGGCCGACAGCGCCGTTCGCCAGGTCTACAACCTTGGCGGCCAGCGTGT
>CAZCCJ010000126.1:0-1272 GCA_964497235.1 uncultured Staphylococcaceae bacterium
CCCTTCAACAGCAGGAGGTTGAAGCCCTTCTTCTCGCCGGTCTTGGTGGTTATCTCGAGGTCGGTGCCGTTGAGGTCCACATCCACGTTGGCGGCTCCTTCGGCTTTCGCCACCGCTTTCTCCGCATTGGTCACGGCTTCATCCGCCTTGCTCACGAGAGTCTCCGCATCGCTTATGAGGGTGCTGAGGTTGGCTTCAGGCGGAAGAAACACTATTGCAGTGTCCATCTCCACCGAGTTGTCGCCCTCATCGCCCTCACTGAACTCCGTGTCTGCGTCAGCGTTCTCGTTCACTATGCGGAACTGCGGATACTCGTTGCTCCGCCAGTCGTTGCCGTATATCTTTCCTCTTACCTCCACCGCATACGTGCCGAGGCTCAGCGTATCGCCCTCAACCTTGGCGAGGATGATGTTGTCCTCAGCCGCATCGATGCTATACTCCAGTTCGTAGCGTCTGTAAGGGCTGCACACCCTCACCACCATGTCGGTGCAAGCAGGCAGCGGGAACGCCACCTTCTCACCGTTCACAATCTTCATCACTGGTATCTTCAGCGTGAAGTCGTTGCCTTTCACTATCTTCTTCATATCACCCGTGTTTATGTTGTTTAATGTCTATTCTGCCTACTTCCCACCCGTTTTGCCGGTTTCTCCTTGCCGAGGGCGGCAAGGCACAAAACTATCATTGCCAATGTGCCTACCATAGCCTCCATGTCACGCCCACTCCGACCCACACGTCCGGCCTCCTCGTAAAGATTCCGTACCCGAATCCTCCCGTCAGCCCCACGTTGAAGCGGTTGTGTTTCGTCACTGTCTGCGTCCTTGTCACCGTCACCGTCTGTCTGTACACCTCTATCGAGTCCAGCCGTGGCTCATATCCGCTCACCCATGCCGTGTAAAGCGAATCCTTGTAGCGTTTCTGCATCCTTGGCACAGTTGCCCACACCGTATCGGCAACGCTCGTTTTGTCCGTGTTCTGCACGTCTGCGGTGCTGTCAGACGTGCTGTCCGTTGTATGCCCATTGGGCATGACAGGCTCGATATGCCAGCCCGATACCAATGGTATGCGCATCGTCCCTGTTACCACACTGTCCGCCGCCATGGGCGGGACAGTTCTCACCGTGTCCCTCACTATCACCGTGTCCGCCGTCATCATTTTCGTGGCCTCACGAAAATGATTGCCCACCTTTTTCGTGGCCTCACGAAAATGGTTGCACGTCCTGCCCAGCCAACCGCCGAGGCACAGCCCGAACAACGCCGCCACTATAAGCCAGCC
>CAZCCJ010000127.1:0-1271 GCA_964497235.1 uncultured Staphylococcaceae bacterium
GCGTCCGACAGCTCCGTGCTGTTGTCGCTCACCGATTCGGAGAGGTCGGCCACTGCGTCCGGCAACAGCGCCACGGTCTCCTGCAAGTCGGTCTGCGCGGCCTGCCGCTCCATGAAGGCGAGCTGGTCGTCCGTGTACTCGACCCACTTCTCGACCTCCTCGTAATCGTCGTCGAGCCATGCGGGCTTGTCGTCCGACAGCGGCTCAGCGCCGTCCTTGATGCGAATTTCGGTAGCCCAATAGCCCTTGGTCTCGTCATGCTCCTCGTCTGCCATGTTCCCTCCTCAGTAGCCGATGGCGTATATGCCCCAATAGGTCGTCGCGGCCTGCGTCTGGTAGACCTCCAGCGTCATGCTGGACGTGCCCACGAACGTGTGATGCTCGATTGTCTGCGACCAGCCCGTCGAGTCGGTGGATGTTCCGCTGCCGCTGCCCGTGCGGGTGACCAGCACGGCGGGGGCGCTGCTGAACGTGACCGGGAAGCTGTACGACGCGTTGCTCCAGCTGCTGGCCTTGCACGTCAGGCTAGCCCGCGAGACCCAGCATTCTTTGATGCCGCTCTTCCATGTGCGGTAGCGCCAGATGCCGGAGGTCGAGGTGTACGTGACCCAGTCGGCGAAGTATTTATTGCCGACGTACAGCGAGCCGTTAACCTTCAGCGTCGCGCTGTATGTGCTGCCGACGTTGACGCTCGTCGCGTCCAATGTGACGTTGTTGTTCGCCAGCTTCACGTACGCGTTCGCGGTGCCGCTGTCCGAGCCGTATTCGCTGCCTATCTTCACGTAGGTGTTGGCCGCGCTCGATGCGCCGGACGCGAGGAAATAGGCGTTCGCGACGGTATTGCCCTCGGCGTAGCGCGATATAACGCCCGCGCGGGTTCCCGCCGACGTGTACACCATGTTGCGCACATTGCCGCTCGTCGAGGTCATGACAACGCCTTGAGACGAAGACAGAGCGCCGCCCGTGATGTTGTCGGTCGAACCCTTCGCGGCGATGTTGTAAGTCCCCGTCGCGAGGTTCAGCAGCCCGCTGCCCAGCGATGCCGTGGTGCCCGTGAACTCCGCGAGCTTGTTCGAGTCGGATTCGCTGCCCTTGTAGAACCGGAAGCCGCTGCTGCTCGTGCTCGTGTGGTACCCGTTGGGGTTGCCAGCCACGAAGCCGGAGTTCGTCGCGCTCAGGTACTGCGTCGTGCCGTTATCGTCGCCGTACACCGTCATGCCCGAGCTTGCGATGGTCGTGTGCGGCTTGTTGACGTTGCCGATGGTGGCCGT
>CAZCCJ010000128.1:0-1267 GCA_964497235.1 uncultured Staphylococcaceae bacterium
CCCAAAACTCTACGTACTGGAAACCATCTGCTTTTGCAGCTGCAAAACGTTCTGCAAAAGGAAGCTCTACGTACAATACTTCAAGGTTCGCTGAAAACTTTAATTTCATTCCTACTTCCTCCTTAGATTTCTTTTTCTTTCTCTTCTTGAAATAAATAAAAGGCTTTAAATCTGTTTATATTTGCCATTTACCTCTATGAAAGCAAATGGTACAATAAAGCAAAATAAATGGTTCTTAAAAGGCTTTTTCTTGGTTTGTTTGTCTGTATTGTAGCTTTCGTTATCCATGAAGTAAAGAATCCTATGTGCTCAAAAACTACTCAAACTTGCTTTTGAAAATTACATTTCAGACTTACTTCCTATATTATGTTTAAAAAATCTAAGGAGTAATGAGTATGCTATATCAACATCAGGAACACGGCGTGGATATGGGATCAGAGCTTTTTCTTGTCACCCCTTCCAAGCTGGCGGAATCCCTGCTTTTTTGCTTACATCGCTGTGGAAGATTTATTTGTAACAAGGATTATCGGATTGTCAGAGAAAATTTTAATAATTATCTGATTTTTTGTGTTGATCAGGGATCCATGCATATTGAGAATGAGAGTCGAAGCTACACGGCACACAAGGGAGATATTGGGATCATTAACTGCCACATGCCCCATGCTTATATCGCCCTGGAATCTAATACCATTTTTACCTGGTTTCATTTTAGTGGTGCAACTACACAAAAAATTTATGAGCATATACTGGAACGCCATTCTGCGGTTTTCCATGTTTCCTCTAGCAGCGGTGTTTGGAAAAAAATTCATGAATTGGTTGACCTCCTGCGAACCCAGGAAAACAGTGCAGAGGAAATTGTAATTGAAGATCGAATTACAAAACAAATCTACGATATTTTGATCAGCATGCTTTTTATTGCCAAGGAAACCGGGCATACCGTTAATCCCTCCCGTAATCCTGTTATTGAACAATCCATTCGTTATATCCGAGAGCATTATATGGAACCTATGGAAATCAATGATGTAGCCGATTCCGTCTCCGTCAGTCGCTTTCATTTCAGCCGAATGTTTAAATCCGAAGTAGGCTATACCCCCCATGAATACTTGGTACTATTTCGCATTAACCGGGCAAAGGAGTTGTTAAAAAGCACGGACTACTCGATTTCCGAAATTGCATCCATGGTAGGTTATGAATATTCCACCAGCTTCACCTCTGTATTTCAACGCAAAATCGGAGTTACACCAAAGAAATATCGAGATATGCCACT
>CAZCCJ010000129.1:0-1263 GCA_964497235.1 uncultured Staphylococcaceae bacterium
GCGAAATCATCAGCAACGACACCACCGGCAACATCATCAGCGTGGCCGAAACCCTAGATCAAAACGGGCAGGCATACAAGCTGGCGCAGGAAATGCAGGAGGGCAAGAAGAAGCAGAACGCCTACAACGTGGGCAAGCTCCTTCAGTTGACCATGGAGGAAACCGGCGGCGCGGCGGGTGTGCTGCAAGAACAGTTTACCGAGGACATTACCAAGCGATTGCAGGAAAAAGGCGAAACGGAAAACGTGGAGGAAGTGGCCGCGGCGGCCGCGGCGCTCATGAGCACCGGCACGGTGACGGCGGAACAGGCCGCGGCGCTGTCGGAGAGCAAGTACGGCATGGAAGTGCTGAACGAAGCAAGCCAGGATATGAGCGCCGAGGCCGTACAGCGGCGGCAGGAAAGCTGGAAGAACCGGCAGGCACAGCAGAGAATCAGGGAGGCCGTGCAGGCAAGGGAAACCAACAACAACACCAACAACGAAGACAACAACAAGAACAACAACCAGAACAACCAGGACGAAACAAACGGCACCGAGGAACACACCGAAGACCAGCAGGAAACCAGAACCGAAGAAGAAGAACAGAAGGCGGAAGAGGCTGAAGCGCAGGCGCGGGCAACCATGACGGAAGCGCAGGCCGCGGACACTGCCGGCGAGGCGGTGAAGGTGCAGGAAATCACCAGCACGGCCAAGACCGGCACGGCCACGGTGAAGGTGACCAAGGGCAACACGGTGACCGAGATGAAACTGCAGGACGTGTCCTTTGACAATGAGCGCCAGGCGACGGCCTACCGCATGGCCGCACAGATGGAAACGCCCACCAAGGGGCAGGCCTTCCTGCAGATGCTGAAGACCACCACCATGCCCCTGGACACGGCGCGGGCGGCTTTCAACGTAATTTATAATGCAGGCCTGAGGGGCACGACGTTGGAATCCAGCGGCATCACGGAAGAATATCGCCAGATGATCGGCGCGGAGGCGGCGCTGAACGCCTACGAGGCCGGCGCACAGGAGCAGGCCAAGCAGAACGCGCGGCTGGACTTCTCCGAAGACGTGGCGCAGGATCTCCGGAACGCGGTGGCCGCACTGCCGGAGACCGTGTCGGAAGACTACACCGGCGTGGTGTACAAGGCAACCAGCAAGAGCACCCTTAGCCAGGCCATGGCGGCGCAGATTGTCCTGATTGACCAGGTGGCCAAGCGGTACGGCTTGCAGGTGGAAATCGCGGACCAGGCCGGAAGCGGCGAAATGAAGGGCAAAATGA
>CAZCCJ010000130.1:0-1247 GCA_964497235.1 uncultured Staphylococcaceae bacterium
GCAAAGAGGTTTTCAATGACTACTATGACAATACGCTGCGATGAAGAAGACAAAAGAGCTGCATCGGAAGTTGCCGAATACTATGGCTTTGATTTGTCGTCGGTAACTCGTGCATTTTGGAAGCAAATCGGTCGCACAAAAAGAATTCCGCTAGATTTAGGCAACGAGCTTCCCAATGCTGAAAGCATACGCAGCATCATCGAAGCAGATGAAATTCTTGCAAACGGCGGCACGGGGGAATCATACGACTCTGGCAGGGATCTTCTTACTGCCGCAAGGTTGTAAACCATGTCCAGGCTGAAAGCGCAGTTTTCGCCTGCGTTTAAGCGAGACATAAAACGCCTTGATAAAAAGCATATAAATGATGCTCCTCTTGCGCAGGTAATTGACCTTATTGTTGAAAACACGCCAGAGTCCATAGATGTGCTTAAGCAGCGCCATAATATGCATGACTTGGCTGGTTCTTGGCATGGAAGTAAAGAATGCCATGTAGCAAATGCGGGCGATTGGCTTTTAATTTGGAGAACGTCGGGCGATATTGCTCTTATGCAACGAACTGGTTCTCATGACGATTTGTTCCGCTAGACATACGTGTTGAAAAGGGAAAACCATGAAATTCATTCACCTTTCTGACCTTCACTTGGGCAAGCGAGTAAACGAATACTCAATGCTTGAAGACCAGGAATACATACTGAAAAAGATACTCAACATCATAGATGCGGAAACCCCAAATGGCGTGATTATCGCCGGCGACGTTTATGATAAATCGGTGCCATCTGCGGAGGCGGTTCAGCTCTTTGATGATTTTCTGGTTAGTCTGAGCGGCCGCAAGTTGCAGGTTTTTGTTATCAGCGGCAACCACGATTCGGCCGAGCGCATTGCGTTTGGGTGCCGCATTATGGATGCTGGCGGCGTTCATTTGTCGCCCGTGTACGATGGCAACATTCAGCCCATTCCTATGCAAGATGAGCACGGCACGCTTAACGTGTATCTGTTGCCGTTCGTTAAGCCGGCACATGTGCGGGCAGCGTTTGCGCGTATGGATTCAGGTGGGGAAGTGTCCGGCGGTGGCGTGGAAGCGCCCAGTAACGCTAGCGAATCTTCCGACGCCAGCGAAATTATCACCTACACCGACGCCGTAAAATTTGCCATCACACACATGAACGTGAACCCAAACGATAGAAACGTGTTTGTAACGCACCAGTTTGTCACGGGGGCAACCCGCTCAGAATCAGAAGAAATCAGCG
>CAZCCJ010000131.1:0-1241 GCA_964497235.1 uncultured Staphylococcaceae bacterium
TATTTATCAACGCATTTTGTTAAAAGCACATATTGTGCTATTCAAGTTTAGTGATAGCCACTATTATATATAATATTGCTGCAGCATCCATACATCTTATTTCAATTTTGAGATAAGTTTAGCCAAATGGTCTATCATTTCCACTTGTATATGTTCGGCTATTCTCATATTCTGTTGATAGACTCCATCACTCATTCCTTTTATGTCGTCAATGGATTCAGAAGGAATGGCATCCAATTGATTAGCCCACGACTGGATATTCTGTCTTTCAGGATCATTATTTGCAACGATGCTGGACAAATCTGAAATAAGACAGCCGAACGTCATAAAGAAGAGTTTCTTGTTATTCAGCGCATAATACTTGTTCTGTGTACCCTCGTTTACATCAGTACTGGCTGCCTTTTTGTATAAGACAGCAAAGTCATCATATTTCTTGCGTATGTCTTTTGCTGTAGGCATATTGCTTACTTCATAGAATGTAATGCAGCCATTGATTGCATTTAACTCACTGTTTATAGGTTCGGCAAAGCCTGTCTTCCGGTTTAAGCAGTCGGAAATTTTCCCAAGGTTAGCCATTGCTTCTGGTCCGCTCATAACCGCTCTGGTGTAAGACATCCCATAAAAGATGTGTGTCAATGCATTGAATTCTGCTGTTCGTTTATCTGCATAATTCTGCGTATGAGCAGAAATATTCAGCAGGCTGTCTGCCTGGTCGTATGCCCAATAGCTCTCATCATCAGCGTCAATGATATGTGCGACACTTTTCAATGACGCAATAGCCACAGCCATAGCCATAGAATCTGTCGTCTCTGTGCTTACGTGGTTCTGGGACTTGCCCTTGTAACTTGCGAATGCTATCATCATTACAATGATAGACATCAGAGTCTTATTCATTAATTTTCCAGTATTCATTTTCATAATCTTTTAATCACTTCTTAAAATCAATTTGTTATACATTATTCATCATTTGATAACTAAAGAGGTCTTCATATGCCTTCGTGCCTCAGGCACACGAAGACCTCTTTAGTTATATAACTTATGGACGAAAGGCAAAGTAACGAACTAACTACAATGTTACGGATTGTCTTTACTCTTTTGAATGATTTACTAATGTTCATAATATGCGTATTTATTTTAATGATCTTCGTATTTCGCAAACAGCATTACAGGCCTTCTCTTTGAACTATTCCTGTATATCTCCATCACCTTGCTGACGCAACCCCTTGACACAGTGAAGCAGC
>CAZCCJ010000132.1:0-1228 GCA_964497235.1 uncultured Staphylococcaceae bacterium
AAAAAATCCCCCTTTCGGGGGCTATAAAAGAAAAAGCCCGGCGGCGCGCTGTTTTCCCGGCCCTTTCGAGGCCTGGTATCGTCGCCGCTGCGGTGCTTAACTTCCGTGTTCGGGATGGGAACGGGTGTGACCACCGCGCCATCGCCACCGGACTCTTTCTTCCCCCGGGCTTCCCCCGGGCGCGATATGCTCTTTGGACACCGGATGCTACGCAACACGCCCTTCCGAGAACGCCTCGCTCCGAGGCTTCGATTCTCTTCTTTACTTTTTTGTTGTAGGTGAAATTAAGACGCTCGGGCCATTAGTGCCGGTCTCCTGAGCGCGTCGCCGCGCTTATAGATCCGGCCTATCGACCCCCTGACGTTGGGGGGCCCTTACTTCTTTCGAAAGGGAAGTCTCATCTTAGGGCGAGCTTCGCGCTTAGATGCTTTCAGCGCTTATCTCTTCCGGAGGTAGCTACCCGGCCATGCCGCTGGCGCGACAACCGATACACCAGTGCTCCGTTGATCCCGGTCCTCTCGTACTAGGGACCAGACCCTTCAAACTTCCTGCGCCCACGACAGATAGGGACCAAACTGTCTCACGACGTTTTGAACCCAGCTCGCGTACCACTTTAATTGGCGAACAGCCAAACCCTTGGAAGGTACTTCCCCTCCAGGATGTGATGGGCCGACATCGAGGTGCCAAACCTGGTCGTCGATGTGAACTCTTGGACCAGATCAGCCTGTTATCCCCAGGGTAGCTTTTATCCGTTAAGTTACGACCCTTCCACTCGGGATCGCAAGATCACTTTGCCCGACTTTCGTCCCTGCTCGACTTGTGGGTCTCGCAGTCAAGCCCGCTTATGCCAATGCACTCGACGCACGATTTCCAACCGTGCTGAACGGACCTTTGGGCGCCTCCGTTACCTTTTGGGAGGCGACCGCCCCAGTCAAACTGCCCGCCTAACACTGTCCGGCGCCTCGTGAGGGCGCCCGTTAGAACGGCCGAGCCGCAATAGTGCTATCTCATCGTCGGCTCCGCCGAGGCCAGAGCCCCGGCTTCATCGCCTGGCACCTATGCTGCGAATGCGACTCAGACGCTCAATATTAAGCTGCAGTAAAGCTCCATGGGGTCTTTCCGTCTAGTCGCGGGTAGCCTGCATCTTCACAGGCAATAAGATTTCACCGAGTTTGCTGTCGAGACAGCGCCCAAATTATTATACCATTCATGCGCGTCGGAACTTACC
>CAZCCJ010000133.1:0-1225 GCA_964497235.1 uncultured Staphylococcaceae bacterium
CTGCATCTTCTGACGCATCCAGTCCTTGAAGTCCTGGCGTATCTCGTCTATCTTGGCGGCGCATGCGGCTGTTGCCTCGCGGTCTACAGTGGTCTCCGTCGTGCCGTCATAGTGCTTCTCAGTCTTCGACACCCTGACGGTCTTGTTCTGGATGGCGGCTCCTATGAGCTCGTGCCCGTATATGGTCACGTCCAACTTCTCGCTCACTACGCCCATGGCGCGGTTCTTCTCCTTGGCGGTGTAGTAAGGCTCGTCCATATACCAGCTGCCGCCGACGGCCGTAAACTTCACGTCTATGTCGGTGCGGTCTTTCACGTATTCTTCGTAGAGCTTGGGCGAGAGCCACGACGATCCGAGCGCGAAGTCTATCAAGTGGGCAGGGATGCTCATGGGCAACACGTCCTGAAGCGCCTTGATGTTGCCGGCATACTCGCCGTTCTCGTTGCCCGCCTCTGCCTGGCGCAGCTTCTCGCGCACGTTGCCGCTCAGGTATCGGTACGACACCTCCACCTGCTTCGTCGTCGGGTCTTCAAAGCCGAGGCCGCTCTCTATTATCTCGCGCTTCACCGCTGCCTCGCTCTTGTCCAACTGCCCTGCTATATATGGTATGTCGATGCGCCCGTTCTCGGACATGCTCACCACAACGCCGTCTTTCACGTTCTCCGGGTGCGGCTCGGCCTCTTTCTCCACCACACGGCGCTTCATCACGTCGGCCTTGCCGTAGGTCTTGGTCACGCCGCCCTTGCCGTCGCCCTGCTCCCGGTAGTCCTCCAGCGAGAACACGTTAGGATAGTCCACATCGTTGCGAAGCCATGCCAGCTGGTTGTTCTTGGTCAGATGGCCGTACTTCGCCACAAAACCGTCGTAAGCCTTGTTCAGCTTGTCTATAAGCGGCTGCAGCCCGGCGTCGCCTTCGTGCTCCGTCTGGTACTTCATCACGTCGGACAATGCGCTCTTGATGGCGGTGTAGTCCCCGAAACACTCCGCTTTGGGGTGCCCCTTTATCTTCTTGTCCTGGAAACGCTTGCGCAACTCTTCCTCGCTGACACTGCCTTTCGACTTGTCGGACTTCGACGCCTCCGACTTCATCGGAACGGCCTTGCCATACTGGGCTATGCAGATGTTGCCGTCGCTGTCAACGACCATGCTGCCCTCCTTCACGTCCTTGCCGAGTTCCTCGTAGACGTTCGGCATCGTTACCTGTGTTTCGCTTGCACGCTCGCCG
>CAZCCJ010000134.1:0-1205 GCA_964497235.1 uncultured Staphylococcaceae bacterium
CCATTCAGTTTCATTGCATCATGCCATTATGTATACTTTGGAATATTCTATTGATGAGGAAAATGTAGAGTGTTTTGTTATTTGCCAAGTGAAAGGAGAAAAACATTTTAACACAGGAATAAATGCAAAAAATGGGGAAGATTTTCTTACACAAACCTCAACTCACGCATTCTTGTATTTTGCAGAATTGGAGAAAAAACTATCAGAAAAAACTTTGCCAGAGTATGACAACTTTATGGCAAAAGTTAAAGATATATACGGGGATAACATTCCCCATGGTGCATATGGCACTCCATTTACAGATGAATCCATTTTAAAGAGCATTGCCAGTTCATTAGACACAGGAATAGAGAATATGTTGAAAAATACAGATTTGTCTCTTCGACTAATGGTTCAGAACAAAAACGAGGCTATATTCTGTTTAACGGGAGCTACATGCTTATTTATAGATTCCGTTTTCACAGCCTATGCACTCTACTTATATCACTTTAATAGAAGAATTTCTTTTGATATGATATTGACAAGAGTAAAATATTACGCAAAAATGTTCTCGTCCTTTTATTTTAAAAGAACCGAATTACTTGTTGATTTTGCGAAAAGACACGGTAGAATGAAGATTGCTCCATTTGTAAATAAACAAACAGGAGAAGCATTCAAATCATGTGCGTTTGTTGATTCAAATGATAATGTAACATTATGTGCATTTGGCTCTGTTGATTTTAGTTCAGAAGATAGTCAAACACCGATATATATTGCAAAAAACAAGAACCATCTTGTTGTGGCTCAAACCAAATATGGAACATATAAACTCTTAGACAATAATCGTCTTAAAGAAGAACGCATTTGTTGTTTTTCAGTGATGATACAAAACATATTTTCAGATGATGATGGTTTTCATTATAAAAAAGAAGAGCCAATTGCACCTTTATATGATGTAAAGGAATTAAATTTTGATGGCACAATGAAAAAGGCAAGCAATGAAAACACTTTTGCGCATGTGATATCAGAAGCAGTAAACGACATAGAGAATATGCTTTGTATTTGTAGTGTATTGGGATTGCCTTAATATACTACATGTTCCGGAGCATACCCGTTCACTCGCAAATAATGCGGGCAGAACGCTCCTTTTTCCAGAACATATCCGTTCACCCGTGCCGATTTTCAGTTATCTTTTGCACTGTAATCATCAGAAAGAACAGTGCAAA
>CAZCCJ010000135.1:0-1200 GCA_964497235.1 uncultured Staphylococcaceae bacterium
CCATGTCTCATAACGTATGCCCTCATCAGGGCGCTTTACGCGAGCATGCGAACACCTGCGGCAGCAGCCGGGTGTCCCGATGAAGCGTCGCAAGAAGGTTACCCTGGCCGACGGAAGCAAGGGTTACAAAAAGATCGACCTGCGCAAGAAGCTCAACCTTGAAATCCTGCGCTACACTAATCTCACCCATGCGGCGGGAAGACACGACCTTCCCGCGCTCGTGTGCAACACCGATATCCTTCCGGACTACATTGCGCTATCCGGTTACCCAGCCCAATACCACAGAACACCGCTCACGGCGATCGGTTTCTGGGAATACGACGAAAAGTTCGACGGCTACAAAGGGCTGTACAACGCAATCTACTACAACCAAGAGGAGCTGCTTAAATACTACAAAGAGCGCTTTGCAGGTGTCAGAATCTTCTTCACCCCGGACTACTCCCAGTTTGGTGCGGTGAGCGACATTGAGGAGCACTATCGCCTGCTTAAGGCGCGCGTGATAGGAATCTGGTTTGCAATAGAGCTCGGTGCGGTCGTCATTCCGTTCATCACAGTACCAACCCCCGAAAGCGTCAGTTTCGCGCTCGACGGGTTAGAGGGCTGCTCGGTCGTAGCGTTCAGCACCAAGGGCTACGTCAACGATCCCGTCGAACGCGACGTCATTAAAGAGCTCGTCCGCCTCACCGTTGACACACTCAACCTCAAGACTATCGTCGTCTACGACGTATGTTCGACCAATGACGCCGTTAACGACATCTTCTCCTACGCAAGGGAGAAGGGCGTCAAAATCGTTGTCCCGGCAAACGCCCTCAAAGAACGCAACGTTGCAAAGAGGGAGAAGCGCCATGCGAAGCATTAACGGCGAGCTCGCCTATGGCACAAATGGTAATCCCCAAACCAACATCATGCAGGAGACCTACGCCGCCAAAGTCGCCGAGAACGAGGAAAGGCTAAAGAAGGTCGTATATCAGCCAATGATCGACGAGACTCTGATAGCGGAGCTGGAGAGCAACGGGGTAAAATTCACCCGTAAGGACATGCTATTCGTCACGCGCGACAAGACGGGGCAAATCGTCTGGCTGGAAAAGGGAAACGCTGGTTCCGGCATGGGGCACATCAAATCCCGAGGCCACGACGAGCAGATCGCCAAGGCTTTCAACATTCCCAAAGCAGAAGTCGAAGCCTATTTGTGGAAAGTCG
>CAZCCJ010000136.1:0-1191 GCA_964497235.1 uncultured Staphylococcaceae bacterium
TGCCTATTCCACCTGCAAGAGAGATTGCGGCAAAGATAATATAGCGGTCAAGGGGGGTCTTTTCCGTATCCTGCAGGTTTTTCTCTACTTCTTTACTCATAGCATCCTTGTTGTTCGTATTTCTTATCGTTGTCTCTACTTATCGCAAATTCGCGTTCAGAATTTTAGAGACCTCTGTCATGTAAATCAACACTTAAGCTAGCTAAATTACAGCTGCGGTTCCCCACTTATCTTCTATTGACAAAGTGTAGATTATAGTATACAGTTTGTGCATGATAGAAATTCGGCAAACAGATGAATTTTCCAAATGGCTCAAGCGTTTAAAAGATACAAACGCAAAAGCCCGAATCAATGTGCGTATCAGGCGCCTTGAAATTACGGGAAATTTTGGTGATGCAAAATCTGTAGGCAACGGTATATCGGAATTGCGAATTGACTACGGCCCGGGGTATCGCGTGTATTTTACGCAAAGAGGAAATGAAATTATCTTGCTGCTTATTGGAGGAAACAAATCAACGCAGCAAAAAGATATAGAACGGGCGAAAGCACTGAGCAAGGAATATGAGTAGTGGGCGATGATTATGAAAACAGCTAAAGCATACGATGTAACAGAATATCTGGAAACCGAAGCAGATATGGCAGCATATCTTAATGCTGCACTTGAAGATGGTGACCCAGCGGTATTATCTGCTGCTTTGGGAGATATCGCACGCGCAAAAGGCATGACACAACTTGCTCGCGAAACTGGTATTTCCCGTGATGGTCTTTACAAGGCGCTTTCACCTACAGGGAACCCTTCTTTTGCAACGGTCCAAAAGGTTATCAACGCCCTAGGTATGAAAGTAGAAGTTGCCGTATAAGTGCAACGAATGGCTTATTGAGTCCTAGCGGGGGTTCGAGTCCCCCCGCTAGGACTGACCGGTAAGTACAAAAAAGCAGGTTCGTTCTTTGTCATACAGGTCGCCCGTGGTAAGACAGCGAGCGCGAAATCGGCGGAGTGGATAGGCGCGGCGGAGGGCCAAGTGTATGTCCATACACGCAGTGCCCGACGAGCGAAGCGTCAAGCGCCTAGGCACCCGCCCAGTTCGCGCGCAGCGGCAGCAAAAAGCCCGTTCGTTAGAACGGGCTTTGAATCCGTGGTGGAGATGGGGGGACTCCGGCTTTGCCTTCGGCAAATCCGACCCCTCCCTC
>CAZCCJ010000137.1:0-1184 GCA_964497235.1 uncultured Staphylococcaceae bacterium
CATTACCGACCTATCCTCCAAACTACTATTTTGGCACTTTTTTAGAGTTCTAATAATCACCTCGTAAATCACTCCAAGATTTACTTCTATAAAATTCAAGGTTATTTCCTCTTTTACGCATATACATCCAAGTGCCATCAGAGGCTCTTTTAGAGTTTCTTATTCTCCATACAGTACCGTTAGGGGCCCCTACGAAAGAAGATACATCGTCTCCTATTTTTTTAAGCTATCCTTTCGCCTATAAGACATTAAAATTATAATTGAGCCAATCTAGTTTATTCTTTATATTTATCTAGGTTGAGTTACCATTAAGATAAGCACTTCTTTTTACATTCGATAACGTATACCTGTTACCTGTATTGTTATCTAGATCCCCTTTTATAAAGTTATTCCATTCCTAGTTAGTCATTTCATATTGGTTCTAATAATAACCATACTGCCTTATGCTTGTCGTCTATGGGTGCTTTTGGTCATCAACTAGTATTCTAGCGGATACATCAGACGTATACTAAGCTTTTGGTGAATAATGATTAGTAGATTTTAACCAATCCATAAAATTTGCATCTTCCTTTTTTTTCTATGCATCTTCCTTTTTTTTCTATGCATCATCAATATCAGCTCGCTACTATGCTAATACATCTTCTGCTGACATAGACATTCGGGTCTTAATATTCTTTATATATTGTGCCTTCTATTCAGGAGTCATCATATTATATAAAGCTTTAGCATCATCAGAAAGAGAAGCCACTGTAGAAGCATTCTCATCAACAGGTTGCGTAGGTAATTCAGTATTGTAAGTAGCAGATGTTAAATCCTTAGTAGCTAAAACATTATTTAAATATTCACTATTTAAACCTAATGGTGCGTAAGAAGCAATATTGGAAGAGCTAATAGCATTATCTAAATTCTAAAAATAGGCATTTTTATCAACACCATCCCAATTATATTTAGCGCCATTAGTAGTCAATTCATTCTTTAATCTCTGTAAACCGGCCTTTAATTTAGCCTATCTAATAGCAATATCATAAACACCATTTTTAGCAACATCATTTTTTTGAAATAATGCCCAATCTGGTGTATCACTACCAAACCATAAATTATTTAAATAAGAAGAAACAGAGGGAATAGCTTTTAAAGAAGTATCCTTAGTAGTTGCTGATAAACCTTTGGCAGTCTAATTCATA
>CAZCCJ010000138.1:0-1149 GCA_964497235.1 uncultured Staphylococcaceae bacterium
CCTGCTACCTTGCAAACCTGGGAAGATGAACTCATTCGCATTGAGACGAATGTGGATAAATCTACCATCGATGTTACCAGTGCAGGGTTTGCCTATCAAACTCAAACGGAAGAGGGAACTGGTAAATCAAACATTGGCGAAGAGGAATATAAATACACGGTAGGTTTTGATAATGGAAACACCAACACCTATGCCGATGAGTATTGGGTAGTAGACGAACTGAACATGACGGCAAGCCCTTACGATTTGCGCGTTACCCGCATTAAAACCCCTGTTGTTCAAAACGACAGTAAAGATGGCTTGTGGCTTCTTATTCGCACGAATAAGTCCGCGGCTGACTCATGGATGCCTGTGGTGGAAACCGATTTGCATGAGTGGACGCTTTGCGATGGGTCAAGCCGTTTTGATGGCACAGGCTGGCGGTATGTTGGTGCCTTCTCTTCCACACAAAGTCAAACCATTGAAGTTAACGACTTAGGCCTTGAGGCAGACGAATATATAACGGGCATTTGCTTGTATTACGGTGCGGTAGAACAGGGCTTTACTACAACAGAACCTTTCACTTATATGGTACGCGCCACGCACGAGCTTTCAGTGGGAACGGTAATTCCCAACACGGCAACCTCGCACATTACGCGCAACTGGGCAAACCGCGAGGGAAGCATTGGCGGCTTAGACGATGACGATGAAGACAAAGTAACCACCACCGTTATTGATACGTTTGGCGTTAGCTTTTCTTACCTGCTTAAAAACGGCAGCTTTGGCGCACTGGGCAGCTGGTTGCCACAAACAGGAGATGCCGCATTTACGATTGCGCTGCTTGCTTTTGGGTGTGCTTTGGCGGTAGGAGCGGCGATAATTTGTATTGTAAGAAAAAAGAAACAGCCCGCTCAAAAGAAGGGGAGTGCACAATGAAAACACCAAACAAGAAAGTAGTGATTGCGCTATGTGTGGTACTTGCCATGGTGCTGGTGATTATTGTTGTGGTGTGCGCAACACAATGTTCAAGAAGCGAAACAAGTACCAGTGCCTCTGCAAGCGTATCCGCGCAGGCAAGCACTTCAAAGAGTGTTTCATCTGCTTCATCGAGTGCAGCAAGCGCCTCTTCAGCTTCGGTTGATGCTTCAACTTCTGTATCAAACGATACAG
>CAZCCJ010000139.1:0-1141 GCA_964497235.1 uncultured Staphylococcaceae bacterium
CGAACCCGACGCCCCCGAAACGGAACGCCCGCCCGAGCCACTACCCGAACCGCAAAAGGAACCGCCGAAGACGCCACCGCCCGAACCGCCGAAGAAAACAACGCCGGCGCCGTCCACGCCGTCTCCCGCGGTGGCGGCGGCGCCCGCGCCCGTGCAGGCGCGCGTGGACGCACCGCCGAAGGCGCAGCGCATCTTCAAGCCGAAGTATCCGGAGGAAGCGCGCAAGCGCGGCGAACAGGGCGACGTCACGCTCGAGCTCGTGGTAAACGCGCGGGGTCGGGTCGAAACCGTGCGCGTGGTGGCGAGCTGCGGCTTCCCCGCGCTCGAGAAGGCGGCCGAGGCGGCGGCGCGCCGCGCCACGTTCAAGCCCGCGAAGCGCGATGGCAAGCCCGTCTCCGCCGTCGCGCGCCTCACGCTCACCTTCCGCCTCAACGACTGAACGGAGGAGCCTCCTTTGACGTGGGCACCGTCCAAGTGCGACCGCACATCTGGCAGGTAATGTCGAGCGTGGGCGGAAGATGGGCGCGGTCTTCGGTCGGCAGCGAGGCAAGAAGCGCCTGTGCGCGTTCGGCGCTGCAGTGACACGCGAAACGCAGCGGTCGCGTACGGCGAATTTCCGCATGGGGAATCCCCAGCTTGCCGAGCAGTGTGCGCGGCGACGCCGCTCCCACGCCCAGCGCCTTCGCCGCCGCGCCACGTGCGAACACGTCGGCCACGTGCGCAAAAACCTCCGCGTCGCCGTCGGGCGGACATTCCACGAGCAGCCCGCGCGCATAGACGGGCACACCGTCGTCGCCCGCCGCCGCCGCCAGTGCCGTGCGCACGCGTCGCTGCAGAGACTGCGCGAAATAGGCGTCGAGTCCGGCGGCGAATGCCCTCCCCTTCCACGTGGTCGCCACGGCGCCGCTGGAGAGAATCGCGCCCGGAATCGAGCGGATGACCTCGAAGCGTCCCGAGTCGCCCAACGCCTTCACATCCTGTGGCGTTCCAAGGCCGTCGAAGTCATCGAGCACCTTCTTCTTCGTGTAGCCGCGCAGCGCGCCGGTCTCCGTGCATTCCACGAGGAAGCCGCCAAGCGGTCCCGGGCAGTCGAGCCGCCACGTCACGGTTTCATCCGTCTGCGACGTCTCCGCGCCCAACA
>CAZCCJ010000140.1:0-1105 GCA_964497235.1 uncultured Staphylococcaceae bacterium
AGGACATTAGACTTGACAAGAAGGATGTGGAAGTAAAGGCAATCGAGACTTCTGTCGAGCATTTGTGTCATGAGGTTGATGCTAAGATTAAGGATGTCATACTTGATGGACGAAGCGTAGCAGATAGCAACAGAAACGCTATACTAGACAGCTCAGTGATATGTAAAGTCCATGATGTACAAGTCGATAATGTAACAGTAGTAAATAACAAAACTGCGAATATACTACTTACTCAAGCACTTAATGAAAATCTTGCAAAGTGCGACGAGAAAATTAAGACAGCCCTTGCCAAAGTGTCTCAGATCCAATTCATTATAGTTGACACTTTGCCAGCTTCTGGAGAGGACGGCAAAATATATTGTCTAAGAAATGCCGATAACCAATTAGAACAGTATATTTATATAAACGGAGCATGGGAGCAGTTAGGAGCTAGTTTTGATGCAGTGGAGATTACAGAGGCACAGATAAAAGCATGGTGGGGCGAGGTACCGACAACACCAGTGTATTACTTCTTCATGGCAGGCGAAAATTTAATACTGTCGAGTGGACAAGAGAAATATATAACTACGCTACTCACTAATATACCGACTAGCGACTTGCAGCTAACATACACAAACCCTGATGACAGCTATATTGAAATTACGGCAGATGGACAATGGGGATATGTATTCGTATCAAAAGAAAACGATGTAACAGTTACTCACCTACTCAATAACGAAGTGATCACGACTATGCATCTAGATACATCATGGAGTACATCCGAGAAGTCGCCGAGTGTGTCGTATGTATATCCCAAACAAGTCTAGAAGGAAGGAGGCAAAAATATATGCAACTAATGACTGATAATAGCACTAAAACACTCATAAATTTGACTAAGCAAATTTACAATGGTCTTACTCAGGCAATAGAGGACGGCGACACAAAGGAAGCAGCAGAAAGGCTAAAGCAGGACGATGTTATATCTGCAAAGGTTACAGCCGAAACCGATGCTAGAATTCAAGCCGACTCAGACGAGGCGACTACAAGACAAACGAAAGATGCTGAACTTCAAACTGCAATCGAAACAGAGACTAGCGAGCGTAAAGGTGCAGACACTTCATTGCAA
>CAZCCJ010000141.1:0-1103 GCA_964497235.1 uncultured Staphylococcaceae bacterium
ATGTATCCGGCCCATTTCCTCTCCTCGGCGATCTTCCCCTCGTCCAGGAGGAGCGTCGAATCCTCCGAGTTGTACTGTATCCTCGCCATCGTCTTCCTTTTGGCCACGGAATCGAGGGGCTCGGCCGCGTTCGAGGTGTAGACCGCTCGCCACATCGGCTTTGGGAATTCGTAGAATAGGAACATCGAATCCCGCTTCTCGGCCAAGGACAGGACCAGCCTTGGGTACGGCTTCGACCACTTGGACGCGAATTCCTCGAAGGCCTCGTCGCATTCTTTCCTGGACGCTTTGGTGTAGACGCCCCCTGAAGTCCTCCATGATGCGCTTCCTGTCGCGGATCCTGACCGCTTTGGATATGTTCCTCTGGACGCGGACGAGGCAAAGACGCCTCTTCGCCGACGGGAACGATTCGGCGATGGCGCCGGGCATCCCCCGAAGCCCGTCCGTCACGAACAGCTTCGGCTCGCCGATCCCCCTCTTTTTGAGGGATTCCAGGAAATCCGACCAATTGCCGGCGCCCTCTTGGGGCGCGGCCCGAAAATCCAAAACCTGCCGTCGCCCGTCGCCCGTCACCCCTATGGCCACCTCCTCGATGCATTCCTTCGAGACCGACGAGGTCTCGCTATAGCTTCTCTTCAACGGGACGTAAGTGCCGTCCATGAAGACGACGACGCATCCGAGCAGGGGGCGGCTCCGGAACGCCTCCGCGCCTTTGTCCAGCTTGGAGACGAGCTTCCTCACCGTTTCCATCGAGAGCTCGGTCGATTGCCCCGAGAGCAGATGCTCGCTTATCTCGGCTCAATGCTGAAACGTGTTTCCCTCGCCGACTAATTCCTTTGATTTTCAAACAAACCGTTTCCTCCCACGGTCTTAAAAAACGATCAATTACGTCTTTCCTACTCGTATATCGCTGGAACCATGAGTGTTTAAGGTTTTACACTACCACTTGAATTATTTTCTAATATCGATGACCAAATTCCCATCCACATCGATTTCGCTCTTTGAATAGCCGTTTTCCTCATCGTCTCCACTCTCGTCCCATGGAACGTAAATCCTATCGATGATCTCCCTATCCGCATTAAGATAAGCGATATCGACGATGT
>CAZCCJ010000142.1:0-1094 GCA_964497235.1 uncultured Staphylococcaceae bacterium
TTGTACTACTAATAAAGTAAATGGTAAAATATATATTGGAGTACATATAACTGAAAATGCTAATAAATTTGATGGTTATATAGGTTGCGGAGTGTATGTTAATCAACCTAGTACATATAATAAACCTAAAACAGTGTTTCAAAGAGCTGTACAAAAATATGGCCCAAATAACTTTAGAAGAACAGTTTTGAAAGTGTTTACTAAAGATTCAGATGCTTATTTTTTAGAAGCTTGTTTAGTAAATAAAACATTTTTACAAAGAAAAGATGTTTATAATATGGTGTTAGGAGGCATTGGGGGAGATATAGCTGGAATGTCAAAAAAGTGTTATCAATATTCATTATCTGGTGAATATATAACAAAGTATAATTCTCAACAGCAAGCAGCAAGAGCTGTTCATAGAGGATATACTACTATAAAAAGAGCTATCCATACTAAAACTAAAGCCGCAGGATATTTTTGGTCTGAAGAAAAATATGATAAATTAAATTTATCAGAATATAAAACTGCTAATAAAGTTTTTAGACCAGTATTTCAATACTCAGAAACAGGAGAGTATGATTGTTGTTATGATAAAGTAACAGATGCCGCTAGAGTTAATAATACTAGTACTTCTAATATTCATAGAAGTTGCATTTTAGGTATTAAATGCAATAATAAACATTTTTTATATACTTATGAACAACGCTATGATAAAGCTAGAAAAAAATCTTTAAAATATATAAAAGTTTATCAATATTCTTTAGAAGGAAAGTATATTGCTGAATATTCAAATTGTGCTTCAGCGGAAAGAGCTATAAAAGTCCGTGCTGGAGGGTTATCAGCTGCAATTCGATTACAACATACTTTTGGTGGGTATCAATGGAGATTAGAAAAATTAGAATCTATCCCTCCCACAAAATTAAAAGGAGTTGCTAGAAAAGTAGCTCAATATGATTTAGAAGGTAATTTAGTATGCACATATAATACTGTAACTGAATGTACTAAAAATTTTTCAGGAGCTAGAGGTGTTTTAAAAGGTACCCGGAAAACAGCAGGGGGATTTATATTTAAATATTTAGATTAAATTAAAGATATAGTCTATAATTAAGCAA
>CAZCCJ010000143.1:0-1080 GCA_964497235.1 uncultured Staphylococcaceae bacterium
CGAGATGGGCGTACCAGCAACGCTTCTGAATACAGGCATCCCCAAAATGTGTCGCATCGAATTCCTCACCTAAGCCGTCGACTTCTTTCGCATAGGCAAAACGTTCGGCTTTCGCGTAAGGAATGCCTAAATAGGCATAACAATTTTCTTCTTCTACGCCTTTGATTGTTCCTAAAGATGTGGAGGTTGTCACTGTCTTGATTGATTTCTCTTCGCCCATAGGTTCGCCCTTTCTAAAAGAGATGTAGTGCTTTGTAAAATGATAATCTAGGGGCGAGTTTTTTCCCACAATTAATTAAAGCAGTTAATTAACTCTGTTCTCTTTGTTCGCTTCGCGCTTTTTTCGCCTCCGTCAGGATCCGATGGGTGGGTCGGTAGCCGATCTCTATGCCATGGTCCTCCGAGAGCTTCTCGAGGGGGCGCGTGAAGTCGAGGGCGGCGTAGACCTCCTCTTACCTCATAATAACATATGGCACGCTCACACGCGCATGCATGAATAAAACGCCTAGCAATCTTACCCAAGGACTTCGGAATTAATTTTTTAAGCGAGTTAAAAAACTACTAGGAAAGCGCTTCCAACTTGTTTATACTTATCAAAACGAAAGGCTTTTTCAGATATGGAAGAAGAAACAAAAGTGGAAACTAAGACCGACCGTTCTTACATTTCCCAAACTTCCGGGTTGCAAGGAAAAGACTATATCGGCTACGCCTTGGGCGATTTTGCCGGCTGCCTTTGCTTCTCGACGGTCACGACGATTTTGCAGAAGTATTACACGGACATCTTGGGCTTAACCCCTTTGTTCATCATGATCATGTTCATCGTCGCCCGTGTGTGGGACGCAATCAACGACCCGATGATGGGACGTATCGTCGACATTAGACGCCCAGGGAAGGATGGGCGTTATCGTCCTTGGATGAAGTGGGTGGCTATCCCACTTTGCCTCGCGACCATCTTGATGTTCCTACCTTGGCCTGGAATGGCTAGCGCGATGGGCTCGGTCGGCACGATGGTCTATGCCACCGTCACCTACATCATCTTCGGCATGGTCTACACCGTCCACCAGATTCCTTATGGCTCTC
>CAZCCJ010000144.1:0-1072 GCA_964497235.1 uncultured Staphylococcaceae bacterium
TGGTAGGAAATATGGATTTAACGGACAACATGATGCTTCGTTCCTTCCGTCAGGGGCATTCACCATTTACGGATCGAAAGCAGCCCAAGCAGCTGGCTACAGAGGTTGTGGAAAATCTCGAGGTTGTTACTCCGGATATTTCTACTCCGATTCGTCAGTTATCCGGTGGAAATGTTCAAAAGGTCTTGGTTGGTCGTGAAATTGCATCTGCTCCGACAGTATTGTTAACTGCCTATGCGGTTCGTGGACTTGATATTAATTCCTCCTATACGATTTATGAGCTGCTTAACGAGCAAAAAAAGAAAGGCGTAGCCGTCATCTTTGTAGGAGAGGATCTGGATGTTTTGCTTGAGTTATCAGACCGGATCATGGTTCTGTGTGGCGGGCAGGTCAGTGGAATTGTAGATGCCAGAACAACAGATAAAAATACGGTTGGTATGATGATGACCAGAGTGGGAGGTAAAGAGCTTCATGAAGGAGAAAAATAAAGAGCCCCTTTTTCATATTGTAAAGCGAGAGGCACTTCCCTGGTATCGATCTATGGGAATTCGGGCGATAGCCATTGCCCTGGCTTTAATACTTTGTGGCGTAATTACAACCATCACCACGGGAATTAATCCTGTGGAAGTATATAAATCCATGATCGTGGGCGCATTTGGATCTGCTCGTAAAACATGGATCACCTTCCAGAATGTTTCCATTCTGCTATTGATAGCTCTTGCCCTTACCCCTGCCTTTCGTATGAAGTTCTGGAATATCGGCGGAGAAGGTCAGGTATTGGTTGGGGGTCTTGCCACTGCAGCCTGCATGATCTGCCTTGGAGATAAGCTGCCAAACTGGCTTGTAATCTTACTGATGATTGTGACCAGTGTTGCTGCGGGAGCTTTCTGGGGATTTTTGCCAGCTATTTTTAAGGCAAAATGGAATACAAACGAAACCTTGTTTACTTTGATGATGAATTATATTGCAACACAGCTGGTTGCATTCTTTACCATTGTCTGGGAGGTTCCCAAGGGCTCCGGTAAGATCGGAATTATCAATCAGGATTCCAATGCAGGATGGCTGCCTCAGG
>CAZCCJ010000145.1:0-1048 GCA_964497235.1 uncultured Staphylococcaceae bacterium
TTCTTTGTCAACTACGGCAAAGAGCCTTACGACAAGGACGGCAAGATGCTGATAGCAGAGAAAGTGTTGGACACCAAGACCATGCAGATGAAGCCAACAGGCAGGGTGTTCAACCATGCAGGGCAAGAGGTGGAGCCCGCCTATTGGTTGGGCAAGTACAGCGACATGCCCCATATCCTCAGTTTTCTGAACGAGAGTTACCAGACCATCTTCAACGTGCTGGAGACCGACAATGAGGTGGCTCCATTACTTGGACCATTCCAAACCGCCTTGAAGAACAAGGCGATGGAGCAACTGGAAGGCATGATAGGCACCCTGCGTGTCTATACCTCACGCCTTGCCACCAAAGAAAGCTATTGGATATTCCACAAGGATGGTGATGACTTCGACTTGAAGGTCAGCGACCCGAAAAACCCAAGCTATCTGCTGATAGCCAATGATCCAGAGATGGAGAGTATCATCGGAGCATTGAACGCCCTTATCCTCAACCGCTTGGTGACACGAGTGAACACAGGACAGGGCAAGAACATCCCAGTAAGTATCATCGTGGACGAGTTGCCGACTCTCTACTTCCACAAGATAGACCGTCTGATAGGCACAGCCCGAAGCAACAAGGTGAGCGTAGCCCTGGGCTTTCAGGAGTTGCCGCAGTTGGAAGCCGACTACGGAAAGGTAGGTATGCAGAAGATTATCACCACCGTTGGCAATGTGGTGAGCGGTTCAGCACGAAGCAAGGAAACGCTCGAATGGTTGTCCTCCGACATCTTCGGCAAGGTGGTGCAACTGAAGAAAGGCGTGACCATCGACCGTGACAAGACGAGCATCAACCTGAACGAGAACATGGACAGTCTTGTCCCTGCCTCCAAGATTTCGGATATGCCGACAGGATGGATATGTGGTCAGACGGCAAGGGACTTTGTGCCGACCAAGACAGGCATGAACGGCAGCATGAACATACAGGAGAGCGACGAGTTCAAGACCAGCAAGTTCTATTGCAAGACCGACTTCAATATGGCAGACATCAAGAAGGAGGAAAGCGAGTATGTAC
>CAZCCJ010000146.1:0-1033 GCA_964497235.1 uncultured Staphylococcaceae bacterium
TGGGAACGATTGCAGAGCCTTATTTGAAAATTGACGAGTATGAAATGGCAAAAACGGGGAAGAAGCAGGCAGAAGGCGGAGTTCTGCCGGACGATAATGCCCGCATTTATGTGCCACTGGATCTAAACAGTTCAATTATTATGCGGGAACTGAGCGCATTATATGGCATGCTGGGAAGTCCTGATTACGAAAATGAGTTTAATCTTGCAGTTCTAACAGACAAGATTATTCAGAAGCTGGAGATTTATGATCAGGTTTGGGTGGCCAGAGATGCTGGAAATACGGTTCAGATGGAGAATGGGATTCGGCACAGCAAGCAGGGAATTTCTTTGGCACAGGAGATTATCGAATTTTTAGAGGAAGATGAAGGCTGTGCAGAGACGTTTCCTTATGAGACTATTGATCGTTTGAGAGAAGAGTGGAATCTGTAAACAGTCAGAATTCTGCAATATAGCTGAATTATAAAAGTTCAGTTTTACGGCAAGATCAGAGAATGTATTTCCATGATTGTCTGAGGGAGAGAGGAAGAAAGGTATGGCAGAGATTATAAAACAGGAAACTGGTGCAGTAGCAGCCAGACAGGACGATAAGAATATACTCGAAGCAACAGAAAACATGTTGACAGATATACGTTCCACCGCATCTGATAAACAGGTCAGAAGCGTGCCGATTGCATCATTGGCGGCTCTGGGTGGAAGTGCGGCGTCCTTATCACCAGCACTTCGAACAGTGACAGAAACCATGACGGTCAATGCCCAGGGATTATATACTTTGGCAAATGAATCTGTTGGAGATGCGTTGAAGCAGGCGAAAGACGGTACTTTCTGGGGAGCTCTTAAAACTGCAGAAGGAAAGCCGAAGATGGCAAAGCTGCAGTCAGCAGGTCCATTATCTGCATCGACCACAACGACTATACCAGTGAACCCAGTAACAATGATGATGGCAGTTGCGCTATATTCTATCGAGAAAAAGCTGGGGGATATCGAAGAGATGCAGAAACAGATTCTTTCTTTTCTGGAGATTGAGAAGGAAT
>CAZCCJ010000147.1:0-1028 GCA_964497235.1 uncultured Staphylococcaceae bacterium
GCATGAATTTTGGAAAACAAACAAAAATAGTGGCAAATTTCTTTGGAAAAACAATCAAAAGATGTTATTATTTGTTTGGAAAAACAACAAATTTATGTTTTATAGAAAGATAGAAAACACATTAAACGAGTATTATGAACACCCTTCCGATCCCATTTTGGTCATAACTGGCGCCAGGCAAATAGGCAAGAGTTTCATCGTTAGGGAAACGGCGAGCAAACGCTTTCAGAATTATGTTGAAGTCAATATGCAAGATGATTTCGACGGCGATAACAATTTCAAGGACGTAAGGACGACAAGAGACTTTTATTTGCAGCTGAGCGCGCTTTATGGAGATAAGCTAAACAATGCGAATGACACCATCGTTTTCATCGATGAGATACAGGTTTATCCGCGCTTGCTGTCGCTATTAAAACCGTTGAAGCTGGAGGGCAAATATAGGTATGTCGCAAGCGGATCGATGCTTGGAATCGCCCTGAAGCACCAGTTCATCCCCATGGGCAGCATTTTGGAAGTGAAAATGTACCCGATGGATTTCGAAGAATTTCTATTGGCCTCCGGAGTTGGACGTGACGTTTTAGATTATTTACGCGATTGCTTCAATAAACTTTCGCCCGTCAAAGATTCGATCCATGCGTATATTTTGAAAAAGTTCAAAGAGTATTTGATCTCCGGCGGCCTTCCGGCCGTCGTCAAAGAGTTCCTCGATGGGAATATCGCAAAAATGAGAAACGCTCAATCGGCTATTTACGACTACTACAAAGACGATGCGTCGAAATACGATGAGCTAAACAAATTGAAGATACGCAGAATATACGATTATTTGCCGAGTTATATGGAAAACAAAGTAAAAAGAGTGAAGTACAAAGACATAGAAGAAAAAGTGAACGCCAATCTTTTGACATACCAAGATGAATTCGAATATCTTATGGCTTCGGGAATATCTCTCGGCGTCAAAGCCGTTTCCAACCCCGTTTATCCGTTAGTCGAGACATCGAGCAAGAACCTCATCAAACTTTACTATAACG
>CAZCCJ010000148.1:0-1027 GCA_964497235.1 uncultured Staphylococcaceae bacterium
AACGTATCAGCTGTTACGGTATCGGACGTGAGGTCAAGTTCGACAACATCATCTATAATCAATTTATTTACTGCCATCTCTATACCTCACTATCATAATGAATTGTTGCGTTTGTGGCTCCCCATGGTGCATTTGAAACCGCTCCTTCAGCCCAAGGAACATAGATGTTCGTAAGTTTGGTACAATATGCAAATGCTTTAGCTCCGATGGTCTCTGGAGTCCCCTTAAAAGTAAGCGCTGTCAATCCTGTGCATGCAGAAAATGCATTATCATCAATATTTGCCACTCCAGACGGTATGCTTGTAAAGGTTATTTTAATGCAACTACAGAATGCATATTCTCCGATACTTTCCAACGCAGACGGAAGGGATGTCAGCGCAAGATTGTTGCACCCGAAGAATGCATATTCTCCAATATTAGTGACTCCATCTGGTAATGATTTCAGCGACAGATTCGTACATGAAAAAAATGTATTTGCTTCAATATTCGTTAACCCAGACGGAAGACTTGTAAGAGCGAGATTTTTACATCCACTAAATGCATTTTCTCCGATATCTGTTATGTTATCTGGCAATGATGTCAATGTCAGCCCCTCGCAATCAGAAAAGGCATCTACACCAATACTTGTCAATCCCGCCGGAAGACTTGTAAGAGCAAGACTAGAACATGCAGAAAACGTTTGCTCTCCAATGCTCGTTACCCCGGATGGAAGACTTGTAAGAGCAAGGCGAGGACAGTACATAAATGCATAATCTCCAATGCTCGTTACCCCGGATGGAAGACTTGTAAGAGCCATATTATAGTGCATGGCAAACGCAGCTGTACCAATGCTAGTTATGCTATCTGGCAGAAATGTAATCTCTGCTCCTGCATCACTCTTGACGTATGTTATGAATAAATCATCTCCACCACTATTACCATCACTTTTAACAGTAACCGTCACACCGCCTTTATCATTGTCTTTTCGACCAACGCCAGATAATCCTTCTAGTTCGCCAGTGATAATATCCCCCGCTGCGTTATGAGC
>CAZCCJ010000149.1:0-1026 GCA_964497235.1 uncultured Staphylococcaceae bacterium
TGAGAGAGTTTCCCGAAGGTGTTGTCTTATCACGGCAACAGTTGTCGATGCTGTGGCAGATACCGGACAGGTCGGTGAGGCAAGAGATACAAGCTCTTAGAGACAAGGGCGTATTCATTGTCGGTCTGCCGGAGGGCGGCTATAAGCTCGCCGAAACCGAAGAGGAAAGAAGCTTGCTGATAGCACAGTACAAATCACGCATGAAGTCGTTTGCCCACACGGTCAAGGCTCTTGAAGGCGCAAGGCAGATAGAAGGGCAGATGGAGCTATGAGGTTTGTAATTCCTTATCCGAAGCACAAGAGCGCATGGTGCAAGAAATACGGCTTGAATGCATACTATTCGGGCAAGCACTGGACGGAACGCAAGAAAGACGCGGAATTCTGGCACTGGCAGACGATAGCAGCGGCAAAGGGTTGCCGGCTATGTCAAAAGCCTGTAAGGATAAGCTTCGGCTTTAATGACCGGATGGACATAGACAATCATGCTGCCATAGCGAAAATGATTATAGACGGCTTGAAGGGCAGGGTAATCACCGATGACAGCAGGAGATATGTCAAGGCAGTCGAGATGCATTTTCACAACGAGGACTACATCGAGGTGGTGATCGAGGATGTGTGAATACTTCTGCAAGGGCAACTGCTACAAGGTCGTTGAATACTCGCAAGCTAAGAAGAAAGACGCAGGGCAGTATATCCGCGTAGCATGTTGCGAAGGCGAAGAAAAACACTGTGATTTCAACAAAATCAAGCAAAGGAAGAAGAAAACATGAGCATTCCCTTAACGATCCTGATGGCGGCAATAATAGCCGGAATCCTGATAGCTTGCCGCTATGACGATGATAGGCACATAATCCTGCGGCTGTTTGTCGGCGTATTAGTCGGCGTGGGCATGATTATCTTATGCTATGCCGCATCGAAAGAAAACCAGATGCAAGCAGTTGCACCGGAGATAAACACCGAAGGGCTTTGCATCGTAGAAATAGCAGAAACGGCTATAACCGAGCCTGTGTATGAGCTTTATTTTAC
>CAZCCJ010000150.1:0-1018 GCA_964497235.1 uncultured Staphylococcaceae bacterium
GGAAGCGCTGGAGGCCGAAGCGGTGCTTGAGCCGCTGGCGAATGAAACGGTGACTATTGGACAGGGTGGTTCTTCGACATATTTTGCCCCTTACGACAACTACAGCAAAAATGCTGGTGTACAGATACTCTACACTGCAAATGAAATTGGAAAAACAGGTAAAATCACACAAATTGCTTTTAGTGTTGCATCGGCTGCAGAACTTACTAATACCGAGTTTAAAGTATATATGGGACTCACTGATTTAACAGCTTTGACAAGCGCGAATGCTTTAACTGCCAACGATCTCACTTTAGTATATAGTAGTTCTTCCCAAACTATAGGATCCAAAACGGGTTGGGAAGCCATCGAGCTTCAAACACCTTTTAAATACGACACAACTGAAGGTAAAAACTTAGTTATAGCTATTTATCGTAAAGCAGATAAATACATCAGTAGCCTAAAGTATAACTACACATCAGGTTCAGATAAAAAGGTTATGTATCGCGGAAGTGATTCCAATGAAGCTTATGGAGAAATTGGTGGCACTGCGGGTTATACAACATCCACCTCTTATCGTCCTAATATTCAACTCACCATTAATACTTGTGAGCACGCTAAACTCACTCATCATGATGCAGTAGCACCTGCCTGCGGTACTGGCAACATTGAATACTGGAGTTGCAATGCATGCGGAGATAAGTTTGCCGACGAAGCAAAAACGCAACCTATCACTAGCATTAAAACAGAACATACCTGGGGCACCGGCGTAGAAACTACTCCTCCTACCTGCAGCGAAACAGGCACGCTCACTTACACTTGTTCAGCATGCAGCACCGCAAAGACAGAAGATATTCCTGCCACCAAAAAACACAACTTTGTCGATGGTAAATGTACTAACTTGCTGCGCGATGGCGTTACCGTATGCGGCGCCCTTGACATGTGGGACGGCAAAACACTTGATGAGCCAGAACAGGTAGGCGACGTATATCAAATCAAAACGGGCGAAGAACTTGCCTGGTTCATGAACGAAGCAAAA
>CAZCCJ010000151.1:0-1013 GCA_964497235.1 uncultured Staphylococcaceae bacterium
GCAGCCGACACCGAAATCATGAGTCGTCTGACGGGTACCAGCACAAGCAGCAACGCGCTGACCGACCCGTTCATCTATCTTGGCAATTTCATCGACGGGACTACTACGAAGGAGGCACAACTGCAAGCCAAGCTGGACGCCGTCTACACCCAGACGGGACAAACACAATATGCCGGCTTGATGCGGGCGCGGATCGACGGAGCGAACATCTCGATCACGCAGTATGCGATATGGAACGGCCAGGAATATTGCATACAAGTTGCGAGTGGCCCCATCACTCTCAACGATGACGGGCAGATAACGCAAGGCACCACGTTTGCCGAATATTCAAGAACCCACAAGAAGACCACCGGTTGGACGAACTGGACACTTTGTGGCGGCGCAGCACTGGCCGACGAAATGAAGAACAACCAAGTGAAGATGGTCGCCCTCACTCAATCCGAATATGATGCGAAGGTGGCCGCCGGCACCGTTGACGCAAATACATATTACAACATCCTCGAAGAATGATTAAACTCAACGGCAAGCAGTTGCTTGCAAGATACATCGGTGAACGAGCCGTGGACGCTGTGTATCACGGCTCGCGGCTCGTTTGGCGTTTAGTCTCTACCCCGAGCAAGAAGGCGACAATCACCACGCCAGCTCCCGGCACCATGAGGCTCGGCGGCAAGGACATCTCCGCCAGGTATTACGGCAAGAAGGCCATCGCCGCCATCTATCACGGCCTTCGGCTCGTTTGGCCAGCCGCAAGCAGCATGAAGCCCAGATGGGCGGCCGAAGCAGGCATCGTCCTTCGCGGCAAACAGATGGAAGCCCGCTACCTCGGCGAGAAGGCCATCCGTGCCGTCTACTACGGAGCGGTGCTCGTGTGGGAGACCATCAGCAGTTGCTTTGGCAGCGGAATGTGGATTAACGAAAGGCCGTGGAGCAACACGGACGCATGGAACAACGGAACAAATTAAATAGAATATGGCAAAGAGTACATCACCCAATAGCATCAAGTCACTCAGCGA
>CAZCCJ010000152.1:0-1013 GCA_964497235.1 uncultured Staphylococcaceae bacterium
CGCTTCAAGGTAGAATACAATTCCACAGATGATAAGTTCACCTGGACGATTAATGAGAATGTTTCCAATTTTGCACCTGTTCAGCTTTCCTATAAGGTCACGTTGGTCAAGCGCAATACCGCAGCGGGCACTTATTCTGTTCCTACTAACGAGTATGCGAGATTGACCCCGAAGAATAGTGCAGGGCAGACGGGCAAGGAGCTTGAATTCAATAAGCCGGAAGTTACCTATACTGTTTCTGATAGTGGCTCCGGCGGTGGCGAGAGTGGTAGCTCCGATACCTCCTCTTCCACATCGACTGCTGCGACTGCAGTTCTGGGCGCAGTAAGAGCTCCGGAGGTCGCGGAGACGGTTGCTGAGGAGCCAGAGGTTTTGGGCGCTGAGAGAGAGCCTGAGGTTCTTGGTGCAACTCGTGGACAGGAAGGAACCGGCGATGAGAGTCACATGGCGGTATGGGGCGGAGCGGCAGCAGGTGCGCTTGCACTGCTGGCCCTGTACTTTGGCATTAAGAACAGAAAGAACCGCAGATTCTGATCGGGAATTATATACGAATCGGTTAATAGATCAGATCTGGAATAGACAGTACAATCGACTTTCATAATTGGCTGGTAGGAACAGCTCCTTGCGAGGCTTCATCCGCAAGGAGCTGTTTTGCGGTTATTGTTCAGCCGTCAGACAGGAACGGACATCCCTGCTGACTGCTTATGCCCGGTGGTGGCGCAGTAACATTTGAGTATCGCGACCGACAATCGTTTTCCTGTATAAAATGCGGTGTATTTTCTGTAGCTCATCTGCTACAATGCAGACAAGTGCATAGCGTATTCCTATCTGTGAAGGCTGAGGTACGGATGATTCCTGTGAGAGTATTGAGCTTGAGTCATACGGCGGTGGCTAATCTGAAATCGAATCTGTTTCATATCGGGCGGAACGAAATGCATGAGTTATTTTCCATTTATCAGGCAGGGGTTTCGCAAGAAGCAGACGAGAAGGACGGATTGGCGTAAGATGAGGAT
>CAZCCJ010000153.1:0-1010 GCA_964497235.1 uncultured Staphylococcaceae bacterium
CCGGAACATCATTGATGATTTGAAAAAGAGAAATCAGATTTCCGGAAGAACGATTCAAGTCGCCGACAAAGGACTCAATTGTTTTAACAACATTTTTCATGCACTGAAATCAGGAGACGGATATATTTTTT
The DNA here is from genome assembly GCA_964497235.1 of uncultured Staphylococcaceae bacterium. Lineage (GTDB taxonomy): Bacteria > Bacillota_I > Bacilli_A > RFN20 > CAG-826 > UBA4951. The sequence continues at coordinate 132 of CAZCCJ010000153.1, forward strand.
CAAAATCCGTAAAAACACTTCCTGAAGCAGAAAAAACGTGGGTTCTGCTTGATAATGACTATATTGATGTAAAAAATAAAAAAGGTGCGATTCTGTATCGTATCAAAGAATGCGTAGACGACTTTCCATACTCATACACAGATAATGCTGGTCACAAAAGTACTGTTAAACTTACTGAAAAACGGATTGTTACCTTCAATCCAAAGCTTGCAGAAAAGCAGAAATGCGAAATAAACCGGCAGGTTGAAAAAGCAAAAAAACTAAAAGCCAGTCAAGTAAAAAAATCTGAATACGGGGACAGTTCCAAGTATGTTTCCTTTGTTTCCACAAGCAGGAATGGTGAAAAAACAGATGGCAAAGTAAAGGTTGAAATAAATGAAAAAGCGGTTGAAAATGCCAAAAAACTTGCCGGCTACAACATGATCGTTACCTCCGAGATTCATATGGCTGCTTCTGAAATATATGCTGCCTATCATAATCTCTGGCGCATTGAAGAGTCTTTTCGTATCATGAAATCCCAGCTTGATGCAAGACCTGTATACCTGCAAAAGCAGGAAACTATCACAGGACATTTCCTTATCTGTTATCTCGCAGTATTACTGACCAGAATTTTGCAGATACGCATTTTGAAAGACCAGTATAGCACAGAAGAGATTTTCGATTTTATACGTGATTTCAGAGTTGCTAAAATATCCGACCGAAAATATATAAATTTAACTCGAAGTTCTTCTTTTATAAAGAATCTGTCAGATCAAACTGGACTTCCATTAACATCTTATTTTCTTGGAAATACTGACATAAAAAAAGTGCTGAGTCATAGGTTTTAACCTATGACTTAGCACTACTTTTTCATTTCAACTCCGAAAGACAGGTATTATA
>CAZCCJ010000154.1:0-1009 GCA_964497235.1 uncultured Staphylococcaceae bacterium
AAGCTGACGAAGAAGCCGAGGCGCAAGCGAGTAAGGAACACCGGGCTGACCTTCACCAAGGACAAGTTGACGGCAACCATATTCAACACCTACAAGGACAAGGCACCGTTAACGCCCGCCGATTGGGCAAACGGGGAGACGGTACCGGTCGACAACGGCAAGGCCAAATCGACAACGAAGCTCGACATATCGACCGGCAAGGTATCCGAAACCGAAATGGAGCGCGTGACCAGCTACTTCCTACCGAGCCAAAGAATCTGGCTCGACATGCTGAACAGCATCGTCCACGACGGCGCAACGGACTTCACGGCCGATGATATTCTGGCGCGGGCTGGCATCAAGAAGCCGAAGCGCGCCGCCAAGGAGAAACGCGAGGCCTACGAAACGATCTTGAAGCTATGGGGTTCATACGTCGCGGCCGAAACGACCTCGAAGGACGGTAAGGAGGGCAAGTTCGGCAACTACATCACCATCACGCCGACGAGGATGCTCGACGCTGACATACCCGTGACGTTCGCGAAGGACAAAGACGGCAAAGCGACAAGCGAAATCGCGGACTTCGAAGTGCATTTGAACCTTCAGCCCGGGGACAAGCCCTCGAAGGCCTTGCCGCTGCTCGAATACGCAGAGGCAACCCAGGGGATAGTGCCCGCAACGGGAGAATGGTTCAGCCCGCACAAGGCCGTGTCCATGGATTGGCGGCGGATAGCCAATCACCTATACCGTCACGCGGCATCGGACGTGAAGCACCCCGACCGCTGCACCGTCGAAACAGTCATGGGAGCGACCGGCATAACGCCGTGGAGTCCGAAGCCCTCAACCGCCAAGGAGAAAGCGGCCTTGCGGGACAAGCGGCGCAAGACGCAGAGCAACATCGAAAGCGTGTTGGAGCACTGGCAAAGTTTCGGCGGCATCGAATCGTGGGAGCGCATCGAAGAGGGCGGGGGCGTCACCGGCTACCGATGGGACGGCTTCACGAACGCCCACCAAAAACGAGTTGTGGAGATTG